>NZ_JBIAUE010000001.1:108673-749066 GCF_042892615.1 Streptomyces sp. NPDC001750 | reverse complement strand
GCGACGTGCCTGACGGCACCGACGTGCCTGACGGCACCGACGTGCCTGACGGCACCGACGTGCCTGACGGCACCGACGTGCCTGACGGCACCGACGTGCCTGACGGCACCGACGGGTGGGCCCCTGTCCTCCCTGCCCCGGTCGCACCCGCGAGGGAGTGCGCACAGCTGTTCCTGCGGGAGGCGTCGCGCGGGCGTCCCCGGTCCCTCGTCGGACGGGCGTGCCCGGCGTGCCCGTACCCGGTCGCGTTCGTGCCCGTGGTGTCTGTTCTGCTCGTTTCCGGGCCCGTCGGGCCCGTTGCCGGTCGTGTCCGCTCGCGGCGTGCTCGTTCCCGGTCGTGGCGGGCCGCGGTGCGGCCCCTTCGCGCGGGCGCCGTTCGCGATGCCCTGTCGCGATGCCCCGTCCGGCGCGAGGAGCCGGTACCTTCGGGCGCACACTGGCGGCACGGGATGCTCGGTGGCACCGGAGGCCCGGTGGCACCGTGACGCGCAACCCGGACAACCGGAACGACCCGAACAACCGGAACGGCCGGAACAACCGGTAGAGACCGGAAGACCGGAAAGAACAGAGCGGAGTCGGAGCGTGAGCATGAATGGGACCGAGGGAGCCGATCCGTTCGGTACCGCGCGGCTGCGACGCGGCGTGCTCGACGCGTGGGGCGCCGGCCCCGCCCGGTTCCGCGAGGACGCCAACGCCGAGGAGGAACTCGCGCTCGGCGGCTACCGCGACCGGCTCGTCGTCGAACTGGCGCAGAACGCCGCCGACGCCGCCGCCCGCGCGGACGTCCCCGGACGGCTCCGCCTCACCCTGCACGCCGCGACCCCGGACGCCCCCGCCGTGCTCGCCGCCGCGAACACCGGCGCCCCGCTCGACGCCACCGGCGTGGAATCCCTCTCCACGCTGCGCGCCTCCGCCAAGCGCGAGGGCCACGAGGGCGCCGTCGGCAGGTTCGGCGTCGGGTTCGCCGCCGTGCTCGCGGTGAGCGACGAGCCGGCCGTGATCGGCCGGCACGGCGGCGTCCGCTGGTCCCTCGCCGAGGCCCGCGACCTGGCCGCCCGCGCCGCCACCGCCAGCCCCGGCCTCGGCGACGAACTGCGCCGCCGCGACGGTCACGTACCCCTGCTGCGGCTCCCGCTGCCCGCCGAGGGCACCCCGCCCGACGGCTACGACACCGTCGTCGTCCTCCCGCTGCGCGACGGCGGCGCCGAGGACCTCGTCGCCAGGCTGCTCGCCGCCGTGGACGACGCGCTGCTGCTCACCCTGCGCGGCCTCGACGAGATCGTGATCGAAACCCCGGACGCCGTACGGACGCTGCGCCGCACCCGGCAGGGCCCGTACACCCACATCGAGGACTCCGCGCACGGCACGCACCGCTGGCGCACCGTCACCCACCACGGCCCGGTCGAACCGGCCCTGCTCGCCGACCGGCCCCGCGAGGAACGGCTGCGCCCGCACTGGTCGGTCACCTGGGCCGTCCCGGTCGACGCGGAGGGCGCCCCGGTACGCCCCCGCACCGCCCCCGTCGTCCACGCGCCGACCCCCACCGACGAACCCCTCGGCGTTCCCGCGCTGCTCATCGCGTCGCTGCCGCTCGACAGCACCCGCCGCCACCCCGCGCCCGGCCCGCTCACCGACTTCCTGGTGGAGCGCGCCGCCGACGCGTACGCCGAACTGCTCGCCGGCTGGCGGCCGGTGTCCGTCGACACCATCGACCTCGTGCCCGGACCGCTCGGCAAGGGCGAACTGGACGGCGCCCTGCGCGGTGCCATCCTCGGGCGGCTGCCGCGCGTCGCCTTCCTGGAGCCCGCCGCCCCGCGCGAGACCACCATCGAGGCGGACCGGACGGAGCCGACGGACCGGTGGGACGACGCCTGGGACACCGAGCGCGACGACATCCGGGAGACGGCCGGCACCGCGCTGCGCCCCATCGAGGCCGAGGTCCTGGAAGGGGTCGGCGCCGAGACCGTGCGCGTACTCGCCGAGGTCCTGCCGTGCCTGCTGCCCGCCGGACTGGAACGCCGCAGCGAACTGCGCACCCTCGGCATCGCCCGCGTCCCGCTGACCGAGGCGATCGACCGGCTCGCCGGTCTGGAACGCGATCCCGGCTGGTGGCGGCGGCTCTACGACAGCCTCTCCGGCATCGACCCCGATCGCCTCTCCGGTCTGCCCGTCCCGCTGGCGGGAGCGCGGGAGGCGGCCGGCGCGCCGACGGAGCAGGACGCCGGGACCCCGGCCGCGCCCCGGACCACCATCGGCCCCCGCCAGGTCCTCCTCCCGCTCCCCGACGCGCTCACCGCCCCGGTCCTGGACCGGCTCGCCCGGCTCGGGCTGAAGGTCGCCCATCCGGACGCCGCCCACCCGCTGCTGGAGAAGCTCGGAGCCCTGCCCGCCACCCCGCGGGCCGTACTGACGACCCCGCAGGTGCGGGCCGCCGTCGCCGGATCGCTGGACGCGGGCGAGATCTGGGACGAGGACGCGCCCGGCGCGGACGAACTCGCCGAGACCGTCCTGGCCCTCGTGCGCGACGCCGAACTGGCCCCCGGCGACGAACCCTGGCTCGGCGCGCTCGCCCTGCCCGACGAGGACGGTGAACTCGCGCCCGCCGGTGAACTCGTGCTGCCCGGCAGCCCGTTCGCCGCGATCATGCGGGAGGGCGAACTCGCGCTCTGCGACGAGGAACTGGCCGAGCGCTGGGGAGAACAGCCGCTCACCGCCTGCGGGGTGCTCGCCGGCTTCACCCTCGTGCGGGCCACCGACGTCGTCCTCGATCCGGACGAACTGGAGCCCCGCGAGGGCGACTTCGCCGAACCCGACGACCCCGGGCTGCTCGACGCCGTGGACGTGTGGTGCGAGGACGTCCTCGACCAGATGCCCGACACGCCGGTGCCGCCGGTCGCCACCGAGCTCGTCGCCGTCCGCGACCTGGACCTCGTCGACGACGACGCCTGGCCGCAGGCGCTCGCGATGCTCGCCCGGCCGCCGCTGCGGGACGCGCTGACCCAGCCGGTGCGGGTGCTGCTGCCCGACGGCACCACGCGGTCCGTCCGCCCGTACACCGCCTGGTGGCTGCGCGATCACCCGGTGCTCGACGGCCGCCGCCCGGCCGGTCTGCGCGCGGCCTCCGGCGACCCCCGACTGGCCGGGCTGTACGACTCCGCCGACGCGACCGGCTTCGACGACGCGCAGGTGCTGCGTGCCCTCGGGGTGCGGACGTCCGTGTCCGCGCTCCTCGACGAGCCGGGCGGCGCCGCCGAACTCCTCGGCCGGCTCGCGGACGAGGATCGCGAGGTCGACCCCGTGCAACTGCACGCGCTGTACACGGCGCTGGCCGACCTGGACCCCGAACAGGTCACGCTGCCCGACGAGCTGCGGGCCGTCGTCGACGGCGAGGTCCGGGTCGTCGACGCGGCGGACGCGGTGATCGCCGACGCCCCCGACCTGCTGCCGCTGGCCGCCCGGCTGCCACTGCTCCCGGTCGCCCCGGCGCGCGCGGCCGAACTGGCCGAACTGCTCCAGGTGCGGCGGCTCGGCGACAGCGTCGAGGCCGAGGTGACCACGGACGGCGAGGAGCACCGCGTACCGGAGGCGGTACGGGTCCTGCTCGGCCCCGGCACCCCGGACACGTACGTGGAGCACGCCGAGCTGCGTGCGGGCGGCGTCGAACTGGACTGGCGCCGTACCCCCGACGGCATCGTGCACGCCGCCACGCTGGAGGGCGTCGCGGCCGGGCTGGCCTGGGCGGCGGGTCAGTGGCCGCGCCGCTTCGAGGTCGCGGCACTGCTGGAGGACCCGTCCCGGACCGAGGAACTGGCCCGCGACCGCTGGTTCGACTGACCTCCGGCCGCCGCGCGGCGGGCGCGGCGGCCGGATCGCGCGTACGGGCGGACCTGCGCGCGTACCGGCGGACCACGCCGTGCAGGACGATTCCGGATACGGCCGGATCACGCGCACGGACGAAGCGTGCGTACGGGCCGATTCCCCGTCCGGACGTATTCCGTCGTTCATGGGGCGCGTGGACGACGGAATCCGGCGTGCAAACCTGCTTTGCAGAGAATTTCCCGTTCGCCGTACAACCCTTCACATCTTTCACAGGTCTGCTCTGTCGAGTCATCAGGCTCATGACGAACGAGCCCTGCCGGGACGCACCACGTGCCCGCGGGGCCCTTTCTCCACTGGGGAAACACATGCGTATTCGTGCCACCGTGGCCGCCGTCTCCGGCGCCCTGGCCCTGTCCGCTCTGGCCGTCCCGGCCGCCCACGCGGATGACACCGCGAACGTGCCGAACATCCCGACGTCGGCCGCCGAGATCTTCGGCATCGCCCCGCAGGGCGCGTCGAAGGCCGCGCGCACGGCGGCGGCCACGTCGGATCCCGTCATCTCCAAGGTCGTCGTCAACGGCGGCAAGGACATCGTCCTGGGCACCACCGCCTCCAAGACGGTCTCCGTCTCGGTCACCGCCTCGCACCCCTCCGGCATCTCCGACGCCTTCGTCGCCCTGTGGCACGGCAAGGACCTGTACTCCGAGGACTCCGTCGACGGGGCGGTCGTGCCGAACGAGGACGCGGCCAAGTGCACCAAGGTCAACACCACGACCTCGACGTGCAAGCTGACCTTCACCTTCGAGCCGGGCTGGGAGCTGTACAAGAACTCCCTGGCCGGTACCTGGAAGGTCGCCGCGGCCGTGCTCGCCGGTGACGAGGCCAGCGCCACCGACAACCAGGCCTACGGCAAGGTGCGCGTGCAGCGGGCCTCGAAGCTGACGGTCAACGCCTCGCCCGAGCCGGTCAAGAAGGGCAGGACCATCACGGTCACCGGCAAGCTCTCGCGGGCCAACTGGGAGACCTTCAAGTACCAGGGCTACACCGGCCAGCCGGTGAAGCTCCAGTTCCGCAAGAAGAACAGCAAGACCTACACCACGATCAAGACCATCAAGACGAACAGCATCGGCAACCTGAAGACCACGGTCAAGGCGTCGGTCGACGGCTACTGGCGCTACAGCTTCGCCGGCACGTCCACCACCCCGGCCTTCACGACCGCGGGCGACTTCGTCGACGTGCGCTAGTGCCGCTCCCGGCAACGTTTGCCCCGTCGCACCGTCCGGCACGCCCGCTCGCGGCGTTGACCGAGACCCCACGTAGCCCCGCTACGAGGGCTTTCGGCCGCCTTGCGATCAATGGGGTCTCCCCTGCTCGAACAAGGCTGAGAGCTTGGGGAAGCACCGGACGACGCTCCTTCCGGGCAAACCTTGCCGGTCACGGCACTAGTACCCCCGCCCGGAGTCGGTTCCGGGCCTGTTCCGCTTCAGCACCACGGGCCGTGCCCGGAGACGGAAACCGTCTCCGGGCACGGCCCGTACGCGTTCCCGCGGGAGTGCGGGAACGCGGCGCTACGCCGGGAAGCGGCGGCCGACCAGCCGCCAGGTGAACTCCAGGGCGGTCGCGGCCAGCACCGCGATGCCCACCGCCGTCCAGGGCATCACCGTTCCCACCAGCTTCAGCGCGAAGAACTCCTGGAGCCACGGCACCACCAGCACGATCAGGAACGCCAGCCCCATCGCCGCCACCAGACAGACCCGCCACCAGGTGTACGGGCGGGCGATGATCGCCAGGACCCACATCGAGACCAGGAACAGCGTGAGCGTCGCCGCGCTCGTCTCCGCCTCCAGCGAGCCCGCGCCGGTGTAGTGGTTCCGGGCGATCAGGTACGTCGTGAAGGTCGCGACCGCCGCGATGACGCCCGACGGGATCGCGTACCGCATGACCCGGCGCACGAAGTGCGGATGGGCGCGTTCCTTGTTGGGGGCCAGGGCCAGGAAGAACGCCGGTACGCCGATGGTGAGCGTCGACAGCAGGGTCAGGTGGCGCGGCAGGAACGGGTAGTCGACCTGGGAGCAGACCACCAGGATCGCCAGCAGCACCGAGTAGACGGTCTTGGTCAGGAACAGGGTGGCGACCCGGGTGATGTTGCCGATCACCCGGCGGCCCTCGGCGACCACGGACGGCAGCGTCGCGAAGCTGTTGTTCAGCAGCACGATCTGGGCGACGGCCCGGGTCGCCTCGGAGCCCGATCCCATGGACACGCCAATGTCGGCGTCCTTCAGGGCCAGCACGTCGTTGACGCCGTCACCGGTCATCGCGACGGTGTGGCCGCGGGACTGGAGGGCCGCGACCATGTCCCGCTTCTGCTGCGGGGTGACCCGGCCGAAGACCGCGTTCTGCTCCATGGCCGTGGCCATGTCGTCGGGGTCGGTGGGCATCCGGCGCGCGTCCAGAGTGTTCTCGGCGCCCGGCAGTCCCAGCTTCCCGGCGACCGCGCCCACGGAGACGGCGTTGTCGCCGGAGATGACCTTCGCGGCGACGTTCTGGTCGGCGAAGTAGGCCAGCGTCTCCTCGGCATCCGGGCGCAGCCGCTGCTCCAGCACGACCAGCGCGCTCGGTACGGCGCCGACGGCGGCGTCCGGGCCCTGGAGCTCGCCCCGTGCCCGGGCGAGCAGCAGCACGCGCAGCCCCTGCTGGTTGAGCTGCTCGATCTCGTCCAGCGCCGGGTCACGCTCGGGCAGCAGCACGTCGGGGGCGCCGAGCAGCCAGGCGGAGGCCCGGCCGCGGCCCTCGTCGAACGCGGCCCCGCTGTACTTGCGGGCCGAGGAGAACGGCAGCGTCTGCGTGCACCGCCACTCCTCGCCGTCCGGGTAGGCGTCGACGATGGCCTGGAGGCTGGCGTTGGGCCGCGGGTCGGATGCGCCGAGGGCCCCCAGCACGCGGTGGATGTACGCGTCCTGCGCGTCGCCCAGCGTGCGCACCTCGGTGACGTCCATGCCGCCCTCGGTGAGGGTGCCGGTCTTGTCCAGGCAGACGACGTCGACGCGGGCCAGGCCCTCGATGGCGGGGAGCTCCTGGACCAGGCACTGCTTGCGGCCGAGCCGTACGACACCGATCGCGAAGGCGACCGAGGTGAGCAGCACCAGCCCTTCCGGGATCATCGGGACGATGCCGCCGACGGTCCGGGCGATCGAGTCCTTGAGGTTGTTGTCCTGCGCGACCAGCTGGCTGACGACCAGCCCGATCGCGGTCGGCACCATCATCCAGGTGACGTACTTGAGGATGGTGGAGATGCCGGTGCGCAGCTCGGACTGGACGAGGGTGAAGCGGGACGCCTCCTCCGCGAGCTGCGCGGCGTACGCCTCGCGTCCGACCTTGGTCGCGGCGAACGAGCCGCCGCCCGCGACGACGAAGCTTCCGGACATCACGGTGTCGCCGGGGCGCTTGAGCACCGGGTCGGCCTCGCCGGTCAGCAGCGACTCGTCGATCTCCAGCCCGTCGGCCTCGACGACCGTGCCGTCCACCACGACCTTGTCGCCGGGGCTCAGCTCCACGAGATCGCCGAGGACGATCTCGGAGGTGGAGATCTCGGCCGAGACCCCGTCGCGTCGGACGGTGGGTTTGGCCTCGCCGATGACCGCGAGGCTGTCCAGGGTCTTCTTGGCCCGCCACTCCTGGATGATGCCGATGCCGGTGTTGGCGATGATCACGAAGCCGAAGAGGCTGTCCTGGATCGGCGCCACGAACAGCATGATCAGCCAGAGCACGCCGATGATCAGGTTGAACCGGGTGAAGACGTTGGCGCGGACAATCTCCCGGACGGACCGGGACGAGCGCACGGGTACGTCGTTGACCTCGCCGCGGGCGATTCGCTCGGCCACCTCGGCCGCCGTCAGCCCGCGGGTGTTCACGGCCGGGGCCGGCGGTTCCACCGGGTGGACCGGTTCGAGCTCCGCCCCGGCGTCGATCATGGCCGAGCCGGGGCGGCCGTCGGAGCCGGGAGCCTCGGGGAGCTGCTCGCCGGAGGAAGGGGGTACCCGCTGCGTCATGGTTCCGACGGTACGGGTGGGAGGCCCGATTCTCCCACTGGGGGTCTGAAGATCAGACCGGGGGAGGAGGGGGATGGTCCCGTGGTGGTACGGAATCCCCTGGTACGGGTGGGGTTCCCGGTGCGGCTGGGACGTATGCGCGACGGGTGCGGGCCCGCCTGTCGGGGTGGTGCGCTGATGCTGGTGAGGGCCCTGGTGCGGGTGGGGCCCGCTCACAGGGGCCCGGCGCAGGCGCGGGGCGCGGCCGTTCCGGCCGCCGGATCACACCGCCGTGCTGCTCGTGCCCTTGGAGCCCGGAGCCGCTCCGCTCGCGTCCCCGGCGGTCCCGTCGGCTCCGGCCGCCCCGTCCGAAGCCGCCCGTGCCGCCGCCCGCTTGATCGCCGCGTCGCGCCCCCGCACGTACCAGATGCCGATCAGGCCGAGCCCCGCACCGGCCAGGCAGGTCCACAGCCACCACAGGTGTCCGTGGTCGTCGAACCAGCCGTAGAAGGGGAGCTGGACCAGGAAGAGGACGAACCAGAGGATCGTGCCGCCGGTGATGGTGGCGACGACGGGCCCCTCCAGGGGCTCGGGCGCCTCGTGCTTCGGTGTCCACTTCGCCATGACCTCAGTGTATGGGGAGCGCGCGGGGCCGCCCCGGGCCCGTACCGGCCCTCCGGGAACGGCGCGCGCGAGGGTGCCTCCAGGGCGGTGCGGCCCAGGGCCACCAAGGGTCTACGCGCGGAGATAGCGATCTTCGTCTTATGTATTCATACTGAATCTGCTTACGGCTGACTCGAATTATTCGTGTGAACGTCCAAAGCTCACCACTTTTGCTCCCCTCTACGTACGACTGAGGTCATTCATGTCCCCCTCGGCCACCGCTCCGGTCGACTCCGCGCAGCCGTCGGTTCCTCAGCCGTCCGGCCGCCTGGACCGCTACTTCAAGATCTCCGAGCGGGGGTCGTCGGTCGCCCGTGAAATTCGTGGCGGTTTCGCCACGTTCTTCGCAATGGCGTACATCATCGTGTTGAACCCGATCATTCTCGGCAACGCGAAGGACATCAACGAGAACGTCCTGAACCATGGGCAGCTGGTCACCGCGACCGTGATCACGGCGGCGTTCTCCACGCTCCTCATGGGTGTCATCGGCAATGTGCCGATCGCGCTGGCGGCCGGTCTCGGCGTCAACACTGTTGTCGCGCTCCAGATCGCCCCCAGGATGACCTGGCCCGAGGCGATGGGCATGGTGGTCCTCGCGGGCATCGTGGTGATGCTGCTGGTGGCGACGGGGCTGCGGGAACGCGTGATGCATGCCGTGCCCGGTTCGCTCCGCAAGGGCATCGCGATCGGCATCGGCCTCTTCATCCTGCTGATCGGTCTGGTCGACTCGGGCTTCGTCTCCCGCATCAAGGACAAGGCGGAGACCACCGTCCCGCTCCAGCTCGGTCTCGACGGCCACCTCAACGGCTGGCCCGTCCTCGTCTTCGCCGTCGGCACCCTGCTCACCATGGCACTGCTCGTCCGCAAGGTGCCGGGCGCCATCCTGATCTCCATCGTCGTGATGACGGTCGTCGCGCTGATCATCAACGCGATCGCGAGCCTGCCGGGCCAGGCGTGGGGGCTGACCGTTCCGGAGTGGCCGGGCAACCCGGTCGCCACCCCGGACTTCGGGCTGCTCGGTCAGGTCGACCTGTTCGGCGGCTTCCACGAAGTCGGCCTCCTCACCGGCATCCTGTTCGTCTTCACCGTGCTGCTGTCCTGCTTCTTCGATGCGATGGGCACGATCCTCGGCGTCGGCGACGAGGCGAAGCTGACCGACGAGAACGGCAACTTCCCCGGCATCAACAAGGTCCTGTTCGTCGACGGCATCGCGGTCGCCGCGGGCGGCGCGAGCTCCTCGTCCGCCTCGACCTGCTTCGTGGAGTCCACGGCCGGCGTCGGCGAGGGCGCTCGTACCGGCCTGGCCAGCGTCGTGACGGGTCTGCTGTTCACGGTGGCGCTGTTCCTGACACCGCTGGCGACCATGGTCCCGGCGCAGGCGGCCACCCCGGCGCTGCTGGCGGTCGGCTTCCTGATCATCTCGAACTCGGTGCGGGACATCGACTGGAGCGACTACACGCTCGCCATCCCGGCCTTCCTGGCCATGATGATGATGCCGTTCACGTACTCGATCACCAACGGCATCGGCATCGGCTTCATCGCCTTCACCGTGCTCCGCGTGGCGGCGGGGCGCTGGCGCGAGGTTCCGGCGGCCATGTACGTGGTCTCGGCGGTCTTCGTCTTCTACTACGCGATGCCGGCCCTCGGCCTCACCTGAGCCGAGGGGGGTCCGGAAGGGCCCGCGCGGGGCACGAGGCCCCGGGGTCATACGGCCCCGGGGCCTCGCGTGGTTCTCTCCGCCCCGACGCCCGGGATCCCCGCCGTCCGCGCGGCCCCTGCCGCCTCCGATCCGTAGAACTTCTCCGTCTCGTCGACGGCCGCCTTGAAGCGCTGGTCGAAGTCATCACGAATGAGCGTCCGGACGACATAGTCCTGGACGCTCATTCCGCTTCTGGCGGCGTGCTGCCGGAGCCGGTCGAGCAGCTCACCGTCTATCCGCAGGCTGAGCACAGTCGATCCCATGGCAAGCAGGGTTACGGTCCAGCGGGTCGTTTCGCGTCACTTTCTGGATCCGACTCACTCGTTCGGGTGAGCGATTGGGTGATTCGGACGCATGCGCGTCACACGAATGGTCTTTAGGGTAGGTAATGAGTTACGCTAATAAACATGCCTGACCTGATCCACGACGGCGACAGTGCGGCCGCCGTGAGCTCCCTTCGCTCCGCCGTGATGCTGCTCGGCCGGCGCCTCAAGCACCAGCGCGTCGACGAGTCGCTGAGCCCCACCGAGATGTCGGTGCTCGGCACGTTGGCCCGCTGCGGTTCGGCCACCCCCGGTGAGCTGGCCCGCAAGGAGCATGTGCAGCCCCCGTCGATGACCCGCATCGTCGCGCTGCTGGAGGCCAAGGGACTGGTCAGACTGGAGCCGCACCCCGATGACCGTCGCCAGAAGATGGTCAGCCAGACCGAGCAGGCGGAGGCCATGCTCGAGGAGAGCCGCGCCAAGCGGAACGCCTGGCTGACCACTCTTGCCGAGGGCCTGGACGAGGACGAGTGGGAGACGCTGCGCAAGGCGGCGCCCGTGCTGGAGAAACTCGCCCACCTGTAGCGGGCGGCCGGCCGTGCCGGACTCACGGCCGGGCCCCGCCGCAGCCCGTCAGTCAGCGAATCGCATACGCCCGAGGAGGCGAACCCCTTTGAGTACGGGATCCGGAGCAGACTCCGCCCCCGCACCGACTTCCACCCACGAGAGCAAGCGCGGCGGGACCTTCTCGTCGCTGAGGATCCGCAACTACCGCCTGTTCGCCACGGGTGCCGTGATCTCCAACACCGGTACCTGGATGTCCCGCATCACGCAGGACTGGCTCGTCCTGAGCCTCACCGGATCCGCCGCCGCCGTCGGCATCACCACGGCCCTCCAGTTCCTCCCGATGCTCCTCTTCGGCCTGTACGGCGGAGTCATCGCCGACCGCGTGCCGAAGCGCAAGCTCCTCCTCGCCAGCCAGGCGGCGCTCGGCCTGTGCGGGATCGCCCTCGCGGCGCTCACGCTCTCCGGGGTCGTCCAGGTGTGGCACGTCTACCTCATCGCGTTCCTGCTCGGGATGGTGACGGTCGTCGACAACCCGGCCCGTCAGTCGTTCGTCTCCGAGATGGTCGGCCCCGACCAGTTGCGCAACGCGGTCAGCCTGAACTCGGCGAACTTCCAGTCCGCCCGCCTCATCGGCCCCGCCGTCGCCGGCGCCCTGATCACCACCGTCGGCAGCGGCTGGGCCTTCCTGCTGAACGGCCTGTCCTTCGCCGCCCCGCTCGTCGGCCTGATGATGATGCGCCCGCACGAGCTGCACAAGCCCACCGTCGTGCCCCGCGCCAAGGGGCAGCTGCGCGAGGGCCTGCGGTATGTCTCGGGCCGCCCCGAGCTGATCTGGCCGATCGTCCTGATCGGCTTCGTCGGCACGTTCGGGTTCAACTTCCCGATCTGGCTCACCGCCTTCGCGGACGAGATCTTCCACGGCGGCGCCGGGATGTACTCGTTCTTCAACATCCTCATGGCGGCCGGCTCCCTCGTCGGCGCCCTGCTCGCCGCCCGCCGCGGCTCCTCCCGGCTGCGGATGCTGGTGGCCGCGGGCACCGCGTTCGGTCTGCTGGAGATCGTCGCTTCCCTGTCGCCGTCCGTCTGGCTCTTCGCGCTCCTGCTGGTCCCGATCGGCATGATCGGCCTGACGACCAACATCAGCGCGAACACGAGCGTGCAGATGGCCGCCGACCCGGAGATGCGCGGCCGGGTCATGAGCCTGTACATGATGGTCTTCGCCGGTGGTACGCCGGTGGGCGCCCCGATCGTCGGCTGGATCAGCGACGCCTACGGGGTCCGCACCGGGATGGCCGTCGGCGGCGCGCTCTCGCTGGTGGCGGCGCTCGGTGTCGGCTTCATGCTGACCCGTGTCGGCGGTGTCCGGATCCGGGTCGACCTGCGTCCCGGCCGCCCGCACCTGCGGTTCGTCCCCCGCGAGTCCCGCGAGGAACTGGCCGCGGCGGCCTGAGCCCCGGCCGCCCGCGACGCGCGTGGGTGCGGCCTTCATACGTGGTACGGCCCCGCCCGGTGGACACCGGTCGGGGCCGCCGTGCGTGCGCCGGTCGCCGGGAAGCCGTCCGTTCCGGAACCGGGTCGACGGTCGTACCGGTCGGGTCGACGGCATGCACGAAGACCAGGACGCGCCGGTACGGTGCGACACTCGGGCCATGAGCAGCCTCAGACTCTTCGTCGCCGTTCTGCCGCCCGACTCCGCCCTGCGGGAACTGCGCCGTGCCGTCGCCCCGCTGCACGCGCTCCCCGGTGCCGACCGCCTGCGCTGGACCGGCACCGACGGCTGGCACTTCACGCTCGCCTTCCTCGGGAACGTGGACGAGGAGCTGCTGCCCGAGCTCCACGCCCGCCTGGCCCGCGCCGCCCACCGCACCGACCCCTTCACGCTGCGCGTCCACGGCGCCGGGCGGTTCGGCGGGCGGGCGCTGTGGGCGGGCGCCGCGGGCGCGATCGACACCCTGCGGCTCCTCGCCGAACGCGCGGACGCCGCCGCGCGCCGTTCCGGCGTCCCGATGGACGAGCACCGCCGCTACAGCGCGCATCTGACCCTGGCGCGGAGCCGGGGCACGGACGCCGATCTGCGCCCGTTCGTCGAGGCCCTGGCGGGCTTCGAGGGCACCCCGTGGGAGGTCGGCGAGGTCGCCCTCGTCCGCAGCAACCTGCCGGGCGGCGGAGCGCCGGGCGAGCGGCCCCGGTACGAGGTGCACGCATCCTGGCCGCTGGGCCGCTGAGCGCGGCGGTTACGCTCGGAGTGTGGATCCGAAGACCAGAAACCGCGTGATGGCGGCCGTGCTCGTACTGATGTTCGTCGTTGTCGCCGTGGCGTCCGCCGTCGGCCAGTGACGCCCGCGGCCGCCGCCGACGGCCGGGCCGTGCACCCCGTACCGCGCCCGGAGGCGTACCCCACCGTCCCCGTCCCGCAGCGCCGCCCGGCCGAGGGGCTGCCGTCCGTCGGCCCCTGACGAGGCCGGCACCCGGCGGCCCGGGCCCGATCCGGTACGCGTCGCTCGTGTCGGCCGCCGCACGCGCGCCCACCAGGGCCGACGGGACAGCCCTCAGGAAGCGTTGAGCTCCGCACGTTGCATGAGCGTCCACAGGTCGGCGTACTTTCCACCGGACGCCACCAGCTCGTCGTGCGCGCCGAACTCCACGAGACGGCCTCGGTGGAGCACCGCGATACGGTCGGCGTCGCGAATGGTGGAGAGCCTGTGGGCGATGGTGATCACCGTGCGCCCCTCGGACACGCGGTCGAGCGACTGCTGGATGTCGTGCTCGGTCCTGCTGTCCAGGGCGCTGGTCGCCTCGTCGAACACCAGCACCGGCGCGTCACGCAACAGTGCGCGTGCGATCGAGAGCCGCTGCTTCTCACCCCCGGACAAATGGTGGCCCCGCTCGCCGACCGTGGTGTCGTAGCCGTCCGGCAGCTCGGATATACGGGCGTGGATACCGGCGGCCGTGCAGGCCTCCACCAGCTCCCGGCCCTCGGCGTCGGGCTTGGCGATCCTCAGGTTCTCGGCGATGCTCGCATGGAAGAGACACGGGTCCTGCGAGACGACGGCGACCGCGTCCGAAAGCGTTTCGAACGTCAGATCCCTCAGGTCCTGGTCGTCCAGAGTGACCCTGCCGCGCGTCGGGTCGTACAGCCGGGCCAGCAACCGGGCCAGGGTCGACTTCCCGGATCCCGTCTCACCCGCAATGGCGATACGGGATCCGGCGGGGATGTCCAGAGAGATCCCCCGGAGAGCCGGCTCGGCATCGGCGGAGTAGCGGAAATCGACATCGTGCAGACGGATGGATCCTCTGATCTCGGACCTGGGCACGGACAGCGCCGTCGGCTTCTCCTCGATCTCGGGTTCCTGATCCAGATACTCGAAGATCCTGGTGAACAGCGCCATGCTGCTCTGCAGTTCGACACCGAGCTGCGCAAGCGACATGGTGGGCCCGAGCAAGGAGGTCTGGAGGGTCACAAAGGCGACGAGGGTTCCGATCGAGAGGGAGGAGCTCCCGTACGCCGAAGCGAGCCCGGCGCCCCAGTAGAGGAACACGGAAAGAGACGTCATGACGATGGACAGCTGAGCGATGCGCCAACGTCCTGTCACTGCTGACCGGATGTCGAGGTCGGCCAGCTCGGAGGAGCGCCTGGAGAACTTCTCGACCAAGGCCGCGGACCGGCCCATGGTCCGTCCGAGGACGATGCCGTCCACGGACAGCGATTCGTCCACATGCGACGTGAGGGACGCCATCTTCTCCTGACGCTTTTGCATGATCCTTCTGCGTGTTCTGCCGACGCTCAGGCTCACCAGGGCCACGACCGGAAGCAGGGCGAGGGAGATGCAGGCGAGCCGCCAGTCGAGAACGAACATCGCCACGGCGGTCGCCAGCAGCGTGGTCACACAGGTGACGGCGGCAGCCGCGGTGTTCGTCACGAACGACTGCACGCCGCCGATGTCGTTGGCTATCCGGGACTGGAACTCACCGGCATGTGTCCTGATGAAGAACCTCAGGGAGAGCCTGTGCAGATGGCTGTAGACGGACACACGCAGATCGTTGATGACCCGCTGCCCCACGGTGGTGGATATCCATGCCTGCCAGACCTGCAGGGATTCTGTGACCATGATGACCGCGAGCATGCCGACGGCCAGCGCCGACAGCAGTCCCGGGCGCTTCTGTGGAATAGCGGTATCGAGTATCTCGCGTATGAGGAAGGGGGAACTCAGCGAGATCGACGAAGCAATGACGATGAGGCCGACCACGATGAACAGACGTGATCTGTAGGGAGCGAAGAGCGCGATGATTCGTCGCACCTCTGCCGTGTCGAACGGCATACGAGTCCCAATCTGCGGAGGCGGCGGTGAGTCGGAACGGCTGTCACACAGTGAGCAGAGCGGTCCCCCATTCCATGGCCGTCGTGTTTCCTCGTGCGTACGACTCCAGGGCCAGGCCCACCCCCGTGACTCCGTCGAGGAATCCGGGGAAGTCCGCCTTTCCGTCCGACCCCTCCACCGAGAAGCGCAGCCCGAACGCACTGTCCGCATCGAAGGATTCGACGATGCGGACCACGATGTCGTCGAGAACCTGCGACACCTGCGGGCAGTCCCCCTCGAAGAACTGAAGCAGGTGGAGAGCTCCGGCCCAGCCGTGGCAGGCGGAGGCGTCGTGCACGACCCAGTCGGACGGGGGGACGCTCAGCTGGGAGGCCACCGAACGGATCGCCAGGTCCGACCAGTCCGGACGGTCGAGTGCGCGTCCGGCCAGTTGCAGGGCACGTGACACCCCCGGCGAGCCGTAGCACCACGAGGGACGCTTCCTGCGCCACGGGCCCACTTCGCCGGCCCGCCACTCGTCGAAGCTCACCCACCCGGGCCAGAAGACTCCGCGCTCGTCCTGAAGGCTCCAGTGGTCGAGGAGCCCGACGAGCCTCTCCGTGGCCGCGCGCTGTCCTTCGACGACGATGCCGGCCGAACACGAGAGGGACAACAGGGCCAGGGGGCCCGCGATCCCGTGGGCCAGGCCCAGATTGAGATGGCCGTCCGCACCGAAGGGCAGAGCTCTGTCCGGGTCCGCGGTCGGCGGCACCAGCGACCAGTACCCGGGCACCCGCGAGCCGCCGTGCTCCACATCGGACGCCATCCGGACCAGGGCGGCGAGAACGCCTTCAAGTTCTTCGCGCATATCGTCCTGCCGCATGAGCAAGTAGCGCCCGATGCCGGTCAGACCGGACAGCACATCGAAGTCCTGAAAACTCTGGCAGGGGCCGCCGCCGGCCATGGAGAGCATGGTTTTGGAAACATACCGGACATGTGTGTCGAGTTTCTCGACGGCCTGGACGTATCCACCGGTCGCGCGATGTGCGATCCAGGTGGCAAACGCCAGTGAGCTGACATCGTTGTACAGGCCCTTGACTCGGTCGGTACGGTGGAGGGCGGCGAGTGATTCCGCGAGGTATTTATGCGTGAATGCTGCACTGCCGGGATCCCGCTCGATACGGCTGCTGAAGAGGAGGGAAATTCCGGGAAATCCCGAACCGAGCGAGAGCGGATACCATTTCTGGCTCTCCGGGAGCAGCTCTTGGGGCACCCATACCTGATCGTGCACTCTGGCCGGATCCGCGAGCTTCTCGGCTATGAGGTCGGAAACGTGGAGGGCTTCCGGTGCATATGTGCGAGTCACGTTCCTTCTCCTTCGCTACGGGGCGGCCCTCAGGGCGCGTGACGCTTTTTCCAGAAGCGACAGGGTCCTTCGCTCGTGTGGGGCGTCCGTGCCGAACAGGCGGTTGTGCTGCATATGGAGCAGGCCGAGGATTGCCGTGTTCTGGGAATCCGTGTCACGCAGCTCGTTTCGGGCGCAGAGGACATGATTCCCGTATTCCTGCGCCACCGTGGAGTTCTCCCAGAAGGGCTTGAGCGCACCGACACCGGTGACCTCGGCGAGCTGTTGGGCCGTACCGCCCGGACGTATGAGCCCGGTGGCCATGTCGACGAAGTGCCGCGGGACGGAGACCGGGCCGGGACTCCTGGGCGCGACATGCGCCGCCCACGCGCACCAGTCCCAGTCCCCCAGGGATTCCAGGAGGGTCGCGTAATTGGCGACCAGGAGGACCTCCGACGGGACCTCCTTGTTGGCGGCGGGCAATTGCGCGAGTGCCGACTGGCTGTCGATGCAGAAGAGTTGCTCCGCCGGGACGATCGCCTCCGGGCCGCCGTACCGCGACACCTCGGGTTCGTACGAGCTCAGTTGCACGTCCCGAAGCAGTCCCGCACTCTTCATCGTCCGTGCATGACGGAACAATGCGGGAAGGACCTTCTGGCAGATCTTCTCGGGGGCGCCGTGGAAGCGAATTCTCAGATGCGGGTCCGGGTCGGCATAGCGAATGAAGTGCCATCGGTCGATGGAATCGGCCACGTCCCGTACGAGCGCCGGCACGAAGGTGGAGAGGAGTTCGTTCTGGGTGGATTCGGAGGAGTAGAGTTTCGCGAAGATCCACTCGCCGCCGGGAAGATGAGTGGTCTCGTCGAGCACGGTCGGCATGGTGAAGTGTGAGTGCTTCTTGTTTTTCACCTGCCGGGGCAGGAGTGGGACGATGAATTCGTTGCTCCGTCCATGGATCCAGTCGAATTCCCGATGGCTGGAGTTCCTGTCCTCTGTGACCCTGGTATCAGGATTCCTGACGATCTCGCGTCGCAGCATCTCCTGTTGGAAGGTGTTGTTGAGATCGATTCCGTACACGCGGTCGTATGTGGCGACGTTGATCCGGTCGGGTATGTCGAATTTCTCCCGCCAGTTTTCGAGCGAAGCTCTCCAGGATGTCCGGGCGGTGGCTGCGCGCAGGAGTTTCCTGTCGACGTTCCACTGGAGAGGTGAGGCCACGGTTCTTCCGAAGCGCACACGTGGCAACTGTGGAGCATGCTCCTGGCCCGACCAGTCCCAGGGCTGCCACATTTTGGGCTCGCCACCGTACCGGAATTCGGCGAGGAACCGCGCGATGTTGGGTGCCTGATCCCGCACGTTGAGCATGTGCGGGAGAACCGGGGTGACTTCCTGCCCGGTCCTCTGCCAGTACAGACGCATACGGTGTCCGTCGTCCGCCACACAGAGGTCGCGCCAGTCGATGTTCGACGGATCCGCCGGATCATGGAAGGTACCCAGATGGATCTTGTGCGGTGCGATGGCCGGAACCTGGACGAGATTGAAGAACCTGGGTGTTCTGGGCATGAAGAACACCTGGGCCGTGATCGCGTCGGGGTCCGGTGCCGCCATGAGCTTCGCCAGCTCGTCCGTGCTTCCGGTGATACCGGCGAACCGTCCGGTCGTGGCACCCGCGGTGACGCTTCCGGTCAGCGGCGTCGCGAGGAGCTCGAAAGCCCCTGAGTTGAGTGCTTCCAGGTCGCGCGCGAGCACCTGGAAGCTCAGTTCCATCGCGGTGGGAACGCGCGGGGGCCGGTCTCCCGACAGATCCAGGACGTCCTGACGGCTGAGGCGTATTTCCCGGGCGCCGGAGCCGAGGCCCTCCTGCAGCAGCGATGCCAGTTTCTCTTCGCGATCGGTGTCCGTGTCGGGGTGCTGGTGTGTGAGGTTCCGGTGCGAGGCCGGGTTCTGATAGGTCGCCGGGAATCCGAGCCCTGCATGCGGATCGGTGAGTCTCTCCATGGGAACGGACCGTCCCGTCCCGTACTTTTCGAGAAAGGCGTTCCGGTACTCGTTCCAATGGGAGTTGGGGGCGCTCTCCGGCGCGATGGACCACATCGCCGACGCGTAGGCTTCTGCTTCGTCCAGTACGGATCGGGGCAGCGTGATAGCCAGCCCGGAGAGCAGATCCACCTGAAGGGGTGGACGGCTGCTGTCCCCAAGGGAATGGACGAGTTCCAGCATGCTCTGCCAGCTCTCGATTCCGTCTCCCGGGGCAAGACCGGCGTATGCCTCCAGGGATTCTGAGACGGCGGCCATGCGAGGTGTTGCGGCGGAGTCCGGGCCGAGCGCGGTCATCGCGCTGCGCAGGGGCGTCTCGTTCGGATGCACGGGGGCGAATGACGTCAGCAGCAGCTCATGCCGGATGAGCCCGGCCATCATGCTGTCGATCTTTTCGAGAGCGGATTCGCCGAACTTTTCGGCTGCCTCGGCCAGCAGCGAGGAGTAGGCCACCGCCTCACGCGTTCGTGACCGGAGCCAGGAGACGGCCTCGGTATGGCGGACCGAAAACTCGCCGCTGAGACGCGATGCGCCGGTGGACGCCTCGTCACCGACACCGGAGCGGGTGTACGGAAGTATCAAGCGGTTTCCGCGAACGAAGCACAGGTTGTTGAACGTGACCGTGACACGGTGCCGCGTCGCGGGATCCTCCAGCCACTGCGTGGTCATTCTGTGGAGCCATTCGCTGTCCAGCCGGACGGACTTTCGCTCCGGGACCTTCGGGCCGACGCTCCCTGTGACATCAACCGATGCTCTGGTAATGCCTGCGAACAGGCCGAAAGGTGTGGTGCGTCCGGTCATACGGAGCATGTAACGGGTGAGGGAGACAGCCGAACTCATCAACTTCTTCCGCTTCACGGGGAAGCCATGGGTGATGCGCTCGACCGTTTCGAGGAGTGAGGTGCTGGAGACTGCGATGCCCTCTCGGAGGACGGGGTCCTTCATGAGCAGCCTGATGTATTGAATCAACTCGTCGTCTGTCGCATCCGGACCACCGGGTGCGTCCGGACTCACGAAGTCGAAGTCCCCGCGGGATCGCGAGGAGACCCGGCACATGATGGGTTCGCCGGCTGCGTAGCTGTTCTCCCGTTCCATTTCCTCATCCTCACGCGCTTCATCCGACAAGAAGGGCCTCCTGCCGGGCGTGTGCAGTGCCGGCAGGAGACCTCCCATTACCTTGCTAGCAGCACGACCTGCACATGGAGAGGAGCGAGCAGGAGTGGGTGGCGCCGCTCTGCGTCGGGTAACAGTTGACGGTTCCGCAGTCCTGGCCCATCGACATCATGGGCTTGGTGTCCTCCGAGACGGATGCACCGGGGATGATCTGGATGTCGAGATCCAGCTCGCTGAGCTCGATGGTCTCGGCGTCGTTTTCCAGAAGCATGGCAGTACCCATGGGGAACCTCACCTTCGGTTGGTGGAACGAGTGCCTTCTGCGCGGCGGAGATTCACCGCGGTTGGACGGTGTCATGCCGACAAGGACGTTTTCTTGCAGGTTCCTTGAACCGGACTTCAAGGAACCTGCAAGATCCTGCGGGCACCGTTCCGGGGTTTGCGGTGCCCTGGTCCGGTAGAAGCTCCTGGCCTACCATGATCTTTTCAGCGGAGGCGTCGCGGCTCTTCGGTCCCGTGATGACGGCAGGGGGTCGCGTGAGATTTCAGTTGCTGGGCCCCGTGGTGGGCTACTCGGGCGAGCAGCGGATTGATCTCGGTTCGGCAAAGCAGCGGTGTGTACTGGCGGTTCTGCTGCTGGACGCGGGGCGTGTCGTGCCCATCGAGCAGTTGATACACCGGGTCTGGGGCGAGGAACCGCCCCGTACGGTTCGTTCCACCCTCTACAGCTATGTGGCGCGCATCAGGACTGCCCTGCGCGATCCGGGCGGGCAGGCGGCCGGAATGACTGTGGTGCGGCATGCCGGCGGATACGTGCTGGAAGCCGGCCATGAGCGTATCGACGTGCACAGCTTCCGACGCCTCACCGAGGCTGCCCGGGCCGCTGACGACGACGGTGAAGCAGGCGACCTCCTGCACGCCGCGCTCGATCTGTGGCAGGACGAGGCCCTTTCCGGGCTGACCGGTGCGTGGGTCGAGAGCGTCCGGACCCGGCTGGATGCCGAGCGGGTCGCCGCGGCGTTGCAGTACAACGACATCCGGATCGGACTGGGCGAGGGCGAGGAACTCCTGCCGGAGCTCCGCAGCCTGATGGCGCTCCGGCCGCTGGACGAACGGCTCGCGGGGCAGCTGGTGACGGCTCTCTACCAGGCGGGGCGTCAGGTGGAGGCGCTGGAAACCTATGAGTTGGTCCGTGACCGGCTCGTCGGCGAACTCGGCATCGATCCGAACCCCGACCTCCAGGCACTGCACCGTCAAGTGCTCTCGGCAGCCCCGGCGCTGAAGGGCACGAGCAGCCGCGAACCGGAGGTTCTCACCACGGTCCCCCGTCAGCTGCCGGCGTTACCGACACCCTTCGTCGGCCGTGAACGCGAACTCTCGGTCCTGGACGAGATGATCAGCGAGGGACCGGAATCCGAGAACGCCGCGGTGGTGGCAGTGATCGGAGGCATGGGCGGGGTCGGCAAGACCTGGCTGGCGATACGTTGGGCATACCGGCACCTCAGCCGGTTTCCCGACGGGCAGCTCTATGTCGACCTGCGCGGATTCGACCACACCGAGGACCCGATCTCGCCGGCCGCGGTTCTCCGGGGGCTGCTCGACGCCCTGGGCGTCCCGCCTGCCGTGATTCCGGCCGGGGTGCATGCACAGACGGGCCTGTACCGGTCCCTGATCGCCGGAAAACGCATGCTGATCGTGCTGGACAATGCTCGTGACACGGTACAGGTGGCCCCTTTACTGCCCGGTGGTCCGCACTGCACCACGCTGATCACCAGCCGCAACGCGTTGGCGGGGCTGCACACCACCTCGCGGACGCGTGCTCTCACCTTGGGCGCTTTCGCGGACGAGGACGCGCGTAGACTGCTGGCCGAGCGGTTGGGCTTCGTTCGGCTCGACGACGAGACGGACGCCGTTGCCGCGTTACTCTCGCACAGCGCAGGCCTCCCGCTCGCCCTGGGCATTCTGGCGACCAGAGCTGCCTCGCATCCCGAATTTCCGCTGGCGGTGGTCGCCAAGGAACTCCACAGCGAGGCGACGCGGCTCGACGTACTGGGCACCGGCGAGCTCTCCACCGATCTGCGCGCGGTATTCGCCTCCTCCCGCTCGGCGCTCGACCAGGAAGCGGCCAGGATGTTCGATCTGCTCGGGCTGGCCCCGGGCTCCGACATCAGCCTGGACGCGGCCGCCAGCCTCGCGGGCCTGCCTTCGCCGCGTACGCGTGTGCTGCTGCACCGGCTCGGCGAGGCCCACCTGGTGCAGCAGCAGGCCCCCGGGCGGTACGCCATGCACGATCTCATCCGGCTCTTCGCGGTGGAACGGGGTCGCATGACGCTGGGGGCCGTCGCCAGGGACCGCGCGCTCAGGCGCTTGGCCGACTTCTGTCTCCATACCGCCTACCGGGCCGACCGGTTGCTCAGTCCGCACCGGGAGACGATGGGGCTGCCGATCCCCCGGGCGGGCAGGCCCTCCGACGTGGTCCACGACGCGGCGAGCGCACTGGCGTGGTTCGAGGCCGAGCACGGCATGATCGCGGATGTCCAGTCACTCGCGGCGAAGCGGGGGTGGCACGCGTTGGTCTGGCAACTGGCGTGGATCTCGGAGCCCTTCCGGCTGAGACAGGGCCGCTATCGGGACAACCTCATGGCGTGGCGGCTGGCGCTCAAGGCGGCCGAACACCTCCGCGATTCGGGTGTGTTCGCCCCCACACTGCGCTTCGCCGGCCGCGCCTTCGCGATGGCCCGCGAGTACCCGGGAGCCGAAGCCCACTCGACCTGAGCATCTGCGGAGCCGGGAGACACCGTGCGGCGAACGGACGCGGACGTGGACGCGGACACGGGAATGGCGGCCCGTCGGAGAGACCCGGACGGCCTGTTGGGCCGGTGTCACCGGGCGAACGCCTCCGGCGACGGGCTCGGCCCTGGGAAGATCTCGTCCGGCGAGGCCATTGCCTCCGCGGAAAGGTCCAGTTCCAGCGCCCGCAGTGCCGAGTCCAGCTGGTCCCGGTCGCGCGGGCCGCCGATCGGCCCTTGTCGTGGTTGGGCCGGGCCTCGCCGTCGGCGCCCGACGTGCCGAGGACGAGTCGGCCGACCGCGAGTCCGGTGCGTCCGGGCTGTGGGTACTTCATGGATGCCGGGACAACGCCTTCGAGTCCGCTCGAAGAAGGGGCGGCCGGGACGCGGCCTGCTCGCCGCCCCGGCGGGGTGCCGGGGCGGCGAGCAGGGGACGCGGGTCCGTGCGGGATCGGGGCCGTTCGGCTACTTCAAGTAGACGAGCCCGTCGGTGGTGATCGCCGGGCGGCCCGACGTGCCCACGACGACGATCTTGACGGTGTGCTTGGCACTGCCGGACCAGGTCTTCGTCCACAGCGCGTCGCGGTACTTGGTGCTGCTGGACTTCAGGTCGACCGTGGACGTCTTCACGCCGTCCACGTAGACGTACACCTGGCCGGAGGTGGCGGCCCTGGAGACGACCAGGGCGGCCGAGCGGCCGGTGAACGTCCAGCTCAGGGACGCGCCCTTGGACGAGCTGGAGTACGACTTGCCGCCGAGGTAGCTGGTCGAGGACTTCGTCGTCCACGTCCCGGTCTTCTGCCCCGAGCTCTCCTGGAGGATGACCGGGGTGCCGGAGACCGACGCGGTGGCGGTGTTGCCCGCCCAGTCGTACGCGGTCATGGGCCAGGCGGTGGCGGCGCCGGACTTGGCGGTGTGCGAGGCGCTGGTCGTCGTCGGCCCGTAGGTCTTGGCGACCGGGGCGGTGAGCCGGACCTCCTTGAGCGCGGCGGTGTCCGTGGCCTTCCACTTCAGGGTGAGCGGAACGGCGGCGGTGTTCACCGTGCCGGTGCGCAGCGCCAGGTTCGGCTTGGTGGCGAAGGAGGGCGCGCTCTGGTCGGCGACCACGGTGACCGCGGCGGACGTGGTGACCTTGCCGGACTGGTGGGTGGCGCGGACCTGGACCTTGTGGGTGCCGACGGCGAGCGTCGCCTTGGCGGAGGTGGCGGTGCCCGCGGTGGTGGCCACGGACTTGCCGTCGACCAGCAGCTCGTACTTGGAGACGAACACGCTCGGGGTCGACGCCGACCAGCCGACGGTGACGGCGGACTTGGTGTAGTACGTCGTGCCCGAGAGCCCGGCGCCGGTCACGGACTTGACGGTCAGCCCGGTGACGGGGCCCGCGGCGAGGGAGCGGATCGCGGGCAGCTGCCCGTACAGCTTGGTGCCGGGGCACTGGGTGTTGAAGCCGTCGCGGTGACCGGAGATGGTGTTGAACGTGTACGCCGTGCCGGAGGTGAACTTGGTGCCCGCGAAGTTGCCGCCGGTCGCCCCCGCCGTGAGCGTGGTGGTGCCCGCCGGGTCGACCTTGTACTGGCCGAGCTTCCACGCGGCGACCCGGGCCACGGCGGTGGTGGCCGCGGTGGGCGCGGCGGCATCCGTGTAGGTGCCGATGACGGCGATGCCGGCCGTGTCGCGGTTGAAGCCGTAGGTGTGCGCGCCGAAGACCGGCCGGTCGACGCCGCCCTTGCGGCCCTCGAAGACCGTTCCGCACTTGTCGACCACGAAGTTGTAGCCGAGGTCCTTCCAGCCGTTGGCCTTGACGTGGTACGCGTACAGGCCGCGCACGATGGCCGCGGAGTCGGCGCACGAGTAGTTGTTCGTCTCGGCGGTGTGGTGGACGAAGACGGCCTTGACGCCGTTCAGGTATTCGGGCGCCTCCGGGCTCAACGACTCGTCGGCGCCCCAGCCGGCGCGCGAGACGATCGGCGGCTTCGGCACGGTCGACGGCGGGGCGGGCGGCAGCGTCGGCGCCGGGGGCGTACTCGCGGAGGGCGAGGGGCTGGTGCTCGCCGTCGGTGTGGGTGTCTGACCGGCCGGTTCGGAGGCGCTGGGCGTGGGATCCGTGGTCGGGGTCGCCTCACCGGACGGCTCCGTGCCGGTGTCGGGCGCGGTCGGCTCGGGCGTGACCGGGTCCGACGGTTCGGTGGTCGGGGTGGCCGCGGGGTCCTCCGCCCCGGGCAGGTCGGCGGCGAAGGCGGCGGGCTCCGCGTTCAGCGTGCCCCGCCCCGGGTCCACGGTGTCCAGCCGCAGTCCGGCGGGCAGCTTCGAGGAGACCTTGCCGCCCGCGTTGATCCGCGCCTCGACACCGTTGGACGGGCCGACCCAGCGAGGCTCGGTGCCCCCGCGCACGCCGGCCCGGCCGGTCTCCGCGCGTCCGGTCACGTCGGTGCCGAGCGGCAGCCAGGACGACCAGGTTCCGTCGGCGGCGGACCGGGTCCGCA
Organism: Streptomyces sp. NPDC001750; assembly: GCF_042892615.1. Lineage (NCBI taxonomy): Bacteria > Bacillati > Actinomycetota > Actinomycetes > Kitasatosporales > Streptomycetaceae > Streptomyces > Streptomyces sp. NPDC001750. The sequence continues at coordinate 723,962 of NZ_JBIAUE010000001.1, read as the reverse complement.
CCTCCACGGCGCCGGTGACCTTCGCGGCCGGGTCGGTCCAGGTGATGCCCAGCATGCTGAAGGGGGCGGTGTCCCGCTTGCCGAGGGTGGCTGATGTGCCGTCGTCGGCGACCTTCAGCGCGGTCGCGCGGACATCCGGCCCGGCCGGCCCGGACTTGGCGTCGGTGTCCGCCGGGGAGTCGCCCGTGACCCCCTCGAAGACCAGGACCCCTGCCACGGCGGTGGTGGCCAGGGCGGCCGTGAGCCAGATTCTCTTCTTCGATCTCAAGTCGTACCCCACGGGATGGTGTTGGACATGAACGCGTCAGCGTGTGTCCAGCGACAGCACTGGCTCATGACGAGACCAGTGGGGGGTACGAGTGCTGTCGCGTGCTGTCGCGCGCGTGCTGCGAGGACACAGCTTGCCATGCCGCTCCGACGACCGGACCTCTGCCCCCGCCCGTGACGCCCCGGGATGCGATGAATTCCGCTTTCGTTCACCGCCCGGCAAACCGGTACGGAGCGGTCGATGCCGTTCGGTGAGCCGGTTTCGGAAGGACCCGTGCCGCCGGTCTCGCGACGGTCGGGGCCCGCCGTGTCGTGGGCACCGCCCGGTGAACCGGTCCGGCGCCGGTCAGTTCGCCTCGGCGAACCGGTCCAGCGCCGCCAGCACCGCGCGGCGTGTCGCCGTACCGCCCAGATGTCCGGCCCCGTCGATGACGGTGAGCTCGGCGTCCGGCCAGGCCTTCGCCAACTCCCATGCCGTGATCAGCGGTCCGCCCAGGTCGAAACGGCCGTGCACCAGCACGCCCGGAATCCCCGCGAGCCGCCCCGCTTCCCGGATCAGCTCCCCCTCTTCCAGCCAGGCGCCGTGGGAGAAGTAGTGCGAGCAGATCCGCACCAGCGCCTGCCTCGCCCGGCCGGGGCGCCCGCTGTACGGGGGCGGTCCGGTGTACTGCTCCAGGGAGACCACCGCGTCCTCCCAGGCACACCAGTCGGCCGTCGCCCGCTCCCGTACACCGGGGTCGGGGCTCTCCATGCGCCGTGCGTAGGCCGCGAGGACGGCGGGCGTGGCGTTCCCCTCGACCTCCGGCACCCCGGCCCGGAACCGGTCCCACGCCTCCGGGAAGATCTGTCCGGCGCCCCGGTACAGCCAGTCGATCTCGGAACGCCGGGTCGTCGTGACCGCCGGGATCACGATCTCGGAGACCCGCTCCGGGTGCTGCTCGGCGTACGCGAGGATCAGCGTCGAACCCCACGACCCGCCGTACAGCAGCCAGGTGTCGATCCCGAGGTGCCGACGCAGCCGCTCCATGTCGGCGATCAGCCGGTCGGTCGTGTTGTACCGCATGTCGGTGGCGGGGTCGCTCGCGTGCGGGGTGGAACGGCCGCAGCCCCGCTGGTCGAAGAGGACGACGCGATACCGGTCCGGGTCGAAGCACCGCCGGGCCTGCTCGGTGCACCCCGAACCGGGGCCGCCGTGCACGACGACCGCGGGTTTGCCGGCCGGGTTGCCGCACACCTCCCAGTACACGTGGTTGCCCTCGCCGACATCGAGCATCCCGTGCGCGTACGGTTCGATCGGCGGGTACTTCTCATCGGGCTCGCGGTCCACGGTGTCGTCGCTCCCTCGGCTCCGGCGGGCAAAGGGAACATCGTAGGGCGGGGCGTAGCCTGAGCGCCGTGAATTCCGTACCCCGGGTACTGGCCGTACTCGACGAGCTGGTGACCGCCGCGGCGCCCGACGACCGCGGAGCGCTGTGGCAACTGGCCGAGCCGGGCCGGGAGCTGGACGCCAATCTGGTGCGTCTCCCGGCGGGCGCGGAGGTCGGTGAGCATCAGGAGGACGTGCTGGACGTGCTCCTGGTCGTCGTCGCGGGCGGCGGCCGGGCCGTCGTCGCGGGCGAGGAACTGGACCTGACGCCGACCACCGTCCTCTGGCTGCCCCGCACCTCCCGCCGCGCGCTCGTCGCCGGGTTGGGCGGCCTGGCGTATCTGACCGTCCACCGCCGACGCCCCGGACTGACGATCACATCCCCGGCCGGGACCTCGGCGCCGTTCCCGGTCGCGGAGCCGGGTGCTGAGCCGGTCGCGGAGTCGGCCGGGCCGTACGCCGCGCGCCCGGCAGCGGACGAGGGCGGCGAGGCGCCCTGCATGCTGGACCTGGTCTGCCCCGCGTGCGGCCGACTCTCGGCGGACCCGGAGCCGGTGTTCTGCAGCAGGTGCGGGGAGCGGTTCGCCGAACGCTGACCGGCGGGGCCGGCCACCCCCGGCCGGAGCCGCGGACCCCGTCCCGGGCCGCCGCACGGGACGCGCCGATCACCGGGGCCGCCGTCTCGCCCCCGCCGTCGTGGCCGCCTGGGCGGCGCGCGAACGCCGCAACAAGGAGACGCTGTTCTACAGCACCTCCTCGGACAACCACGCCTCGCGGTCCGTCGCCCGGCGTCTGGGGCTCACCCCATTGGGCTGGATCTGGACCGTGCGTTGACCTCCGGGCCGACATGACCGATTGACAAGTACGAAGGAGAGCCGGGGATATGACGGTGCGTCTAATCTGAGGCGCGGTTGATCCATGGAACGCACAGGGGGTCGCATGCACAGCGACGGTACGGAGGATCGCGGTACGGGCGACGGACGCCACGGCGACGGATCCGACAGGCGCCACGGCGACGGAGCCGACGGCTGGTCGTACGACGGCCCGGAGACCCAGCCACCGCCGGAGACGGTGACCGCGCCCCTCGAAGTGATCGACGCGCGTTACCAGTTGCTCCGCAGACTCGGGCACGGCGGGATGGGCGAGGTCTGGGAGGCCCTGGACACCCGCCTGAACCGCAACGTCGCGGTGAAGGGCCTGCTCGACCGCGGCTCCGTGGGGACGGACAAGCAGGCCCAGTTCCTGCAGCGGGCGCGGCGCGAGGCGGAGGCCATCGCGCGGATCAAGCACCAGAACGTGGTCGCGGTCCACGACCGGGTCGAGACGGACAGCCAGGTCTGGATCGTGATGGAACTGCTCAACGCCCACTCGCTGGCCGATCTGCTGCGCGCGGAACAGCAGCTCACGGTACGGCGGACGGCCAGGATCGGTCTGCAGATCCTGCGCGGGCTGCGGGCCGTGCACGAGGCGGGGGTCGTCCACCGGGACGTCAAGCCGCACAACGTCCTGTTTCGACCGGACGAGTTCGCGATCCTGGCCGACTTCGGGATCGCGACCTTCGACGGGGCCGTACCGGTCACCCGGTCGGGGGAGCTGGTCGGGACGGTGAAGTACCTCGCACCCGAGCTGTTCGACCACGCGTCGGGACGGCCGCAGCCCGCGACGCCCGCGTCCGACCTGTGGGCCCTGGGCATCACCCTGTACGAGATGGTCGAGGGCAGGACTCCCTTCGACGGGCTGTCCCTGGTGGAGTTCCTGATCGCGGTGCGCGACTCGCCGGTACCGCCCATGGCGTACGGCGGGCCACTGACCCCGGTCGTCGAGGAGCTGCTGCGCAAGGACCCCCGGCAGCGGCTCTCCGCGGCGGACGCGGAGAAGATGCTCCGGGCGGTCGTCCACGAGTCCCCGGCGCCGGGGACGTCCGTGCCCGGCACCTCCCCGGTGCGCCGGCCGGACACCGCGTCGTCGCCGTCCCCCGACCCCGTCTCTCCACCGGACCCGGCCCCGCCGCCCCCGCGGCACGGGACGCCGACACCGCCTCCGGGGCCGTCCCCGGAGGGTTCCCGGACGCCGGAGGAGCCCGACCCGGCCCGGCCCCGGACCCCGGACCGGGCCCCGGCCCCGGCCCAGGGACCGGACACGGGCCGGGCACGGACCCGGCGCAGGGCCCTGGCCGCCGTGCTGTGCGCCGCCCTGCTGGTCGGCGCCGGCTGGTACGCCGTGGACCTCTCCCGGCGGGGCGAGGAGACGAACGCGCGCGGCGGGGAGGGCAAGGGCGCGCCCGCGCAGCAGTACCGGACCACGCACCGGACCCTGAAGGTCGGCGTCAAGGCCGATCAGCCCGGTCTCAGCGAGCGGACGGCGAACGGCACGTACCGGGGCTACGAGGTCGACCTGGCCCTCGCGATCGCGCGGGACATGGGCTACGCCCCCGAGGCCGTCGAATTCAGAGCCGTGAGCACCGAGAACCGGAGCAGCCTGCTGGAGAGCGGGACGGTGGACCTGGTCATCGCCACGTACAGCATCACCGACGGGCGGAAGAACGCGAAGCCGCCGGAGTACAGCGTCGCCTTCGCCGGGCCGTACTACGTGGCGAACCGGAGCTTCCTGGTGAACAGGAAGTCGAAACTGCACAAGGTCGAGGACTCCAGCGATCTGATCCGCGACGACCTGGAGGTGTGCACCGCCCGGGGATCGACGTACGTGGACTGGCTCGCGGCGGAGAAGTACAACATGACGGCCTCGCGCCCGAACGGATACGAGGAGTGCGTGCAGCGCCTGCTGAATCCGGCGTCGGACGTCTACGCGGTGAGCACGGACGACGTCATCGTCGCCGGGTTCGTCAAGAAGGACCCGGGCCGTCTCAAGCAGCTCCCGAGCAGTTGGGGAGCGGAGGGCTACGGCGTGGCGATGAAGCCCGAGGAGAAGGAGCTGAAGGGCGAGGTGTGTTCCGCCCTCGCGAAGGTCATGGCGGACGGGACGTGGGAGCGGCTCTACCAGAAGCATCTGTATCCGCTGAGGGACCGGGCGGCGGCGCCGAACAGGCCGTCCCTGGAGGAATGCCCGAAGCGCTGACGGGCGGCGGGGCGGGCGGAGACGCGGGACCGGCGGGACCAGCCGCCTCCCGGCTCATCGGGGGAGCGGATCGGTGGTGAGACCCGTGAGGGCGGCGACGGCCAGGCGCACCGTGCGGTCCGTCGCCGCGGCGGTCTCGCGCGTGGCGGAGTGGGCCCCCGGCAGCGATGTGGAGGTCGTGGCACGCGCCGCGGACGTCATCTTCACGCCCCCGCCCGTGCGAGCACCCCTGCTCGCACGCTACGGCGCCCCGCTCGCCCGGCCGCACATCCGCCGTGGGCCCACGCCCCGCCCGCGGACGCGGCGTCAGGCCGTCGGCTCCCGGCGGAACAGGGCCGTCCAGAGGAACGGCTCGCCGAAGGACGGGGACTCGGGCGGTTCGTCGTTCATGCGGCGGAGCTCGACCTCCGTCAGGCCGGAGAAGATCCGGCGCAACGACTCGGGCGTGTAGGCCAGCCCGCCCCGCAGCCCCGCCCCGTCGTAGAAGGCGGCGTCGGGAAGTTCGGACCCCATGCCCCGCTCACCTGCCGCGAAGCAGGTGAGCGCGAGATGCCCGCCCGGGGCCAGCACGCGGTCCAGGAGCGCGAGATAGCTGATCCGGCGGTGCGGCGGCAGATGGTGGAAGCAGCCGGAGTCGTGGATCAGGTCGTACGGACCGGTGAGCCCGGTCCCCTCGGCCGCCGTGAGGGCGAAGGCGTCACCGTGGTGGAACCGGATGTCGGCCCCCGCCTCCCGGGCCCGTTCCCCGGCCCACGCGAGGGCCGCCGGGGAGAGGTCCACCGCGTCGACCCGGAAGCCCAGGGACGCGAGGTGCAGCGCGTTGCGCCCCGGGCCGCACCCCAGGTCCAGGGCGCGGCCCGGGGGGACCAGACCGCGGTCCGTGTACGAGACGAGGCTCTCGTCGGGCTTCGCCACGAAGAACGGGACCGGCTTCATCCGGTCCGTGTAGAAGCCGTCCCACCAGGACGCCGCGTCGGCCGTCCACCGGTCGGCCTCCGGCGTGACCAAGTCGTCAAGAAGCGCGAGGACATCGTCCGTCGTGCGAATGTTCCGGTCCATGCGGATTCCGCTCCCCTTTCCTGCCCGGAAGGGGGAATCGTAGAACCGTCCGGTGCGGGAACCCAGCGCCGAAGAAGACGGCGAAGGCCGCTGCCCGGCCTCCGGCGATCCCCGGCGGGAGGGGCCGAATCCCAGGTCGAAGCCAGTCGGTTCGGGCGTCGTCGCTTGCCTGGAGAGGCGTGGAAGGGCATGTCCGGGCGCCGCCCGCCGGTGTTTTTCCGGCGGTGTCCCCCCGGCCCTTTGTGCCGCGTCCGGACGTCGTGCCGGAGGCGACCTCCCGGGTTTCGGAAGCCCTCGCTCCGGGCGCCGTCACGCCCCCGCCGAATATGCCCATTGGACTCCGGCGTGACTCAGAGTGTCGTTAGAGTCACCGTCGTGAGTGCGTGTCGGCGGCGCCCGTACCGGGTGCGGTGCGGGCCGCGGCGCGGACGAGCGGACCCTCGCGGCCGGGAGGCCGACGCCGTGGCGGCAACGGTTCGTCGGGCGATCGGACTTGATGAGGTGCCGCCCCACGCGTGCCCCACTGCGTGGCGGAGACCCCACCGGCGGGGCGGAACAGGAAGAGTGTGGGGGCAGCGGTACGGACGACGAAGGAGGACCGATGATGGGTGCCGTGGCGAACCAGCGGAGCGGGGCGGCCGGGCAGGAGACGGAGGGACAGGGCGCGCGGGACCGACTCCTGCGGGCCGGACGCCAGTTGTTCGCCGCGTACGGGTACGCGCACACGAGCGTCGAGGATCTGTGCGAGCAGGCCAAGGTGCCCGTTCACGTCTTCCAGCAGGAGTTCGTCTCGCGCGAGGTGCTCCTGATGGCGATCTACGACGAGGTCGCGACCCATGGACTGCGCGCTGCCGAGAACGCCCTCATGGCGGAGGGGATGGAGGACTGCCCGACACGGGAGAGGGTCCGGCTGCTGTTCGACGCCTATGTGAAGGCGGTCACCGGGGACCCCTGCGCGGCCCGGGTGGCGTTCGTCGAGGTGCTCGGGGTCAGCCGGGAGGTGGACAACCATCTCGCCACCTGGCGGACGATGTGGATCGAGTTCCTGACCTCCGAGGCGGAGCGCGCCGTGCGCCGGGGCGAAGCGGTGCCGAGCGACCACGCCGTGACCGTCACGGTGCTGAACCACGCGGTGGACGAACTCATGGCCCACCACGGCCGCCGCCCCCGCCAGGTCGACGCCGAATGGCTGACCGACGAACTGACCAGGCTCTCGCTGACCATGATCCTGCCGTCCTGACCCCGCTGTCCTGCCCCGGCAGCCCCATCTGCCGGACCGGCCGCCCGCCCGCCCCGCCGACCGCCGGTCACCCGTCACCGGGCGGGCGAATAATGGGCGGATGGCGGACGACGGAGAACACCGGGCGCGCGGAGCGCGGCACAGGACCGGGAACCATCAGGAGCACGGCGGCCGGGCGGACGACCGCAAGGCGGGCACGGACGACGAGATCTCGGCCGTCCTGACGGGCGTCGGACCCCGGCTGAGGGCCCTGCGCCAGGAGCGCGGCACGACCCTGGCCCAGATCAGCGAGACCACCGGCATCTCCGTCAGCACGCTCTCGCGGCTGGAGTCCGGCGGCCGCAAACCCACCCTCGAACTGCTGCTGCCGTTGGCGAAGGCGTACGGGGTCCCGCTCGACGAACTCGTCGGCGCCCCGCCCACCGGCGATCCCCGCCTCCGCTTCCGCCCCATCACCCGGGACGGCATGACCTTCGTGCCGCTGGCCCGGCACCTCGGCGGGCTGCACGCGTACAAGCAGATCCTCCCCGGCGGGCGCGGCGCGACGGGGCCGCTGGAGCAGCGGGTGCACGAGGGATACGAGTGGGTGTACGTGCTGACGGGACGACTGCGGCTGGTGCTGGGCGAGCACGATCTCGTGCTGACGGCCGGTGAGGTCGCCGAGTTCGACACGCGTACCCCGCACGCGTGGGCCAGCGCCGGGCCCGAACCGGTCGAATTCCTCAGCCTGTTCGGTCCGCAGGGCGAACGGATGCATGTGAGGGCCCGGCCCGCGGGGCGGCCGGAGAGCTGACGGTAAGGGCGGGGACCCGGCGGGTGGGCGGGGCTTCGACGGCCGGGCGGTCGCCTACGGCCGGGGCGTGTAGGGGCCGCCGAGTCCCCACGCCTGGTGCATCGCGTCGGCGAACGCCGCCGCCAGCCTGTGCTCGCCGGTGGGGCCGGGATGCGTTCCGTCGTACGTGTCCCGGTGGATGTCGTACCCCGTGGGGCGCGAGGCCAGCAGGATCGGGGACATTGGGTCGTCGAGGTCGGCCACGGCCTTGGCCAGGAGTTCGTTGAACCGGTCGCACTCGGCGGCGAACGGGGCGTCCGACTCGGCCCGTACGTTCGGTATCACGGGCAGCAGCACCATCTTCACGCGCGGGTTCGCGGCGCGCGCCGCGGCGATGAACTCCCGTGCGTTCAGGGCGGTCTGGCCGCTGTCGGTGTAGAACCCGAGGTCGATCAGGCCCAGCGACACCAGCAGTACGTCCGTGCGGTGCGCGGTGACCGTGTCGGCGATCACCGGGGCCATGTGCAGCCAGCCCTCGCCCCAGCCGGCCAGATGGGCGCGCGCCCCGGCGGGGAAGTCCGGCGCGGCGTACGCGTGACTGACGGCGGCGTCCGCCCCGGTGTCGTACAGCGCGTCGCGCGGACCGACGATCGCAAACGGGGTGCCGAGGACGGACGTGAGGTGCTGCCACATCCGGTAGCGCCAGGTGAAGTCGCCGGCGCGCCCGATCGTCATGGAATCGCCGACAAACGTGAAACGCATGGGTGTCATCATCGTCGATCAGCGGCGATCGCCCGTCCGGGGGCGGCGTGACGATGGACACTTGTGTCATGCGTTCGTACCTGACTGTGTCCGGAGCCGCCGCACTGCTCCTGTTCGCCGGGGCGCTCCCCGCCGGGGCGGCCGCCACCGAGTCCGGCGACGGGGCCGACCGGAGCTTCACCATCGAGGACCCCCGGATCACCGAGTCCAGCGGTCTCGCCGCCAGCCGCGCCCACCCGGGCGTCTACTGGACGCACAACGACAGCGACGACGGGCCGTACGTCTACGCCGTCGACTCCCGCACCGGCAGGACCGTCGCGACGATCACCATGAGCGGCGTCGGGCGGCCGCGCGACGTGGAGGCCGTCTCGCTCGGACCCGACGGCAACCTGTACGTGGGGGACATCGGCGACAACCTGAACGGCAGCTGGGACCACGTCTGGATCTACCGCTTCCCGGAGCCGAAGGAGCTGAAGGACACCACGGTCCGCGCCACCCAGTTCGACGTGAAGTACGCGGACGGCCCGCGCGACGCGGAGGCGCTGATGGTCCACCCCACGACCGGACGGGTCTACATCGCGTCGAAGAACGAGAACGGCGGGGGGCTGTACGAGGGTCCGGCCCGGCTCGCCACCGGCTCCGTCAACGTGTTCCGGCGGGTGGGCGAGGTGCCGTGGGTGACGGACGGGGCGTTCTCCCCGGACGGCGGGGAACTGGTGCTGCGCTCGTACTTCAGCGCCCGCGCGTACGCCTTCCGAAGCGGCAGGCTCGGCGCCGACCACGCCGTCCGGGCACCGTTCCAGCGGCAGGCCGAGTCGGTGACGTACACGGCGGACGGCTCGGCGCTGATGTTCGGTTCGGAGGGGGAACGCAGCGACGTGGTGCGGGTGGACCTGGGGAAGGACGCCGACCGCGGTGGGAACGGGGCCCGGGGCGGGGACTCGTCGGCGTCCGCCGGGGACACCGGGGACGGCATCGGCGGCGCCGGGGGCATGAGCCTGAGCGGGGTGCTAGTGCTGGTCGCCGTGGCCGCCTTCTTCCTCATGAAGCGGCGTCGCGGACAGGGCTGACCGCATGGAGCGGCGCCGTGGCCCGAGCCGGCCGTCCGGGTGGCGGCCCGGCTCACTCCCCGGACCGTCGTTGCCCGGACCGTCGTTCGACGAGCACCTCGAAACCGTCGATCAGCCGTTGCAGGCCGAACGCGAAGTGGTCGGTCCCGTGGTCGAACGCGTCGTCGGAGAGGGCCGCCATCAGCGGGTAGTCGCCGCTCAGCATGGCCCGTTCCAGGTAGGGGCGCTGGTTCTCCCAGAAGTCGTCGTCGCTCAGCCCGGTCTCCCGGGAGACCTCGGAGGTGTGGAGGCGGGCGCGGGCGATGCCCTCCACGAAACTGTTGACCGTGATGATCACGGAGATCAGCTCGGCGTCGGACAGCCCCATGCCCCTGATGCCGCCCAGGGCCCTCTCCAGACCGCGCACGGCGTTGGGGCCGAGGACCGTGCGTGCCTGATTGACCTTGAGCAGCCAGGGGTGGCGGCGCAGTTGCTCCAGGTAGGAGCGGGCCATGGCGCCGAGGGCGGCGCGCCAGTCCGCGGGCTCGTCCCCCGCCGTGCCGTCGGGGACGGCCGATGGCTCGCCCAGGACGTGGTCGAGCATCAGATCGAGCAGTTCGGCCTTGCCGGGGACGTAGCGGTAGAGCGACATCGTGCCCGTGCCCAGATCGGTGGCCAGCCGCCGCATCGACAGGGCGGCCAGGCCCTCCGCGTCGGCGATCTCCACGGCGGCGGTGACGATCCGGTCGAGGGTGAGGGCAGGCCTGGGGCCGCGGGCGGGTCGGTCGCCGGTGCCCCAGAGAAGTTCCAGGCTGCGTGCGATGTCGCCGCTGCCGGCCGTCGTTCCGTCCGTCCCACCCGCTGAATCCCTCTGAGCCATGGCTCCAGCGTAAGCCGCTGGACAGAAACTGCGTACGATGTACTCTCATCCGGGTACAGCGTACGCAGCTAATGGCGGTGCCTCTCCGGGGGCGCCGGGTGCGCGGCTGCTCGATGCGGTCGCGCGGTTCAGCGGACGAAGGGGGTTGTGTCATGGGTGCGAGCGGATATGCCGTACGTGCCGAGGGGGTCACCAAGCGGTACCGGCGGCAGCGCGGAGGCGGGCGCGGCGAGGAGGAGGCGAGGGCGCTCGACGGCTTCGACCTGACGGTGGGACGCGGCGCGGTGCACGGGCTGCTCGGGCCGAACGGGGCGGGCAAGACCACCGCCGTGCGCGTGCTGTCGACGCTGCTGCGGTTCGACGGCGGACGTGCCGAGGTCGCCGGACTGGACGTGGCGCGCGAACCCCGCCGAGTCCGCGCGAGGATCGGGCTCGCCGGGCAGTACGCCGCCGTCGACGAGATCCTGACCGGCCGGCAGAACCTGGAGATGTTCGGGCGTCTCTTCCATCTGGGCGCCGACCGGGCCCGGCGGCGCGCCGCGGAACTGCTGGACCGGTTCGACCTGGGCGGGGCCGCGGACCAGGGGGTCGGGGGATACAGCGGCGGGATGCGGCGCCGCCTCGATCTCGCGGCCTCGATGATCCTCGCCCCCCAGGTGCTGTTCCTGGACGAGCCGACGACGGGGCTCGATCCGCGGGGGAGAGGTGAAGTCTGGGACAGCGTACGGGCGTTGGTGGCCAACGGTACGACGGTGCTGCTCACCACGCAGTATCTGGAGGAGGCCGACCGGCTCGCCTCGCGCATCACCGTCATCGACCGGGGCCGGGCCGTCGCCGACGACACCCCGGACGGGCTGAAGAACCGGGTGGGCGGTGACCGGATCGAGGTCGTCGCGGGTGACGCGGCGGATCTGCCCGCGGTCGCCGGGATCGTGGGACGGGCCGCCGGTGCCGGCCCCGTCGTCCTCGACGAAGCGGACCGCCGGGTGCACACCGGGGTCCTCGACCGGGTCGCCGCGCTCACCGAAGTCGTGAGGGCCCTCCAGGACGCGGGTATCGCGGTGGAGGACATCGGGCTGCGTCGTCCGACCCTCGACGACGTGTTCCTCGCCCTGACCGGAAGCCCGGCGTCCGAACGTCCGGCGTCCGAACGTCCGGCGTCCGAACGTCCGGCGTCCGAAGGCCCGGTGTCCGAGAGCCCGGGGTCCAACGGCCCGCGGCCCGGACGCCGGACCGGCACCACGGGGGAAGAGGAGGTGGCGGCGTGACCGCCGTCGAACCGCGGGCGTGGGGACCCGCGCGTGGCCGGCTCCACTGGGCGCTGGCCGACAGCTGGAACGTGGCCCGGCGCTCTCTCACCCACTACCGGCGCCAACCACTCGCCATCGTCTGGCAGTTGGGCTTCCCGATCCTCTCCGTGCTGCTGTACGGGTACGTCTTCGGCAGCGCCATGAAGGTTCCCGGCGGGGGCGACTACCGGGAGTTCCTGATGCCGGGCATGTTCGCCACGACCATGGCCCTGGGCTTCATGAACACCGCCGTGGCCATGGTGACGGACGTCGGGAAGGGGGTGGTGGACCGGTTCCGGTCCATGCCGATGGCGCCGTCCGCGGTCTGTGCCGGACGCGGTCTCGCCGATCTGCTGGTCGCCGCCGCCGAACTGGCGATCCTCGTGGCGACCGCGCTGGCGATCGGCTGGCGCGCGGGCGACGGACCGGCCTCGGCCGTGGGCGCGTTCGGACTGCTCCTGCTGCTCAGGTTCAGCCTGATCTGGGTCGGCGTCTGGCTCGGGCTGCTGGTCCCGGACCCGGAGTCGGCGGGTGGGCTGTACGCGATCGCGTTCCCGGTCACGATGATCTCCAGTGCGCTGGTCGCGCCGTCCCTGATGCCGGGCTGGCTGGGCGCCGTCGCCGCCTGGAACCCGATCTCGTCCACGGTCACGGCGACGCGCGAACTCTTCGGCAACCCGGTGGCGAGCGGCGGCACCTGGGTCGAGGAACACGCCCTGCTGATGGCGGTGGCGTGGCCGCTGGTGCTGACCGCGGTGTTCCTGCCCCTGGCGGTTCAGCGCTTCCAGCGACTGAGCCGCTGAGCCGCCGAGCCGCGGTGCCGCTGGATCGCGGGTGGTCGGTGGGGGCGTCGACGCCCCGGGGCCCGCCGGGCACGGGTCGGCCGGCCCGGGTAGGGTCCGGCGCCATGACGAACCAGGAACCCGCGCCCTTCTCCACCGAACGCCTCGACGCCCTGCCGCTGCGGGTCGCGTACGCGGACGAGATGGCGGCGGTGCTGGACGACCCGGCCCTGTACGCGTACACCGGAGGCGCCCCGGAGTCCGCCGACGGTCTGCGGGCCCGCTACGAACGGCAGACCGCCGGTTCGCCCGACCCCGGGGTGCGGTGGTGGAACTGGGTGCTGCGGGTTCGGGACGAGGACCGGTCGGCCGGATACGTGCAGGCAACGGTGCGCGTCCGGGACGCGGAGGCGGAGATCGCCTGGGTGGTCGGGACGCCGTGGCAGGGGCGTGGGTACGCGAAGGAGGCCGCGGTCGGGCTGGTGTCCCATCTGACGCGGGCGGCGGCGGAGGAGGACGTGCGCACCGTCGTCGCCCACATCCACCCGGACCACGCCGCCTCCGCCGCCGTGGCCGCGGCGGCGGGGCTGGCGCCGACCGCGGAGTGGCACGACGGCGAACGGCGCTGGGAACGGAGCCCGGACCGGAACCGGGAGCCCGGCGGGGAAGCCCACTGAAGGGCCGTTGTCAGTGGCGGGTGTGAGGATGGCGCTCGCCGGTGGGGCGCACCGGCCCACCTCGTCTCGCACTGAGCCGACACTGTTTCGCATTGAGGGGACACCACCATGGGCACCTGGGACTCCGGTCACTTCGGCAACGACTCCGCAGCGGACTTCTCGGGGCGTCTGGACGACGCCCGCGAGGCCGAACGGCCGGCGCTGATCCGCAAGGCCCTGGAAATCGCCGCCGCCGCGACGGACTTCCTGGACAGCGACGAGGCGGCGGAAGCGGTCGCGGCGGCGGCGCTGGTCGGTGCGCAGTGCCCGGGAGGGGAGCCGGTGACCACCGCGTACGGCCCCGACAAGCCGCTGCCCGAGCTTCCGGCGGACCTGCGCCCGCTCGCGGTGAAGGCGCTCGACACGGTGCTCGGCGAGAACTCGGAGATGCGCGAGCTCTGGGAGGGCGACGAGACGTGGACGGCGGGCATCGCCCGGCTCCGGGAGGTGCTGGTCGCGGCGAGCGCCTGAGCGCGCCCGACGGGGACCGGGCGCGGCCGAGTTCAGGCGCGGGCGCGGCCGGCCCGGATGAGGTCGTCCACGTCGAGGGCCACCGGGGCACCGATCGAATCCGGGAGCGGGGCGGACTGCCCGGGGGCGTACACCTGGTGGCTGTCGTACCCGCCCCCCATGGGCTCGGTGAGGGCGTGCACCCGGCCGTGCTTGCGGTCGATGATCACGTACACCGGGACCTTGGCCTCGGCGTACGCGGCGACCTTGTTGCGCAGGTCGTTGTTGTAGTTGCTGGAGGTGACCTCCAGCACGAGACGGAAAACGGCCGGGTCGTAGCAGTTGTTCTCGACCATGTGCTCGTCGAAATCGGCGTCGACGACGGCCAGGTCGGGGATGGCGTAGTCCGCGGGGCCGCTGGGGAGCCACAGGCCGATGCCCTGGAGGACCTCGGTCTCGCCGTCATCGATACCGGCTGGCGATGAAGGGGCGCATGACTTTGGTCAGCACTCGGGCGTGCGGTCCGTCCGGGGACGGAGCCACGGTGATGACGCCTCCGATGATCTCGACACGGTAACCCGGGTGCTGCTCCATGAGGCTGTTGGCCGTGTCGAGCAGGGGCTCGGGTTCACCGTCACAGGGGTGCTCGACTGCTGCTGCAGACATTGCGGGCCTCCTGAAGGGATGATGTCGAGGCCCGTCATCGTAGGACGGCCCGGCCGCCCAGGCCCGGAAAGCGACCCGCCATCCGGCCGGGTGAACGGCAAAGGTCCCCGCGCACGCCGGATGCGCGGGGACCTTTGCCGGTCGAGGGACTACGAGCGCGTACGCGTGCCCGTCACAGCTTCTCGATCACGTAGTCGATGCAGGCCGTCAGCGCCTGGACGTCCGCCGGGTCGATCGCCGGGAACATCGCCACGCGCAGCTGGTTGCGGCCCAGCTTGCGGTACGGCTCGGTGTCGACGATCCCGTTGGCGCGCAGTGCCTTGGCGACGGCCGCGGCGTCGATCTCGTCCGAGAAGTCGATCGTGCCGATGACCTGCGAGCGCTTGGCCGGGTCGGAGACGAACGGCGTCGCGTACTTGGACTCCTCGGCCCAGCCGTACAGGTGCCGGGACGAGGCGGCCGTGCGGCGGACCGCGAAGTCCAGGCCGCCCTGCCCGTTCAGCCAGTTCAGCTGCTCGTTCAGGAGGAAGAGGGTGGCCAGGGCCGGGGTGTTGTACGTCTGGTTCTTCAGGGAGTTGTCGATCGCCGTGGGCAGGCTGAAGAACTCCGGGATGTGCCGGCCCGACGCGTGGACGCGCGCGGCGCGCTCCAGGGCCGCCGGGGAGAACACGCCGATCCACAGGCCGCCGTCGGAGGCGAAGGACTTCTGCGGGGCGAAGTAGTAGACGTCCGACTCGGTGATGTCGATGGGCAGGCCGCCCGCGCCGGAGGTGGCGTCCACCAGGACCAGGGCGCCCTCGTCGGCGCCCGCGACGCGCTCGATCGGCGCGGCGACACCGGTCGAGGTCTCGTTGTGCGTGAACGCGTACACGTCCACGCCCTCCTCGGCCCGCGGCTCCGGGTGGGTGCCCGGGTCGGAGGCGACCACGGACGGGTCGGCCAGCCACGGGGCGAGCTTGGCGGCCTTCGCGAACTTCGAGGAGAACTCGCCGAAGGTCAGGTGCTGGGACTTGTTCTCGATCAGACCGTGCGTCGCGATGTCCCAGAAGGCGGTGGAGCCGCCGTTGCCGAGGATCACCTCGTAGCCCTCGGGGAGCGAGAAGAGGTCGCGCACGCCCTGACGGACCGAGCCGACCAGGTTCTTCACCGGGGCCTGGCGGTGGGACGTACCGAGCAGGGACGTACCCGTGGCGGCCAGGGCGTCGAGCGCCTCCGTCCGCACCTTGGAAGGACCGGCGCCGAAGCGTCCGTCGGCGGGCTTGATGTCAGCGGGAATCTGGATATCGGCCACGAACCGGAGCGTAGTACCTCATGGCAGGCTCCGAGGACCATGTCCGTCGGATGAGACACCCGCTCCGGTGCGTGGACCCCGGTGCGCGGACCCCTGCGCTTGGGCCGCGCACCTGTGCAGGGGTCCGCGCACCGGGCGCGTCAGGCCAGGCGCACCGGCAGCTCGTACAGGTCGTTCTGGGTGACGATCGGCTTGTTGCGCAGTTCGGACGCGGGGACGGCCAGCTCCAGGTCCGGGAACCTCTCGTACAGCGCGGGCAGTGCCACCCCCGCCTCCAGCCGGGAGAGCGCCGCGCCCGGGCAGACGTGCGGGCCGTGGCCGAACGCGATGTGGCGGTTGGGGGAGCGGGTGATGTCGAAGTCAGCGGCCGTCGGTCCGTGCTGTCCCTCGTCGCGGCCGAGCGCACCGAAGGAGACGATCAGCGCCTCGCCCTTCGGCAGGATCCGGTCGCCCACCTCGACGTCCTCGGTGGCGAACCGGAACAGGACGTGGGACGTGGGCGTGGACCAGCGCAGCGTCTCCTCGATCACGTTCTCCCACGGCACCTCGCCCTTCAGCACCCGCGCGCGCTGCTCGGGGTGGGTCTGGAGCGCGACGACCGCGTTGACGATCAGGCTGATCGTGGTCTCGTGACCGGCCGCGATGATCAGTTGGAGGGTGTTGACGATCTCCTCGCCGGTGAGCTGGTCGCCGTCCTCGGACGCGGCGATCAGGGCGCTGGTGAGGTCGTCGCCGGGGTTCTCCCGCTTGCCGTCGACGATCTTCGTGAAGAGCGCGCCGAGGTCCGCCATCATCTGCGGGACCTCCTCGGGCGGGGTCTGCGTCGAGAAGAACTTCTCGAACAGCCCCTTCAGCCGCGGGTGGTCGGCGCTGTCGACGCCCATGAGCTCGCTGATCACGTTCATCGGCAGCGGGTAGGCGAACTCCGCCTTCAGGTCGACCGGCCCGTCCTCGGCCAGGGCGGCCAGCCGGTCCAGGCTCGCCGCGGTCAGTGCCTCAATGCCGGGGCGCAGCCGTTCCACCCGCTTGACGGTCAGGGCCTGGGCGACCAGGGTGCGCAGCCGGCGGTGGTCCGCGCCGTCGACGGTGAGCATGGAGCGGCCCGGGTTGGCGAGGCCGATCAGCGGCCAGTCCAGGGGTATCTCGCCGCGCTGCCAGGCGTTCCAGACATTGATGTCCTTCACGAGGCGGCCGTCGGTGAGCAGTTCCCGGGCCTCGGCGTGGTGGGTGACGGCGAAGCAGGGCACCCCGCCCGGCAGTTCCACATCGGCGAGCGGACCGGCGGCCCGCAGCCGGGCGGACTCGCCGTCGAGGTCGGTGACGAAGGGGTCGAGCACGATCCGGGTCATCTCGCGCCTCCGATGGCGGCTTCAGTGGCTGATCCTGGGGCTGATCCGGTGGTTGATGCGGTGAAGGGGCCGATGGCGGCCGCCAGGGCGGTGCCGGTCGGGGAACCGATGGCGGGCGTGGGCGTGAACGTCACGGGCAGGGCGGTGAGGCCGCGCAGCCAGGGGGACGGACGGCGGGTGAGCTGTTCGGCCGGGACGGCGAGGTCGATGTCGGGGAGCCGGTCCAGCAGCACCTCGATGCCGGTGCGGGCGATGACCTCGGCGGTCTCCTGGGCCGGGAACGGGCAGCGGTGCTCGCCGTGGCCGAAGGAGAGGAACGCGTTGTTGCCACCGGTCAGCGCGGAGCCGTCGGTGCGTACCTGCGGGTCGTAGTTGGCGGCGGCGATGCCCAGCAGCAGCATGTCGCCGGCCTGGATGTGGCGTCCGCCGAGGTGGGTGTCGCGCGAGGCCCAGCGGCCCGCTACGTTCTGGGTCGGGGTGTCCTCCCAGAGCACCTCGTTCATGGCCTCGGCGACGCTGTGCCGGCCGCCCGAGAGGGAGGCGGCGAAGCGGTCGTCGGTGAGCATCAGCCGCAGCGAGTTGCCGATCCAGTCGGCGGTGGGCTGGTGTCCCGCGGCCATCATCACCATGAGGTCCTGGGCGACCTCCTCGTCGGTGAAGCCGCCCGGGTCGGCCAGCATCCGGGTCGCTACGTCGTCGCCGGGCGCGGCGTGCTTGTCCGCCAGCAGCTGGAACATGGACGTGGCGAGGTGCTGCTGCCCGGCCAGGGCCCGTTCCCGGCCGTCGATCATGTCGTTGAGCGAGCCGACGAGCGCGGCGCCGATGGTGTCGGCGAAGCCGTAGATCTTCGCCAGGACGAGCGCCGGGAGCAGCATCGCGTAGTCGGCGATGATGTCGGTGCCGCCGGTGGAGCAGAACCGGTCGACGAGGCCGTCGGCGAACTCCTCCGCGTACCGCTTCAGCGAGAACGGGTCGACCCCCTCCAGCGCGTCGCTGATCATCGCGGCGCGCTGGGTGTGGCGGGGGCCGACGGTGTAGAGGATCGACGGCTGCTTGCGGCCGATCATCGGCAGCAGCGGCCAGTCGTCGGGGATGCGGTCCCACTGGTTCCACAGGTCGGAGTCGCGGCTGAACAGCACCGGGTCGCCGGTGACCTGGTGCAGTTCGCGGTAGCCGAGCACCAGCCAGGCGGGGACGTCCCCGTCGAGGACGACGGGCGCCACCGACCCGTGGTCGCGGCGCATCTCCCGGTACAGCCGGGTCGGTTCGGTCTGGAACCGGGGGCCGGACAGCGGTACGCGGCCCTGGGAGAAGGGGCAGCCGGAGGACGGCGCCGGGGGCTGGGTCACGACGTGGGCTCCGGGGTCATCTCCGGCGCGCCCGCCGGAGGGAGGGCGGACGGGTCGGCGGAGGACTCGGCGGCGAGGCGGCGCCGCGACAGCGTGTGCAGGTGTTCGACCAGCGTGATCAGTACGTACTTGCTGGACGAACGGTCGCGGGCGTCGCACTCCACCAGGGGCACGTCGTCGGAGAGGGCGAGTGCCTCCCGTATCTGCTGCTCGGTGTGGAGCGGTCCGCCGAAGTCGTTGCAGGCGACGATGAACGGCGCGCCGTGGTGCTCCAGGCGGTCGATCGCGTACCAGGAGTCGGCGAGCCGGCGGGTGTCGACGAGGACGACGGCGCCGAGCGTGCCCGAGAACAGCCTGTCCCACAGGAACCAGAAGCGTTCCTGACCGGGGGCGCCGAAGAGGTACAGCACGGAGCGTTCGTCCAGGGTGATCCGGCCGAAGTCGAAGGCCACGGTGGTGGCCGTCTTCGAGTGGACGCCGTCGAGGTGGTCGACGGCCTCGCCCGCGCTGGTCATGGTCTCTTCCGTGTTCAGCGGACGGATCTCGCTGACGGAGCGGACCATGGTGGTCTTGCCCACCCCGAAGCCGCCGACGATGGCGATCTTCAGTCCGTTGTCGGCGGTCGCCCGCAGGGCGGCACGGTCAGAGGTTGCGGAGTCCAACGAGCACCTGTTCCAGGATGTCGGGGTCGGGGAGCCGGTCCGCGACCCGGGCGGTACGTGGGTGGCGGGCGCTGATCCGGCCGGTGGCCAGCAGATCGGACAGCAGGATGCGGACGATGCTGACGGGCAGTCCGAGGACCGCAGCGATCTCGACGACGGCGGTGGGCAGGGCGCACATCCGCAGGATCGTGGCGTGCTCCGACTGCATGCCGGGGGTCGGTTCGCACTCGGAGACCACCAGGGTCACCAGGTCGAACATGTCCGAGTCGGACCGGCTGCGGCCCCCGGTGAGGGTGTACAGCCGGTCGGGTGCGTCGTCCCGGCCGGGGCGGGGGCGGCTCATACGGTCGCGGTCGCGTCGACGGAGGTGGATCCCGTCGCTCCGGGAGTCCCGGTGGCGGAGCCCGTGTTGGCGACGGAGGAGCGTGGCGGGGCGCTGAGATGCTCGCCGAGCTGTTCGACGAGTTCGCTCATGTTGTGCCCGACGAGGCCGACGTCCGCCTGGTCGGAGGCGATGACCGCGAGGTGGGCGCCCGCCCCGGCCTCGACGATGAACAACACACCGCCGTAGAACTCGGTCATCGCGGACCGTACACCGCCGGTGCCGTCGCCGAACTCGACGGACGCGCCCTGCGAGAGGCTCTGGATGCCGGCCGAGATCGCGGCCAGCTGGTCGGCCTGGTCGACGGTCAGCTCGGGGGTACGGCACAGCTTGAGGCCGTCCCTGGACAGGACGAGGGCGTGGCGGGCGCCGGGGGTGCGCTCCAGGAGCCCCTCCAGCAGCCAGTTGAGCTTCTCGTCGGTGGTCGCGGTCATCGGGTGTTGCCTTCTTCCGGGTGCGGGGTGTTGGGCCGGACAGCCTGGCGGAAGCTGCTGAAGCGGGCTGCCTGTTCCTTGGGGTCGGCGGCACGGGGCCGGGTGGTCTCGCCGGTGGCGTCGGTGCCTCCGGCGTCGTCGGCGCGGCTGCGGGCCTCGGCGATGCGGGCCTCGGCGGCGGCGAGGGTACGGCCGCGGGGGCGCCGGGGGAGCCCGCTCTCGCCGAACCGGGGGAGGCCGCCGGTGGTATCGGACGCGGCGGAGGCCGCGGGCGTGGCGGGCGCCGGGGCGGCGGCCGGGCCAGGGGCGACGGCGGGGGCCGCGGGCGCGGGGGCCGCCGTCGTCCGCGGGCGGGGGAAGTCGTCGGGGCCGGCCGGGGCGGCCGGGGCGTGCGTGGGCTCCGGTTCGGCGGCCGGGGCCGGGGCCGGGGCCGGGGCCGGTGCGGGGGCGACGGTCCGGGCCGGGGCCTGGACGGGGGCCTGGGACGCGACGGGGGCGGCGGCCGGGGCGGCGATCCGGGTGAGGATCTCCTGCGGGAGCATCATCAGCGCGCCCGTGCCGCCGCGCGCGGACGGCCGGAACGAAACGGTCAGACCGTGCTTGCGGGCCAGCCGGCCCACGACGGCGAGGCCGAGCCGGGTGCCGGAGAGCCCCGTCAGGTCCTGGTCGGTGGCGGACACCGCGCGCTCGGCGCGGCGCAGCTGCACATCGCTCATGACCAGGCCGCTGTCCTCGACGGTCACGACGATGCCGGCCGGAACCTCCTCGACGTACACATGGACCTCGGCCGTGGGCGGCGAGAAGTTGGCGGCGTTGTCGATGAGTTCGGCGAGCGCGTGCATGACGCCCTCGGCGGCGTGACCGGAGACCGCGACATCGCTCGTCGAGTGGAGGCGTACCCGCTGGTATCCGCTGATCCGGCCCATGGCGCCGCGCAGGATGGACTCCATCACGATCGGCTTGGCCCAGCGCCGTCCGGAACGGGCGCCGGTCAGCACGGCGATGGAGTCGGCGAGGCGGCCCGCCTGGGCGGTGCGGTGGTCCAGGTGGAGCAGGTCGCCGAGCACGTCCTCGGCGGAGTGCCGGTGCTCCATCTCGCGCAGGTCGGCGAGCATGCTGGTGGCCAGGGCCTGCATCCGGCCCGCGGCGTTGGCGCAGGCGGCGATCGCGGCGGAACGCTCGCTCTCGCTGCGGGACGCGCGGGCGGCGAGCCGTTCCACCTCGGCAGCCAGCCGTCCGGCCTCGGCGGTGGCCTGCGCGGCGATCCGCGCGCACTCGGCGTCGGCGGCGGCCCTGATCCGGGCGGTCTCGGCCGTGAACCGCTGGCCCTCGGCGGCCGAGGCGGACACCAGCCTGCTGATCTCGCCGGTGAACCGCTGGGTCTCCGACGCGAGACGCGCCCGCAGCCGGTTCGCGCCGGCACGGGCGTGGACCGTGGCGGCCACGGCGGTGGACAGCAGTACGGCGGCGGCACCCGCGCCCCAGGCCAGGGGAGTCCGCACCGAGTCGGGGGCGGCGACGACCGCCCACAGGCACAGGGAACCGGTGACGGCCAGTGATATCAGCAGGGCCAGTGCGGTCGGCCGGGATGAGGCGCTCAAGTGGAGTCCTTGGGGCGGACGGGGGCGGGCGGGCCGGGCGGTCCGACGGAACGATCGGGCCGGCGGACCGGTCGGGCGGAGTGTTTGGGGCGAACAGGGCTTATCGGGACGGTTCGGGGCG
Organism: Streptomyces sp. NPDC001750; assembly: GCF_042892615.1. Taxonomy (NCBI): domain Bacteria; kingdom Bacillati; phylum Actinomycetota; class Actinomycetes; order Kitasatosporales; family Streptomycetaceae; genus Streptomyces; species Streptomyces sp. NPDC001750. Next base: position 702,400 of record NZ_JBIAUE010000001.1, on the reverse strand, counting down.
GCTTCGGGGCAGGCGACAACTGGAGTTGACTATTCCCAGATAAGTCGTGGTCACTATATGAGAATTGACGCTCTCTTTGGGAAGGCCTTGTGGCCTTCTCTGTTTACGTATGGGGCGACGTGTCCGGCTGTGCGTCGGAGGCGCGACAGACTGTGAATCCGCTGCGTTCGGGGGCGTTCGGGCGTGTTTCCAGCGCGTTCAGGAGCATTTCAGGCATATTTCGTCTCCTTCCGGCTCGCTCTGGCCCGTTCCTGCTCGTTCTGGCTTGTTATGGCTTGTTTCGGCTTGCTCCGGCTTGTTTCGGCTTGTTCCGTCGCGTTGAGGCATTCGCGGGAAACGTGCGCGGTCCGGGCGCGCGGGCGCCCCGCCGACGGCATCCTGGGCCGATGGCCGCACACCAGGAACCGACGGGACGCGACGCACGACCGACAGGGAACGACGCCGACCCGGCGGATCGCGAAACGAAGCGCACGGATCACGACGCACGACCGACGGGACGCGAAGCGAAGCCGGTGGGTCACGGCCTGCGACCGGCGGAACGCGACGCGCTCGCCCGGGCCCTGCGCGCCGCGGTCCGCGGAGAGGTCGACTTCACCCCCACCGCGCGGGCGCTGACGACGATGGACGCCTCCAACCACCGCCGCGTACCGCTCGGTGTCGTCGCCCCGCGCGACGCCGACGACGTGACCGCCGCGCTGGCCGTCTGCCGCGAGCACCGGGTGCCCGTGGTGCCGCGCGGCGGCGGGACGTCCATCGCCGGACAGGCCACCGGCACCGGGGTCGTGCTCGACCTCACCCGCCACATGCGGCGGATCGTCGCGCTGGACCCCGGTTCCCGTACGGCGGTCGTCCAGCCGGGCGTGGTCCTGGACGAGCTGCGCGCGGCGGCCGCCCCGTACGGCCTGACCTTCGGCCCCGACCCGTCCACGCACGGCCGCTGCACGCTCGGCGGCATGATCGGCAACAATGCCTGCGGGGCGCACTCGGTCGCCTGGGGCACCACCGCCGACAACGTGGACACCCTGACCGCGGCCCGCTACGGCGGCTCCACCCTCCGGGCGGGCCGCGGCCGGGACGCCGAACTCCCCGACGGGCTCCGTGCCTTCATCGACACCAACCTGGCGCTCCTGCGCACCGGATTCCCCGAACTCCCGCGCCGGATCTCCGGCTACGCCCTGGACGCGCTGCTGCCCGAACGCGACACCGACCTCGCCCGCGCGTTCTGCGGCAGCGAGGGCACGCTCGGCGTGGTGACGGAGGCGACCGTACGACTCGTCGAGGCACCGGCGGCCCGCGCGCTCGCCGTCCTCGGCTACGCCGACGAGTCCGCGGCCGCCGAGGCCGCCCCCGGCCTCCTCCCGTACGGGCCGCTGACCGTGGAGGGCATGGCCGCCGATCTCGTACGGGGGGCCGCCGACCTCGTGCGGACGTCGGCCGGGCTCCCGCGCGGCGGCGCCTGGCTTTTCGTCGAGACCGGCGGCGCCACCCCGGCCGAGGCCCGCGCCCACGCCGAACGGATCCTGCGGTCCGCCGACCCGCTGGACGGCATGGTGGTCACCGACCCGGCCGGGCAACGGGCCCTGTGGCGCGTCCGCGAGGACGCCGCCGGCACCGCCACCCGCATGCCCGACGGCACCGAGGCATGGCCCGGCTGGGAGGACTGCGCCGTGCCGCCCGCCCGGCTCGGCCCGTACCTGCGCGCGTTCCGCGCCCTGCTCGCCGAGCACGGACTGCGCGGCGCCCCGTACGGCCACTTCGGCGAGGGCTGCGTCCACGTGCGGATCGACTTCGACCTGCTGACCCCCGAGGGTGTGGCCCGATACCGCCGCTTCTCCACCGACCTCGCCGACCTGGTCGTCGCGCACGGCGGCTCGCTGAGCGGCGAACACGGCGACGGCATGGCCCGCGCCGAACTCCTCCCGCGCATGTACGGGGACCAACTGGTCGACCTCTTCACCCGGTTCAAGGACATCTGGGACCCGGACGGCGGCATGAACCCGGGCATTCTCGCCCGCCCCGCCCGGCTCGACGAGAACCTCCGCTTCGACGTGCTGCCGCGACGCCCGGTGGACGTCGCGTTCGGCTACCCGCACGACGGCGGCGACTTCACGGCGGCGGTACGCCGGTGCGTGGGCGTCGCCAAGTGCCGTACGGCCGTGCCCGCGGGCACGGCCGTGATGTGCCCGTCGTTCCGGGTGACCGGCGAGGAGGCCCACTCCACCCGGGGCCGGGCCCGGCTGCTGCACGAGATGCTCGCGGGCGAGGTGATCACGGACGGCTGGCGGTCGACGGAAGTGCGCGACGCGCTCGACCTCTGCCTCGCCTGCAAGGGCTGCCGCACCGACTGCCCGGTGGGCGTCGACATGGCCACGTACAAGGCGGAGTTCCTGCACCACCACTACCGGGGTCGCCCGCGCCCGGCCGCGCACTACGCGATGGGCCGGCTGCCGCAGTGGCTGCGCCTGGCGGCCCCGTTCGCGGGCGCGCTGAACGCCCTGGCCCGGGTGCGTCCGCTGGCCGCCCTGGCCAAGCGGGTCGCCGGGATCGCTCCGGAGCGCGACATCCCGGTGCCGGCACGCGAGACGTTCAGCCGGTGGCTGCGGCGACGCCCGGGCAGGGGGACGGTGATCCTCTCCAGCGACCGGGTGGCCCTCCTGTGGCCGGACACGTTCACCGAACACTTCGCGCCCGAGGTGGGCCGGGCGGCCGTCCGCGTCCTGGAGTCGGCGGGGCGCACCGCGTTGACGCCCGGTCGCGGGCTGTGCTGCGGCCTCACCTATGTCTCCACCGGCCAGCTCGACCGGGCGCGTGCGGTGATGCGCCGGACGCTGGACCGGGTCACCCCGGTCCTGGGCGACCCGATCGTGGTCCTCGAACCGAGCTGCGCCGCCACCCTCCGCACCGACCTGCCCGAACTCCTCCCCGACGACCCGCGGGCCACCGAACTGGCTTCGTCCGTGAGGACGTTGGCCCAGTACCTGGAGGAGTGCGCCCCGCACTGGCAGCCACCCCGCCTGGACCGCCCGGTCGCCGGTCAGACCCACTGCCACCAGCACGCGGTCCTGGGCGACGAGGCGGACCACCGCCTGCGCGAACGGGCCGGGCTGATCGGCGAGTTGAGCGGCGGCTGCTGCGGTCTCGCGGGGAACTTCGGCTTCGAGCGAGGCCACTGGGAGGTGTCGGTGGCGTGCGCGGAGGAGCAACTGCTCCCCTCGGTACGGGAGGCCGGGCCCGGCACGGTGATCCTGGCGGACGGCTTCTCCTGCCGCACGCAACTGGCGCACCTGGGCGGCGGGGTACGGGCACGCCACATGGCGGAGGTGCTGGCGGAGGGGCTGGGGCCGGAACCGGGTGCTTCCTGAAGGCCCGTCGGGTGACCCCTGAGCCCGAGCCCCGAGCCCCGAGCTTCGAGCCCCGAGCTTCGAGCCTCGGGGTGGGGCTGTTCACTCTTTCGTGGGCACGGAGAGAGGGGCGGACCCGGGACTTGAGCTTCGGGCTCCGAGAGCCGGGACGCGAGCTTCGAGGTTCGAGCGATGTTGTTCAACCGGTTGGTTGGAAAGGGAGGTTGGTAAAACCTCCCCGCCCTCCCCAACCCGTAACGGCCAGCAAGTATGACCAATCGTGACCAACTTGCGGCGCGAAGTCGCTCGTGCCCTGCGCACGCCCGCACCCCCGCGCCCCCACTCGCACCCTCACCCGAACGCCAGGACCGGTTACGGCAAGCGATCCGTTCCGGAACAACGCCCGCCCCACGCGGACGACTTCGCGCTGCTGCCCGAACGCGAGCGGCACATCGCGGGTTACGTCGACGCGCTGCCCGAGGGCGGGGCGATGGACATCAAGTCGCTGGCCAGGACCCTGCCGGCGTACGGACAGATGGCCGTCGGCAGCGCGTTACGGGTGCTGAGCGTGGCCGGTCACCTGCGCCACGTCCGGTGCGAGAACGTCGACGACAACGGCCGGGTCCGCTGGGTCACCCGCACCTACTGGTCGAGGACCGCCCACGACAACGAGTGGTGGAACATCTACCTCGCGGCGGAGGAACGCCGCTGCGCATCAGGAGCGGCCACCGCACCCGCCGTACCGGAGCAGCCGCCTGCCCCGTCGGTACCGCAACAGCGCACCGCAGAGCCACAACCGGATTCGCAGCCGGGGTCAGGGGCGCCCATGGACCGGCAGCCCTCGCCCGCCTTCCTCGCCCTGGCCCGTCTCGGCCGTACCGACGCCCGCCTGGCCCTCTCGTCAGCGGACTGCGCGGCACTGGAACAGCTGGCGGCCGAGTGGTTCGCACGTGGTGTGGACGCCGACTACCTGACACACGCCCTGACCGCCGCGCTTCCCACGTCCGTCGGCTCGCCCTTCGGCCTCGTCCGCCGCCGCCTCCACGACAAACTCCCGCCCCGCCTGCCCACCACCACCGGCCCGGCAGCGCCGGGAACTCCCGCGCGCCGTCTGATGGTCGAGTGCACCGAATGCGGCGTCCCCGGAAGGCCCGAAGCGTTCCGCGACGGCCTGTGCACCCCCTGCCGCCAACCCGACCCCGACCCGGCTGCCTGACGACCCGATCCACCGGGAACGTCCTGCTTCGCGGGCCGTTCCCGAAAGCCATGCCCAACCCCCGTAAACCACCCCCGCCGGGGTTGACGAAACAGATAGGGACACCCCCCTTGCGGCCTGGCACCTCCTTTGAACGCACCCTGCCGACTTCGATCGCACCCTGCTGACCCTTCGGACCGGCCGTCGGAGCAATATGCTGGTTCCGTGTGGCGCGTCCGCCCGGCCCTCGGCCGACCTCACTCGGCGGAGACGACAACGGGCGAGCACGGGCTTCGAGCTGCCGGGTCCGGAGCGGAGAGGTGCTCGGCAACTGGTCGCTCTCCCGTGCCGCGGTCTCGTCGAGAGGGGATGAGCCTCGATGATTCGTCCCTCCGCCACCCCCGGCGATAGGCCCGACGACCTCGGCGGCGTCTTCACCGCTACGGCCACGGTCGATGATCGCGGCATCGTGACGGGGTGGAGCGAGGATGCTCGGCTTCTGCTCGGTTACGGGTCCGACGAGGTCGTGGGGCGACCTGCGGCGGGGCTGCTGGCGGAGGACGTCAGCGGTGCGGTTCAGCGGTGCGGAGCCGACGGGCCCGGCCGGAACGCAGACGGCTCCGGCTGGAACGGAAGGGTGACACTGCGGCACCACGACGGTGGCCGCGTCGAGGTGGGACTGCTCGCGCACCGCGGAATGACGGACGGCGGGGCTGTCGAGTGGTTCGTGGTCTGCGCCCCGGCGCGCGAGGCGTGCACCCTCGGGGAGCACGTGCTGTTGGAGCGGGCGTTCGCCCAGTCCCCGTACATTCTGGCGATCTACGACACCGACTTGCGGTCGGTGCGTGCGAACGCGGAGATGGAGCGTGCGGTCGCCATGACGGACGACGAGATGCGCGGGCTGCGCCTGTCGGAGATCGTTCCGCACCCGGACGCGGAGAAGAACGAGAGGGCCATGCGCCGTGTGCTGGAGACCGGCCGACGGGTCTATCTGGAAAACTATCTGCGCGTACCAGGAGAGAGCCGTGAGCACGCCTGGTCGATCTGCGTCGCCCCGGTGGTGGACAGTTCCCATCGGATGAACGGGGTGTGTTTCACCGCGCATGACATGACCAAGCGGTACTGGGCCCGGCAGCGGCTGCTGTTGATCAATGAGGCCGGCACCCGCATCGGCAGGACCCTGGACGTGGCCCGCACCGCCCAGGAGCTGGCCGACGTGGCCGTTCCCCGGCTCGCGGACTGCGCGACGGTCGACCTGCTCTCGTTCCTCCACGGCGGCGAGGAGCCGCGCCCGGGCCCGCTGACCGGCCCTGTCAGCATGCGCCGCACCGCCGTGCAGTGCGCCGGGGCCGTCGAAGCCCCGGCACGGAGGGAGTACATGGTCACCTACCCGGATTTCTCACCTCCGGTCCAGTGCCTTTCCACGGGCCGTCCCTCCGCGTACGACACGACCGACCCGCTCATGGCCCGGTGGGCCGCCCATGACCCCGCGTGGGCGGCGATGATGCGCGAACAGGGGGTGCACTCGGTGATGGTCGCGCCGATTCGTGCCCGCGGCATCACGCTCGGTGTGGCATTCTTCAGCCGCCACCAGCACCCGGAGCCCTTCGAGCAGGACGACATACTGCTGGCCGAGGAGATCACGACGAGGGCGGCCGTCTGTATCGACAACGCGCGCCGTTTCACCCGGGAGCGCACGACCTCCGTCACTCTGCAACGCAGCCTGCTGCCGCGCGAGCTCCCCGAGCACGTGGCTGTCGATGTCGCCTTCCGTTACCTGCCTGCCGGGGGCTCGGTCGGAGTGGGCGGAGATTGGTTCGACGTGATCCCGCTCTCCGGTGCCCGGGTGGCCCTGGTCGTCGGAGACGTCGTGGGCCACGGTCTCCATGCGTCCGTGACCATGGGCCGGCTGCGTACCGCGGTGCGGACCCTGGCCGACATCGATCTGCCGCCCGACGAACTGCTCACCCACCTCGACGACCTCGTCGTCCGGCTGGGCTCGGACGACGAAGCCGAAACCGTCGGGGATGTCGGCGCCACCTGCATGTACGCGGTCTACGATCCGGTCTCGCGCCGGTGCACCCTGTCCGCCGCCGGCCACCCCATGCCCGTCGTCGTACCGCCGGGCGGCACAGCGGAACTCCTTGAGATGCCCATCGGCCCGCCACTGGGCCTGGGCAGCCTGCCGTTCGAGACCGCCGAGGTCGAACTGCCCGAAGGCAGCCTCCTCGCCTTCTACACCGACGGCCTCGTCGAGTCCCGCAACCACGACATCGACGAACGGATCGACACCCTGCGTGCGGCCGTCTCCCGGACGGCTCCTTCGCTGGACGAGGTCTGCGACACCGTGCTCGACGCGCTGCTGCCGCCCCAGTCCGACGACGACATCGCCCTGCTCCTCGCCCGTACCCGTGCCCTGGGACCGGGCCAGGTCGCCGGCTGGGACATCCCCGCCGAGCCCTCCGCCGTCGCCTCGGCCCGGCAGCACGCCGCGGACCAGCTGGCCGCCTGGGGACTGGACGAGGCCGTCTTCACCACCGAGCTGGTGGTCAGCGAACTCGTCACCAACGCCATCCGCTACGGAAGCCCTCCCATCCAGCTGAGGCTGCTGTTCCACGACCACACCCTCATCTGCGAAGTCTCCGACACCAGCAGCACCGCCCCCCACATGCGCCGTGCCCGCGTCCTCGACGAGAACGGCCGCGGCCTCCTCCTGGTCGCCCAACTCACCGGACACTGGGGTACTCGCCCCACCCCGCACGGCAAGACCATCTGGGCCGAACAGAACGTCCGAGCAATGGCCGCAGGGCCGTCGGTCTGATCACCGGTCTCCCGGCGGACGGTCGGTCGGGCCAGGCCGTACTCATCGGTGAGGGCGTTCTCGGTCATCGGACACGGGGGTCGCGGCGGCGGGCATCCCCGCGCACGATCTCGTGGGCGAGGGCGAGGAGGTCCGGCAGCGAGGGGTGGCCGGGGGCGTCGCGCCGGGCGAGGAGGACGGGGAGGGCCGGGGCGTCGACGAGCGGACGGTAGGCGACGCCGGAGTGCGGGTGCATCTCGGCGGTGGAGGCGGCGGAGACCCCGACGCCCCGTCCCGCCGCGATGGCGGTCAGCCAGTCGTCGGTGTTGGCGACGGTGAGGGTCGCGGCGGGGCGGGCGTCCGGCGGCCACAGGTCGAGACCGGTGGTGCCGGAGACGGGGTTGAGGACGACGGTGCCGTCCGCGAGATCGGCGAGGCGGAGCACGGCGCGGGCGGCGAGCGGGCCGTCCGCCGCCACGGCGGCCACCCGGCGCTCCTCGAACAGCACCTCGGTGACGAGCCCGGGCGCCACCACCGGTCCGCGCAGCAGCGCGGCGTCGACCTCGCCCCGGGTGAGCCCGGCGGTGCGGTCGTCGATCCGCAGCAGTTCGAGCGGGGTCGACGGATACCGCTCCTGCCAGCGCCGGAGCAGCGGTGTGGTGTATGGGCCGAACGCGGACCAGGCGTGCCCGACCCGCAGCGGCCTCAGGCGCGGCCCGCCGGGGCCGAGTGCCTCGTCGAACGCGGCGACCGCGGCGACGGCCCGGTCCCGGAAGGCGACGCCCTCGGGGGTGAGGACCAGATGGTGGGTGGACCGGTCGACGAGCCGGACGCCGAGGCGCCGTTCCAGGGCGGCGAGCGTCCGTGAGACCGCGGGCTGGGTGAGGCGCAGCCGGGCGGCGGCGCGCGTGACGTTGCCCTCGTCGGCGACGGCGAGGAAGGCGCGCAGATGACGGATCTCGATGCCGCGGTCCCGCCTGCGGTCCGGAGGGGCCCCGGTGCGGGGGTCATCGCTGGGTCCAAGGCTCATGCGCGCGGAGCATAACCGGAGTCCAACCCGCATTTCACATGGCACGCGGAGGTACCTACCGTAAGAGGGAGGAACCGCTCGGTCCGGTGCAGTACGTTCGATCGGGCGGTTCAGCGGAATGCACTGATGGCGACGGACTCAAGGGCATTTGGACGCTGAGCATCCGGGCATCGACATCGGAACACCGAGCGTCCGGACGTCCAGCATCCGGACATCGAGCGTCCGGGCATCGGACTCGGACTCGGGAGGAACAGCGCAGGTGGACGTGAACGACCGGAGCGCGGCGGCAGAGGCGGCGGCGACGGAACGGGGGGCGGCCGTCGCCGTACCGGGGGCGGTGGCCATGGCCGACAGTGCACCGGGTTCCGTCCGCGCACGCGATTCCGTCGGTGCGCCGGGTTTTGGCCGAGCTCCGGGCCGGGCGGCGGCGCTCGCCCCGATCGCCCTGGTCGTCGCGGGCGGCCTCTCCGTCCAGTTCGGCGCCTCGGTGGCGGTCCTGCTGATGCCCCGGGCCGGGGCGCTCGGGGTGGTCACCCTGCGGCTGGGCGTCGCCGCGCTCGCGATGCTGATCGTCTGCCGCCCGAGGCTGCGCGGTTACTCCCGCGGCGACTGGGGCACCGTCCTGGCCTTCGGCGTGGCCATGGCCGGCATGAACACGCTCTTCTACCAGGCGGCCGACCGCATCCCGCTGGGTGCGGCCGTGACCCTGGAGGTGCTGGGCCCGCTCGCCCTCTCGGTGATCGCGTCGCGCCGCCTGGTCAACGTGGTGTGGGCGGGGCTCGCGCTGGGCGGTGTCGTGCTGCTGAGCGGCGGGGGCTTCGACCGTCTCGACCCGGTGGGCGCCGCGTACGCGCTGGGCGCCGGTGCCATGTGGGCCACGTACATCGTCTTCAGCGCCCGCACCGGCCGACGCTTCCCGCAGGCGGACGGCCTGGCCCTGTCCATGGCGGTCGCCGCCCTCCTCACCCTGCCCCTCGGCGTCCTGGAGTCCGGCTCGAAGCTTCTGGTTCCGTCCACGCTGGGACTGGGCGCGGTGGTCGCGCTGCTGAGTTCCGTGCTGCCGTACACCCTCGAACTCATGGCGCTGCGCCGCCTGCCCGCCCCCACCTTCGCGATCCTCATGAGCCTGGAACCGGCCATAGCGGCCACGGCCGGCTTCCTCGTCCTCGGCCAGGCCCTGGCCCCGACGGACGCCCTGGCCATCGCCCTCGTCATCGGCGCGAGCATGGGCGCTGTCCGAAGCCAGGCCCGGGGCGCCGGGAAGCCGCGCCTCGACCGCGCCTGACGTGCCGCCCGGCCGCGCCTGACAGCTGCCCCGTCCGTACCCGTGCCCCGGCACCCGGACGGGGCACGGGCTGAACCGGGTGCCGGGGCGGGCCCACGGGACGGCCGGGGACGTACGGCGGACCGGTTCAGGCGGGGAGCAGGCGCGCGGTCGCGGGGCTCAGTTCCACCGGGCTGCTCTCGCCGACGACGACGGTGCCGCCGAGGTTGACGGTGTGCCGGCCGACGACGCAGTTGGGTTCGAAGGAGAAGCTCATCCCGGGCAGGAGAGGCATCTCCGTGCCGACCGTGGGGATCTCCGCGAGGAGCCCGTAGTCCTGGGCGTACTCCTGTGCGCGCAGCCCGGCGCCCCAGCCGCAGACCGGCCCGTAGGGGTTGATGAGGTGGACGAGCGGGTGGACGTTCCAGGCCCCGGCCTCCTCCAGCGGGGCGGACATCGCGCGGACCAGGTCCCCGAAGTCGTTGCCCGGCCGCAGCGCCGCCAGCCCCGCCTCGTACGCGTCACGGGCGATCCGCTCCGCGCGCAGGGCGTCCGGGTGGACGTCCCCGACGGCGATCGCGACCTGGTGCTGGGTCTCCTTCATGCCCGCGTACGCGAACACCTCGGCGAGGACGACATCACCGTCCTCCAGGACGTGCGGCCGCTGCGGACGGTAGGCCCAGGCGGGCTGGCCCCAGGAGACGGTCCCCTTCCCCGCCTGGAAGATCATCGGAGGGGCGATCGAGCCGCGCCGGAACGCCTCGGCCATTCCGGCGGCGTAGACCTCGTTCTCCGGCACACCGGGACCGGCGGCCTCGCGCATCGCCGCCGCCATGGCGTCCCCGGTCCGCGCCGCGTGGGCGAGCACGGCGAGTTCCTCGGCCGACTGCTGGGCCGCCCGGAGCAGGAACGGCCGGTACACGCCCCGGAACGAGGCGTGCGGGAGCTCGCCGGTCAGGACGTCCATCAGGGCGTGGGGCATGATCGGCACGAAGTGCCACGGCGGCACGGGGTCCATGCCGATCACACCGATGGCCGCGCGCTCCAGCCCGTGCTCGCGCAGCACCGCGAGCACCCCCTGCGGATGGCGGGCGACGCGCATGTTCTGCGGGGCGATCCACACCTCGTCGCCGCGCCTGCGGGCCTCGATGTGGTCGCCGATGGTCATGGGGGTTCCGACCAGGACGACGGGATCGGCGTCCCGGGCGAAGACCACGATCGTGCCGGGCCGGTCGTTGGTGAAGTACGCGTCGTGCGCGTGCGGTGCGGGCTGCACCATCTCGTGCTCCCCGTACACCAGCAGCGCGTCGAGCCCCTCGTCGCGCATCAGGTCGCGGGCGAGCCGCCAGCGGCGGTCGCGCTCGGTCAGGGACAGGGTGGCATCCATGGCGGATCCTCCGGTCGAAGCGGTGGACGTTCTTGCAAACGGCTGTTTGCAAACGACCGTATGCATCCTCTCCCACGATTGTCAACGGGTGTTTGCAAACGATGGTTGATATGGTCGTGGCATGGGGTTCGGTGAACGGTCTGCCGCCACGAGGGCGGCCATTCTGCGGGCGGCGCGGGAGCGCTTCGCCGTCGACGGCTACGACAGGGCGACGATCCGGTCCATCGCCGCCGACGCGGGCGTCACCGCCGCCATGGTGATCCGCTACTACGGGAGCAAGGGCGAACTGTTCGCTCTCACGCTGGAGCCGGGCTTCGCCCACCTGGATCTCGGCAGCGCCCCGCGCGAGGAGTTGGGCATGCGGTTCGCCAGGGCCGCGCTGGATCCCTGGGAGAGCGGGGCCAATCCCGGTATCGCCGCGGTGCACCGGGCCGCGCCCACGCACGAGGAAGCGGCGCAGATCATTCAGAAGTACCTCGACCGGCAGGTCGTCCCCGCGCTCAGGGCCGCCCTCCCCGACGACCCCGACATCGAGGAGCGGGCCGCCCTCGTGCACAGTCAGGGGCTCGGGGCGTTCATGGCCCGCTACATCCTGCGCCTGGAGCCCCTCGCCTCCATGGACTACGAGGAGTTCGCCGCGGCGATCGGCGACAGCGTCCAGCATCACCTCACCCGCCCGATGCGCCGCTGACGACGCCGCTGGTCACAGGGCCCCCGGCGGGTCGTCGGGCCCCGGGAGCGGGATCAGCTGCGGCAGAAAATCATGCAAGCGTGCTTGCTTGTTTATGGTCGCGCTGTCATGCTCCTGGGCACACCGCCACGCCCCGAGGGGAGCGCACCGTGTCCGATGTCGCAGCAGTGATCGACGATCTGCGTGACGAGAGCGGCGAACTCGACGAGATGGTACGGGGGTTGAGCCCCGAGCAGTGGGCCGCGCCGACGCCCGCGCCCGGCTGGAGCATCGCCCACCAGATCGCCCATCTCACCTGGACCGACGGGGTCGCGTTGCTGGCCGCGACCGATCCCGACGCCTTCGCGGCCGAGGCGGCGAAGGCGCTGGAGGCACCCGACACCTTCGTGGACGTGGCCGCGCGGGCGATCGTGGCGGAGGCCGCCCCGGATGTGCTGCTCGCGCGGTGGCGGGACGGGCGGGAACGGATGCAGCGGATGCTGCGTACGGCTCCGGCCGGGACCCGGATCCCCTGGTACGGGCCGCCCATGAGCGTGGCGTCCATGGCGACCGGCCGGCTCATGGAGACCTGGGCGCACGGTCAGGACGTCGCCGACGCGCTCGGGGTGACCAGGGCGCCGACCGCCCGGTTGCGGCATGTGGCCCGGATCGGGGTGCGAGCCCGGGACTACGCGTACCTGGTACGGGGGATCGCGGTGCCCCAGGAGGAGTTCCGGGTCGAACTCGACGCCCCGGGCGGTGAATTGATCGCCTACGGCCCCGAGAACGCCGCCCAGCGCATCACCGGGCCGCTCCTCGACTTCTGTCTGCTGGTCACCCAGCGCGCCCACCGGGACGACCTCGCCGTACGGGCCACAGGCCCGGACGCCGACCGTTGGCTCGACATCGCCCAGGCGTTCGCCGGACCTCCGGGCGCCGGCCGCGCACCCCGGTCCGAGTCGCCCGACGCCCCCGCCGCCGACCGCGCATCCCGGCCCGAAGGGGCCGAAGCCGACTCCGAAGGGCCCGACGCCGCCCCCGCCCCCCACGGGCCGAGGGCATGACGGCCCCACTCCGGATCGGCAACGCCTCCGGGTTCTACGGCGACCGCTTCGACGCCCTGCGCGAGATGCTCACCGGCGGTCCCCTCGACGTCCTCACCGGCGACTACCTCGCCGAGCTGACCATGCTCATCCTCGGCCGCGGCCGGCTCAAGGACCCCGCGCGCGGATACGCCACCACCTTTCTGCGCCAGCTCGAAGAGGGACTCGGGCTCGCCCACGAACGCGGGGTGAAGATCGTCACCAACGCCGGAGGGCTCAATCCGGCCGGGCTCGCCCACGAAATAAGGGTGTTGGCGGAGAAGGCCGGGGTTCCGGTGCGGGTCGCCCATGTGGAGGGGGACAGCCTGCCCGTCCCCGACGGGTACCTCACGGCCAACGCATACCTCGGCGGCGCCGGGATCGCCGCCTGTCTGCGGGCCGGGGCCGATGTCGTCGTCACCGGGCGGGTCACCGACGCCGCACTTGTCACCGGTCCCGCCGCCGCCCACTTCGGCTGGGGGCCGGACGACCTCGACGCGCTCGCCGGGGCCGTCGTCGCCGGGCACGTACTGGAGTGCGGCACCCAGGCCACCGGCGGGAACTACGCCTTCTTCCGCGACTTCCTCCACGACGATGAGCCGGGCCGCGACGACGAGCCGGGCCGTAACGACGGGCCGGGCCGCGACCACGGGCCACGCCCCGACCGCGAACACGGCCGCGACCACGAGCACGGCCACGAACAAGGCCGCGACCGTGAACGGGGGCGCGGCCGGGCGCACTCCCTGCTCCGCCCCGGGTTCCCCATTGCCGAGATCCACGCCGACGGCAGCTGCGTCATCACCAAGCACGACGGCACGGGAGGCGTCGTCGACATCGGCACCGTCACCGCGCAACTCCTGTACGAGACCGGCGGCGCCCGCTATGCCGGGCCGGACGTCACCGCCCGGCTCGACACCGTACGGCTCGCGCAGGACGGGCCCGACCGGGTGCGGCTGTCCGGGGTGCGGGGCGAGGCGCCGCCGCCCACCCTCAAGGTCGGGCTCAACCGGCTCGGAGGCTGGCGCAACGAGGTGGTCTTCGTTCTCACCGGACTCGACATCGAGGCCAAGGCGCGGCTCGTCCGGGACCAGTTCGCGGACGCGCTGGCCCGCTCCCGTGCCGAACCGAGGGAGGTGCGCTGGGAGTTGGCGCGCACCGACCGGGCCGACGCCGCCACCGAGGAGACCGCGAGCGCCCTGCTCCGGCTCGTCGTCCGCGACCAGGACCCGGAGGCCGTCGGGCGCGCGGTCTCCGGGGCCGCGGTCGAGCTCGCCCTCGCCGGCTATCCCGGCTTCCACGTCACCGCACCCCCCGGGAGGGGCAGCCCGTACGGCGTCTTCGAGGCGCGCTACGTACCGGCCCACGAGGTCCCGCACATCGCCGTCCTCCCCGACGGGCGCCGCGAGCACCAGGAACCGCCCGTGCGCACCCGGCCCCTCCGGGACGCCGAACCGCCTCCGCTGCCCGAGCCGTTGCCTTCCGGCCCCACCCGTACCGCCCCGCTCGGCCGGATCGCGGGCGCCCGCAGCGGGGACAAGGGCGGCGACGCGAACGTCGGGGTCTGGGTGCGCGGTGACGACGCCTGGCGGTGGCTGGCGCACGAACTGACCGTCGAACGGTTCAAGGAACTGCTGCCGGAATGCGCCGAGTTGGATGTCACGCGGCACGTCCTGCCCAACCTCCGCGCGCTGAACTTCGTCGTGCGCGGACTGCTCGGCGAGGGCGTCGCCGCGCAGCACCGGTTCGATCCGCAGGCCAAGGCGGTGGGGGAGTGGCTGCGATCCCGGCATCTCCCCGTCCCCGTAAAGCTGTTGGAGGACGCCCACGCTCCGGAGGTGACCGTATGACCGTCCTGCCCACCGGGCTCGACACCGCGAGCCCCGAATACGCCGCGAACCGCGCGGCCATGCTCGCCAAAATCGACGAACTGGCCACCGAGCACGCCAAGGCGCGGGCGGGAGGCGGCGAGAAGTACGTCGAACGGCACAGGAAGCGCGGCAAGTCGACCGCACGCGAGCGGATCGAGCTGCTGATCGACCCGGACACCCCGTTCCTGGAGCTGTCGCCGCTCGCCGCCTGGGGGAGCGACTACACGGTGGGAGCCTCGCTCGTCACCGGCATCGGTGTGGTGGAGGGCGTCGAGTGCCTGATCACCGCCAACGACCCGACCGTGCGCGGCGGCGCCTCCAACCCGTGGACGCTGAAGAAGGCGCTGCGGGCCAACGAGATCGCCTTCGCCAACCGGCTGCCCTGCGTCAGTCTCGTCGAGTCGGGCGGGGCCGATCTGCCCTCGCAGAAGGAGATCTTCATCCCGGGCGGCGCGCTGTTCCGCGACCTCACCCGGCTGTCGGCGGCCGGCATCCCCACCGTGGCCGTGGTCTTCGGCAACTCGACGGCGGGCGGCGCGTACGTCCCCGGCATGTCCGACCACACCGTCATGATCAAGGACCGTTCCAAGGTGTTCCTCGGCGGTCCGCCCCTGGTGAAGATGGCGACCGGCGAGGAGAGCGACGACGAGTCGCTCGGCGGCGCCGAGATGCACGCCCGCGTCTCGGGGCTCGCCGACCACTTCGCCGTCGACGAGCGGGACGCGCTGCGCCTGGCCCGTCGCGTCGTCGCCCGTCTCAACTGGCGCAAGGCGCACGCCGATCCGGGACCGGCCGAGCCGCCGAAGTACGACGAGGACGAGCTGATCGGCATCGTGCCCGGCGACCTGAAGGTGCCCTTCGACCCGCACGAGGTCATCGCCCGGATCGTCGACGGTTCCGACTTCGACGCGTTCAAGCCGCTGTACGGGACCAGCCTGGTGACCGGATGGGCCGCGCTCCACGGCTACCCGGTCGGCATTCTCGCCAACGCGCGGGGCGTGCTGTTCAGCGAGGAGTCCCAGAAGGCGGCACAGTTCATCCAGTTGGCCAACCAGCGCGACATCCCCCTGCTGTTCCTGCACAACACCACCGGCTACATGGTCGGCAAGGAGTACGAACAGGGCGGCATCATCAAGCACGGCGCCATGATGATCAACGCGGTGTCGAACTCGAAGGTGCCGCATCTGTCCGTGCTGATGGGCGCCTCGTACGGGGCCGGGCACTACGGCATGTGCGGGCGCGCGTACGACCCGCGCTTCCTGTTCTCCTGGCCCGGCAGCAAGTCCGCCGTCATGGGGCCGCAGCAGCTCGCCGGGGTGCTGTCGATCGTCGCCCGCGCCTCCGCCGCCGCGAAGGGGCGGCCGTACGACGAGGAGGCCGACGCCGGGCTGCGGGCCATGGTGGAGCAGCAGATCGAGTCGGAGTCGCTGCCCCTGTTCCTGTCCGGGCGGCTGTACGACGACGGGGTCATCGACCCGCGCGACACCAGGACCGTCCTCGGGATGTGCCTGTCCGCGATCCACACCGCCCCGGTCGAAGGCGCCCGCGGCGGCTTCGGCGTCTTCCGGATGTGAGGCCAGGGATGACCACGCAGAAGTCAACATCGATGTCCCCGACGGCCCCCACGTCGATCTCCGCCAGGTCGGTCGCCGCGCCGACCTCCGAGCCCACTCCCGCGCCGATTTCCGCGCCGATCTCGACGCTGCTCGTCGCCAACCGGGGCGAGATCGCCTGCCGGATCTTCCGCACCTGCCGGGCGCTCGGTATCGCCACCGTCGCCGTGTATTCCGACGCGGACGCCGACGCGCTGCACGTACGGGAGGCGGACACCGCCGTACGGCTGCCGGGCGCGGTCCCGGCCGACACCTATCTGCGCGGTGACCTGGTCGTACGCGCCGCCCTCGCGGCGGGCGCCGACGCCGTCCACCCCGGCTACGGCTTCCTCTCCGAGAACGCCGGTTTCGCGCGGGCCGTGCGGGACGCCGGACTCGTATGGGTGGGGCCGCCGCCCGAGGCCATCGAGCTGATGGCCTCCAAGACCCGGGCCAAGGAGCTGATGGCCGGGGCGGGAGTGCCGCTGCTCGCCGCCGTCGACCCGGAACGCGCCACCGAGGCCGATCTGCCGCTGCTGCTGAAGGCGGCGGCGGGCGGCGGCGGGCGCGGAATGCGGATCGTACGCGAACTTGTCGAGCTCCCGGGCGAGTTGAAGGCGGCGGCGGCCGAGGCCCAGGCGGCGTTCGGGGACGGGGAGGTCTTCGCGGAGCCGTACGTGGAGCGCGGCCGGCACGTCGAGGTGCAGATCATGGCCGACGGGCACGGCGGGGTCTGGGCGCTCGGCACGCGGGACTGCTCGCTCCAGCGACGCCATCAGAAGGTCGTCGAGGAGGCTCCCGCGCCCGGCCTCGACGACGCGCTGCGGACCCGGCTGCACGAGGCCGCCACGGCCGCCGCGCGGGCGGTGGGCTACCGGGGCGCGGGCACCGTCGAGTTCCTCCTCGCCCCCGACGGCAGGCCGTACTTCCTGGAGATGAACACCCGCCTCCAGGTCGAACACCCCGTGACGGAAGCCGTGTTCGGCGTCGACCTCGTCGCCCTGCAAGTGCGCGTCGCGGAAGGCGGCCCCCTGCCCGGCGCCGTACCCCCCGAGCCGCACGGGCACGCCGTCGAGGCCCGGCTCTACGCCGAGGACCCCGCCCGCGACTGGCAGCCGCAGACCGGCGCACTGCTCGCCCTGGAGATACCCGACGAGCCCGGACTCCGCCTGGACACCGGGTACACCGGGGGCGACACGATCGGCGTGCACTACGACGCGATGCTCGCCAAGGTCATCGCCCACGCCCCCACCCGCGACCAGGCCGTACGCCTTCTCGCCCGCGCCCTGGAACGCGCCCGTGTGCACGGGCCGGTCACCAACCGCGACCTGCTCGTACGGTCCCTGCGGCACCCCGACTTCCGCGCGGCCCGCCTCGACACCGGCTTCTACGACCGCCACCTCACGGCCCTCACCGCGCCGGCCGAGCCGACGGAACTCCGCCTCGCCGCCCTGGCCGCCGCCCTCGCCGACGAGGCCGCCCGCCGGGAGGGCCCAGGACCGGGACCGGTCCGCTTCGGAGCCTGGCGCAACAACCCCTCCGGGCCCCAGGTCAAGCGCTACCGCGCCGAGCCCGAAGGCTCCGAGCACGAGGCCGTCTACCGCACCGGCCGCACGGGCCCGGTCCCCGCGACCGGGGAGCGCGTCATCGCCGCCCGCCCGGACCGCGTCACCCTCGAAGCCGGGGACGTCACGCGCCACTTCACCATCAGCGCGTACGGGGAGAGCCCGCACGAGGGGGCCGTCCACCGCGGCACGGTGTACGTCGACACCGCCGGCGGCTCGTACACCCTCACCGCCCTGCCCCGCTTCACCGACCCCGCCGACCGCACCGAACCCGGCTCCCTGCTCGCCCCCATGCCCGGCACCGTCGTCCGCGTCGCGGAGGGACTGGCGGCCGGGGAGGCGGTCGAGGCCGGGCAGCCGCTGATCTGGCTGGAGGCGATGAAGATGGAACACCGCATCCTCGCCCCCGCCTCCGGCACCCTCACCGCGTTCCATGCCACCCCCGGACTCCAGGTCGAGGTCGGCACCCTGCTCGCCGTCGTACGGGACACGGACGCCACCCCGGGCAGCCGGACGCCGGACACCGATACGAGCCCGAGCACCCACGCACCCGGCACCCACGTACCGAGCACCCACGTACCCGGCACCGACGCGCCGAGCACGCACGCGCCGAGCACGCACGCGCCGAGCACGCACGCGCCGAGCACGCACGCGCCGAGCACCCACGTACCGGGCACCGACACACAGGAGGCACCGAAGCGATGAGCACCGTTCTCGAAACCGACGAACACCGGGACCTGCGCGCCGCCGTCGCCGCCCTCGGAAAGCGGTACGGGCGCGACTACATGATGTCCGTCGTGAGCGACGGCTCCCACCCCCGCGAACTGTGGGCCGAGGCCGCCAAGGCGGGCTACCTCGGCGTGAACCTTCCCGAGGAGTACGGCGGCGGAGGCGGCGGCATGGCCGAACTCTCCATCGTGCTTGAGGAGTTGGGGGCAGCCGGTAGCCCACTGCTGATGATGGTCGTCTCCCCGGCGATCTGCGGCACGGTGATCGCCCGCTTCGGCACCGACGAGCAGAAGCGGCAGTGGCTCCCCGGCCTCGCCGACGGCAGCCTCATCATGGCCTTCGGCATCACCGAACCCGACGCCGGTTCCAACTCCCACCGCATCACCACCACCGCCCGCAGGGACGGATCCGGAGCGGACGCCGACTGGCTGCTCACCGGGCGCAAGGTCTTCGTCTCGGGCGTGGACATCGCCGACGCCACACTGATCGTCGGCCGCACCGAGGACGCCAGGACCGGGCGCCTCAAGCCCTGCCTGTTCATCGTCCCGCGCGACACCCCCGGCTTCGGCCGCTCGCCCATCGACATGGAACTCCAGGCCGCGGAGAAGCAGTTCGAACTGGTCTTGGACGACGTACGGCTGCCCGCCGACGCGCTGGTGGGAGGGGGTGTCTCCCACTCGGGCGAAGCCGAGAGCGGGGGAGGGGACGCCGGACTGCTCCAGTTGTTCGCCGGACTCAACCCCGAACGCATCATGACCGCCGCGTTCGGCATCGGCATGGGCCGCTACGCGCTCGCCCGCGCCGTCGACTACGCGAGGACCCGGCAGGTGTGGAAGGAACCCATCGGCGCCCACCAGGCCATCGCCCACCCTCTCGCCCAGGCCCACATCGAACTCGAACTGGCCCGGCTGATGATGCAGAAGGCCGCCCGGCTGTACGACGACGGCGACGACATCGGCGCCGGCGAGGCCGCCAACATGGCCAAGTACGCGGCGGGCGAGGCCTGCGTGAAGGCCGTGGATCAGGCCGTGCACACCCTCGGCGGCAACGGACTCGCCCGTGAATACGGCCTGGCGTCCCTGGTCACGGCGTCCCGCGTCGCCCGGATCGCCCCCGTCAGCCGGGAGATGATCCTGAACTACGTGTCCCACCAGTCCCTGGGTCTCCCCAAGTCGTACTGACCCGGGCCATCCTGTCCCTCCACCGTGCCGCGGCCACGCGCCGCGACCCGTCAGCGCGGCTGCCGATGCGCGGACGCACCGGCAGCCGTCCTTCGCCGCTCCGAAGGGACCCACCGTCATGGCCCACGTGTTCCACAGCGATCTCCCGCCCGTCCGGGCACTCGACGTACCCGTGCACGACGCGGTCCTCGGGCGGGCCGCCGCGTACGGCGACGCACCCGCGCTGATCGACGGTACGGACGACGGCTCCGCCCTCACCTACCGGCAGCTCGACGACTTCCACCGCAAGGTCGCCGCCGCACTCGCCGGGGCCGGTCTGCGCAAGGGGGACGTACTGGCCCTGCACAGCCCCAACACCATCGCCTACCCCGTGGTCTTCCACGGCGCCACACGCGCGGGCGCCACCGTCACCACGGTGCCCCCGCTGGCCACGGCGGAGGAGTTCGCGAAGCAGCTGCGCGACTCCTCCGCCCGCTGGATCGTCACCGTCTCCCCGCTGCTCGCGACCACCCGCCGCGCGGCCGAACTCGCCGGCGGTGTCGAGGAGATCTTCGTCTGCGACCGGGCGGACGGACACACCTCCGTCCTCGACATGCTCGCCACCACCGGGCCCGAACCCCGTGTCACCATCGACCCGGCCGAGGACGTCGCCGCCCTCCCGTACTCCTCCGGCACCACCGGAACCCCCAAGGGCGTGATGCTCACCCACCGCTCCATGGCCACCAACCTGGAGCAGCTGCGCCCCTTCGTCCCCATGGGCCCCGGCGACCGCATCCTGGCGGTCCTGCCCTTCTTCCACATCTACGGGCTGACCGCCCTGATGAACGGCCCACTGCGCCTCGGGGCCACCGTGGTCGTGCTGCCGCGCTTCGACCTCGAACAGTTCCTCGCCGCGATCGAGAAGCACCGGATCACCGGCCTGTACGTGGCCCCGCCGATCGTCCTCGCCCTGGCCAAACACCCCGCGGTCGACCGGTACGACCTGTCCTCGCTGGAGTACGTCGTCAGCGCCGCCGCCCCGCTCGACGCCGAACTCGCCGCCGCCTGCTCGCGGCGGCTGGGCCTGCCGCCGGTCCGTCAGGCGTACGGCATGACGGAACTGTCGCCCGCCACCCATGTCGTCCCGCTCGCCACCGACAACCCGCCGCTCGGCACGGTGGGCAGGCTGATCCCCGGTACGGAGATGCGGATCGTCCCGCTCGACCAGGACGGCGGGAACGGCGGGAACGGCGGGAATGGCGAGGACGCCCCGCCCGGCACCGTCGGCGAGATCCTGATCCGCGGACCGCAGGTGATGAAGGGCTACCTCGGCCGCCCCGACGCAACTGCCGACACGATCGACGCCGACGGATGGGTGCACACCGGCGACATCGGACGTGTGGATCCCGACGGGTGGCTGTTCGTCGTCGACCGCGTGAAGGAGCTGATCAAGTACAAGGGCTACCAGGTCGCCCCCGCCGAACTCGAAGCACTGCTGCTCGGCCACGAGGCCATCGCGGACGCCGCCGTCATCGGCGTGCCTGACGCCGAGGGCAACGAGGTCCCCAAGGCGTACCTGGTCCGCCGCCCCGGCGAGGCGGGGGAGCGGCTGACGGCGGACGACGTCATGGCGTACGTCGCCGAGCGCGTCGCCCCGTACAAAAAGGTCCGGCAGGTCGAGTTCGTCGCCGCGGTCCCGCGCGCGACCTCGGGCAAGGTCCTCCGCCGCGAGCTGCGGGAGCGGTAGGAGCGGCGGTGACGGGTCGGCTGCGGGGAAAGAGACATGCCGACCCGCCGCGCACCACCGTGGGAAGCCTTCAATTACGTTCTACGGATCCGTGTCCTTGCCGCTCGGGGCGGGGCCCCACCGTTGTCGGCACCCGCTGCAGTACCAGTGCCACGCGTCGGGGGCTGTTGGCGAGGTGGAGGTGGTGTCGCGCCAGAGCGGTCGGGGGTCAGGGCAGTGTGGGCACGGCGGCGGTGTCATGCGGTGCGGTGGCAGGGGCAGGCGCACCGCCGGATCTCGATGGGCACCTCCCACTCCGGAGCCCCTGCCCGGCGGGTGACGCCCGGTCCGGGGCACTCCCCGTGCACACCGATCCGGCACGCGGGCGCGAGCCCCTTCTCGGTCGGTGCCGGCGCGGTCACGGCTGCTCGCCGTACGGGCGAAGGCGGCGCTGTTCGCGGCACAGGGCACAGGCGTACAGGACGGTCCCGGGGCCCGAGCCCTGCTCGACGATCTCGATCAGGACCGCTGTTCCGGACGGGCCCTTGTGCCAGTCACACCAGTCGGACTCGGCGCTCCCGGGGCCCGGTACCGCGTGGATGGAGTGCATGCTCACCGCCGCTTGCCTTTGCACCGGTCGCACCGGCAGGCCGGGTACTCGGTCGACAGTTCCACCGTCCTGGCCGGAACCACTTCGGCCTTCGGGCGGACGATACGCGTCCCCCCGTACCGGTCGGCCTCGTACACCTTGATTGTCATTGCCACGGGTTGCTCCCAACCGCCGGATACCGTTTCGCCATCAGCATCGGTCGCCGCATGCAACCCCGGTATGACCAGCGGGGGTTACCTAGGCGGTAATACGCTCGTTGGAGCTTCAGGAAGGTGCCTGAGTGTGCATAGGATTGCTTCGGAAGTCAGCCCCATGGACGCCACTACCCACGGACTGCTCGGTCCTGACGTGCTCGACAGAGAAGACGTGCGCCGAGCCCTGGCTGAGCATGACTTTGCTGCCGTCTTCGCTCTGACCAAGAAATGGGGCGGCCTTTCTCAGAACCGAATTGCATCTGCCTGCCGGCTCACCCCGGGCAAGGTGTCCACGATCACCAGTGGCCGCCACCGTGTCACCTCGTTCGACGTTATTTGCCGGATCGCCGATGGACTCCGCATCCCTGGTGGGTTACTCGGACTCGCTCCGCGCCCCTGGGAGCACCAGCGGAACACGGAGCAGCAGTGTCCGTCGGAGTCGCCGGGTGAATGGCCATCGGACGAGATCCCGTGGCGGTCCGATGCCACAGTGGAATGGGCTGAACATCTCACCAGGAGCGATCTTGTGATGGACCGCCGCGCAGTCACACGCGCACTGGCAGCATCCGCAGTCACTGGTGCTGCCCTGCTCGATTCCCTTGAGGGGTGGCTTGTCCCGGGCGCGGCCGTGGCTGCCCCACGCCGTCCGGGGAGGCTTGGCCTCAGGGACGTCGAGGAACTGGAAGCCACAGCACGGGCGTTCCGCAAGTGGGATCAGCAGTACGGCGGAGGCTTACGACGAAAGGCCGTGCTCGGGCAACTCGTCGAAGTGGCCGCCACCCTTGGTGAACATCAGGCGGACGATGTCGAAGTCCGCCTCCACTGTGTGATGGCTCAGCTTTCTGGCACCGCGGCCACGATGGCGTGGGACTCCGGGCTTCACCGCCAGGCTCAGGACTATTACCGGCTTGCTCTCCGTGCTGCCCACGCTGGCGGGGACGTGGCCTTCGGGGCCAATATCCTGGCGGGCATGGCGCGGCAAATGCTGTACTGCGGCCACGCGGACGACGCGCTTCAGCTCATCAACTTGGCACAAGAGGGCGCCCGTTATGCCATCGGACCTCGCGTCCGAGCCATGCTCCATACCCGAGAGGCATGGGCATATGCGGCGCAGGGGCGACAGGCTGGGTTCCGCCGCGCAACGGCGAGAGCGGAGGAGGCTCTGTCCGACGCAGGAGAGGGAGACGACGAGCCTTACTGGATTACCTATTTCGACAAGGCTGAACTCGCTGGGGTGACCGGTGGGCGACTTCTCGACCTTGCCCGGAGCGATCCACGCAAGTATGCGGACCAAGCGGCTGCGGACATCCGGACCGCTCTGTCTCTGCGCGGCGCAGAAGCCGGCCGGTCCCACGCGCTGGACCGCATCGGCCTGGCTGAATGCTACTTTCTGGCGAATGACGTGGCGGGCGGAGCGGCCGAGGCCCAGCGAGCTGTCGAAGCCGCCCGGGGCACGCAGTCAGCTCGTGTCCGTGCGCAACTGGGACAGCTCTATCCCTACACCGTGGGACACGGTGCCTCACGGTCCGTGCGTAGGGCGCGCGATAGCATCCGCGACCTGCTGGCGAACTGAGGAGTAAGCGTGGCAACTCTGGCCGTGACCGGACATATGGATGTGACCGAGGAGAGTACGCCGCTCGTACGGGCCGCACTTCGTGACTTGCTGGCTGAGTACAGCGCCGATCTGATCGGTGTGTCGTGCATCGCGGCCGGAGCGGACACCCTCTTCGCGGAGGAGGTCACGGCTGCGGGCGGACGGTTGATCGTGGTCATCCCCTCGCAGGACTACAGGAGGACGAAGGTCAAGGGCAATCACGCGCCCGTCTTCGACCGCCTTGTCGAGGCAGCCGTGGAAGTGCTGACTCTTCCGCACGAGAAGGCGAACCGCCGTGCCTACGAGGCAGCCAACGCCGAACTCTTGAAGCGCGCTGATCGGCTCGTCGCCGTGTGGGACGGCTGCCCTCCGTCGGGGAAGGGCGGGGGTACTGCGGACACTGTGATGGAGGCGCGTGCCGCCGGGCTTCCGGTCGACGTGGTGTGGCCGAAAGGAGCAGCTCGGAGGGGCTGAATCCGGACATGTCCGGGTGGCATCTCCCGAGCCTCGGCCCGACCAGAGTCCCCTGCCCCGGGCAGGACCTGGGTGAAGTGAATGCGCCGCCGAGGGCCGGCAACGGAAGGAACGGGCGCGACCATGAGGAGGGGTCCGCTGCCCGGGGCAAGGCAGAACCATGCAAGCACGCTTGATTGTTCTGGGATCCGCTGCCACGCTCTGCGGGACGCCGTGGAACGGCCTCGCGGGGACACCGTGGGGCAACTCGGCGGGACCCCCGGCGCCGCCCCCGGGACGACCGGCCCCCAGGACAAGGAGACGAACCGTATGACGCCGTCGCTCGCCGCCCCCGTCCACGACCGGGGCATCACCACCCTCGCGCTCGACTCGCCGGGCAACCGCAACGCGCTCTCCGCCGCGCTGGTCGGCGAGCTGTCCGCCGCCCTGGAGGTGTGCGGCGCCGACGACGCCGTGCGGGCCGTGGTGCTCACCCACACCGGCAACACGTTCTGCGCGGGCGCCGACCTGACCGCGCCGCCTGATCCGGCGGCGTTCGTCGCCCTGATGCGGCGGATCGTCGCGCTGCCCAAGCCCGTCGTCGCCCGCGTCACCGGGCACGTCCGGGCGGGCGGGCTCGGGCTGCTGGCGGCCTGCGACATCTCCGTCGCCGGCCCCGGCGCCTCGTTCGCCCTCACCGAGTCCCGGCTCGGGCTGGCTCCCGCCGTGATCTCGCTGCCGCTGCTGCCCCGCACCGACCCGCGCGCCGCCGCCCGCTACTACCTCACCGGCGAACGCTTCGACGCCGCCGAAGCGGCCCGCATCGGTCTCGTCACGCTCGCCGCCGAGGGGGACGCGGACCAGGCGCTCGCCCCCGTGCTCGACGGGCTGCGCAGGGCCTCCCCGCAGGGGCTGACCGCGTCGAAGGAGCTGGTCACGGCTACTGTGCTGGAGAATTTCGACCGGTACGCCGAAGACCTCATCGCCCGCTCGGCGGCACTCTTCGCCTCCGCCGAGGCACGGGAGGGGATGACGGCCTTCCTCGAACGACGGGACCCCTCATGGGTGTTGTGACGCCCCCCACCGACAGGACGCCCAAACAGGACCGCAGCCGGGCCACCCGCCGACGGCTCCTGGAGGCCGCGGTGGCCTGCCTGGCCGAACACGGCTGGGCGGGCTCCACGGTCTCGGTCGTCGCCGAACGCGCCGGGGTCTCGCGCGGTGCCGCCCAGCACCACTTCCCGACCCGTGAGGACCTGTTCACCGCGGCCGTCGAATACGTCGCCGAGGAACGCTCCGCCGCTCTGCGCGCCCTGCCCGTACAGGGCCGCACCGCCGTCGTCGCCGCCCTCGTCGACCTCTACACGGGCCCGCTGTTCCGTGCCGCGCTCCAGCTCTGGGTCGCCGCGTCCAACGAGGAGCAGCTCCGCCCCCGTGTCACCGAACTCGAAGCCCGCGTCGGCCGTGAGACCCACCGCATCGCCGTCGAACTCCTGGCCGCCGACGAGACCAGACCCGGCGTGCGCGAGACCGTGCAGGGTTTCCTCGACATGGCGCGCGGCCTGGGCCTGGCCAACGTCCTCACCGATGACACCGCCCGCCGCCGCAGGGTCGTGACGCAGTGGGCGCTGCTGCTGGACGAGGCGCTGGGCTGACCCGGATTCGGGCGGCGCCGCGTGCGGGGCTTGCTCGGCGCAGCCCGTAAGTAGGGCTGGCACCAGGTGACTTGGGGTGACAGCCGGAGTGATCAGCGGGGTTCGCGTGCCTAGCGTCAATAGGCGTGAGACACGAACAGAGTAGAGCAACCAGGAACCACCTCGGAAACCCGCGCTCCGCCGGAATTCAGTTCTCCGCCAGAGTTCGGCACCGCGCCGGAACGAGTCGTACGGCGCGCCGCGCGACGGTGCTGGTGGCGGCCTCGGCCCTGCTGGCGGTCGCCGTCCCGGCGGCGAACGCGTCGGGTGCGGCGCGTGCTTCGGGTGCGGCCGACGAGGCGAGAGCGGCCCAGCGCACCACCGCAGCGCACCGGGCGACCGACGCACCGAACGGTTGCGATGCGGCGCGCACGGCCCTCGGGCGCTCCCTGGACACCCTCGTCACCCGGCACGTCATACCGGGTGTGGCCGCCGAGGTCATCGGTCGGGACTGCGGTCGGTGGACGGCGGAACGCGGCGTCGCGGACCTGCACACCGGCCGGCCGATGCGCGCCGCGGACCGGCTGCGGATCGGCAGCGTCACCAAGACCTTCACCGCCACCGTCGTCGTACAGCTCGCCGACGAGGGCCGGATCGGCCTGGACGACCCGGTCGAGCGCTACCTCCCCGGACTGATCCGGGGCAACGGCCACGACGGCCGCACGATCACCGTGCGGCAGCTCCTCCAGCACACCAGCGGGCTCCCCGACTACACCGAGGCGATCGTCGAGCGGCCCGTCGACGAGTGGCGGTTCCGCCATTTCGAGCCCCGGGAACTGGTCGCGACCGCGCTGGCGATGCCGCGTCCCGCCACTGAGTGGCACTACTCGACCACCAACTCCGTCATCGCCGGGATGATCGTCGAGAAGGTCACCGGGCACGGCGTCGAGGCGGAGGTGCGCCGCCGGATCATCGAGCCGCTCGGCCTGCGCGACACGTACTGGCCCGGCGACCGCACCCGTATCCGGGGCCCGCACTCGCGCAGCTACTTCCCCGCCGCAGGCTCGGCGGACGCCGCACGGCCGGACACCACTTCGTCGTCCGATGGTGCCCCGCTGTCCGACGGCACCTCGTTGTCCGACGGCACCGAGTGGAACATGACCTTCGGAGGCGCGGGCGGGGCGCTGGTTTCCACGCCCGGCGATGTGAACCGGTTCTTCCGCGGCCTGTTCGGCGGGCGGCTGGTGTCCGCGCACGGGCTCGCAGAGATGAAGCGCACCGTCCCCGCCGACCCCGAACGGCTGTGGCCCGGCGCCCGTTACGGCCTCGGCCTGATCGCCTCCCCGCTGACGTGCGGCGGCATGTGGTGGGGGCACGGCGGGACGGTGCCCGGCGGACATCGCGCGCTCGGGGCGATCGGTCCCGACGGACGCGGCATCGCCCTCGCCCTCAACAAGGTGCCCGACAGCCAGGAGGCCGAGGCGGACTTCCTCGCCGCCGTGGACGTCGGCCTCTGCCCCGCCGACCGTGCCCCGCACGCGAGCAGCACCGACAGCACCACCGGCACCGACAGCACCACCGGCACCGACAGCACCACCGGCACCGACAGCACCACCGGCACTGAGAACACCACCGGCACTGAGAACACCACCGGCACTGAGAACACCACCGGCAACAGCACCGACCAGCTCAGGGAGACAGAGTGAACGCCTCGAACAATCGCTTGCCCAGTTCGACGAGTCCGGCCGGGGCCGTGCGTCGAGCCTCCGCCGTCGGCCTCGCCCTGGCCGCCTGCGTCACCGCGTCCTCCGCGCTGGCCACGGCCGCGGCTGCCCCGGTGACCGACCGCGGGACGAACACCGCCACCGCGACCACGGGCACCGATACCGCCACCGGGGCCGGCCTTGACCGCTACCACCGGCAGCACCTCGCCTGGGGCAGCTGCGTCACGGGCCCCGACGACACGGTGGGCCGTGAGCTGGACGAGGCCGGGGCCCAGTGCGCGGACGTGACCGTGCCGCTCGACTACGCCAAGCCCGACGGTCGCACGATAACCGTGGCCATGTCCCGGCTGAAGGCCACCGACAGCCGCCACCGCATCGGCACGATGCTGCTCAACTTCGGCGGCCCCGGCGGCACCGCCGTCGATACCCCGCCGCTCATGCGGAAGGCGATGAAGGACGTCGGCGCACGCTACGACATCATCGGCTTCGACCCCCGCTTCGTCGGCCGCAGCACCCCGCTCGACTGCGGTTGGCCCACTGGCATCTTCTTCCGCTCGGCCGGGCCCGACCGGGCGGGCTTCGACCGCCAGGTCGCCTTCCAGAAGGACCTCTCCGACAAGTGCCGGGCCACCAACGCGTCCGTGCTGCCACATGTCACCACCCGCAACACCGCCCGCGACATGGACGTCATCCGGGGCGCGCTGGGTGAGCGGAAGATCTCCTACCTGGGCTACTCGTACGGCACCTACCTGGGCACCGTCTACAGCCAGATGTTCCCCGGCCGCTACGACCGGATGGTGCTCGACGGGGCGATCTCCCCACAGGACTACGGCCCCGGGCTGCTGCGGGACGCGGTGTCCGAGAACGAACAGGCGCTCGCGGACTGGGCCGGCTGGGCCGCCTCCCGGGACACCACCTACCACTTCGGCCGCACCCGCGATCAGGTCCTCGCCACCGTCGACCGCGTCGTCGAGGCGGCATCCCGCCGGCCACTCACCATCGGCACCAGCAGTGACTCGTACCGGGTCGACGCCTCCCACGTGCCGCTTCTCCTCTTCATGATGCTCTCGGACGACAGCGACGCGTCCCGGGCCGAACTCGCCGCGGCCGTCTCCGTGCTGTCCGAGGCGGCGGAGGGGAAGCCCACCCGGCCGTCACCGGCATTCACCGAAAGCCTGCGGCACGTGCTGACCGGCGACAATTCGCCGACCGGCAGCGTGCAGACCGCGATCCTCTGCGGGGACAGGGCCGCGCCCCGGAACCCCGAGAGCTACTGGCGGGACGTCGAGCGCAGCCGCGCCGCCCACCCGCGGTTCGGCCCCATGACGGAGAACATCACGCCGTGCGCCTTCTGGGACCGGCCCCGTGAGGAGCCCACCCAGGTGCGCCACGACGTCCCGGCGCTGATCGTGGCCGCCACCGGCGACCCGCGCACCACGTACCGCAGCTCCCTCAAGCTGCATCGCGAGCTGCCGAGCTCCAAGCTGATCACCCTCACGGGAGCCAACCGCCACGGGATCTACGGCGACTACGGCAACGCCTGCGTCGACGACCAGGTCAACCGTTACCTGGCCACCGGAAAGCTGCCCGCGAAGGACCGGACCTGCGCCAAGCGGACGACGGGCCGCCAGGACTGACGGAACGTCCGACAACCCCGGCCCCGCCCGGTCAGCCCCGGCCCCGGCAGTCCCGGCCCCGGCAGTCCCGGCCCTCCGGGCGGGCCGGGCCTTGGGCAGGTCCGGGGCCGGGTGGGTTCGGGCCCCGCCCAGGCTCGCGTCCCGCCCGGCATGGTCCGTCCCGCCCTCACCGCGGCCCAGGGCTCAGTTGCCCAGGTCCCCGAGCTGTTCGTACCCCTCGATCGACCGGGGGTCGCGCGGTCCGGGCCCGATGTACCGGGCGGTGGGCCGCACCAGTCGGCCCGTCCGCTTCTGCTCCAGGATGTGGGCCGACCAGCCCGCCGTGCGCGCGCACGTGAACATCGACGTGAACATGTGCGCCGGTACCTCCGCGAAGTCCAGCACGATCGCTGCCCAGAACTCCACGTTCGTCGCCAGCACCCGGTCCGGGCGCCGCGCGTGCAGTTCCTCCAACGCGGCCTTCTCCAGCGCCCGCGCCACCTCGAAGCGCGGCGCGCCCAGCTCCTCGGCGGTGCGCCGCAGGACACGGGCCCGGGGGTCCTCCGCCCGGTAGACCCGGTGGCCGAAGCCCATCAGCCGCTCGCCCCGGTCCAGGGCCCGCTTGACGTACGTGGTGGCGTCCCCGGTCCGCTCGATCTCCTCGATCATGCCGAGGACCCGGGAAGGGGCGCCGCCGTGCAGCGGCCCTGACATCGCGCCGACCGCGCCCGACAGCGCGGCGGCCACATCGGCGCCGGTCGACGCGATGACCCGCGCGGTGAACGTGGAGGCGTTCATGCCGTGCTCGGCGGCCGATGTCCAGTACGCGTCCACGGCCTTCACGTGCTTGGGGTCCGGCTCGCCGCGCCAGCGGATCATGAACCGTTCGACCACGGAACCGGCCTTGTCGATCTGACTCTGCGGCACCATCGGCCGACCCTGCCCGCGAGCCGACTGGGCGACGTAGGACAACGCCATCACCGCCGCCCGCGCCAGGTCGTCACGCGCCGTGCGCTCGTCGATGTCGAGCAGCGGCCGCAACCCCCACACCGGGGCGAGCATCGCCAGCGCGGCCTGCACATCGACCCGGATGTCACCGGAGTGCACCGGGATCGGGAACGGCTCGGCCGGCGGCAGACCCGGACTGAACGCTCCGTCGACCAGCAGCCCCCAGACGTTTCCGAACGAGACATGACCGACCAGGTCCTCGATGTCGACCCCGCGGTAGCGCAGCGAACCGCCGGCCTTGTCCGGTTCGGCGATCTCCGTCTCGAAGGCGACGACTCCCTCTAGTCCCGGTACGAAGTCGGACATGGCGGCTCCCTCGGTCGACGGCTGTGCGGAGGCCACAGTGGCCTGCCCCAAGATATTGGCGGGTCCCCACGACTCGGGGAAGCGTGACATCCGGCACAGCTCCCCTAATCACCGATGACGGACAGTTGCCCTCCTCGCAGGCCGGACGCCTTCCCCGCGGATCTTCCCGGGCTGGACGGGCGCCCCTCCTTGCCGGGCGGGGCCGACCGCTGCGGCAGGATGACCCCGTGCCCACCGCAGACTCACCTTCCGATTCCATCACCGATCCGGCCGCGATGCGCGAGCAGTACCGCTCCGAGCCCTTCACCGAGGACTCGCTGGCCGCCGACCCGATGCAGCAGTTCGCCCACTGGTTCCGGCAGGTCGCCGTCGGAGGGCTGCTGTACGAGCCCAACGCCATGGTGGTCTCCACGGCAACGCCCGACGGCCGGCCTTCCTCCCGCACGGTGCTGCTGAAGAAGTACGACGACCGCGGCTTCGTCTTCTTCACCAACTACGAGTCCCGCAAGGGCCGCGAGCTGGCCGCCAACCCGCACGTCTCGCTGCTTTTCCCCTGGCACCCCATGGCCCGCCAGGTCATCGTCACCGGCACCGCGTCCCGTGTCGGCCGCGAGGAGACCGTGGCCTACTTCCGTACCCGCCCGCACGGCTCCCAGCTCGGTGCCTGGGCGAGCGCCCAGTCCACCGTGATCGGCACCCGCACCGAACTGATCGCACGCTACGAGGAACTGGCCGCCCGCTACCCCGAGGGCGAACACGTCCCCGCGCCCCCGCACTGGGGCGGCTTCCGTGTCGTCCCCGCCACGATCGAGTTCTGGCAGGGCCATGAGAACCGGCTGCACGACCGGCTGAGGTACGTGCGCGAGGGCGAGAGCTGGCGCGTCGAGCGCCTCTGCCCTTGAGGGTCTGTTCCGAGTTCGCCCGCGGCGTCGCGGCGTCGCGGCGTCCGGCACCGTGGCCTCCCGCGTCGTCGTCGTTCGCCGACGCCCCGCGTCGACTCCCTTCTCCGCCCTGGATTCGACCGCACCGGACGCCGCTGCTTGCTCCCCGGACGAACTCGGAACAGGCCCTGGCGGCACGCCGCGCGGCGGGCGTTCCGCGGCGGAAACGCAGAAACCCGCAGGCTCTGGTCCCTCCTCACGGAGGAGCCGGCCGGACTTACCGGCGAGCCTGCGGGTCGGTGACTGCTTGGGATTGGCCGATGACCGGCCTGCACTGCGAAGAGCGCGGCAACGGGCGTCAGCCCGCAGCCACCTCACGAGTCCGAGAAGAAATCACTTTTCGGAACACCTCCTTTCACGTGTGGCAGCAGCCTATGAAGGCGTGGAGCGGGGCTCAACCCATTTATTTCGGCGGCGGAGAACTGGGAAGCCGGAAGCCGGGGCCCGAAGCCGGGCGCCGGTGGCCGGGAGCCGGATCGGGCCGGTCCCGCCACGCCCGGCAAGCCGCGGCGGGGCCGGCCATGACAGGACCGGCCGCGGCGGGATCGGCCATGACAGGACCGGCCGTGGCGGGATCGGCCGTGGCGGGATCGGCCGTGGCGGGATCAGCCGTGGCGGTAGAAGATGCGGTCCCGGTACTCCGTCATCACGCGTCCGTTCCATTCGTGGCCACCGTCCACGTTGCCGGACCGCAGCAGCGGCGGCTCGATGCCGCGCGCCACGAGCCGCTCCGCGGCGGCGGCCATCATGGCCTGCATGATCGCGCTGGTGACCACGGTCGACGCGGGCGCGAACGGCGCCTCGATGCCCTCGGTGGTCAGTTCCGCGTCGCCGATGGCGATCTTGCTGTCGAGCACGATGTCGCAGTGGTCCCGCAGGAAGCCGCCCGAGGAGTGCCGGGACCGGGTGCCCTCCGCGTATGCCACTGACGTGACACCGACGACCTTCAGCCCGAGGGCCCGCGCGTTCATCGCCATCTCCACCGGGAGCGCGTTGCGCCCGGAGAGCGAGATGATCACGAGGAGGTCGCCCTCCCGGGCGGGGCTGGAGTCGAGCACCGCGCCCGCCAGACCGTCGACCCGCTCCAGGGCCGAGCCGAGGGTCGCGGGCATGACGTCGACGCCGACCGTCCCCGGTACCGTCAGCAGGTTCATCAGGGCGAGCCCGCCCGCCCGGTAGACGACGTCCTGTGCGGGCAGCGAGGAGTGCCCGGCGCCGAAGGCGAAGAGCCGGCCGCCTGCGGCGACGGTGTCGGCGATCGCGGCACCGGCCGCCGCGATGTTCCCGGACTCCTCGTCGCGCACGCGCTCCAGCAGGCCGATCGCGGCGTCGAAGAACTGACCGGCCGGCTTGCTGTCGCTCATCGAGGAGACCCTTTCCGCAGGGGGAGAAGTGTTCACGGGATGTCCATGGGGTGTCGTGCCGCGGATCACGTTGCGGTCTGGACCAGTGGCCTGTCAATACCGTCTCCGCCGCTTCACCGCATGCTGTTCGACCGGCTCGGCACGGTTGTCAGCGGTATGCGTCAGAATTGGTGCAGGGCCAGCGCACGACGTTTTCCTGTCACAGCACCGAGGGGCACGAATGTCCGGACTGATCGACACCACGGAGATGTATCTCCGCACCATCCTCGAACTCGAAGAGGAAGGCGTGGTCCCCATGCGCGCCCGGATTGCGGAACGGCTGGACCAGAGCGGCCCGACCGTCAGCCAGACGGTGGCGCGGATGGAGCGCGACGGCCTGGTGCAGGTGGCGGGCGACCGCCATCTGGAGCTGACCGGTGAGGGGCGCCGCCTCGCCACTCGCGTCATGCGCAAGCACCGGCTCGCCGAATGCCTGCTCGTCGACGTCATCGGGCTGGAGTGGGAGCAGGTCCACGCCGAGGCGTGCCGGTGGGAGCACGTGATGAGCGAGGCGGTGGAGCGGCGGGTCCTGGAGCTGCTGCGCCACCCCACGGAGTCCCCGTACGGGAACCCGATCCCGGGCCTGGAGGAGTTGGGCGAGAAGGCCGAGGCCGACCCGTTCCTCGACGAGGGCATGGTGAGCCTGTCCGAGCTCGACCCGGGGGCCGAGGGCAAGACCGTGGTCGTGCGCCGGATCGGTGAGCCGATCCAGACGGACGCCCAGCTGATGTACACGCTGCGGAGGGCGGGCGTGCAGCCCGGTTCCGTGGTCAGCGTGACC
The DNA here is from genome assembly GCF_042892615.1 of Streptomyces sp. NPDC001750. Taxonomy (NCBI): domain Bacteria; kingdom Bacillati; phylum Actinomycetota; class Actinomycetes; order Kitasatosporales; family Streptomycetaceae; genus Streptomyces; species Streptomyces sp. NPDC001750. The sequence continues at coordinate 668,727 of NZ_JBIAUE010000001.1, read as the reverse complement.
CAGTCGCCCGGCGGGGTGCTGGTCGGCAGCAGCGGGGAGGCCGCGGAGCTGGATGCCGAGATCGCCTCGCACGTGTTCGTGGGCAAGCGCTGAGTCGTGACCGGTGCGGCCGGGGGATCCCCTCGGCCGCACCGGGTGCCGTACCTCGACAGGACGCCGGAGCGGAGCCCGGCGTCCGCTTTTCTGTTTTGGCATTCGCTTTTTTTGTTTTTCCGTCCGGACCGCAGCGCTTGGACGGGGCACGTGCCAGGCTGTGGCTCCAGGCATGCCTGAGAGTGTCGGCACTCGGCCGCGCGGCCGGGGAGGGAGCAGGCGCATGCGCCCGTCGAACTGGCACGTCCGCCCCACCCAGCACGTCTGTCCTGTCCCCTCCATGCGGCCCGCCCGGCACGTCCGGCCTCTTCGGCGCATCCAGCCCGTCCGGTCTCCTGGCGCGTCCGGCCCGACGGGTCCGCTCGGCCCGAACAGCAGAGGGCCCCGGCGCCTGCGGACGCCGGGGCCTGTCCTCCCCTGCTTCGACCCGGAGCCCCGAGCTCCCAGGGTCGGTCCCCACGGGCCCTCATCCCCGAGTGGCCCGCCTCCCGGGGAAGGTCTCCCCTCCGACATCGGCGCCAACCCTCGGGGCCGGTCACTCGAACGAGGGGTGTTGGTCGGCGGAACCCCGTTTTCGAATAAAGGTTCGATAGTCTGCGTGCGTGTGACCACACGGTGATCGAGCGGGACCGAGCGGTGATCGAGGACGAGAAGGGGGTGCCAGAACCTATGGCGCGGCGCATCGATGTGACCGGGGCCGATGGCGTACGTCTCGCGGCCTGGGAGTTCGCCGAACCGCCCAAAGGGGGCGCGGAGGGCGAGCGGCCCCCCGGCGTACTCCTGCTCCACGGCCTGATGGGCCGGGCCGCGCACTGGGCGTCGACCAGCCGCTGGCTCGCCGCGCGGTACCGCGCGGTGGGCCTCGACCAGCGGGGTCACGGCCGCAGCGAGAAGCCGGCCGAGGGCCCGTACACCCGGGACGCGTACGTTGCGGACGCCGAGGCGGCGATCGAACAGCTCGGACTCGCCCCCGTCACCCTCGTCGGGCATGCCATGGGGGCGCTCACCGCCTGGCAGGTCGCCGCGAAGCGCCCGGACCTGGTCCGGGCCCTGGTCATCTGCGACATGCGGGCCTCCGCGCTCGGTGCGGCCTCGCAGCGGGAGTGGGAGGAGTGGTTCGCGTCCTGGCCGGTGCCGTTCGCGACGCTCTCCGACGTACGGAAGTGGTTCGGGGAGGACGACCCCCGGGTGGAGCGGCCCAACCCGGCGCGCGGCGACTTCTTCGCCGAGGTGATGGCCGAGCGGGCGGACGGCTGGCGGCCCGTCTTCTCCCGCCGCCAGATGCTCCGGTCCCGTGCGACCTGGGTGTTCGACGCGCACTGGGAGGAGCTGGCCCAGGTCCGTTGCCCGGCCCTGGTGCTCCGGGGCATCGACGGGGTGCTCGGCCGGGCGGAGGCTCAGGAGATGGTCCGCGTGCTTCCGCGCGGGCAGTACGCGGAGGTGGCCGACGCCGGTCACCTCGTCCACTACGACCAGCCGGAGGGCTGGCGCGCGGCGGTCCAGCCGTTCCTGGAGCGGTTTGCCGAGGGCCCCCGGGGCGACGGCGACTCCACGAACTCGCCTCCCGGTGAGCGGGCCCTGACGGACTGAGCGGGCCATGGCGGATCTGAGGACCGTTGACGGCCCGGCCCCGGATCCGGGCCCGGGCCGGGAGTGTCGGGGCCGGCCCAGGGCGCACCCGGGCCGGCCCGTGACGTGCCGGACCTGGGCAGCGGGCCGTGACGACCCCGGCTCCAGGGTCTGTCGTCAAGGCGGCGTCGTTCGGCCGGAAGCCGGGCAGTTCGGCGTCCGGTGTGCGTGATCGCAAGGAGGAAAATCGCCCTCGTACCGGATGTACGGGGACGACTCCGACAATGCCGCGAGCGTGCGGACCGGGTGCCGCACGGCAGGCGACAGTTGGACAGAACACCTAGTGCCGCGGCAGGCAACGTTTGCCCGTCAAGGAGCGCGTCCGGTACGTGCTCTCGGTGTGCCGGCCGGAAGCCCTCGTACTGGATGTACTTGGGATTTCGGCCGGTGCGGCGAGAGGGCGTGCCGGGCGTCGCGACGGGGCGAACGTTGCCTGATGCGGCACTAGCCCTTGCTGACCGCCGCCAGGATCTCCGGGAGCCGGTCCGCCGTGCGCGGTGCGGCGAGCCGCAGCCCCGCCCAGAGGATCAGCGCCCCGTACACCACGCCCGCGGGCAGCAGCGCCCACAGCCACTCGTGCCGGTCGGTGACGCTCAGCCAGACCGTCGCCGTGATCACGGGCGCTCCCAGGACCATGGCCGAGATCATGCCGCCGAAGATCGAGATCCAGGCGAGTCCGGCCTGTCCCGGAGCCACGTTCTTGAACGCCCCGTCCTGCGGAATCGAGTACGGGAACAGCGCCGAGGACACCGCGCCCGTCCCCAGCATCCCGCCCAGCAGGGCGAACGACAGCCCCAGCGCCCCGGGGAATGCCGTCCAGTCGCCGACCATCGCCGCTGTCACCACCGTCACCACGGCCGTGAACGGCAGGGTGATCAGCAGCAGCGCCAGCGCCCGCGCCCGCAGTTCGACGTACGCGTCGCGGCGGGAGGAGATCGTCAGCGCCACCATCCAGAACGCGGAGGTGTCCTGGCCGAACTGGTTGTACATCTGGACGCCGAGCATCCCGGCGGCCAGGCAGGCGAAGTAGACCGAACCGTTGCCTTGCAGCGCGTTGACCACCGGCACGATCAGCCCCACCGCCAGCGCGGTGACCCAGGACGCCTTGGTCTTCGGATCGCGGGCGATGTACCGCAGGCTGCGCTCCATCACCGTTCCGGTGCGTCCGGCGGGCAGCAGGGCGGCGAGCCCGAAGCCGCCCCGCCCGGCCTTCTCACGGGTCGGCGCGGCGGCGGCCAGGGTCGAACCGTCGGGGGCCGTCATCAGCTTCACCAGGCTGCGCTGCCACAGCCACAGCAGGAGGACGAACGCCGCCAGGGACAGCAGGAGCTGCGCGGCGGCCTGCCCGTAGAGGCCCCGCGAGGCCGAGTCCACGGAGCCGATCGCCGAGGCGGGCGGCAGCCAGCGCACCACGTCGGCCACCGGCGCGAGCGCGGACAGGCCGCCCGCCTCGCCCAGCCGCTGCGCCCCGAAGTTGACCACCTGGAAGCCCACCGCGATCACCAGTCCGCTGAGCACCGCCAGGTCGCGGCCCTTGCGCGAGGTCAGCAGGCGGGAGTTGGCCGTGGCCACGGCCCGGGCCAGGGCCACGCACACCAGCAGCGCGAGCGGCGCGGCGACCACGGCGAACGCCGCCCCGGCCGCCCCGTGCGCCACCGCGATGACCGAGCCGAGCACCAGGCACAGCGTGAACAGCGGGCCGATCCCGATCAGCGACGCCACCAGCAGCGCCGTGATCAGCGGACGGGGACGCAGCGGCAGCATCACCAGACGGCTCGGGTCGAGCGTCTCGTCACCGGCGGCGAAGAACAGCGGCATCACCGCCCAGGCCACCGCCAGTACCGCGGCCGTCAGCACGACGACGGAGTCGACGTGCGCGTTCCCGCGCAGCAGGATCAGCCCGAGCAACTGGCTCGCGGCGAACAGCGCGGCGAAGACGATGGAGGTGATGTACGCGGCGCGCCGGCCCGCCGACTGGCGCAGCCCGTTGCGCAGCAGCGCCAGCTTGAGCCGCACGAAGACGGGGACGAGCGCCGTGCGTCCGGTCGCGGCGGGCCGGACGGCCGCGGCTCCCGCAGGGGTGTCGAGCACGCTCATCGGTCGCCGCCCAGCCAGTCCAGGGACTCACCGGCGGTCCGCGAGCCCGCGCCGACCAGTTCGAGGAAGGCGTTCTGCAGGGAGGGTGCGTCGCCGCGCACCTCGGCCAGCGGGCCCTGGGCCCTGATCCGGCCCGCGGCCATGACGGCCACCCAGTCGCAGAGGGACTCCACCAGTTCCATCACATGGCTGGAGAAGACAACGGTCGCGCCCGAGTGCGTGTACCGCACCAGTACTTCGCGGATGGTCTGCGCCGACACCGGGTCGACGCCCTCGAAAGGCTCGTCCAGGAACAGCACTTCGGGGTTGTGCAGCAGCGCGGCGGCGAGCCCGATCTTCTTCCGCATGCCGGTCGAGTAGTCGACGACCAGCTTGTGCTGGGAGCCCGCCAGGCCGAGGACGTCGAGGAGTTGGGTGGCCCGCTTGTCGACCTCCTCGCCCGGCAGCCCGCGCAGTCGCCCGGTGTACGCGAGGAGTTCGCGCCCCGAGAGGCGTTCGAAGAGGCGCAGCCCCTCCGGGAGTACGCCGATCCTGGACTTCACCTCGACCGGGTCGCGCCACACGTCGTGGCCGCCGATCTCTATGCGCCCCTCGTCGGGGCGGAGCAGCCCGGTGATCATCGACAGTGTGGTGGTCTTGCCCGCGCCGTTCGGCCCCACCAGACCGATGAACTTGCCCGCGGGCAGTTCGAGATCGATCCCGGCGACCGCGGTCTGCTGCCCGAACCGCTTCCACAGCCCCTGCACGCGAACGGCGGGCGGTGCCACCGGCACTCCGCTCGCCGTTCCCGTTTCCCCCGGCCGGACTTCTCTTTCGGTCTGTGCCCGGTCCTGCATGATTCCTTGCCTTTCGTCGCCCCGTTTGTACGGACAGCTTACGAAAGGTGTGCGCGGGTCCGCTCCTGCCTACGAAACGTGTGCTCGGCTCCGTCGTCGCCCACGGGAAGCGCGCTCGGGTCCGTCGTCGCCCACGGGAAGCGCGCTCGGGTCCGTCGTCGCCTGTGCGAGGCGCGACCGGGCGTCGGCCGCTTCTCGCGCGCAGGCGTAGGCGAGCGGGCCGATGACCTCCTCCACGTCCGGCAGCCAGCGTTGGGCGGACGTGGGGCGGCGGGCCCACTGGACCGCGCCGCGTCCGCCGACCCGGGTCGGCGGAGCGGTCACGCAGCGGCCCTCGCCGTGGCCGACGAGGTCGATCGTGGCGGCCCGCCAGCCCAACTCCCTGACCAGGCCGTCCGTCTTGGAAGCCGCGCCCGGAAGGACGAAGAAGAACATCCGCCGGTCCGGGGTGCGGGTGACGGGGCCGAGCGGCAGTTCCATCCGCTCCATCCGGGCCAGGGCGAGGAAGCCCGCGGACTCCGGTACGTCGAGCGCGTCGAAGGAGCGGCCGGTGGGCAGCAGGATCGACGCCGTCGGGTGCTCGGACCACATCCGGCGGGCGGCAGAGCCGCTGGCGGTGGCGCGTTCCGCCCAGTCGGCCCCGGCGGGATGGGCGCCGGGCGAGGCGCAGTCGGTGTCGCCGCAGGAGCACCGCTCCGTGCCGTCCCCCGCCTCCAGCCAGGTACCGGGACAGACGTCCCAGTGCCGTTCCTCCGCGTATCGCACGGCGGCGTCGAGCAGTTGCCCGCCCCTTTGCAGGGGGATGTGCGTGGCCTGCGCGGCACCGGCGCTCTCCCGTTCCACGCCGGGCACGTGACCACGGCCGGCCGCGGGGACACCGCCGGGTACGCGCCCGTCGTCGGGCTCCGCGGTCCCGGTCCGCTGCCGGACTCCGACGAGATCTTCCACTCCGATGGGCTCTTCCATGATCGGCACAACTCCCGCCACCGGCCGGGGTTACGGGCGTACCGGGCGCGGCCACGGCGTACCGATCCGGTGAACGGGGCGCATGGATGCATGGGCGGGGGCGCGCGCGAGACGCCGCCCGGCCGGTCGGGTAGCCATGTACCGGCGAGGCCGCGACGACCGTCCGCGGCAACGCCGGAGGGGCGCCCGCGGCATCGTCGGAACGGCCGGCCTCCGTCGTGTGGCGACAGGAGTGACAGGTAATGACAAGGAACGGCAAGGAAAAGCAAGGAACAGTAAGGAATACGACGGACGTGACGAACACGATGAATGTGCGCATTTTCCGTGCAATCGCCGGGCATTGATCCGCTCATCGATCTCTGCGGCCTCTGGGGGAAACATGGCAGCCAGGCCTCTCGTCGCCCGCCAGCCGAACGAACGGCTCCAGGCGCTCATTCAGGAAGCCGGATGTTCCAACGCCGGCCTTGCCCGCCGGGTCAACATGGTCGGCGCGGAGCGCGGCCTCGACCTGCGGTACGACAAGACCTCCGTGGCCCGTTGGCTGCGCGGACAGCAACCGCGCGGCAGGGCACCGGGCATCATCGCCGAGGCGCTCGGCCGCAAACTGGGCCGTACGGTCACGATCGACGAGATCGGCATGGCCAACGGCAAGAACCTGGCGTCCGGCGTCGGTCTCCAGTTCGCCCCGACCGTCATCGGCGCGATCGAGCAGGTCTGTGAGTTGTGGCGGAGCGACGTCGGCCGTCGCGACTTCCTCTCGGGTTCGACGGTCGCCTCCTCGGCCCTGGTCGAACCCAGCCGCGACTGGCTGATCACCGGCGCCGACCCGCAGGTGGCGCGGACCGCCGGGGCGCGGGTCGGGATGTCGGACGTGGCCGCGGTCAGGGCGATGACGTCCGCGCTGGTCGACCTCGACCACCGGTTCGGCAGCGGGCACGTGCGGCCGGTCCTCGTGCATTACCTGAACAGCGTGGTGTCCGGGCTGCTTTCGGGTGCGTACCGCGAATCGGTCGGACGGCAGCTGTTCGCCGCGGTCGCCCGACTCACCGAACTCGGCGGGTACATGGCGGTCGACACGGGCCAGCCGGGGCTCGCCCAGCGCTACTACATCCAGGCACTGCGGCTGGCCCAAGCGGCGGGCGACCGGGCGTACGGCGGATACGTACTGGCCGCGTCGATGAGTCATCTCGCCGCCCAGCTCGGCAATCCGCGGGAGATCGCGCAGCTGGCGCGGGCCGCGCAGGAGGGGGCGCGCGGGCACGTCACCCCGCGCGCGCAGGCGATGTTCCACGCCGCGGAGGCGCGCGGCCACGCCCTGCTCGGCGACGCCCGCACCTGCCAGGCCGCGGCGGGCCGGGCGTCGGCGGCCATGGATCTCGTCGATCCGGACACCGGGGACGACCCGGACTGGATCGCGCACTTCGATCACGCCTATCTGGCCGACGAGTTGGCGCACTGCCACCGCGACCTCGGCCAGGCGGAGGCCGCCGCACGCCGGGCGAAGGAGGCCCTGGACGGTCATCCGGAGTCCCGGGCGCGCCGACGTGGCATCGGGCTGGTGCTTCTGGCCACCGCCCAGGTCCAGTTGCGCGAGGTGGAGCAGGCCTGCCACACCGGCACCCGGGCCATGGAGCTGCTGGCATCGGTGCGTTCGAGCCGGGGCGCGGAGTATCTGGACGACCTGCAGCAGCGTCTGGTCCCGTACGGGGACGAGGCGGCAGTACGGGAGTTCGGGGCGCGTCTGGAGCTCCAGGCGGCCTGACCGGCTCCGCCGGTTCCGCGCCCGTCCCGCGTCGCTTCCCTGACGTCCCGCGTCGGTTGCCTGCGTCGTCCTGCCTCGGTTGCCTGCCGCCCTGTGCCCGTTCCCTGTTGTCCCAGGTTGTCCGACGGTCCTTCGCCCGTGTCGCGTGGGCGCCGGTGCCCGGCCTCTGTGAATGGGGTGGTGAGTGACCGGACACGCTTGGCGGACGGCGGGGGCCACCCGATAGCGTGAGCCGACGATTCCGTAGGTTCACATGTAGGAGTCCCGGTGACGCAGAGCGGACAGGGTGACGAGCGGCAGCTCCCTGCTGTACGGCCCGCGCACGAAGGTGTCGTGCTGCCCGCGGGTGGCGGCGAGCCCTGGATACCAGGAGGGCCCGGCGAGCAGGGCACCCCGGCGGGCGGTCAGCCGTGGGGGCAGGCCTGGGGGCCGCAGGCGGCGCACCCGGACGCCTCGTCACTGCCGCAGCAGGCCACTCCGGGACAGGGTCCGTACGGGCACGATCCGTACGGGCAGGCGCCGCAGGGGCAGTCGTACGGGCAACCGCTGCCCCCGGCGCAGCAGCAGCCCCCGCAGCATCATCAGCACCACCAGCCGCCTCAGATTCCACAGCAGCCGTCGCAGCCGTACGCCCAGCCCCTGCCGCCCGAGGCGGTGCCCCATGCGGGCGGGGACGCGGACGCCACGCAGTACATCGCGCCGGTGCCCGGCGGGCCGGTGCCCGGCGGACTGCCGCCGGAGAACCCCGCGGAGGCCACCCAGTTCCTTCCCCACGGTACGCAGCCGCAGCAGCAGCCGTACCAGCAACAGCAGCAGCCCGCGCACGGCGGCGACGCGGAGGCGACCCAGTACATCCCGCCGGTTCCCGGCGGCGCCCCGTACGGGATCAGGCCCGGCGCCCCGGGTGACCGTCAGCCGCCGGCCGAGTTCGACAACCTGTTCCGCGAGGGCGGGACGGCCGGGTCCACCCAGCAGATGCCCCGGCTCGCACCCGCGCAGCAGCACCCGGGCGGCGGCGCCCATCAGGCGCCCCCGGCGCCGCGACCGGGGTATCAGCAGGCGGACGAGCCGCAGGGGCGGGCCGCACCGCGCAAGAAGCGCGCGCACGTCACGCTCATCGCGACGGTCGTCGCCGCCTGTGCCGTCGTGGGGCTCGGCGCCGGTGCGCTGATGAGCGGCGGCGACGGCAAGGGCGACGACGACAAGCAGCCCGTGGCGGCCACCGGTTCGCCGTCGAACGAGGCCCCCCAGCAGCCGGCCGAGGACCCGGTGAAGACGCAGGCCGAGGCGCTGGACAAGCTGCTGGCGCACAGCAACAACAGCCGTTCCGCGGTCATCGGCGCCGTCGAGAAGACCAAGAACTGCCAGGACCTGGACCAGGCCGTGACGGACCTGAAGGACGCGGCCCGGCAGCGCCGCGATCTGGTGACCCAGCTCGAACAGCTGAGCGTCGACAAGCTGCCGGACCACGAGCGGCTGACCGCCGCCCTCACCAAGGCGTGGCAGGCGTCCGCCTCCGCCGACGACCACTACGCCGCCTGGGCCGAGCAGGCCAAGCAGGGCAAGAAGGTCTGCAAGCACGGCAAGGCCCGCACGACGTACCAGACGCAGCAGGCCACCGTGCGCAGTGGCGAGGCGAGCAAGGCGAAGCAGCAGGCGTCGGAGCTGTGGAACGTGATCGCGTCCAAGCACGGACTGACCCGGCGGGAAGCGGTCGACCTCTGAGGAAGGCGGCCGGCCTCCGACGGCGGGGCGCGCGCCGGGGCGGGGCGCACGCCGAGGTGAGGCGGCCGGGGCGGGAAGGACCGGCCCCGGCCCGTACGCCGACAGGAGCCCGGACGACGGCAGGAGTCCGTACGTCCGCGGGAGCCCCCGGCGGGAGTCCGTACGTCGGCGCGGGGGGCGTACGCCCGCGGCGGGTGAGGAGCGTGGCCGCTCCTCACCCGTTCACCCTCTGGCGCTGGCGTCCGACAGCGTCTCGGCGACGTCCACGAAGCCCTTCTTGTCCTCGACGAGCCGCCCGTCGCGGACCACCTGGAACGTCACCTTGCTGTTGACGATGCGGGGGTACGCGGACGAGCCGAGCGTGTCCGAGAACCGCCAGCGCAGTGGCGGTGTCAGCCCCCCGGTCTCGATCCGCGGACCGTGGCCGAGCGCTCCGACGACCTTTCCGGCGGTGACCTGCGGGGAGTCGATCGTCTTCACGATCTCCTTCAGCGCGGTGTAGGCGATCCACGTGGTCTGGACGCCCGGGTCGTCCGCGTCGATCCGGTTGTCGCCGAAGGCGTGCTTGCGGACCACCGCCCGCATCTCGTTCCAGCGGGAGTCGCTCGGCGCCGGGTACCAGCCGGTGACGTATGCACCCTCGAACGGACTCTTCCGGCCACCGGTGCTGTCGATCATCTGCTGCCCGACACTGCCGAGCACGGACGAGATGCGGACCTCTCCGTACGAGGGTTCGAGCCGTCGGAAGGAGTCGAAGAAGGTCTCCGTACGGCTCCCGAGCACAGCCGTCACACAGCCGCCGCTCCGGCCCGCTGCCCGGAGCGCGCGGCCGGCCGCGTCGTCGTACGACGTGGCCGCCTCGGCCGCCCGGATGTCGGCGGGGGCGGGGCGGTCGGCATCGGTGAGGCCGGTCTTCAGGAGCCACGCCTGGCCGTCGCCGCCCAGGGTGTCGGGCCGCACCACGGACACCCGGTCGCAGCGGCGGGCCAGCTGTCGGGCGTTGCCCGCGAGGAGCGCCGACTGCCCGCCGTTGACCGGGAAGGAGTTGTAGCTGCTGAACTCCTCCTCGGAGGCGCCGTAACCACCGAGGAAGGGGATGCCGGCGGTCTCCAGCGGTGGCATGAACGACGAACCGTGCCGGCTGTAGGAGCCGACGACCGCCACCGCCTTCTTCTCGACGGCCAGCCGGGCGCAGTTGGCCGCGCCGACCGGGGTGTCCGCCTCGTCACAGGTGACGACCCGCAGCTCGTGACCGTTGAGCCCGCCGTTCTCATTGACCCAGCGCCCGTACGTGACCGCCATGGCGGTCATGCCGGACATGTCCAGGGTGTCGGGCCCCGTGGTTCCCGCGGGGGCCCAGGTGACCACGGTGACGGGCTCCCTGGAACCCCCCGTGGCCCCAGGGAGCGCGCCGCAGCCGGTGGCCAGCAACGCCCCGGCCGCCGCCGCGCTCATGAGGAGCCTGCGGGGGCGGGGGGAGGTGGGGCGTCGCCGTCCGGTCATGGACAAGGAGAATTACGCCCCCGGGGTAACGGCACTGTGTGCTTCGCGCAACGCAGGGTGACGTCCAGGTGAATTGCGGGGGCCTGCGCGGTTGGCTGAAAAGGGAACGTACGATCGACTACCGTGCAGCAAGGTTCGCAGAACACTTCCCGCCGCGGCCGCCGCTCCTCCACCATGGGCGGCATGCCGCTGAACGACATGCCGTGGTGGCGCTGGCGCAGCAACGTGCGCTCGGCGCTGCACATGCTCTCCGACCCCGTCTTCCACCAGGAGTGCTGGCTGGCCGGACGGGAAGGGTACGGCGACGTCACCGACGCCGTGTACCGCTTGGTCGAGGACACGTGGCTGGACAACTGGTCCGCCGAGAAGTACGTCGGCACGATCTTCCGCGATGCGGACGAGGCCGCGCTCGTCGACGCCGCCGTGCTGCGGGTGCTGCGCATCCTGCACCAGATCGGCGCGGACGCCCCCGTGTCGGCGTACCTGGAGCACCCGGGCTGGCCGGAGGCCGTGGTCGCCGCCAGGGAGGCCCATGTGCTGCTCGCCACCAACGACGGCGAGGACCCGGACACCCCGCCGCGCTCCCTGGACGTGCTCCGCATCATGACCGGGTCCGCATCATGACGGGCCGGGGCGCCGGCCGCTCCGTGACGGCAGGTCCGAGCGACGGATGGTCCTCGTGAGGGTGCGTGTACACCATGATCGGGTCCGCATCATGATCGGGTCGGCCTGATTCCGGCCCGATGTGGCACCCTACGGGAATGACCGTGCCACATCCCGCCGAACCGGCCGAGACCACCCCCGAGCAGTACGTCCTCACGCTTTCCTGCCCCGACAAGCAGGGCATCGTGCACGCCGTGTCGAGCTATCTCTTCATGACGGGCTGCAACATCGAGGACAGTCAGCAGTTCGGCGACCACGACACGGGTCTGTTCTTCATGCGGGTCCACTTCTCGGCGGACAGCCCGGTGACCGTGGAGAAGCTGCGGGCCAGTTTCGCCGCGGTCGGCGACTCCTTCCGGATGGACTGGCAGATCCACCGTTCCGCGGAGCGGATGCGGATCGTGCTGATGGTCAGCAAGTTCGGCCACTGCCTCAACGACCTGCTGTTCCGTTCCCGGATCGGGGCGCTGCCGGTCGAGATCGCGGCCGTCGTCTCCAACCACACGGACTTCGCGGAGCTCGTCGCCTCGTACGACATCCCGTTCCGGCACATCCCGGTGACGAAGGAGACGAAGGCGGAGGCGGAGGCCGAGCTGCTGGAGCTGGTCGAGGCGGAGAACGTCGAGCTGGTCGTCCTCGCCCGCTACATGCAGGTCCTCTCGGACGACCTGTGCAAGCGGCTGAGCGGCCGGATCATCAACATCCACCACTCCTTCCTGCCGAGCTTCAAGGGCGCGAAGCCGTACCACCAGGCGCACGCGCGCGGAGTGAAGCTGATCGGTGCGACGGCGCACTACGTGACGGCCGATCTCGACGAGGGGCCGATCATCGAGCAGGAGGTCGAGCGGGTGCGCCACGACGTCACCCCGGACCAGCTGGTCGCCCTCGGCCGAGACGTGGAGTGCCAGGCGCTCGCACGGGCGGTGAAGTGGCACGCGGAGCGGCGCATCCTGCTCAACGGCCACCGCACGGTGATCTTCGCGTAGCGCGCGCCGCGGGCCGCACGCCGTGCGTCCCCGCCCCCGCCCGTTCCCGCTCGTCCAGGGCACGGGCGGAGGCAGCGGCGGCCCGGTCGCCGCCCACAACTCGCCGCCGATGCCCCACGGCTTCCGCCGAGCCGCGCCGACATCCCGGATCACCGGTCCCCGGACGCCCCGGCCACTGCGGAGATCATTTCGTCGGGAGTTCTCAGAGGCGGCTCAGCGACGCCGCGGTGAACAGGACATCGCGGATCGCCTCGCGGTCGCCCTGCTGACCGGCCGCCGCGTCCACGGGAGGCACCCGCCCGGCGATCAGCTGGCAGAACTCGACGCTGTCCAGCGCGATCTGCGCCACTGTGTGCGTGGGCGAACCGGAGGCGGCGGGGGAGTCCAGCGGGATGTACCAGTTGCCGCCGCCCGAGCCCTCGATCTCCAGATGCAGCGAGCGGCCCGGCGAACCCGCCGTCACCAGATGACGTACGGGCCCGGCCAGTCCCGTCCTGCGGCGTTCGGCCAGCGCCGCGGGCAGCACCCGGGCCGCCAGGTCGACGATCCGGTTCAGATGCGGGGCGGACGGCGCCTCGTACGGGTAGTCCACCGCGTCCGCGATGTCACCGCCGTGCACCCAGCATTCGAAGGCGCGCTCCAGCAACGCGTCGTGCATCGGCAGCGCGAAGTCGCCGTACGGGACGGAGAGCTCGGAGACCCGGCGGCCCGCGAACGACACCGTGCGGATGAGGGTGTGGCTCTGCGCCCGCCACGGGTCGTGGACCGAGCGGGTGGGCGGCAGACGGGTCGCGGACCAGTACCGCTCCGTGCGGGCGGTGGGCGACAGCGGCCAGTCCTCGGCCCGGCCGATGGTGCCGTCGCCGAGCGGCACGTCCAGGCCGAGGGCCGTGCCGACCAGCCCGTCGACGGTCATGAGATGGCCGACGACGCCCGCGACCGTCGTCCTGCGACGGGCCTGCTCCTCGTCCTCGAACCACTTCAGCCGCACCGGGGCGTGCCACTCGGAGTCGCCGATGTCGTGCAGCAGCGCGTCGAGCCGGGCGGTCTCCGCCTCGTACGGAGCGGCCCAGTCCGGTACCGGGATGGCGGCCGGGCGGCGGGACAGGCAGGAGTCGATCACCCGGGCACGCAGCGCCGGATCGAGATCCAGACTGCGGTCGGTCTGCAGCAGGCCGACCGCGTCGCGCAGCCGCAACGCCTCGTCCGCGCAGGTGGCGCACTCGGTCAGATGCGCCTCGACGGCCTCGGTCTCCTCCGCCGAGCACGCGGCCAGCGCCCAGGCGCCGAGCAGCGCCTTGAGGACGCGATGGGGCAGCAGCGGGGCCGGCGGCTCCGTCGGCTTCTGCGACAACGGCGGGCCCTGTGGATTCGGTGAGCCCGGCGGGCTCTGCGGCTTCGATCGCGGGTTCTGCGGCTTCGGCGGGCCGGATGGTGCCACGGCGGATTCCCGTTCCGGTGTCGTCGGCCGCGGTTCGTCGGATGCCCACGCCCGTTCCTCGGGTGCCCACGGTCGCTCGTCCGGCGTCCGGTGCCGTTCCTCGGGCGGGGACGCCGGGGCGAGCGGCGGCAGCGGCAGGGAGCCGAGGTCGAAGTCGTCGGCGGCCGCCCGCGGTCCCGGTATGCGCGGTGCGCCCCGCACCTCCTCGTCGCGTCCCTCGCTCTCGTCGTCGCGTCCGTGCGCGTTGCCGTCGGTGGTCACAGCGCCCGTCCGTATCCGGGCGGGGACGCACCCTCCAGCGGGTGGGTGTGGGCGGTGGACAGCAGTTGCAGCCCGAGCCGCAGCCGGCGACGGGCCTCGTCCTCGGTGACCCCGAGGTCGGCCGCGGCCTGCCGGTAGTCCCTGCGCTGGACGTAGGCGAGCTCCAGCGCGGCGCGCAAGGGGGCGGGCATGGACGTCACGATGTAGTCGGCGCGGGCCGATGCCGTGGCCCGGCGCACCCGCTCCTCCAACTCGGCGCCGGTCCGCCCGTCCGCGTCCTCGGCGGGGCGGTACGTCTCGCGCAGCCGCCGTACGGAGTGCCGGTGCGCGAGCCGGGCCACCCAGGAGCGCATCGAGCCCTGCTTCGGGTCGTAGGCGTCCGGGTTCTCCCACACGTAGCCGAAGACCTCGCGGGTCACCTGGTCCGCGGCCGTCTCGTCGTCGAGCATCCGGTGGGCCTGGCTGTGCACGAGCGAGGCGAACCGGTCGTAGAGCTCGCCGAGGGCGGCCGCCTCACCGCGCGCCAGCCGCTGCTGCATCTTGCGGTCCCAGCGGGGTGGTGCGTTTCTCGCCATGCGACCCCCAGCCCTGTTCCCCTCGTCACATCGAATGTAGTCGGCGGTGCCGACCACGGACGAGCCTTTGTGGCAAGTGCGCCCCCGGAGAGGCCGGACGTGGTAAGGAAGACGCCGTCTCGCCGCGATGGCGAAATCGTACGCGAACCAATCATTTCGGTTCGAACACGACTATGGCCTCTCGTGCGAGTCGGTGTTTCATGGATCTGCGGCGGGGGCACCCGCGAGAAGGAGCGGAAACTTCCGGAACGTCGGACGAACCGGTCGGGAACGGCCGGAAGCAGTCAAGAAGTCGACGCCACGGAACAACGTCGGAAGACACGGAACGAGAGGCCCCGTCGCGTGACACTGAAAGTGGCCGAGACCGTGCACGGCGACTGGACCGTGCTGCGCATGCGCGGCGAGCTGGATCTGGTGTCGTCGCCCGCGATGCGCCAGTCCGTCCACGAGGCGGTCGCCGAGGGCCGCCACGACGTGGTGCTCGACCTCTCCGAGGTCCAGTTCTGCGATTCCAGCGGCGTCGGCGTACTGATCGCGGCCCGCCGCCTGATGCGCTCGTGCGGGGGCCGGCTGCGGCTGATCCTCCCGGCGCGGGGCGCGGAGGAGGGCTCGCATGTCAACCGGGTCATCAGCGCCCTCGGCGTACGCCGTCTCTTCGACGTCTACCCCGACCGGCGCGCAGCCGTCGACGACGGGGCCCGGCCGCTCCCGGTCTGAGGACCGGGGGAACCGGGGCACCGGCCCCCGCTGTCGGGGAGAACCGCTCGCCGTCGGGAGATCTGTTCGCTGTCGGGGAGATCCGCTCGCCGTCAGGAGAACCGCTCCCGCAGCCGGTACTTCAGCACCTTCCGCAGGGTCTCGTTGCGCGGCAGCTCCGCGACCACCTCCAGCTGTTCCGGCAGCTTGTGCACGGAGAGTCCCCGTTCCCGCAGGTAGCCGGTGATGTCCGGCAGGGTCAGCGGGGCGGCGCCCGCGGGCTGCTCCACGACCGCGCAGACCCGCTCGCCGCGCTCCGCGTCCGGGAGCCCGATCACCGCCACGTCCCCGACCTCCGGGTGTCCGTGCAGCAGGTCCTCTATCTCGTTGGCGGAGACGTTCTCGCCCTTGCGGATGATGATGTCCTTCAGCCGCCCGGTGAGCACCAGGTGCCCGCTCGGCTCGACATGGCCGACGTCCCCGGTGATCAGGAACCCGTCGGCGTCGAAGGCGGCGGCCGTCGCCGCAGGGTCCAGATAGCCCTTGCAGACGGCCTCCCCGCGCAACCGGACCTCGCCGTCCGTGCCGTGCGGCAATGGCAGGCCCTCCTCGTCCGTGATCCGGATCTCCATGCCCGCGGGCGGGCGCCCCTCCGTCCCGGCGAGGTGTTCCGCCGTGTCGTCGGGGGCGCCCATCGTGATCATGGGGACCTCGGTCATGCCGTACCCGTGGGTCAGCTGGACGCCCATCTCCCGCACCACCGCGTGGTACAGCTCCGGCGGCTTCGGCGCCCCGCCGCCCGCCAGCAGCCGCAGGGTGGGGACCGGTCCGCGGCCCGGGGTCCTGCGCTGCTCGGCCAGGAACATCGAGTAGAACGCCGTGGAACCGCCCGCGACCGTCACCCCGTGGCGCCGGTACTCCGCCAGCGCGTCCGGCATCGCGAAGTGCTCGAAGAGCACCGCCGGGAACCCGTAGAGCAGCAGCATCACCGAGTAGTCGGGCCCGCCGACATGGGCGAACGGGAACGCGATCGAGCCGATGTCGTCGGCCGACAGGCGCAGTGCGTGGGCCAGGCAGGAGCCGCCCGCGATCAGGCTGCGGTCGGTGTGCAGGACCCCCTTCGGGTCGGAGGTGGTGCCCGAGGTCCAGTAGATCCAGCGGACCGCGGTCCCGTCGGCGGGCGGCGGGGGCAGTACGGCCGGATCGCCGTCCGGCAGCGACGCGTACACCTCGAAGACCAGCGGTGCGGGCCCGGCCGTCGGGGCCGGTGCCGCCTCCGCGGCCGGTTCCGCCGTGACCGCTTCCGGCGTCGAGGCCCTTGCCGCGGCCAGCCGGTGCGCCATCGCCGTGTGGTCGAAGCCGCGCCAGGTGCCCGGTACGGCGAAGAAGCGGGCCTTCGACTCGCGCAGCGCGAACCCCGTCTCGCGGTCCCGGTGGAACGGGATGACGGGCGACTGCACGGCCCCGATCCGGGTCAGCGCGAACGACAGCAGCACGGTCTCGATCCGGGTCGGCAGCTGCCAGACGACCACGCTCCCGGGGCGCACCCCCATCCCCCAGAGCCCGGCCGCGACCCGTTCGCCACGGTCCCGCAGCTCCCCGAAGGTCAGGGTGCGGTCGTCCTGGATCAGGAACGGGCGGTCCGGCGTCAGGGCGGCCCGTCGCTCGACGAGCTCCCAGAAAGTGCCCGACCTGCCCAGCGCGTGTGCGGTCTCGTCCACGGCGAACCCCTCAAAAAGCTGACGGATAGTCAGATCATGCGGAGAGGGTAGAGCGCCGCGCCTTGTCGGTCCAGGGGTGCGGGGCTAGCCTGAGTCGGAGCTTGATCTGACGGGTCATCAGAAATGAATATCCAGAAACCGTCCGCCGGGGACGCAACCGGCCCGCGGGGGACGGAAGGAGACCCGTCGGGGACGCGAAGAGCCCGCCGGGGACGGACAGGGGACACCGTGACGGAGAAGGGGACACCATGACGGAACTGCCTCGGATCGTCAGCGTCGACGACCACGTGATCGAGCCGCCGCACCTCTTCTCCACCTGGCTGCCCGCCAAGTACCGCGAGCGCGGCCCGCAGCCGCTCACCGCGGGCATCGGGGAACTGGCGTACGTCGGCGGCAAGTACGTCATCACGATGGACCCGGACGGGCCGCCCACGGACTGGTGGATCTACGAGGACCTGAAGTTCCCGTACAAGCGGAACATCGCCGCCGTCGGCTTCGACCGCGACGACATGACGCTGGAGGGCATCACCCGCGCCGAGATGCGGCCCGGCTGCTGGGACCCCGCCGAGCGCCTCAAGGACATGGACCTCAACCACGTCGAGGCGAGCCTGTGCTTCCCCACCTTCCCGCGCTTCTGCGGCCAGACCTTCGCCGAGGCGCGGGACAAAGACGTAGCGCTCGCCTGCGTCCGCGCCTACAACGACTGGATGGTCGAGGAGTGGTGCGGCGACAGCGGCGGGCGGCTCGTCCCGCTCTGCATCATCCCGCTCTGGGACATCGATCTGGCGGTCGCGGAGATCCACCGGAACGCGGCGCGCGGGGTGCGCGCGGTGACGTTCTCCGAAATCCCCACCCATCTCGGCCTGCCGTCGATCCACACCGGCTACTGGGACCCGTTCTTCGCCGCGTGCCAGGAGACCGGCACGGTCGTCAACATGCACATCGGGTCCAGCTCGCAGATGCCCGCCGCCTCCCCGGACGCCCCGCCCGCCGTCCAGGCCAGCCTGTCCTTCAACAACGCCATGGCCTCGATGATGGACTTCCTGTTCAGTGGGGTCCTGGTGCACTTCCCCCGGCTGAAACTCGCCTACAGCGAGGGCCAGATGGGCTGGATCCCGTACGCACTGGAACGCGCGGACGACGTCTGGGAGGAGCACCGGGCCTGGGGCGGGGTGCGCGACCTGATCCCCGAGCCGCCGTCCACGTACTACTACCGGCAGATCTTCTGCTGCTTCTTCCGGGACAAGCACGGGGTCGCCTCGCTCGATGTCGTCGGACGGGACAACGCCACCTTCGAGACCGACTACCCGCACGTCGACTCGACGTTCCCGCACACCAAGGAGGTCGCGCTCGACCATGTCAAGGGGCTGGACGACGAGACGGTCTACAAACTGATGCGCGGGAACGCGATCCGGATGCTCGGCCTCGACCTCGACCGCGACCGCCGCCCGGCCCCGAACGGCCGGGAAGCGTAGGCGCGCGATGGATCTCGCGTACACGGAGGCGGAGGAGGAGTTCCGGGCACGGCTGCGTGCGTGGCTGGCCACCGTACTGCCCTCGCTGCCCGCGAAGCCCGCCCCCGACGACTGGCCGGGGCGGCGCGCGTACGACACCGCCTGGCAGCGGATGCTGTACGACGCCGGCTACGCGGGCCTGCACTGGCCCGTCGACGCGGGCGGACAGGGTGCCACCCCGACCCAGCACCTGATCTTCCTGGAGGAGACGGAGAAGGCCGGCGCCCCGTACGTCGGCGCCAACTTCGTCGGACTGCTGCACGCCGGGCCCACCATCGCCGCCGAGGGAACCGCCGAACAGCGGGCGCGCTGGCTGCCCCCCGTACTGCGCGGCGACGAGATCTGGTGCCAGGGGTTCAGCGAGCCCGACGCCGGATCGGACCTCGCCGCGCTGCGGACCCGGGCGGTGCGCGACGGCGACCACTACGTGGTGAGCGGCAGCAAGATCTGGACCTCGCACGCGGAGGTCGCCGACTGGTGCGAACTGCTGGTGCGCACCGACCCCGCGGCCCCCCGGCACCGGGGCATCAGCTGGCTCGCCATGAGGATGGACACCCCGGGCGTCACCGTCCGCCCGCTGCGCACCCTCGCCGGGTCCACCGAGTTCGCGGAGATGTTCCTCGACGAGGTGCGGGTGCCGGTCTCCCACCGGGTCGGCGCGGAGAACGACGGCTGGCGGGTCACCATGGTCACGCTCTCCTTCGAGCGCGGCACGGCCTTCGTCGGCGAGGTCGTCGCCTGCCGCCGCACCCTGGCCGCCCTGGCCGCCCGGGCACAGGCCGACGGACGCTGGGGCGACCCGGTGCTGCGCCGACGACTGGGCAGGCTGAACGCCGAGTTCCGGGCGCTGTGGCGGCTCACCCAGTGGAACGTGAGCGAGGCGTCGGGGCCGGGCCCCGCCGGGCGCGGCAGGGGTGCGCCCGGCACGGGCGGCGTACCCGGCACCGGGGGTTCGGTCTTCAAACTGCGCTACTCGCACGCCCGTCAGGAGCTGTACGAGACGGCCGCCGAGGTGCTCGGCGCGGACGCCGCCGATCTGGACCGGGAATGGGTCCTGGACCGGCTCTCCTCGCTCTCGTACACGATCGCCGCGGGCACCTCGCAGATCCAGCGGAACATCGTCGCCGAGCGGATACTCGGCCTGCCTAAGGGGCGCTGAACCGGCCATGGACTTCCAGCTCTCGGACGACCAGCGGGCCCTGCGTTCGGGGATACGCGACATCCTCGCCGGGCGCTTCGGCAGGGACCGGATGCGGGCGGCCCTCGACGCGGGCACGGCGGTGGACCGCGGGCTGTGGCGGGAGCTCGGCGAGGCCGGGTTCTTCGCACTGCGGCTGCCGGAGACGGAGGGCGGCGCCGGGCTCGGGCTGCCCGAGGCGGTCCTCCTCTTCGAGGAGGCCGGGCGGGCACTGCTGCCGGGGCCGCTGATCGCCACGCACCTCGCGGCGGGGGCCGTGAAGGGCGCGGCGGAGGGGACGGCGGTGGTCGCCGCGCTGGAGCCGGGCCGGCCGGTGGAACACCTGGGGGACGCGGACGCACTGCTGGTGCTCGGCCCGGAGGGGATGGGGGCGCGGGCGTCGGAGCCGGGGGCGGAGCCGGCGCCGGGCCCGGAACGGGCGTACGCCGTGACGGGCGGGGAACTGCGAGACCTCGTGGGCGGGGCCGCCGAGCCCGTACGGTCGCTCGACCCGTTCACCCCGTTGTGGCGGATCACCGTCCCCGCCGGAGCGCCCCACGAGCGGCGGTCCGTCGAGCTGTTGCCCCGCCGGACGGCCCGGTGGCGTGACGAGGGCGCGCTGCTCGCCGCCGCCGAACAACTCGGCAGCGCCGCCCGCACGACCGAGATGGCTGTCCAACACGCCGGTGAACGCGAGCAGTTCGGCGCCCCGATCGGATCGTTCCAGGCGGTCAAACACCTGTGCGCCGACATGCTGGTCCGGGCCGAGTTGGCGCGCTGCGCCGTCTACGCGGCGGCCGTGACCGCGGACCCCGTCGAGATCGCCGGGGCCAAGCTGCTCGCCGACGAGGCGGCGGTCCGCAACGCCCGCGACTGCCTCCAGGTGCACGGCGGCATGGGCTTCACCTGGGAGGCGGATGTCCACCTGCATCTCAAGCGGGCCTGGCTGCGCTCCGGCCGGTGGATCGGGGCGGCGGCGGCCGAGGAACGACTGGCGTCGGATCTGCGCAGAGGCGCCGGGATGCCGCGCTGAGACCGGCGCCGGGGTTCCGCACCGGGGCCGGCGCGGGGGTTCCTCGCCGGCGCCGGGTTCGGACGTGTGCTGAAAATGTCTCGGATCCGTGCCCAGTCCGGTCGGGACTCGTGTGAGGCGGTTCGAATCCGTGCTCGAGTCGGTCGGGTTCCGTGAAGAATTCCCGCCCGCAGATATGTGCGAACGCGGTTAGCGGTGAGGTGACGGAGGGACCCCAGGGCCTCACGGTACGGAGTCACGCGGTGCGTTCGGCCGCCTCAAGAGCGAGGTCCGTGCCCGCGGGTGGATTCGTCACGGGGCGGAGTCGGCGGTCACCTCGGGTACTCTCCGTGGGGTGCGAGAGGTTCTGGAGCCGGGTGTACCGGACGATCCGGGAGTTGCCCCCGTGGCGGCTCCGGACCGGAGGGGGCGGTCGGCCCGCGTTCCGAGTGGTGACACCGGTCCCGCCCGGGAGATTCCCGAGACCTCCACGTGCTTCTGTTCGACTCCCCGCAATGTGCGTCGCACAGTATGTACCACGCGTACTCCTTCGCGCTGGAATATGCCCGAAGCGCTTGTTGCGGTGACTGTACGTCAACCATGCTGTCGCGTACGGGAATCACGTTCCGTGACCCCGAGGAGGCGCGAGGCGATGTGTCCGCCGGTTCGGATGGTGTGAGCGGTGCAGGTGCTTCAGGTTCAGCTGGAGGTCGGTCCGGATCCCGCAGAGGTCGGGCGGGCACGCAGATGGGCGCGGTCGAGACTGATCGGGTCGGGGATGAGGGGTGACGAGCCGCTGGCCGAGACCCTCATCCTGCTGATCTCGGAGCTCGTCACGAACGCGGTGGTCCATACGGGCTGCCCGGCCGTGCTGCGCATGCTGTTCGGCTGCGCGGGCGGGTCCGGCTCCGGGACGGTACGGGTCGAGGTGGCCGACGCCAGTTGCCGCCCGCCGCAGCAGCGTCACGCGCTGGGCGAGGACACCGGCGGCCGCGGACTGGAGCTGGTCGACGGCCTCGCCGACCGCTGGGGCTGGCAGCCGGAGGGCGCGGGCAAGCGCATCTGGTGCGAGGTCGACCGGGAAGCCCCGCTGGTCCAGGTCGTCCCGCTGCACCCGGGCGGCCAGGCGCTCCGGACTCCCTCGGGGGCGAAGGACACCCACGCGGCGCCGGGCACCCACGCGCGCGCGGTCCATGGCACGTCGTGCGTGGGCGGTCCGCCCTGCGCGGGCGGTTCCTCGTGCGTGGGCGGCGTCGGAGGCACGGGGAGCCCGGACCGCAAGGCGTACGAGTCCCCGCGCGCTGTCACGCGACGTGCATAAAGGTTAAAGCAGTGGTCCCGAGAGGCGGTTGGGGCCGAGCGGAGCCCTTCGGGCCGCCCCGGGGCCGGGGCCCGAGGGGCCCGGGTCACAGCACGGCGACCGGGGCGACCGGGGTGCCGGTGGCGCCGACGAACGGTTCGGGCATCGCCGACAGCAGGAAGGCGTAACGCTTCTCCTCCGCACAGGCCGTGGACAGCGTCTCCAGGTTCCAGTTCTGGCCCTGGAGCATGCCCATCTCGACCAGGTCCAGCGCGTGCACGCCCAGCCACAGGTCCTCGATCTCGGGCGGGAAGATCTCGAAGGTCAGGGTGTCGTTGGCGACCGCCGCCACGTCGCGTGCGCGGAACCACTCGGGTGTGCGTATCGAGAGGCCGGGCGAGGGGTGGGCGTACGCGGGCCTGTCGCCCGTCAGATAGACCCGTACCTGCCCCGTCCGTACGAGGACGATGTCGCCGGAGCGGACCCGTACCCCGGCCAGGTCCTCCGCCGCGTCCAGGTCCTCGGGGGTGACGGCGTGGTCGCCGGGCAGCCGGTCCACGCCGTGGGCTCGGGCCACATCGAGGAGGATCCCGCGCGAGACGAGGTGCGGCACCTTGTCGATGCCGCTGAACCGCGCGCCCTCGTGGGCGGTGATCGTGTCGGCCGGGCGGCCGTTGTAGATCCTCCCGGAGTGCGAGACGTGGGTGAGGGCGTCCCAGTGGGTGGCCGTCTGGAGGCTCAGCACGGCCGAGTCGTCGCTGGTGGCGACGGTGCCGGGGCCGAAGAGCTCCTGGTTGATCTGGACCATGGTGTGCAGCGGGTTGATCCTCCCGGGGACCAGACCGCTCTGCACGCCGTCCTGTTGGAGGGGGAGCGCGAGCGGGACGCGTCGCCCGGAGCGGACCGTGGCGGCGGCGTCCCGTACGACGGAGTCGGTGATCAGGTTGAGCGTCCCGATCTCGTCGTCGGCGCCCCAACGTCCCCAGTTGTTCACGCGCTTGGCGATGTCGTGGAACTCCTCCGGCAGTGACACGGCGCCTCCCGGGGCTTGTGTTAGCGGACCTGATGGCCCATAAAATCTAACGGTCCGTCAGAAACCGCGGGAAGGGGCCGGGCATGGGGAACTTCTTGGCAGGCAAAGTGGTGGCCGTGACGGGTGCCGGTCGCGGCATCGGACGGGCGGTCGCGATCGCGGCGGCGGCCGAGGGCGCCCGGGTCGTCGTCAACGACTACGGCGTCTCCATCGACGGCGGCGAGCCGAGCAGCGAGGTGGCCGAGTCCGTCGTCAAGGAGATCGAGGCGGCGGGCGGGCAGGCGGTGGCCGTCGCCGACGACATCTCCACGATGGCGGGCGGGCAGCGGATCGTGGACACGGCGCTCGCGCGGTACGGCCGGATCGACGGGGTCGTGTGCGTGGCCGGCATCCTGCGCGAACGGATGCTGTTCAACATGTCCGAGGAGGAGTGGGACCCGGTCGTCGCCACCCATCTCAAGGGCACCTTCACCGTCTTCAGGGCCGCGTCGGCGGTCATGCGCAAGCAGGACGACGGCGGCACGCTCATCGGATTCACCAGCGGCAACCACCAGGGCAGCGTCGCCCAGGCCAACTACAGCGCCGCGAAGGGCGGGATCATCTCGCTGGTACGGAGCGCGGCCCTCGGTCTGCACAAGTACGGAGTCACCGCGAACGCCGTCGCCCCGGTCGCCCGCACCCGGATGTCCGCCAACGTGCCCATGGAGCTCAAGGAGATCGGCGAGCCGGAGGACGTGGCGGCGCTCGTCGTCTACCTGCTCAGCGACCGGGCCCGCAAGGAGCGGATCACCGGCCAGGTGTACACCGTCGCCGGGCCGAAGATCGCGGTCTGGGCGCAGCCGAGGGAGCTGCGCGCCGGGTACGCGGAGGGCCCGTGGACCCCGGAACGGATCGCCGACTTCCTGCCGGGGACGGTGGGCACCGACCCCATGCCCATGCTCGCGCAGCTGGAGGAGATGGCAGCGGCGGCGGCCGCCAAGGCCCGGCCGAACGCCTGACGGGACCTTTCAGGACGTCCCGTGGGACCCCGCTTTCGCGGGCGTTCCCTGGCACGGACCGCGCCGGCACGGACCGCGCCGGCACGGACCGCGCCGGCGCGCTGTCCGGCCCCGGCGCGCTGTCCGGCCCCGGTGCGCGGGCGCCGGGCGCCCCCCTCGCTCCGTACCCGTACGCAGGAGGCAACGTGGACTTCACCCTCGGCCCGGACGACACCGCCTTCCGTGCGGAGGCCCGCGCCTGGCTGGACGAACACCTCGTCGGCGCGTACGCGGCGGCGGCCGGCACCGGTGGGCCGGGCAGTGAGCACGAGAGCGTCGACGTCCGCCGTGCCTGGGAACGCGAACTCGGGCGCGGCGGCTGGATCGGCCTCGGCTGGCCCGACGACGAAGGCGACGGACACGGGGACGGCGGCGGGTACGGGGACGGCGGCGGGTACGGGAACCGGCGGGCGAGCCTGATCCAGCAGGTCGTCTGGGCGGAGGAGTACGCCCGCGCCGCCGCGCCCGCCCGGGTCGGCCACATCGGCGAGAACCTCCTGGCCCCGACGTTGATCGCCCACGGCACCCCCGAGCAGCGACGGCGTTTCCTGCCCGCCGTCGCACGCGGCGAGGAGCTGTGGTGCCAGGGCTACAGCGAGCCCGGCGCCGGATCCGACCTCGCCGGGATACGGACCAGCGCCGTCCCCGACCCCTCACGCGGCGGCCACCGCGTGACCGGGCAGAAGGTCTGGACATCGCTCGCCCGGGAGGCCGACTGGTGCTTCGTGCTGGCCCGCACGGAGCCCGGCTCCCGGCGCCACCACGGCCTGTCGTTCCTGCTCGTGCCGATGGACCAGCCGGGCCGGATCGAGGTGCGGCCGATCCGCCAGATGTCGGGGACCAGCGAGTTCAACGAGGTCTTCTTCGACGGGGCGCACGCCGAGGAGTGCGTCGGCGGCGAGGGCAACGGCTGGGCTGTCGCCATGGGACTGCTGGCCCTGGAGCGCGGCGTCTCCACGCTCGTCCAGCAGATCGGATTCGCCGCCGAGCTCGAACGGGTGGTGCGGGGCGCCGTGACCACCGGCGCCGTCACCGACCCGGTGCTGCGCGACGGCCTCGTCCGGCAGTGGGCGGAGCTCAAGGTCATGCGCTGGAACGCCCTGTGCACCCTGGGAGCCGTAGGCGACCCGGGCGCGCCCAGCGTGGCGAAGCTGCTGTGGGGCGGCTGGCATCAGCGCCTGGGCGAACTCGCCGTACGGATCAGGGGCGCGGCCGGGGCCGTCGGCCCGTACGACTGGACGCCGGACGTCCCGTACGAACTCGACGAGACGCAGCGGCTGTTCCTGTTCACCCGGTCCGACACCATCTACGGCGGCTCGGACGAGATCCAGCGGAACATCATCGCCGAGCGGGTGCTCGGCCTACCGAGGGAGTCGGGATGAGAGGCGTCGTCTTCGACGGCAGTCGCACCGAGGTCGTCGACGATCTGGAGATACGGGAGCCGGGGCCGGGCGAGGTGCTGGTGGCGGTGGCCGCGGCCGGGCTGTGCCACAGCGACCTGTCGGTGATCGACGGGACGATCCCGTTCCCGTCGCCGGTGGTGCTGGGGCACGAGGGCGCGGGCGTGGTCGAGGCGGTCGGCGCGGGTGTCGGCCATGTGGCGCCCGGCGACCACGTGGCGCTGTCGACGCTGGCCAACTGCGGGGCGTGCGCGCAGTGCGACCGGGGCCGGCCGACGATGTGCCGCAAGGCGATCGGAATGCCGGGGCGGCCGTTCTCCCGGCGGGGCGAACTGCTGTACCAGTTCGCCTCCAACTCGGCCTTCGCGGAACGGACCCTGGTCAAGGCCGTGCAGGCCGTGAAGATCCCGGCCGATCTGCCGCTCACCTCGGCGGCCCTGATCGGCTGCGGGGTGCTGACCGGGGTCGGGGCCGTGCTCAACCGGGCCAAGGTCGACCGCGGCGACACGGTGGTGGTGATCGGCACCGGCGGCATCGGGCTCAACGTGATCCAGGGGGCCCGGATCGCGGGCGCCCTGACGATCGTCGCGATCGACGCCAACCCGGCGAAGGAGGCGGTGGCCCGGCGCTTCGGCGCCACGCACTTCCTGACCTCGGCGTCGCCCGACGGCGTACGGGAGATCCTGCCGCACGGCGCCGATCACGCCTTCGAGTGCGTGGGCCGTACGGAACTGATCCGCACCGCGATCGACCTGCTGGACCGGCATGGGCAGGCGGTCCTGCTGGGAGTTCCGGCGGCGACGGCGGAGGCGTCGTTCCTCGTCTCGTCGATGTACCTGGACAAGTCGATCCTGGGATGCCGCTACGGATCCTCGCGCCCGCAGCGGGACATCGCGCTGTACGCCGAGCTGTACCGGGAGGGCAGGCTGCTGCTGGACGAACTCGTCACCGAGACCTACCCGGTGGAGGACTTCGCCAAGGCGGCGGACGACGCGCATCACGGCCGGGTGGCCCGGGGGGTGCTGGTCTTCTGACCCCGGTGGCCCGGACGAGGCGGACCTCGGCCTCGTCCTGCCGGGCCCGGGTCCGGGTCCTGTCGGGTCCGTCAGGTCCGTCGGTTCCGCGCGGCCCGGTTCCGGGTTCGGTTCTGTCGGTACTTGGTTCGGTCTTGTCGGTCCAGGGTCGATCCGGGACCGTCGGTCCCGACAGTTCCGCGCGGCCCCGGACCGACGGTCGCGTCGCGTCAGTTCCGCGCGGCCCGGTCGCGGAACGTGCGCCGGTAGGCGCTGGGGGAGACCCCCAGTACCGCCTGGAGGTGCTGTCGCAGCGAGGTGGCCGTGCCGAAGCCCGCGTCGCGCGCCACCTGGTCGATCGACAGATCCGTCGACTCCAGCAGCTGCCGTGCGCGCTCGACCCGTTGACGGGTCAGCCACTGCACGGGACTGATCCCGATCTCCTCCCGGAAGCGGCGGGTGAACGTCCGCACGCTCATCGACTCCTGCCGCGCCATGTCGCGGAGCTGGATCGGGTGCTCCAGCCGGCTGAGTGCCCAGGCGCGGGCAGTGGTGGTGGTTGCCAGCCGCGCCTCCGGCACGGGCCGCTGGATGTACTGCGCCTGCCCGCCGTCCCGGTGCGGCGGTACGACGGTACGGCGGGCGACGTCGTTGGCGACGGCGGTGCCGTGGTCGCGGCGCACGATGTGCAGGCACAGGTCGATCCCGGCGGCGACCCCGGCGGAGGTCAGGACGTCCCCGTCGTCGATGAACAGGACGTCCGGGTCGACCCGCACGTCCGGGAACAGCCGCTGGAAGTGGTCGGCCGATGCCCAATGGGTGGTGGCCGGGCGCCCGTCCAGATACCCGGCCGCCGCCAGCACGTAGCTGCCGGTGCAGATGGAGACCATCCGGGTGCCCGGCCTGACGTGCGCGAACGCGGCGGCCAGTTCGTCGGTGAGCCTGCCCTGCGTGTACACGGGGCCCAGCTCGTAACTGGCCGGGATCACTACCGTGTCGGCCGTGGCCAGGGTCTCGGGGCCGCGTTCGACGGTGATCGTGAAGTCCGCGTCCGTATGGACCGGGCCCGGCGGGCGGACGGAACAGGTCACGACTTCGTAGAGCTTGCGGCCCTTGTCGAGCGGCTCGGAACCGATCGAGCGACCGAAGATCCTTTGCGGGATGCCCAGTTCGAAGGGAAGCAGCCCATCGAGGGCCAGGACGACGACTCGGTGCGGCATGAACGGACTCCCTTCGACTCTAGCTGGTATAGACCACAAGCTGACGCATGTCACTCCCGTGAAGGCAAAGTCGGCAGGGCGCCCGCGCATTCCCGCCGAGGTGCGGGCGAGCGCGCCGGGCGTGTGCGAGGCGAACCCGGCGCACTCGGTACGCCAGGTTCTGCGTGCCGGGTCGCTCCGCATGCCGGGTCGGTGCTCGGGCGCCGCCCCTGAAGGGGTTCCCCGACGCCCGGGCGCAGGAGCGGAGCGCGCCAGGGGTGGAGCGCGCCGGGGGCGGAGCGCGCCGGGGGCGCAGCGCGAGCAATGGAGTGAGGCCGCAGCATGGCCCGATCCTTTCGAACCATGTCCCTACGGCCAGTGGCCCCGACCTCGGGCCGCACTGATGCTGGCTGACGTGACCCAGACGACCGACAGCACCGCCGAGACCGGGGGCGACGACGGCCGGGAGACCGGCCCCACACTCCCCGGGCGCGCGTCCCAGGCCGGTGCCCGCCGCACCCCCCGCCCGAACACCCGCGGTGTCCGCCGTGTCGTCCCCGTCCACCGGGCCTGGATCGTCGCCGCCGTCACCTTCGTGACGATCATCGGTGGAGCCGCCTTCAACTCCCTCCCCGGTCTCCTCATCGACCCGCTCCACACGGAGTTCGGCTGGTCACGCGGGGAGATCGGACTCGCCGTCTCCATCGACATGGCGCTGTACGGCCTCACGGCACCGTTCGCCGCCGCACTGATGGACCGTTTCGGCATCCGCAGAGTGGTCGT
Organism: Streptomyces sp. NPDC001750; assembly: GCF_042892615.1. Lineage (NCBI taxonomy): Bacteria > Bacillati > Actinomycetota > Actinomycetes > Kitasatosporales > Streptomycetaceae > Streptomyces > Streptomyces sp. NPDC001750. The sequence goes on along the minus strand of NZ_JBIAUE010000001.1, from coordinate 640,305 downwards.
GGTCGCGCTCGGCGCGGTGGCGGCCGGGGCACTGGCCAGCGTCTGGATGACCGCCTCCTGGCAACTGATGATCTATTGGGGGCTGCTCGTCGGCCTCGGTACCGGCTCGATGGCGCTGGCGTTCTCCGCGACCGTCACCAACCGGTGGTTCGTCGCCCGGCGCGGCCTGGTCACCGGCATCCTCACCGCGGCGAGCGCCTCCGGCCAGTTGATCTTCCTGCCGCTGTGCGCCTGGATCGTCGCCGAGCACGGCTGGCGGCCCGCCTCGGTGACCGTGGCGCTCGCCGCCCTGGTGGTCGTCCCGTTCGTCTGGCTCCTGCTGCACGACCACCCGGCCGACGCGGGCCTCGCCCCGTACGGCGGCGCGTACACACCCAAGCCCGCGCCCGCGCGCGGGGCGGCGCGGCGAACGCTGCGCGTGCTGTTCGACGCGGCGCGCACCGGCCCGTTCTGGCTGCTCGCCGGGACGTTCGCGATCTGCGGGGCCTCGACCAACGGCCTGATCCGCACGCACTTCGTGCCCTCGGCCCACGACCACGGCATGCCCATCACCGCCGCGGCCTCGCTGCTCGCCGTCATCGGGGTCTTCGACATCATCGGCACGGTCTTCTCCGGCTGGCTCACCGACCGCTTCGACGCCCGCCGCCTCCTCGCCGTCTACTACGCGCTGCGCGGCGTCTCGCTGCTCTTCCTGCCGATGCTGATGGCGCCGGAGGTGCACCCGCCCATGATCTTCTTCATCGTTTTCTACGGTCTGGACTGGGTCGCCACCGTCCCGCCGACGCTCGCCCTGTGCCGCGAGCAGTACGGGGAGGACAGCGCCATCGTCTTCGGCTGGGTCCTCGCCTCCCACCAGGTGGGCGCGGCGGTGGTGGCGTTCCTGGGCGGCGTGGCGCGCGACGTGTTCGGCTCGTACGACGTGGTCTGGTACGCGTCGGGGGCGCTGTGCGCGATGGCGGCCCTGATGGCCCTGGTCATCCGGCGCCGCCGCGACGGGCGGAAGGCCGGAGAACCGGTCACCGGCTGAACCGTACGAGGGATGATCGGCAGGTGGCCGGAGCACCAGGCTCGGGCACTCGACGCGCCGTCGGGGGTCGCAACGGACTCCTGCCGTGTGCACGGGACCACGACATCGGCGAGGTGGGGCTGTGGGAATGGTCGTGCGGCTGTGGGCGGCCGGAGAGATGCCGTACGGCGACGCGCTGTACCGGCCGGACGACACCGGCCTGGAGGTGCATGTGGAGGGGCCCGGGGTCTACCACCCGGACGCCGGCCAGCCGATCCCCTTCCGCCTCGGAGGGCCGGTCGACGTGGCCCGGCTCATCGAGGAGAGCGGTACCACCGAGGCGGACCCCCACTTCGAGAGCCCGCTGCCGGGCGGAACGGGATGGATGTGCGGCGGCGGCAGCGGGATGGGAAACGTCGGCTACCTCGCCCGTCTCGGCAGCGACCACTCCCTGCGGTGGGTGGCCGTGATGTGGAACTCCAACCCCTTCGTGGGGGTGCGCCACGAGGGATCGACCGCCGTCTTCACCAACGACTGGGGGAACTGCCTGACCCTCGACCTCGGTGATCCCGCTCTCGCCTGAGCCCGCAGGCCCGCCTCCACAACGACGTCCGCGCGTTCACCGGGACGACCCCCGTCGGCTGAACGGCTCGAACCGCCCGAACCGCCCCCGGTGGAACAGCAACGGACCGTCCCCGTCGCCGTCGCCGTCCCCGTCCCCGTCCACCGAGTCCGCCGTTCCCGAGGCCCCCAGGGCCTCCACCCGGCCCACCACGATCAGATGGTCGCCCCCGGTGTGGACGGCGTGGACGCGGCAGTCGATCCAGGCCGGCACGCCGCCCAGTAGCGGTGACCCGGTCACCGGGGCCGCCTCGTACGCCACCCCCGCGAACTTGTCGGCCCCGCTCACCGCGAAGCTCCGGCACAACGCCTCCTGGTCCGCCCCGAGCACGTTCACGCAGAACGCCCCGGCGCGCGCGATGCGCGGCCAGGTCGTCGACGTACGGGCGACCATGAACGCGACCAGGGGCGGATCGAGGGAGAGCGACGCGAACGACTGGCAAGCGAAGCCCGCGGCACCCTCCGGGGCGCCGTCGCCGTCGCCCGGGTCGTGTGCGGTGACGATCGTGACCCCGCTGGCGAAGTGCCCCAGTACGCGTCGGAATTCGGCCGGGTCGACGGGGGCCCGTTCGTCCTCCGCGACCGCCCGCAGATCCGGGCGCGGCAGCGGATCGACCGGCGCCGGCCCGGTACTGGTGGCGGCGCCGACGGACCTGAGGTACCGGACGGCGGTGGCGGCCATTCCTGCGTGTCCCATCACACTCCCATTGAAACTGACGAGGCGTCAGATCGGAAGAGTCGGGGCGACGAATCCGGGTGGGACGGCAGGACTACTCTCGTTCCGGAGAGGCTTCGGAGAAGCTTCAAGCCGCGCCCGGAGCCGGTTCCGTCCTGCCTGGGGAGTGGCCGGGGGGGGGCGAGTACGGCGGCACGGGCGCCCGGGGAAGGGGAACGCGTGTCGACGCGTATCGCGGGAGGCACGAGGCAGGCCGCTACGGCATGGACGATGTGGAGCGGTCGGCCGATCGGGGCGAGCGTGATCGCCCAGCTTGTGATGGTCATGATGGGTGTGGAGATCGCGGGGTTCGTCGGCCTGGCCTTTCCGGCTCCCGCCCCGTCGGACGACCCCGGAGTCGCACTGCTCATGGTGCCGTTCCTGCTCTGCTTCGGAGTCCCGTTCTTCCTGGTGGCGAGCCTGCTGGTGGTGCTTCCGACCGTTGCGGCGGCGCGTTGGGCGAGCGTCCGGTTCACCGGCCGCGAGGTGTGGTGGTGGGTCCCGGTGGCCGCGCTGGTCCCGGCCGCGGTGGGCACCGCCGTAGCCGGTATCGCCCTGCACCTGGCTCCGGGCACGCTGCTCCTGTGCTGGCCGGTGGGCGCGGCGCTGCTGACGGGCACCGCGCTGGTGGCCCGCGAGGTCGTGCTGCGGCGCCGCCGGTTGAGAGGAGTGGCCGGCTGGTGCGTGGTGGCCGTCGTGGCCGTGTACGGAATCGGCGCGGGCCTGTACGGCACCGGACTGGTCACGGAGTACCGCCCGCCGAAGGTCGACGCCGCCCAACTGGCCGGGACCTGGACCGACGGCGGGGGCGGCACGTTGCGCCTGGCCGCCGACGGCACGGCACACGCCGAAGCGCTGACCGACCCCGAGGAGGCGTGGCCGGACCCGGCGAAGTCGGCCCCCGCGAAGCACCGTTGCTCGGGGCGGGGCACATGGAGCTACGAAGCCGGTGACTCCACGACCTGGGGGCAGCGCGTGCGGCTCCAAATCGGTGGCTGTCCCGACTACGATGCAACCGGCGGGTGGCGGGTCGGCGGTACCCCGGATCGGATCGAGCTCAACTATGAGTACGGGGACGCGGATTCACCGCACTGGTACACGCTGGCCCCGCGCTGATCGCCCGGTGATCACTCGCCGCCCGACCGGTCAGCCGCCGGCGGCGTACACCAGGAAGTCCGCCCAGGTGGTGGGGGCGAGGGAGAGGTGGGGGCCGTCCGCGTTCTTGGAGTCGCGGACGTGGATGGTGTGGGGGGTGGTGGCGACTTCGACGCAGTCATTTCCGCTACTGCTGTCGCTGTGGCTGCTCTTGAACCATGTCGGCTCGGAGGCATTCCCAGCAGAGGCATTCTGGATCACGTGTTCCTCCAGCACTCGTTGGTACAGGTCGGTTTGGTGATCCGCCTCGCCCTCGGTGGGAGGGCGAGGCGCGGTGTCGCGCTGATCAGAGCTTGGCAGCGTACGTCACGAAGTCGTTCCAGGCGCCGGGGGCGACGGTGAACAGCGGGCCCGGGGCGTTCTTGGAGTCACGGACGTGGACGGTGTGGGGGGTAGTGGCGACCTCGACGCAGTCATTGGGGTTGCTGCTGTCGCTGTAGCTGCTCTTGAACCACGCCAGCTCGGAGCCGTTTCCGGCAGAGGCGTTCCGGATCATGTTTCCTCCAGCATTCGCTTGATGAAAGTCAGCGACTCCCGCGCGCTGAGAGCCTCCGCTCGGATGATGCCATAGCGCAGTTCGAGGATCCTTAGCTGTTTCGGGCTGGAGACGGGACGCCCCCCGAACTCGTCATCGGCGCGCCCAACTGCGGTGCCGTCGCCGAACTTCAGCACCCGGATCCGCCCACTTGTCCCAGGGTGATTCCAATGGGCGGTCGGCATCACCTGGATCTCCACATTGCGCAACTCTCCGACTTTCAAGAGGTGTTCCAACTGCCTGCGCTGGACCATCTTGCCCCCGGTAGGTCGCCGGAGCGTCGACTCTTCCTGGACAAAGCTCAGCTCGGGTGCGGGCGAGCGGTCGAAGATGGACTGCCTGGCCATGCGCGCCGCCACTCCACGTTCCACCTCGTTGTCCGACAGGGCGGGACGCATGGTTTTGAGAAGCGCTCGGGCGCACTCCTCGGTCTGGAGCAGCCCGTGCACGTTATGGCTGCCATAGGACAGCAGCTCCACCGCCCTTGCCTCCATCCGAGCCAGATCCCGGATCTTCTTCGGGTACCGGACCTCCGCCACGTCCGCCTTCATGGCGGAGATCAGCCCGCCTGCCCTCAAGGTCCTGTCGGCCTTGTCCAGATACTCCGGGCGCGGAATCCGTTTGCCCGCCTCGACCTTGTAGACCTGGTCCTCGCCGTACCCGATCGCGAGGCCGAATTCGGCCGCCCGCATCCCTGCGGCCTCTCGGCGCAGCTTCAACTGTCGCCCCACCGTGGCGACGACCGCCGCGCCAGACTCGTCGTCGGGATCGACCTCCCAACCGGGCTCGTCCGTATCGGTCCCGGACTGTTCCGTGCCGTCCGCATCCACCCGCATCCGCGCCACCTCCACCATGGCCTCCTGTCGTCGTCATCGCGACGGCCGTGTCTGTCCGTACGTCCACTCCGGACAGCTCCGACAGCTCCGGACAAGCAGCGGACAGTTACCGTACGCATTCGTCTGATCACTGGTCAGCGTAGGGCGGTGCGGCGAGGCTGAGTGCTGTGAAACAAGAAATCACCCTCCCTCAACACAGCGGCGCTGTCCGCGGGTTCGCCGTGCTGCTCTCGTCCACCCGCCGAGGTGCCCGGCTGGCCCGACTGCTCGCCACGACGCAGCTGGACGAGTGGGGAGTCACGTCACGGGTGGAGGCCGCAGCCCAGATCGTGGCCGAGCTGGCGGCCAACGCCATGGCCCATGGGCGGGTGCACGGGAGGGACTTCCGGCTAGGGCTCGCCCTGTACGGCGGTGGCGCGGTGTTGCGCGTCGAGGTGAGCGACGCGCGTGGCGAGTGCCTGCCGCCCGAGCCGGGGCACACGCTGGTCCCGGACGCCGACCGCGAGTCCGGGCGCGGGCTGCTGATCGTCGAGGCGCTGGCGGACCGTTGGGGCGTCAGCCCGGGGCCCTTGCCCTGCAAGACCGTCTGGGCCGAACTCGATCTCGACCTCGCCCCCGCGCCGTGACCGGGGCCGGTCACCGCTACCGGGATCGGCCGGCCTGGTCCTCCGACCGCCGAGGGGTGCATGAACGAATATCCGTGCGATCACGCTCTCGCCGTCCCGTCGCACACTCGGCTGACCCAGACCAACTGAACTGGAAATAAGCCCGGTTGTCGGGCATATGCTCGCCGAGCGAACACCTTCAGAGGCGTGACGTCCTCAAAAGGCCGCAACACCGCTTTCCGGGAGCCAGTGGCTCGGGACCGTCCGCGACGTACCTCCGGCGGGCCGTCACTCGCCGTTTCTCTCCGCCCAACACATAGACGCAAGTCGTCGGTGACCTGTGCGCCTCTACCGGGCCACGCCCTCCGATCGTTTCAAGCAACTCCAAGGAATCCGTATGGTCAGCTCGTCCCACGAGGCGATGCACCGCATCTTCCAGGAGCACCCGGGGCTCTTCTCCCGTGTTTCCGAGGTGCTGGGGATCTCCATCGGCTCACTGGCCTCGGCCACCGTCATGCCCACGGACCTCACCGAGAACAAGCCACTCGAACGCCGGGTGGACACCCTGCTGCGGATCGACCTGGAGGGCGACGACCAGTCGTACCTCCTGGCGATCGAGGCTCAAGGGAAGAAGGACCCGGAGAAGCCAGTGAGCTGGATGTACTACCTGTCCTACTTGCAGGCCAAGTACAAACTGCCGCCCATGCTGCTGGTCGTCTGCCAGGACCGGGCCACCGCTGAATGGGCCGCTCAGCCGTGCTCCGTCGGGCACCCGCAGGCGCCCGTACTCACCCTGCGCCCGCTCGTCGCGGGCCCGCACAACATGCCCGTGATCAAGGACGTGGCCGAGGCCCGGAAGGACCTGGCGCTGGCCACCCTGGCAGTGATCACGCATGCGGGCGATCCGGACATCGGTACCATGCTGAAAACGCTGTCGACCGCTCTGCGGGATGTGCCGGAAACCATCGCTGACCCCATCGTCGAACTCACCGCACAGGGCCTGGGCAATCGTCCGGCCGCACAACAGTGGAGGAACCTGGTGGCCGTGGATCTTTCGTTCTACAAGTCGGCCCTTTCGGAGGAGCTCCGGGACGAGGGTCGTGCCGAGGGCATCGCGCGGAGTGTGCTGCTTCTGCTGGGGCAGGCCGGTGTGGAGGTCTCGGACGAGGCGCGTGTGCGGATCCTGGGCTGCGGGGACGTCGAGACGCTGAGCCGTTGGCTGCTGCGGGCCCCGAACGCCTCCATCGTTGAGGACATCTTCGCCGGAGAGTAGCCAGCCGCAGGATTGGCGCCGGACCCCGGGGTCCTTACCGCCCCCGGTACTTCGGCGCCCGCCGTTCCACGAAGCCGGCCACGCCCTCGTTGGCGTCGTGCGTGGTCATGTTGATCTCCTGTGCCATGGCCTCCGCCACGAAGGCCGTCGCCCGGTCGGACTCCAGTGAGACGTTCACCAGCTGTTTCGTGAGGGCGATGGACCGGGTCGGGCCCTCGGCCAGCCGTTCGGCCCAGGCGCGGGCCGTCGCCGCCAGCTCCCCGTCGGGTACGACCCGATTGACCAGGCCCAGGCGTTCGGCGTCGGTCGCCGGGAGTGAATCGCCGAAGAACATCAGCTCCTTGGTCCGCTGCGGTCCGATCAGGCGCGGCAGCAGATATGCGCCGCCGCCGTCCGGTACGAGCCCGCGGCGGACGAACACCTCGATGAACTTCGCGGACTCGGCGGCCAGCACCAGATCGCAGGCGAACGCGAGATGGGCGCCGATGCCCGCCGCCGTGCCGTTGACCGCCGCGATCACCGGCTTCTCGCAGTCCAGGACCGCGGCGATCAGGCGCTGCGCGCCGAGCCGGATCGTACGGGCCACGTCCCCCGGAATCCGGTCGCCGGGCGCGCGGGCGCCCGGGGTGGAGGAGCCCGTCGCCGGGGAGCCGCGCAGGTCGGCGCCCGCGCAGAAGCCGCGGCCGGTGGCCGTGAGGACGACCGCCCGGACCGCAGGGTCGGCGGAGGCGTCGGCGAGCAGGGCGATGACGCGTTCCCGCTGGTCCCAGGTGACGGCGTTCATCGCCTCGGGGCGGTTGAGCGTGATCCACGAGACGCCGTTGTCAGTGGTGTGGAGTACCAATGAATCGAGCGGGTCGGCCGGCGAGGTCGGACCGGTTCGTTCGGCGTCCTCGGCGTGCTCGGTGCGCTGATCACGTTCGGTGTGCTCGGCGGTGTCTTCGGGGGAGGACGGCATGAGGCAGCTCCTTGGCAGGTGGTGGGGTCGTGCGCGGCGGCCCGGGGCGGAACGGTGGACCGGGTGGTTGCGGCGGGGCGGTTCGGCGGGACCGAGGTGTCCTGTGGGGCCGATGTGTTCCGTTGGCCCGACGCGTTCAGTCGGTTCGGGCGGCCCGACGAGGGTTTCGGTCCCGCCACCCGTCAGCGGCAGACGGCCAGCGCGTCCAGTGCCACCGCGCCCTGGCCCCGCCCCAGCACCATCAGCGGGTTGATGTCCAGTTCGGCGAGGTCGTCACCCAGTTCCAGCGCCATCCGCTGCACCCGCAGCACGACCTCCACGAGCGCGTCCACGTCCGCCGGCGGGCCGCCGCGCACCCCTTCCAGCAGGGCCCGGCCGCGCAGTTCGCCGAGCATCGACCTGGCCTGGTCCTCGCCGAACGGTGGCACCCGTACGGCCGCGTCGTGCAGCACCTCGACGAGCACGCCGCCCAGCCCGACCGTGACCGTCGGTCCGAACAGCGGGTCCTGCGTGACGCCGACCATCATCTCGACGCCCCGCTCGATCATCTGGCAGACCAGGATGCCGTCCAGGTCGATGCCCTCGTACCGCGCGATGTCGGTCAGCTCGCGGTACGCGTCGCGCACCTGACTGGCGGAGGTCAGTCCGACCTTGACGAGGCCCAGTTCCGTCTTGTGGGTGAGCTGGGCCCCCGACGCCTTCATGACGACCGGGTAGCCGACCAGCCCCGCCGCTCGGACGGCCGCCGCCGCGCTGGTCACCAGTTGCTCGCGCGGCACCCGGATCCCGTACGCCCGCAGCAGCTGCTTCGCCGCGTGCTCGCTCAGCTGGTTGCCCGCGCGCAGCAGTCCCTGTGCCTTGCGGAAGGACGGCGACGGCGTGCGCGGCGCCTCGTCGAAGGGGGAGCGGTAGCGGGTGGTGAACCGGTGGTGGTCCAGATACGCCTTCACGGCGGTGACGCAGTTGCGGAACGTACGGAACGTGGCGACGCGGGAGGACCCGAGCAGCGTCGTGCGGTACGCGTCCTCGGTGCCGACGGGCGAGCCCCACACCACGCAGACCAGCTTGTCCGTGGCCTCCGCCGCGTCCACCAGGTCCTGCGCGAGTTTGTCGCTCATCGGCGGGAAGGGGCCGGTGATCGGACAGATCAGGACCCCTACGTCCGGGTCGGCGAGGATCGCGTCGATGATCTTCCGGCCCCGCCAGTCGCCGACCGGGTGCCCGCCGTTGTCGACCGGGTTCGCGACGTTCAGATAGCCGGGTATCCACTGGTGCAGCTCGCGCTGCTTCTCCTCGGACAGGGTGGGGAGGTTCAGTCCCGCGCCGGTCGCCAGGTCCGAGAAGTGCGCGCCCGTGCCACCGGAGATCGAATACACGACGACTCCGTCGGCCAGCGGCTTGCGGGCCCGGGCCAGCAGTGCGGCCGTGTCCTGGAGCTCGTCGAGCCCGTCCACCCGGATCACGCCGAACTGCCGCATCGCCGCGTCCACCACCTCGTCCGCGCCGGTCAGTTTGCCGGTGTGCGAGGCGGCCGTCCTGGCCCCCGTCTCCGTACGCCCCACCTTGACCGCCACCACCGGCACCCCGGCCCGTGCGGCCCGGTCCGCGGCCAGCAGAAAGGAGCGCCCGTCCTTGAGCCCCTCCACGTAGCAGGCGATGGCCCCGACCTCCGGGCGCTGTGAGAAGTACGAGATGAAGTCGGCGGTCTCCAGATCCGCCTCGTTGCCCGTGGGAGCCCAGTGCGAGAGCCGCACCCCCAGCTCCTGAAGGGTGTACACGGGGCGCCCCTGGTGACCCGACTGGGTGATCAGGGCGATCGCCGGCCCGTCCAGGTCGTCCCGGAACTTCTCGAAGGCGTTGAGGTTGGTGTTCGGCCCGAGCAGCCGCAGCCCGGACCGCTCGACCGCCTCGGCCAGTCGTGCCTGGGCGGCGGCGCCCTCCTCGCCGGTCTCGGCGAATCCGGAGGCGAAGGCGACCGCGAACCTCACTTTGGCCCGGGCGAGTTCCTCGATCACGGGGAGCGGATCGCCGACCAGCAGCACGGCCAGGTCGACCTGCTCCGGCAGATCCGCGACGGACGGGAAGCAGGGCCGTCCGAACACGGTCCCGCGGGTGGGGTGGACGGGATGCAGCCGGGCGCCGACCCGTTCGGCCCAGGCGATCAGCTGTCGGGTGATCCCCGTGTTGGGGCGTCCCTCAGCGTCGGAGGCGCCGACGACGGCCACGGACTCGGGCCGGAAGAACCGGTCCAGGTCCGGCACGGACGCGTGCAGCGGTCGGCCGCTGACATCGAGATCGCCCTCCGCGGCGGCGGTCGCCATGCAGCGGACGGTGGCGTGCGGTTCCTCGCCGCAGGCCACCACCCGGGCGCGGAAGTCGGTGGTGAGGGTGCCGTGAGTCGATCCAAGCATCGTTCCGCCCGCTCCTGCTCGAAGTCCGTCGGGTGCCTGCTTCCGGCCAGCCAATAGCTGACACGCTGTCAGGTTACTGAACTGACGGCTCGTCAGGAATGGGTGTGCAGGCAATACGTGCGGGCGACGCGTGCAGGCAATGCGTACAACCTCCTTGTGATCTTGAACGTCCAATGTGCAGGCCGGTTTTCATCGGCCGCACTCGCCGTCCACGGCCCACCCTTGGGGGAGAGAATGAGATCTGACGTCGCCCGGCGCACCACGCGCCTCGGGGCCCGTACCGCCGCCGCAGCGGCCACCGGCCTGCTGACCGCCGGACTGCTCGCCGTCGGAGCCGCGGTACCCGCGTCCGCCGACGAGCCGGCCGGCCAGACCGACCAGTTGTGGATCAACGCGCCCATCGAACAGACCCTGCCGCTCGGTGGTGGTTCCGACGGCGAGCCGCAGAGCCGTTCGCTGGACATCGGGCTCTCCCACGACAACGACAACTTCGCCGTCACGGACGGCCGGCTCACGGTCGACATCTCCGGCATCGCCGGAGTGGCCGAGGTGACCTGGCCCGACAACTGCACCCCGAGCGGGACGACGGCCGTGTGCGGTGTCCCCGAGGTTCCGGTCGTCGGTGACGCCTACAGCCCGCAGGTCCACCTCACCGTGCGGGCCGCCGAAGGCGCGGCGGCCGGGGCGCACGGCCGGATCACCTACGCGGCCGTCGCCACCGGTGGGCCCACCGGCAGCCTGGAGGCCCCGCTCGACTCGTTCGACACCACGCTCACCGTCGCCGGCGGGCCGGACCTGTCTCTCGGGAACGTCGCACCGGTGAAGGGCGCCCAGCCGGGCAGCACGCACACCGTGCCGTTCACGCTCACCAACAAGGGCGACGGACCTTCCGAGGGCTTCACCGCCAGGCTGGTCGCCTCGTACGGGCTCGATCTCGTCACCCGGTACCCCGAGTGCGCGTACCGGACCATCGGCGGTGACGACTACGCCCCGATGACCGAGGTCGCCTGTACGTTCGACGAGGTCCTCGAACCGGGTGAGTCCTTCGCGCTGCCCGAGCCGATGCGGGTGGCCCTGGCCCCGCACGCGTACGCCGAGCGCCTCGACATCAGCGTCGAGCCCGGCAACGGGGCCACCGACCTGGCGGAGGAGGACAACTACACCATCGCCTCCCTCGGCGCGGTGAACACCGCCGACTTCGAGGCGCGGGGTGCCCGCGTCGCGGGCGTCGCCGGTGAGACCGTGACCGCCGAACTCGGATTCCGCAACAACGGCCCGGCCTGGATCGCCTACCCCGTCTCCGGCGACCCCGTGGCCCGGGTCGACTTCACCGTCCCCGAGGGCGTCACCGTCACCTCCGTGCCCGAGGAGTGCGTGGCGCGCTCCCTGGACGGCGTCGACTCCTGGCCGAGCAGCGCTGGCGCGCCGCGTTACGTGTGCAAGCTGCCGTACTGGAGCCTGCCGGACACGGCGCACGCCTTCTCGTTCAAGCTGCGCATCGACCGGGTCGTTCCCGACGCCACCGGTTCGGTTGTGCTTCGGCCCAGCTTCGGCAGCGAGCCCTTCCCGTTCGACCCGAACCCCGGGAACAACACCGCCCAGGTCGTGGTGAACGCCACCTCCGGGGCCTGACGCACACCCCACCGAACCGCGGCCCCCGGAGGCCTGTCACCGCCGCGTCGGTGCCTGGCATCTCCGGGGCCCGGTAGGGGAGTTCACCGCGCGGGGCGCGGCCGGGCACCAGACCGGCCGCGCCCCGCGCGCGTACCGCTGCGGGCTCGGCCCGTGCGTACCGTTGGGCGCCCGCCCCTTCGTGCGTACCGCCTCTTCGTTGGTACCGCCACGGGCCCGGTGGGCGGGCGGTCAGCGGGCGCGGGCCGTCCTCCGGGCGATCTTCTTCGCGATCTTCGGTGCGTCCAGGGCCATTTCGCGCAGCATGCCGCTGATCGGGTTGGTGAACCCGGTGAAGTACAGGCCGGGAGCCTGCTTGGGCGTACGGCCGCCGCGCACCACCGGGCGGCCCCGGGCGTCCAGCACGCCGAGGTGGCCGACCAACCCCTCCAGGGACCGCCGGTAGCCGGTCGCCGCGATCACCGCGTCCGGAGTGATCCGGTTCCCGTCGGCCAGCACCACCGCGTCCCCGTCGAACGACTCGACGGCCGCCACCGGCACCACCCGGCCGCGCTTCACCGCGGCTATCAGCCCCACGTCCTGCACCGGAATGGCGCCCTCCCGGACCCGTGAGTACAGCCCGGTGTCCGGACGCGGCAGCCCGTACGCGCCGAGGTCGGGCACCGCCAGTCGGCTCATCAGGCGCGCGGCCGGGTCCACCAGCCACACCGGCAGCCTGCGCACCAGGACGGCCGTCGCCTGGGAGGGCCAGCCGAGCGTCGAGCGGCGCACGATGTGCGGCGCCGTGCGCACCGCGATCCGCACCCGTGACGCCCCGCCCTCCACCAGGTCCACGGCGATCTCGGCGCCCGTGTTGCCGATGCCGACGACGAGGACGTCCCGACCCGCGTAGGGTGCGGCGCCGCGGTACTCGGAGGCATGCGCGAACGTGCCGGTGAAGGTGTCGCGCCCCGGCCAGTCGGGGACGCGCGGGGTGTGGTTGAAGCCGGTGGCGACCACGACCGCGCGTCCGGTCAGCATCCGGCCGCCGCTCGCGGCCAGCTGCCAGTCGGAGCCGTCCGGGGCCCGGTCGACGCGGGAGACCTCGACGCCCGTCGCCACCTCCAACTCGTGGTGCTCGGCGTACTTCTCCAGGTAGCGCACCATGTCGTCCCGGGCCACCCAGCGCCCGAAGCGGCGCGGCATCGCCAGGCCCGGCAGCGCGGACCGGCGGCGGGTGGTGTGCAGGCGCAGCCGGTCGTAGTGGCCGCGCCAGGACGCCCCGACGTCGCCGGACTTCTCCAGCACCACCGCCCGCACACCGCGTTCGCGCAGGGCCGCGGCGGCGGCCAGACCGCCCGGACCACCGCCGATGACGTACACGGGCCGGTCCTCGGTGCGGTCGTTGAGGGCCGGGGCGGAACCAGCCGCGGCGGGGGCGGTGTGCGACATGGTTCTGGAGCGTAATCGCGAAGTTGATTGATGGGTCTCGGTCAAGCCCGGAATCGATTGCGAATCGGTCACAGGCCGAATCGATCACGGGAATCAATCGCTCGTGGGGGCCTGCGTCTTGTGCCCGCCGCCGACATCAGGTGAACTGACGTACCGTCAGATTCTTTGGGTGGGAGGGCTCATGCAGACGATCTGGCTCGGCGGAGCCGAGTGGCTGGCCGTTCTCCGGGTGGGCCTCGGGCTGTGGTGGCTGGAGAGCTGGCGGCACAAGGACAAGAAGGGCTGGTTCGAACGCGGTACGGGCATCGCCTGGGCCGCCGACGTGGCGGCGAAACACCGGTGGGGTGCCGTACGCACCGGCTTCCGGCGGATCGTCGCCCCCCGCCCCAGGGCGATGGCCTACGTCGTCGTGTACGCCGAACTCGCCCTCGGGCTGGGTCTGGTCGCCGGATTCCTCACCCCCGTCGCCCTCCTCGGCGGGCTGCTCCTCAACCTTCTCTACCTGGTGCTGATGATCCACGACTGGGCCGAGCAGGGACAGAACGCGATGATGGCGCTCATCTCGCTCGTGGCGCTGTTCGCGATGTCCTGGCAGACCTGGTCCCTCGACCACGCGATCGGACTCTTCCTGTGACCGCCACCGGCCCCGCCCCGCGCTTCGACCTTCCCGAACCCGATGCCTTCACCCGCCCCTACTGGGACGCCGCCGCCCGCGGGCGGCTGCTGCTGCGCCGCTGCGGTGCCTGTGGGCGTGCCCACCACTACCCGCGCGAGTTCTGCCCGTACTGCTGGAGCGAGGACGTCGTGTGGGAGGGAGCCAGCGGGGACGCCACGCTGTACACGTGGTCGGTCGTCCATCGCAACGACCTGCCGCCGTTCGGCGCCCGGGTCCCGTACACCGCTGCCGTGGTCGACCTGGCCGAGGGACCGCGGATGATGACGGAGATCGTGGACTGCGCGGAGCCGGACCTGGTGATCGGTATGCCGCTGCGGGTCACGTTCCGGCGGGAGCCGGGCCGGGAGGCCGTTGCGGTCTTCCGGCCCTGAGCCGCGATGCGATGCCCGGCGTGCCGGTGTCTCAACGCGTCCCGGCGTCGCGCAGCTTGCGGCGTTCCCGGAAGTTGGGGTGGCGAACGGTCACGCCCCCCATGCCGCACGATCCCGTCAGCCGGAGCAGCGGCGCACCGGGAACCCGCTCGCCCGTGGTCCTGTCCTTCAGTCCGCCGAGGCCGAGGGACAGCTCGTCGGCCTGTACGGCCCAGCCCTGCGGGACGACGATCTTCACGCCCCCCATGCCCCCGTGCACGTCCAGTTCGATCTCACGCCACCGGCAGTCGGCGAGGGTGAAGTCGATCCTGACGCCGCCGGCGCCGGCCCGGGCGCGTATCGCCGGGGGCACCTTCCAGCGTCCCGAGCGGGACGCCCCGTGCATGCCTCCGTCGAGGACCAGCGGCTCACCCGCGGCCACCGCGACGGGCACCAGGTCCTCGGTGAGGGGTACCAGTTCCGCGCAGGTCTTGGCGGACAGGGCCAGTCCGAGACGGGTGTCCAGTTCGTCGAGATCGATGCGTCCCTCGGCCGCCGCCTCCCGCAACCGTTCGACCACCGCCTCGCGGTCGGCATCGGAAGCGCGCAGGGGTTTGACGGAACGCGAGGGCTCAGCAGTCATGGCAGTGATGATACGGACGGGCGCGTTGTGAGGCGCCTGTCGCGTTCACGCCCGTACCCGGCGATCCCTCAACGGCTCGCCACGCGCCCCGCAGCTCCCCAGGTCTCCCTCACAGGCCCGGTGCCCCCCACACCGGGAACCACCGCGCCAGGTCCTTCTCCATCCGCAGGTCGTCCCCGAGTACCGCCCTGATCTGCAGCTCCAGCTGGTTGTCACGCTTCTCGACGCCGCCGGGCGCGGGCGCGAACGGGTAGAACGTGCCGCGTTTGTACAGGTAGACCAGGGCCAGCGGGCGATCGTGGTCGTCGCGGAAGCCGATCAGCGAGCAGAGCAGCTGCGGGCCGAAGCCGCCGTCCTGGAGCAGGGTGTTGACCGCGTGCAGATCGTTGACCAGGGACGCCACGTCGTCCGGGGACTGGCGGGCGAGCAGCCAGGTGTAGCCGTACGCGTCCTGGCTGAACTCCACCGGGACGCCGCCGCGGTCGGTGTCGGCGTCGAGGAGTTCGCGCACGTCCTGCTGTACACGGGCGAAGGAGCCGCCCTCGACGCCGGCGAAGCAGACCGAGCCGAGGCCGGTGGGCGTGAACCCGGCGCCCGCCTGGAGGGTGAGGGCGGCGGAGGGTACGGCGAAGAGCTGATCGAGGTCGGGGCGGACCGGTTTGCTGCGGCCCAGGATGGCGTCGAGAAGACCCATGAACGTTCCTTACGGGGGTTCTGGTCCTTGGCGGGTCGTGGACGGGGCGGGGCCGGCTCGCGGGTGAGCGGGGGCCCGGCTCACGGGCGGGCGAGGTCGGCGGAGATGCGGGCCAGCTGGTCGAGGCGCTGTTCCAGGGTCGGGTGGGAGGAGAGCAGCCGGCTCAGGCTCTCCTTGGACGAGAACGCGGGGACGAAGTAGAAGGCGTTGTACGGCTCCGCCTTGCGCAGGTCCTCGGTCGGGATGCGGGCCATCTGGCCGCTCACCTTCGTGAGGGCGGAGGCGAGGGCCGAGGGGCGGCCGGTCAGCAGGGCGGCGGCCCGGTCGGCGGACAGCTCGCGGTAGCGCGAGAGCAGTCGGGTGAGCAGGAAGCTCAGCACGTACACGACCGCGCTGATCAGCGGGATCAGCAGAACCACGATGCCGATGGGATCGTTGCTCCGGCTGCTGCGGGAGAGGCCGCCCCACAGGGCGACACGGGTGATGACCCCGGCCAGCACGCCGAGGAACGAGGCGATCGTCATCACGGCCACGTCGCGGTGGGCCACATGCGACATCTCGTGCGCGAGCACGCCCTCCAGCTCCGGCGGCTCCAGCCTGCGCAGGAGTCCGGTGGTGGCGCAGACCAGGGCCGTCTTCTCGCTGCGGCCCGTGGCGAAGGCGTTCGGTACGTCGCTCTGCGCGATGGCCACGCGCGGCTTCGGCATGTCGGCAAGGGCGCAGATCCGGTCGATGGCGCCGTGCAGCTCGGGCGCCTCCTCCGGCGTCACCTCGCGGGCACCCATGCTGAACGCCGCGATGCGGTCACTGAACCAGAACTGCGCGATGAACATGCCGCCGACCAGGATCAGGACGATCGGCCAGGCGCCGCGCAGCACGGCGAGCAGTACGCCGACCAGGACCACGTACAGCAGTCCGATCAGGAACATGGTGCTGACCATGCGGGTGGTCAGCCCACTGTCCGGGGCGTAACGGGAACGGGTCCGGCTCATAGTCGCCTCCAGTCGCCCTGTCGACTTCCATCTTGCCCCTTTCACCCGAAAAGCGGGGACAAGGCGAGAGCGGGGACGGGCGGGAGGGGGAGGAGGTGCGAGAGCGGGGCACGTGCGGGAGACGGGGGCCGGGGAGGGGCTCGACGTGCGCGCTCGGTCCGGCGGCGGGAGAGTGGCCGACGGAGAGAAAATGGATCAGGGAGGGCCCGAGGGACCGCCGGAGGATATTTGGCCGAACATCACCTGGACCCATTAGATGCCTCGGGCATCTAGTGGGCAGAGATCGGTAGGACTCCCTCCACCCCTGCGAGGTCTGCCATGGCAGTTGCCGAGACCATCCCGTTCCCGCAGAACCGCACCTGCCCCTATCACCCCCCGACCGAATACCGCGGCGCGCACCACGGTGACCAGCCCGTCTTCCCTGTTCGTCTGTTCGATGGACGCACGGTGTGGATGGTGACGGGACACGCCGAGGCGCGCTCACTCCTGGTGGACCCGAGAATGTCGTCCGACCGGGAGAACCCCTCGTTCCCGATCTTCGCCGAACGGGTGGCCAAGTCGTCCCTGCGCCGTGTCGAACTGATCGGCGTCGACGACCCGGAACACAACGTCCAGCGCCGGATGCTGATCCCGAGCTTCACGGTCAAGCGGACGGAGGCCCTGCGGCCGCATATCCAGCAGATCGTGGACCGGCTCCTCGACCAGATGATCGAGCAGGGGCCGCCGACCGACCTGATCGGCGACTTCGCACTGCCCGTGCCCTCCATGGTCATCTGCTCGCTCCTCGGCGTGCCCTACTCCGACCACGAGTTCTTCGAGGCGCAGTCGCGCAAGCTGCTGCGCGGTCCCGCGGCGGCCGACGTGGAGGCCGCGAGGGAGGCGCTCGACGACTACTTCCGTGTGCTGATCGAGCAGAAGCGCACCGCCCCGGGCGAGGGGCTGCTGGACGAGCTCATCGCGAAGCAGCTGGAGACCGGGGCTGTGGACCACGAACAACTGGTCCGGCTGTCCGAGATCCTGCTCGTGGCCGGCCACGAGACGACCGCCAACATGATCTCGCTCGGTACGTTCACCCTGCTCCAGCATCCCGACCAGCTGGCCCGGATGCGCGAGTCGGACGACCTGATGACCTCCGCGGTCGAGGAACTGCTGCGCTTCCTGTCCATCGCCGACGGGATGGCGCGGGTGGCCGTGGCGGACATCGAGGTGGGCGGCGTGACCATCAGGGAGGGCGACGGCATCATCCTGTCCACCTCGGTGATCAACCGCGACGAGAACGTCTACCCCTCGCCGGACGAACTGGACGTCGGCCGGAACGCGCGCAACCACGTCGCGTTCGGGTTCGGGGTCCACCAGTGCCTGGGGCAGAACCTGGCGCGGGCCGAACTGGAGATCGCGCTGCGCGAGCTGTTGCGGCGCCTTCCGGGGCTGAGTCTGGCGGTGCCCGCGGACGAGGTTCCGTTCAAGCCGGGCGACACCATTCAGGGGCTGCTCGAACTGCCTGTGACGTGGTGATCTCGAATCTCCCGTGACGTGGTGATCCGGTGACCGGGACCGGAGTGCCCCGACCGGCCGGACCGGCCGGATCCCTGGGATCGCCCGGACTGGAGAGGCGGCCCGGATCGGCCGGGCCGCTCTGGCCGGCCGGAACGCTCGGATCGGCCGCGCCGCTCGGATCGGCGGGAACGCTCGGATCGGCGGGAACGCTCGGATCGGCGGGAACGCTCGGATCGGCCGGACCGGCCGGATCGGAAAGGTTTGACAAGATGCGGATCGACATCGACAAGGAGCGGTGCATCGGCGCGGGTCAGTGCGCGCTCAACGCACCGAAGGTGTTCACCCAGGACGACGACGGGTTCAGCGAACTGCTGCCCGACTACGAGGACGCCCTCGAAGGGCCCACGGTCAAGGAGGCCGCCCGCGCCTGCCCGGTGCAGGCGATCACCATCACCTGACCATCACCTCGGTCGTCGGGTGCGACCCGTGGGCCCGTGAGCGTGCGGGGGCGTGACTCCGTATGGGGTCGCGTCCCCGCACGGTGTCCACGCGGGCAGCTCCTTCCGCGCGGTCCGGGACCTTCCGCGCGGTCGTGGTGGGCCGTCCGGGGTGGGCCGGTCGGGGTGGGCCGGTCGGGGTGGGCCGTACGTGGTCAGGGCCAGAGCAGTTCCCGGTCCCAGGTGTCCTCCCGCCTGACGTAGCGCAGCCGTACGTGACGTCGTTCGGCGTCCCCCTGGAAGAACTCGACCGCCCGGGGCTCGACCACGTACCGCGTCCAGCTCACGACCTCCGCGTCCGGCTCCGCACGGGCCCGCTCCCAGGCCAGGTCGGAGGCGCGGTTCAGATCGTCGTACGAGCCCAGCACCTCGCTCTGCCGCCCGACCAGCGCCGACGCCAGCGCCCCGGTCGAGCGGGCGTGCAGATCGGCCTGGCTCTCGGCGGGCGAGCAGGCGGTGACCGGCCCCCGTACCCGAACCTGCCGACCCTGGGCGGGCCAGTAGAAGCCGAGAGCGGCGTGTGGGTGGGCGGTGAGCTGGTGGCCCTTCGCGCTGGTGCGGTGGGTGGCGAAGTGCCAGCCGCGCTCGTCCGCGTCGTGCAGCATCACCGTCCGCACGTCGGGCCGCCCCTCGGCGTCGACGGTGGCCAGCGACATCGTGTGCGGCTCGGTCTGCCCGGCCGCCACGGCCTCGGCGAACCACGCGTGGAAGAGCGGAAGCGGGGCGGCGGGCGCGGCATCCGGGGCGAAGGCCGGAAGGTCGATGTCCCAGACGCGCTGGGCGTGCAGCAGGTCGAGGAAGCTCTGCCGCGCGTCGGACTTCTGTACGTCACTCATGGCCCCCATTGCAGCGCATGGCCGCTTGCCGTGTTCCCGCACGGTCCCGTCCCGGGTTTCCGTTCCTGTTCCCGTCCGGCCCCGTCGCGGGTTTCCGTTCCTCCGTCCCTCTGTCTCCCCGTCCGTGCTTCCGGCATCCGGCCCGGCCCGTCCGTGCCTCCGGCATCCGGCCCGGCCCGTCCGTGCTCCCGGTATCCGGCCCGGCCCGTCCGTGCTTCCGGTATCCGGCCCGGCCCGTCCGTGCCTCGACCGGGCCTCGTGCGCCGGCCGCTTCAGCCCCGCCCCAGCACCACCGTCCCCGACGAACAGAACCAGCCGCCCGTCCCCGACGCCACCGCCAGTTCCGGCAGTCCGCCGCCCCTCCTGTGCACCTGGCGCGCGCCCGCCTCCCCGCGCAGCTGCCGTACCGCCTCCACCAGCAGGAACAGCCCGCGCATCCCGGGGTGGCAGGCGGACAGCCCGCCACCGTCCGTGTTGACCGGCAGCTCGCCGGTCAGGCCGGTCCGGCCCTTCTCCACGAACGCGCCGCCCTCGCCCTTCGCGCAGAATCCCAGGTCCTCCAGCGTCACCAGCGTCATGTAGGTGAACGCGTCGTAGATCTCCGCGAGATCGATGTCCGACGGCCGCACCCCGGCCCGCTCGAACGCCAGTCGGCCCGAGACCGCCGCCGGGGAGACCGTGAAGTCGTCCCACTCGGACATGGCGGAGTGCGAGACGTGTTCGCCCGTGCCGAGGACCCACACGGGGTCCTTCGCCGTGTCCGGTACGTGGTCCTCGGCTGCCAGCAGCACCGCGCAGCCGCCGTCGCTGCGGATGCAGCAGTGCAGCTTGGTGAACGGGTCCGCGATCATCGGCCCCGACAGCACGTCGTCCACGGTGATCGGGTCACGGAACATCGCGTCCGGGTTGGCCGCGGCGTTCGCCCGTGCCTGGACCGCCACCTCGGCGAGCTGTTCCAGGGTCGTCCCGTACTCGTGCATGTGGCGGCGGGCGGCCATCGCGTACTTCGCGATCAGCGAGTGCCCGTAGGGCGCCTCGAACTGGAGCGGACCGCGCGCCCCGAAGGAGAGGTTGGAGGTCCGGCGCCCCGCCTTGATGTCCGCCCGGGCCGTCGACCCGTACACCAGCAGTACGGCATCGGCGTGACCCGCGGCGATGGCGTCCGCCGCGTGGGCCGCCATCACCTCCCAGGTCGAGCCGCCCACCGCGGTGGAATCCACCCATCTGGGCTTCAGCCCCAGGTACTCGGCGACCTCGACCGGGGCGAGCGCGCCGAGCCCGGCGGAGGCGAAGCCGTCGACCACGGACCGGTCCAGGCCCGAATCGGCCAGTGCCCGACGTGCGGCCTGGGCGTGCAGGGCGTACGGCGTGGCGTCGTCGACGCGTCCGCAGTCCGCGAGCGATATGCCGACGACGGCGACCTTGCGGTGGGAGGCAGACATGAATCTGACGGTACATCAGATCCGCTTCGGGCGGACCGTCGCGTACGCCGTCGCCACGCGGGCCGTCCGGTCGGGGCGCCCCGCGGTCGGCCGGGCGTGCCGCCGCGC
This sequence comes from Streptomyces sp. NPDC001750, assembly GCF_042892615.1. Lineage (NCBI taxonomy): Bacteria > Bacillati > Actinomycetota > Actinomycetes > Kitasatosporales > Streptomycetaceae > Streptomyces > Streptomyces sp. NPDC001750. The sequence goes on along the minus strand of NZ_JBIAUE010000001.1, from coordinate 619,392 downwards.
GGGCCGGCCGTCCGGGCCGCCTCGTCGGTGATGCGGGCGGTCCCGTCGGTCGCGTGGCGCCCCGGATGCGCGGCTCTGGGCATCTCGGCGGATCAGCCCTAACATGACGGACCGTCAGATCGGCGGCCGGGGCCGCCGAGGGGAAGGAGCCCGACGATGGACGCCGCCTTCACCGCGGAGCAGGACGCGATCCGCCGCACCCTGCGGGAACTGCTCGCCGAGCACACCGGATCGGACGGAATCCGGAGCGCCGTACGCACCGCCGACGGATACGACACGGCCCTGTGGCACCGCCTCGCCCGCGACCTCGGGCTGCCCGGACTCGCCCTCCCGGAGGAGTACGGGGGCGTCGGCTGCGGCCTCACCGAACTCGCCGTCGCCTGTGAGGAGACCGGGCGGGTCCTGCTGCCGTCGCCGCTGATCGCCACCGCCGCCCTGGCCGCGCCCCTGATCGCCGCACTCGGCACCGGGGCCCAGCGCGCCGCCCTGCTGCCGCGCCTCGCCACGGGCGGGCTGACCGCGACCCTCGCCGTCCCCGGCGACTCGCTCCCCGCCGCGCTCGGCCTCACCGACGACCCGACCGGTGGCGCCTGGGCGGGTGGCGGCCGGGCGGGCGGCATCCAGGCCGTACCGGCCGTCGACGGGGCGGGCTGGCGGCTGTACGGGGAGGCCGCGCAGGTCCTGGACGGGCACAGCGCGGGACTCCTCGTGGTCGCCGCCCACGCCGGGGGCTTCCCGCGCAGCCGTACGCTCCTCTTCCTGGTCCGCCCGGACGGGGCGGCCGGTGTCGTCCGGGTCCGTCGGACCACCCTGGACGAGACCCGCCCGCTGGCCCGCGTCGAACTGCGGGACGCCGGTGCCGAGCTCCTGGGCGCGGACCGCACCGCGGACGTGACCGGCGCACTCGCCTCGGCCGGCCCCCCGGTCGCCGCCCTGCTCGCGGCGGAGGCGGTGGGGTCGGCGACGAGCGCGCTGGAGCGAACCGTCGAGTACGTCAGGACGCGCGAACAGTTCGGCCGGGCGATCGGCTCCTTCCAGGCCGTGAAGCACCGTCTCGCGGACCTGTACGTACGGGTGCGGGCCGCTCGTTCCGCGGCGTACTACGCGGCCTGGGACCCGGCCGCCGCCGGGGGCCTCGCCCTCGCCCAGGCACTGGAGGCCCTGCGGACCACCGCGGCCGAGTCCGTGCAACTGCACGGCGGGATCGGGTTCACCTGGGAACACGACGCCCACCTGTACTTCAAGCGGGCCGCCGCGGACGAACTGCTCTTCGGGCCCGTCCACGGGCTTCGCGCCCACGCGGCGGAGCTGGCCGGTCTGTTCGCGCCTGCTGGCGGCGCGCGCCCCGGCGACATGCGTACGGGCGGCGTACGCCCCGGCGCCGTACATCCGGGCGGCGCTCGCCGCGGCGACCAACATCCGGGCGGCGCACAGGCGGCCGGGCGGGTGGCCGTCTGATGGCGTCCGGTGTCCGGCTGATCCAGAAGGTCTCCGCCACCCGGGCCTTCGCGAGGATCGCCCCGCACGTCATCCCGGCCATGGACCGGGCGGTGCACCGACTCACGCGCGGCAGGGTGCTGCTCAGTGCCCGGATGCTGCCGGGGCTGGTGCTCACGGTGCCGGGCGCGAGGAGCGGGCGGCCCAGGACCACTCCGCTGGCCTGCATGCCGGAGGGCGGGGCGGCCGTGCCGGGGGACGGGTCACCCCGGAGCTGGATCCTGGTCGGCAGCAACTTCGGCCGCCCGGGGCATCCGGCCTGGACCGCGAACCTGCTGGCCGGTCCCGACAAGGCCGTCATCAACTGGAACGGGCGCGACATCCCCGTACGCGCCAGGCTGTTGAAGGGTGCGGAGCGGGAGACGGCGTGGCGGGCGGCGCTGAGGTTCTGGCCCCCGTACGCGTCCTACCAGGCACGGATCGAGCGGGAGATCCGGCTCTTCAGACTGGAACAGTCGGGTGACGCGACGGGCTGACGGAGCGAACCGGCGGGGTCGGCCACCCGGTGGGGCCGCCGGTCCCGGGGGCCCGGCCACCCGGTGCCGGGGCGCCGATCGGCAGGACCGGCCGTCCGGCGGGGCCGTGCGGCGCGCGACGAACCGGTGATGCGTACCGGGGCCCCCGGGAAGCCCCGGATACGCCGACGGCGGACCACGCATGTGGTCCGCCGTCGGCGAGACAGGACCTGGGGCGCCCGGATCGGCCGGACGGTACCCAGTGGGGGAAGTGAGGGGGACCCGGCGCGGGACTACCTCGTCGGTTTCTTGCCGGTGATGCCGAGATGCACCAACAGTGCGAGGTTCGGCTTGAGTTCGGCCTGCTTCACGCCCCAGGTCGTGAAGCCCTTCTGGTGGGAGGCAACCGCGGCCAGCATCGCGACGATCGAACCGGCCATCGCGGCGGCGCTGACGTCCTTGTCGACCTTGCCACGGGCCTGGAGGTCCTTCACCGCCTCCGTGAGGGAGTTGGTCACCGAATTGAGGATCTTCATGCGGATCTTGTAGAAGCGTTTGTCGCCCTCGGCCGCTCCGAGGTCGACCACGCGCAGGATCGCGTCATGATGTCGCCAGAAGTCGAGGAACCCCTCGACGAGCTCTTCGGCGGTCTGCCAGCCGGCCTTGCCGACCCAGGAGCGACCGGCGACCAATTCGGTCAATCCGGCGCCCTCTTTGGCCATTTCCTCGGCGATTTCGAGGACGGCGCCCTCGACGTCGGGGAAGTACTGGTAGAAGGTCGCGGGTGAAGTCCCCGCCCTACGGGCCACGTCGATGACCTTGACGTCCCGGTACGGCGAGGAACTGAGCATCTCGCTGAGGCAGTCGAGCAGCTTCTGCCGCGTCGCCTGTCCGCGTCGACCGGCCACGCGGCCGTCGACGGTGCGTACTTGTCCTGTCATGCCGTCAGCTTACCGAGGGGTGATCCGAGCGCGATTCGGCCGACTGCAAATGGGGAGCCCCGCAGGTGCGCCGGGGGGAGTGGCCGAAAAGTGACGCATGGACCCCGCAGGCAGACAAGTCCTATCAACAGCCTGTGGATAACTTCGGTGGATAACTTTCTGTGACGCCGCGATATCGAACTTTCCTTCGAAGGGTGATCCCGGTGTGGCCACCCGGGGCGCGGCGCGCGCCACTCGCGGTTACGTTTGCTGTGACGAGCGTCACCGCTATGAACCGTGAACCATCGCGGACGACCGAACGCCACCGCGAACGGCCGGGGTGGTCGAGAGCGGTCGGGGCAACGGCGTGAAGACGGAAGGACCGGGCCATGGCCGCATTCGCGCGATCCGCGCCGTGCTGGGTGGATGTGCAGCTTCCCGACCTCGAAGCGGGCAAGCGCTTCTACGGCGAGCTGTTCGGCTGGACCTTCCGGCCCGGCGAGGGCCCGTACGCGGACGCGTTCAGCGGCGGCAGGCTGGTCGCCGCGCTCGTCGCCAAGCAGGACGGCCGCATGCCCACCGCCTGGGGGATCTACTTCGCGACCGACGACGCCGCCGCGTCCGTCGCCCGGATCAGGGAGGCGGGCGGCACGGTGATCACCGATCCCGTGTGGGTCGGCCGTGCGGGGGTGGTCGCCCAGGCGGCCGACCCCGGCGGGGCGGTGTTCGGGCTGTGGCAGGCCGGTGAGCGCGAGGGCTTCGAGAAGCAGAACGAACCCGTCTCGTTCTGCTGGACCGAGGTCCACACCCGGCAGCGGGACCGCGTCGACGCCTTCTACGAGGAGGTCTTCGGCTTCCAGGGCACGGATCTCGGTGCCTCCGGTGCCGACGTCTCCGATTCCGGTACCGGCTCCGGCACTTCCGATTCCGGTGACTCCAGCTCCGACGCCTCCGATGCCGATGTTCCCGGTACCTCCGACGCCTCCGGTACCTCCGGCGCGGGCGGCTCCGGATCCGCCGAGCCCGGAGCGACCGGAAGCGGAACCGCCGGGCCGGGATCCGCCGAACCCCGTACGACCGAGCGGGGATCCGCCGAGCCCGGTTCCGCCGAACCCGATGCGACCGAGCACGACGCCGCCGCCTCCGGCCCCGACTTCCGTATGTGGTCCCCGGCGGGCACCGAGCCGGGTCCCGACACCGCGATCGGTGGCCGCAGCGTCATCACCGACGCCTTCCCCGCCGAACTGCCCAGCTACTTCCTCGTCTGCTTCGCGGTCGAGGACTGCAACTCCACCGCGGGTCACGCCGTACGCCTCGGCGGTCGCATCACCAAGCCGCCCTTCGACGTCCCGTACGGACGGATGGCGGTGCTCCAGGACGATCAGGGCGCCGTGTTCGCCGTGCTTCAGCCCGTTGTGTCCGGGAAGCGGACGGAGTGACCTGTGACACCCCGGTCCGCCCCCGGGTTCGCAACCGGGGGCTCAGCCAGGAACAATCGGGGTGCGCACCGCCGGGTGGTGCCCAGTGGTGAGACGCCGCACAAGGCGGGTTTTCGCGGGCTTCCGTTTCTGGAGGTCCGTACGGGGAGGTGGCAGGGCAAGTGGTGGAGCAGCTGACGCAGCACGACCCGAGGCGGATCGGCCCGTTCGAGGTGCTGGGACGGCTCGGGGCCGGCGGCATGGGGCTGGTCTATCTCGCACGCTCGGCTTCGGGCCGGCGAGTGGCGATCAAGACGGTGCGTACGGAGCTCGCCGAGGACCAGCTGTTCCGGGTCCGCTTCACGCGTGAGGTGGAGGCCGCCCGGGCGGTCAGCGGCTTCTACACGGCCGCGGTCGTGGACGCCGACCCGCGGGCCGCCGTGCCGTGGCTCGCCACCGCCTATGTGCCCGCTCCCTCACTCGAAGAGATCGTGAACGAGTGCGGTCCCATGCCGGTGCAGGCGGTGCGCTGGCTGGCCGCCGGGATCGCCGAGGCGCTCCAGTCGATCCACGGCGCCGGGCTCGTCCACCGCGACATGAAGCCGTCGAACGTGCTCGTCGTCGAGGACGGTCCCCGGGTGATCGACTTCGGGATCGCGTCGGGCGTCTCCAACACCCGGCTGACCATGACGAACGTCGCCGTCGGTACCCCCGCGTACATGTCGCCCGAGCAGGCCAGGGACTCGCGCAGCGTCACCGGCGCCAGTGACATCTTCTCGCTCGGCTCGACCCTGGTCTTCGCCGCCACCGGCCACGCGCCGTTCCACGGGGGCAACCCCGTGGAGACGGTCTTCATGCTGCTGCGCGAGGGCCCCGATCTTGAGGGGCTGCCGGAGGAGCTGCGTCCGCTGATCGAGTCCTGCATGCAGATGGACGCCGCCCTGCGCCCCAGCCCCGCCGACCTCCAGGCCCAGCTCGCCCCGCACCTCTTCGCCTCCGGCGGTGACGACAGCGGTACGGCCTCGGCGTGGCTGCCGTCCGCCGCCACCGCGCTGATCGAGCAACGCCGGGGCGGTCGCAAGCCCGCTTCCCACGCGCCCGCATCCGCGCCCGCCCCCGGACCCGGCACCGCGCCACCGGCACCCGCTCCCGGGCCCGCGCCGGCCCCGGTGCCTCCGCCGCCCCAGCAGCCGCCGGCCGCCGATCCGCATCCCGCGTGGCACGGCGGCGACGCGGATCCGCACCCCGCCGCCCCGGCCCAACTGCCCGACGGCGGCGGCCCGGTCCGGCTGCCCGGCACGCAGGTGCCGATCGGCCCCGGTCCGCGTGCCCAGGATGTGCGGGCCGCCGCCACGGCCGCCCCGGACGCCGGCCACGCGACCGGCTGGGTGCGCCCGCCCACAGGGGTGAACGGTGCGGCCGCCACCGGCGCCGCCGGGGTGAACGGAGGCGCCCCGCCCGCCCCGCTGCCCGCGCCGACGCACGCCCCCGACGCGCCGCCCCCGGGCCCCGAGCGCTGGCGGCCCTGGCGCTTCCGGATGTCGAACGACGTCTGGGGCACCCCCGTCGTCGTCGGGGACCTCCTCTACGTCACCTCGTTCGAGGTGCACGCCCTGGACATCGGCAACGGGCGGCGCCAGTTCAAGACCCGGGACGTGGCCTGGGCGATGGCCGTCGAGGGAGGCAGGATCCACGCCTCCGACGGGCCGTCGCTGTACGCCCTGGACGCCACGACCGGCGCCGAGCAATGGCGGCTGCAGACCGACGCCTGGGTGTACTCCCTGAAGGCCGAGCGCGGCACCGTCGTCACCGGCACCCGGGGCGGCGGCGTCCAGGCGTGGGAGGCGTCCACGGGCGAGAAGCTGTGGGAGGCCATGGGCGTACAGACCGACTTCGAGTCGCAGGACGCGGGGCCCGCGCTCCACGACGGCACGGTCTTCCTCTGGCAGGACGCCCGGCTGCGCGCCGTCGACGCGCGCACCGGCATGGAGCGCTGGGCGTACCCCATCGGCGACGCGGCCTCCTGCGGTGGTGTGCCGGTCCGGGTGACCCCGGCGTCGGACGGTTTCGTGTACATCAGCGCCGGTGCCCGGGTGCTGGCCGTCGATCTCGTGTCCGGCCACGTCCGCTGGCACTTCGAGTCGCCCGCGGTGTTCCTCTCCCCGCCCGCGTTCGCGCCCGGACCCGCCGTCACCGGAGGCGGCGTGTACCTCGCGGACTACCTCGGCACGGTGTACGCGCTCGACGCCTCGACCGGCAAGGACCGCTGGCGGATCGCCACGGAGTCCCGGCAGTCGGCCGAGCCGGTCCTGGTGACGGGGGGGAACGTCCATGTCGGCAGTGGCAGCGCGCTGTACACGCTCGACGCGGTCACCGGCACCCCGAAGTGGCGGTTCGCGGCGGGCGGAGAGGTGGTGGGCGCGCCCGTGGTCGCCGACGGCCGGGTGCACTTCGGCTCCGCCGACCACGTCCTCTACACCCTGGACGCGGCGGGCGGACAGCTCCGCTGGAAGCTGGCGACGGGCGGCGAGATCACCGGTTCCCCGGTGGCGCGCGGCGGTGTCGTGTACGCGTGCAGCAAGGACCGCTGCGTGTACGCGCTGGACGCGCTGAAGGGGACGGGCACGGGCAACCGCGCCCGCACGTAGCACAGCGGTCTCGCTTTCACGGCGTCATGGTGACAGGCGCCATGGGGTCAGGGCGTCACGGGGCTACGCCGTCATGGCGTCAGGACGCCACGGGGTCACGGCTCCCAGGATCCCGACCCGGGACGCCCGGGACCGTCGTCCGGTCGGCCCCTGCGCCCGGGGCCCTCGTCCGGCCCGGTGTGCCCAGGCCCTTCGTCCGGCCCGGGACGTGGACCCGGTCCCGGCTCCGGTCCGGTGTACGGGTGCGGCTCGGGCTCCGGAAGCGTGCTCGTCTGCACGGACGGCCCCGGCTCCTGCGTCGGCGGCCAGGTGTCCGGGTGCTCCGGACCGGGCGCCGCGTACGGCCGGGCGTCCTCCTCGTGCACGGGGTGCTGCCGACCGGGCCGCCACCCGCCTTCGTACCGTTCACCGCCGCGCCGCCGACCCGGCATCAGGGCCGCGCCCAGCAGGGTCAGCACCCCGCCCGCCGCCGCTCCGGCCACGCCCCACCGCAGCCCGGAACCGTTACTCGCGATCCCCAGACTCCCCAGCACCTGCCCCTGGCGCACCATCCACAGCACGGTGAACCCGAGCACCAGCACACCCGCCACCGCCACCAGCGACCGCGAACGCAGCACCACACCGATCACCGTCAGCAGGGCTGTGAAGAGGAAGAACAGAAAGATCGAGCTCAGCAGGCCCGGTCGGGCGGAGGTGATCCCGGTGAACGGGTCCAGGATTCGGTACTGACGCCCGAGGCGCCCGTCGTACCAGTGACGGTAGGGGCTCAGCACGGTGACGGCCGCACCGACGAGGGCGAGAATCGAACCGGGGACATTGCGGATCATCGTCGGCCTCCTGCCTGCGCACGCACGGACCGGTGCCGCGGGCCGGTGCGGGGCCGGCCCGGCGAACCGGTGTCGCGTGCCGGCGTCACAGGTCCGTGTCACGGATCGGCACCACTCCCGGCCTCGACGCTACGCCCGCCCCGCGGGCCTCGCCACCGTGCGCTAACGTGACGCGGTTGTTCGATGCACAACAACTCGGGGCGGGCAACCGCACGGGTGCCGTCCGGGACGCCATGGGCCGTCAGGGATGTGGACGGCGCCATCCGGGACGTCAACGGACGACGACACAGGACGACGACTAAGGGGGGCTGCATCGATGATGCGGCGGCACATCAGACTCTCGGCGGTACTGCTCGTGGTGGTGCTCGCACTCACCGGCTTCTCCACCGGCCGGGGCCACTCCGGCAAGAGCAAGAGCGGGAGCGGCGGATCGAGCAGCAGCGGTGGCGGTTGCTCCAGCTCCAAGAAGAGCAACAACGACTACAGCCACAGCGACTACGGCAGCAGCGGCGGCAACGACGACTACGACTACGGATCGTCGAGCGGCTCCTCCGGCGGCACGGCCCCGTCGCCGTCCGCCTCGGACGCGGCCGACGCGTACGTGTTCCGGTGCGCCCAGCCCCGCAAGGGCAAGCGCAAGGCCGTCACCACCGCCACGGTCAGGCTCACGGCGAACGCCGCCGGTCCGCACACCTACGAGGTCGACGTGACCTTCCTCGACGCGATGGGCAACACCGTCGACACCGGTGAGGCGCGGGTGAAGGCCGAGGGCGGGGACGCCAGGACCGTGTCCGTGCGCATGGACAACCCGCGCAAGGTCTCCAGGGTCAAGAAGTGCCGCGTCGAGGCGGAACTGACCTACTGAGCCGTCCGGCCACCGGGCCGTCCGGCCACCGGGATCCCGGACCACGGAGCCACCGGACCACGGAGCCACCGGACCACGGAGCCACCGGGCCGCCACCCTCACCGCGGCCGGAATCCGCCGTCCTTCCCGCCCACCCCCCGCCCCCGGAAGAGCTCGGACTGCCGCTCCGGCGGCAGGTTCCCGAGCGCGATCAGGTGCGGGGCGTGGGCCATGGCCTGCGCCCTGGCCGCCTCCTTCGCGGACCACACCGCCCGTACCGTCCCCTGCACCGCCTCCGTCGGGTATGAGGAGATCACCCCCGCGGCGCTCAGCGCCGCCGCCACGGCGTCGCCCGGCGCCGTCACCTCGCTGACCAGCCCGATCTCGTATGCTCGCCGGGCCGTGACCCGTTCCGCCGTCCCCATCAGGGACATCCGGGCCACCTCCCCGAACGGCATCCGCTGTGCCATGGTGATCGCCTCGTACGCGCTGACCATGCCGTACGTGGTGTGCGGGTCGAAGAACGTCGCCTCCTGCGACGCCACGACGAACTCCGCCTCGCCCAGCAGATAGAACGCCCCGCCGCAGGCCATTCCCTCCACGGCCGCGATCACCGGCTTCCACAGGTCGTTCGCCTTCGGCCCGATCGTGAGCAGCGGATCATCGATCGTGTACGGAGACGAGGGCTGTGGGACGTGCGCCGACCGGTCGATCCCCGTGCAGAACGCCCGGCCGCCCGCTCCGGTGAGGACGACCGCCCGCACGCCGTCGTCGTACCGGAACGCCCGCCAGACAGCGGCCAGTTCGGCGGCCGTCGTCAGGTCGATCGCGTTCAGCTTCTCCGGCCGGTCCAGGGTGACGAGCGCGACGCCGGTCTCCTCGTCCTTCTCCGTGCGCAGGGTCATCGCCGCCGTCCCCTCACCGCTCCAGCAGCCAGCGCACCAGGGTGGTTCCGGAGGCGTCCGGACAGAACACCGCCCGCACCGGCGCCCCGATGCGCAGTCGCCCCGGATCGATCGAGTCCAGCGGGGCGTCGGGACCGCTCACCACGTTCCCGACCAGCCGGATCGCGGGCGCGTCGGCCAGTTCGACGACGACGGCGTTGTACGGCGCCTGCGCGGCGTACGCGGGCAGCAGCGGCGGGTGCGGCAGCACGTACGACCAGATCCGGCCGCGCCCGCTCATCGCCCGCCACTCGCTCTCGAAGGACCGGCAGTGCGGGCAGCACGGCCGGGGCGGGAAACGGAGCTTCCCGCACTCCGGGGCGGCACACGCCTGGACCCGGAGTTCGCCGCGGGCCGCGTACTCCCAGAAGGGGGCGCCGTCGTCGTCCACGACGGGCGTCAGCAGAGCGTCATCCATGTCGGCTCTCCAATTCTTCGGTTCCCCGGTTCCCCGATTTCTCGGTTTCCCATGCCCTCGGTTCCTCGGTTCCTCAGTTCCTCAGCAGTACGGCGGACGTGGGCACGCCCTCGCCGGCGGTGACCAGGCACGTCGCGGCGTCCGGGACCTGGGCGGTGGAGGTGCCGCGCAGCTGCTTCACGCCCTCGTTGATCAGGTTGAAGCCGTGCACGTACGCCTCGCTGAGCCCGCCGCCCCCGGTGTTGAGGGGCAGCCGCCCGCCGCTCTCCAGCGCCCCGCCCTCGGTGAACGCGCCGCCCTCGCCGCGCCCGCAGAAGCCGTAGCCCTCCAGCGACAAGGGGATGAGCGGGGTGAAGGCGTCGTAGATCTGCGCGACGTCCACGTCCTGAGGGCCGAGGTCGGCCTGTTTCCACAGCTGTCGGGCGGCCGTCCACGCCGGGCCCGAGAGCGGGTCGTCGTTCCAGTAGTTGACCATCCCGTGGTGCTGCGCCGGCAGGCCCTGCGCGACGGAGTGGATGTAGACGGGCCGGTGCCGGCAGTCCCTGGCCCGCTCCGCGGAGACGATGACGCAGGCCAGTGCCCCGTCCGTCTCCAGACAGTTGTCGAAGAGGCAGAGCGGCTCACTGATCCAGCGCGAAGTCATATACATGTCGCGGGTCAGCGGGCGCTCGTACATCACCGCGTCCGGGTTCTGGTTGGCACGGTTGCGGCAGGCGAGGGCCACGTTGAAGAGGTGGTCGCGGGTCGCCCCGTACTCGTGCATGTAGCGCCGGGCCAGCATCCCGATCTCGTCGGCCGGTCGCAACAGCCCGTACGGCCGGGTCCATTGGGCGGGCGTGGGCAGTTGTGCGGTGGTGTTCTTCCACGGGCGGGGGCCCGAGCCCCGCTTCCGCGACCGCCAGGCCACCCCGACGCTCGCCTGCCCGGTCGCCACCGCGGCGGCCAGATGCGCGACCGTGGCGCACGAACCCCCGCCCCCGTAGCCCACCTTGCTGAAGAAGGTCACGTCGCCCGCGCCGATCGCCTTGGCGATGTCGACCTCGTCGGTCTCCTCCATCGTGTACGAGGCGAAGGCATCCACCTCCGAGGCGTCGATCCCGGCGTCGTCGAGCGCCGCGACGATGGCCCGGCAGGCCAACATCTTCTCGGACTCGGGCAGTTGCCTCGCGAACCGTGTCTGACCTATGCCGGCTATCGCCGTCCTGTCCTTGAGTGCCGTCACCGCCACCTCCGAGACCGTCCTGACCGCTGACAGCGGCAGAGGCTACAGCTAATCTGACGGATAGTCAGCTACTGGTGGTCGACTGCCGCTGCGATCGGCTGCCGCGTCGATCGGCTACCGGGTCGATCGACTACTGCGTCAGGAGGGCGGGCGATGCGCGGCGACGAGGAGTGGGGCAGTGTCCCGGGGCTGGTGCGCGCGGCGGCGCGGCGGTACGGGGACCGGGAGGCGGTCGTCGAGGGCCGGACCCGGGTCTCGTACGCCGAACTCGGCGAACGCGTCGAGCGGGCCGCCGCCGCGTGCATGGCCGCGGGCGTCGAGCCGGGGGACCGGGTCGCGGTGTGGGCCCCGAACACCCTGGACTGGATCGTCTCCGCGCTCGGCGCCGTCACCGCCGGAGCGGTCCTCGTCCCCCTCAACACGCGCTTCAAGGGCACGGAGGCGGCGTACGTCCTGCGTCGCAGCCGGGCGAGGATCCTCTTCGTCACCGGCACCTTCCTCGGCACCTCGTACGTGGCGTCGCTGCGCCGGGCCGACGTACCGCTCCCGCACCTGGAGCGCGTGGTGGTGCTGGCGGACAGCGCCCCCGACGACTACCTCACCTGGAAGGACTTCCTGGCGGCGGGGGAGGGGGTCGGTGCCGCGGCGGTCCGGGCCCGCGCCGACGCGATCGCCCCCACCGACCCCTCCGACATCATCTACACCTCGGGCACCACCGGTCGGCCCAAGGGCGCCGTCATCACCCACGCCCAGACCCTGCGCTGCTACGCGATCTGGAGCGAGCTGGCGGGCCTGCGCGAGGGCGACCGCTATCTGATCGTGAACCCCTTCTTCCACACCTTCGGCTACAAGGCGGGCGTGCTCGCCTGCCTCATGCGCGGGGCGACGATGGTGCCGCAGCCGGTGTTCAACGTGGACACGGTCCTGGCCAACGTGGCCGCCGAACGCATCTCGGTGCTGCCCGGCCCGCCCACCCTGCACCAGTCCCTGCTCGACCACCCGGCCCGGGGCAGCCACGACCTCTCCGCCCTCCGCCTGGTGGTGACGGGCGCGGCGGTGGTGCCGTTGCGGCTGGTGGAGCGCCTGCGCACCGAGCTGGGCGTGGCGACGGTCCTCACGGCGTACGGCCTCTCCGAGGCGAGCGGCATCGTCACGATGTGCCGCCGGGGCGACCCGCCGGAGACGATCGCCTCGACGTCGGGCCGGGCGATCCCGGGCACGGAGATCCGCGTCCTGGCCGAGCCGGGCGCCCCCGGCGAGGTCCTGGTGCGCGGCTTCAACGTGATGGCGGGCTACTTCGAGGACCCGGAGACCACGGCGGCGGCGATCACCCCGGACGGCTGGCTGCACACCGGCGACGTGGGGGTCCTCGACGAGCACGGCAACCTCCGGATCACCGACCGGATCAAGGACATGTTCATCGTCGGCGGCTTCAACGCGTACCCCGCCGAGATAGAGCAGACCCTCGGTCTGCACCCGGACGTCGCCGACGTGGCCGTCATCGGCGTCCCGGACCCCCGCCTGGGCGAGGTCGGGCGGGCTTACGTGGTCCGCAGGCCGGGAGCCACCGCCACGGCCGACGACCTGATCGCCTGGTCGCGCCGCGAGATGGCGAACTACAAGGTCCCCAGGTCGGTGGAGTTCGTCCCCGCCCTGCCGCGCAACGCGAGTGGCAAGGTCCTGAAGGGGGAGCTGCGGGGCCGGGCGGACGAGCCGCGGGGCTGACAGGCGGGGGACAGGTCGCCGAGCCGGTCACGAGGGGCGTCGCCGACGAGGCGATCCGCCTGCTGGGCGCCACCGGGCCGCACGGCCGCGAGCACGCCGTCGACGCGGCACCCGCGGTGATCGCGGGGCGTCGGGCGGGCCGGTGGCGGTCTTCACCTCGGACGAGGACGCCATGGGCGAGCTGTGCGGGGCGGGCGCACCGGCCCCGGGGCTGGAGGGCCGCGCGGGACGCGGAGAGGGGCACGAACCGTCGGTCCGTGCCCCTCTTCCGGGCCGCGCGCCCGTGGACGCGCCACGGCCGCGACGGCTCCCCCTCCGCGCCGCCGCGGCCGTTCCCCCGTGCCGGTGAGGACTAGTGCCGCTCCCGGCAACGTTTGCCCCGTCGCACCGTCCGGCACTCACGCTCGCGGCGTTGGCCGATAGCCCACGTAGCCCCGCTACGAGGGCTTTCGGCCCCCTTGCGATCGCACGCACCGGACGACGCTCCTTCCGGGCAAACCTTGCCGGTCACGGCACTAGTGCCGCGGCAGGCAACGTTTGCCCGTCAAGGAGCGCGTCCGGTACGTGCTCTCGGTGTGCCGGCCGGAAGCCCTCGTACTGGATGTACTTGGGATTTCGGCCGGTGCGGCGAGAGGGCGTGCCGGGCGTCGCGACGGGGCGAACGTTGCCTGATGAGGCACTAGTTGGGCTTGGGAGCCGAGGCGTGGCTGTCGAGCGTGGTGATCGTCTCGCCGGAGGCGTGGCTGTCCTGCACGGTGAGCTTCCCGCCGGAGGCGTGGCTGTCCTGCACGGTGAGCTTCCCGCCGGACGCGTGGCTGTCCTGCACCGTGAGCTTCCCCCCGGAGGCGTGGCTGTCCTGCACCGTGAGCTCCTCGCCGGACGCGTGGCTGTCCAGCGGCTTGGTGGCAGGCTTCTTGACGTCGCTCATCGTGGTCAACTCCCGTGATTCGTTCGAGGCAAAAGGTCGGGGACGCCCGTCCGGTGATTCCCCCGTGGATCGCCGGACGGGCATCGCTGGGCCGTTCACCATAGTGGGGCGGCCATTCGTCGATCCGTCTGCCCCCCGACGCGACGGGTCGACGGGTGTAAGAGTGTCGTCAGCCGATAAACGAACGATGAACGCCGGGACGGAAGGGCTCTCACGCAGCCGTGAGGGGTTCCAGGAGGTTGCGGACCTCCTCCGCCTCGTCGGCGCCCAGACGCTCGTAGATGGCCAGGGCCTCGTTCCAGCAGGCTCTGGCCCGGTCCGCCTGGCCCATGTGCTTCAGCGCCTGGCCCAGAACCGTGAGCACGGTGCCCCGTCGCCACTCGCCGCCGATGCCCCGCAGAGCTATCGCCTGTTCGGCATGGGCTGCCGACAGCGCGTAACGCCGGGCGGCGAGATGCAGCTCCGCGAGCCTGAAGTGGGTGACACCTTCCCACAGAGGCTGGCGGTTCTCGTGGAATATGCCGAGTGCCTGTGTCAACTGGTCGAGCGCCTCGGGCAGCCGACGGGCCTGGGTGAGCGCGAGGCCGAGGGCGTAACGCCCGTTGGCGAGACGCAGCGCGAAACCCAACTGATCGTAGATTTCGATCCCTTGTTCAGCGAGATCCACGGCGCTGACGGTACGGGACAGGGCCAGATGAATTCTGGAGAGATTGCACAGCGCGCTCGCCTCCCCGGGCCTGTTGCCGTCCGCGCGAAAAGCCGCGATGGCCTCCTGGAGGTATGCCTCTCCATCCGCGTGCTGATTGCGGTAAATAGCGAGGATTCCACGCTCGTTGGGGGCGTTTCCACTGGTCCACGGGTCCTGGGCCGCCGCGGCGAGCGCCATGGCGTGGTGCGCTTCGGTATCAGCCTGTTCGAACAGGCCCGCGTTGCTGTAGACCTGCGTGAGCGTGATGCGTGCGCGGCCCTCCGTCCGGGGGTCGCCCGCGGCGATGGCGGCGTCGCGGAGTGCGGTGACCGCGCTTTCGTACCTACGGGCGTTGGCCCCTGATTCCGCGAGGTCCTTGACGGCCATCAACAGGTCGATCGCTCGCCGCCGGGTTCGCTCGCCGAGGGACTGGAGCACGCATGCGAGCAGGCAATCCGCTTCGGAGTACAGCCAGTCGAGCGCCTGAGGACGCTCGCTGAACGTGAGCCCCGGGTACTGGGTGGGCTCCAGGTGATCCACGGTCCGGTCCCCCGGCCGCTCCAGCGCGTACACCCCCGCCGCCGTCGCCAGGTAGAAGTCCAGCAGTCGCGACAGCGCCGCCTCGCGCTCCTCCGGGGGCTGCTCGTCCCGTTCCGCGCAGGAGCGGGCGTAGAGGCGCACCAGGTCGTGGTAGCGGTAGCGGCCCGGGGCGGCGGACTCCAGGAGGCTGGTGTCGACGAGGGACTCCAGCACGTCCTCCGCGACGTGCGTGCCCAGGTTGAGCAGCGCGGCGGCGGCGGCCAGGGAGATGTCGGGGCCGTCGGCCAGCCCCAGCAGGCGGAAGGCGCGGGCCTGGGCGGGTTCGAGCTGGCCGTAGCCGAGTTCGAAGGTGGCCTTCACCGCGAGGTCCCCGGCCTGGAGTTCGTCCAGGCGGCGGCGCTCGTCGGCGAGCCGCGCGGCCAGGGCGGAGACCGTCCAGGTACGGCGGGCGGCGAGGCGGGAGGCGGCGATCCGGATGGCCAGGGGGAGGAAGCCGCAGGCGGCGACCACGTCGAGGGCGGCCTCGCGTTCCCCCTCGACGCGGTCCGCGCCGACGATGCGGGTGAAGAGCTGGAGCGCCTCCTCCGGGGACATCACGTCCAGGTCGATCAGGTGGGCGCCGGCCAGGTCGACGAGCCGGACGCGGCTGGTGACCAGGGCGGCGCAGCCGGGCGTGCCGGGGAGCAGGGGGCGGATCTGGGCCGCGTCGTGGGCGTTGTCGAGCAGGACCAGGATGCGGCGGCCGTCGAGCGTCGAGCGGTAGAGGGCGGCGCGTTCGTCGAGCGAGTCGGGGATGGCCGAGTCCGCCGTGCCCAGGGCACGCAGGAACGCGCCGAGGACCGTCTCCGGTTCGGCCGCGCGGGCGCCCGCGCCCTGGAGGTCCACGTACAGCTGGCCGTCCGGGAAGTGCTGGCGCGCCTGGTGGGCGACGTGCACGGCGAGGGTGGTCTTGCCGACGCCGCCGATGCCGGCCAGCGCCGACACGGCCATGACGGAGCCCTCGGCGGTCGCCAGCCGCTCGCCCAGCTCCCGGACGAAGGCGGCGCGGCCGGTGAAGTCCGGCACGGTGGCCGGGAGCTGCGCGGGGCGCACCGGCACGTGGCCCAGGGCGGGTTCGTCGGCCGGGCGGGCCAGTTCCTCGTCGGCCCGCAGGATGCGCTGCTGGAGCTGGGAGAGTTCGGGGCGCGGGTCGACGCCCAGTTCGTCGGCGAGCAGTCGGCGGGTGTCCGCGTACACCGCGAGCGCCTCCGCCTGACGGCCGCTGCGGTACAGGGCGACCATGAGGAGTTCGCGCAGCCGCTCGCGCAGCGGGTGCGCGGCCGTGAGCGCGGTCAGTTCGGAGACCGCCTCCGCGTGGCAGCCGAGGTCCAGGTCCAGATCCAGCCGGGCCTCGGTGAGCTGGAGCCGCCATTCCTCCAGGCGGGTGCGCTGGTTCTCGGCGTACGGGCCGGGCACGGAGGCCAGCGCCTCGCCGTCCCACAGGCCGAGGGCCTTGTCGAGCAGGGCACGGGCGTGGGCGCGGTCGCCGCCGGCGCGGGCCTTCTCCGCCCCGGCCGCCAGTTCCTGGGCCACGGTCAGGTCGACGGCGTCGTGAGTGGTGCGGATCGCGTATCCGCCGGCGTCGCTGACGAGCGTCTGCTGGTCGAGGACCTTGCGGAGCCGGGAGGCGTACGTGCGTACGGCGGCGAGCGCCTGCGACGGCGGGTCCTCGCCCCAGATGGCGTCGATGAGTTCGGCGGCGGTGGCCGTACGGCCGCCCCGCAGCAGCAGGGCGGTCAGCAGGGCGCGCTGCTGCGGGGAACCGGACGGCAGGGCCTCGCCGCCCCGCCACGCCCGTACCGGACCGAGGACGGAGAAGCGCAGACCGCCGTCGTCGGCGGCGGACCGCTGGAGCGGAGCACGTTGCTCCGGAACCCGCGCTCGCGGTCCGTTGTCACGGTCCATTGCCGCCTCCTTGTCCTGCTCGCCTTGCCGGTCCTGCCGATCGTGCCGGTGTGCCGTCCCGGACCGCCCGCCGCCCCATGTTCCGGTCCGGGGCGCATCCGGATTGCCGCGTACCGCTGGTATCGCGCTCAACAGTCTGCCTTGTCGCGGGCGGGGACGTCAGCAGTGGGTGACGCTCTGCACAAGCCCTCGACAACGATCGCAGAACGGGGACCGGTCCAGGTAGCTGACGGTTCGTCAGATCGACGCTACCGTGGTGTGCATGGAGACCTTCCCGAAGATCATCTCGGTGGACGACCACACGGTGGAGCCCCCTCATGTCTGGCGGGACCGGCTCCCGTCCAAGTACCTCGATCGTGCTCCCCGGATCGTTCGCGCGCCGCTCAAGGAAATGACCTTCATGGGTGGAAAGTTCGCGCCTGTGATGGGTGCCGAGGGGGACGACGGCCCGATCGGCGACTGGTGGGTGTACGAGGACCTGCACCGGCCGCTCACCCGGCTGGACACCGCGGTCGGCTACGACCGGGACGAGATCAAGCTGGAGATCATCACGTACGAGCAGATGCGTCCGGGCTCGTTCTCGGTGCCGGACCGGCTCGCCGACATGGACGCCAACCACGTCCAGTCCGCCCTCTGTTTCCCCACATTTCCCCGCTTCTGCGGCCAGACCTTCACCGAAGCGAAGGACCGGGAGCTGGGGCTGCTCGGCGTGCGCGCGTACAACGACTGGATGGTGGAGGAGTGGTGCGGGCCCGAGGCGCGCGGCCGGCTCGTCCCGCTCACGCTGATCCCGCTCTGGGACGCGGAGCTGGCCGCGGACGAGGTCCGGCGCAACGCGGCACGCGGGGTGCGCGCGGTGGCGTTCTCCGAGATCCCCCCGCATCTCGGGCTGCCGTCCATTCACACGGATGAGTGGGACCCGTTCCTGCGCGCCTGTGACGAGACGGGGACGGTGATCGCGATGCACATCGGCTCGTCCTCGCGGATGCCGTCCACCTCGGCCGACGCCCCGCCCGCCGTCGGTTCCACCATCACCTTCGCCAACTGCTGCTTCTCGATGGTCGACTGGCTGATGAGCGGCAAGTTCGAGCGGTTCCCCAACCTCCGGATCATGTACGCGGAGGGGCAGATCGGCTGGATCCCGTACATCCTGGAACGCGCCGACGTGGTCTGGGAGGAGAACCGGGCCTGGGGCGGCGTCGCCGACAAGGTCCGCCGCCCACCGTCGGAGCTGTTCGCGGACCACGTCTACGGCTGCTTCTTCGACGACGCCTTCGGGCTCAGGAACCTGGACTCGATCGGCGTCGGAAACGTGCTGTACGAGACGGACTACCCGCACTCCGACTCCACCTGGCCCAGGTCCCGCGAGGTCGGCGAGGCGCAGATGGGGCATCTGGCCGCCGATGTGGTGGAACGGATCGTCCGCCGCAACGCGATGGAGCTGCTGGGGCTGACGGACGAGGGGCTGTGGGCCGGCCCGGGCGGACGATAGCGGTACGAGGAGAAACGCCGGAGGGGCACAGAGACGGCCGAGGGCGGCCGACGTGCGGAGAAGGCGCGACATCCGGGGCGTGGGTGCCCGGAGCGTGGGCGTCCGGGGTGCGGGCGCCCTGGGCGCGAGGTGTCGGAGCGGGAGGCGTCACCCCGTCGCCGCCCCGCCGCCCCGCCGCCACGGGGCCACGGGGCCTGAAGTGGGCCCGGCCCCGGGGCGTACCGGGCCGACGCGGGGCCGGGCCCGAGTGCGCCAGGCCCAGGCCCACCGGCAGGGCCGGACCCTGCCGCGCGTCAGGCCCTCGCGATCGGCTCCTGGAGTTCGGTCACCCACGCGTCCCGGTCCTCGGGGCACTCCAGGTTGACCTCGCGGGCGTACCCCGCCGACCGGTATCCGTTGGCGTCGATCCAGCGCGCCAGGGCCTGTGCCGTGGGCAGCACGTCGTCCATCGGTCCGCGGTGGACCACGGTGGCCGCCTCGACCGGGGGCAGTTCCACCACCGTGATTCCGGTGTCGCCGACCGGCCCCGGCGGGGCGGAGACCGTCACCCCCGCGTGCACGACGACCGCGCCGCCACCGTCCGGAGCGGCCTCGTAGTGCGCGATCCCGGGTCCGCTCGGGCTGACGCCCGCCGCCGCCAGCAGCGGGAAGAGCCGGTCGTACAGCGGCCCGATCACCGGAGAGATGTCCTCCGGCCCGTAGCCCGCCGCGACACCGGTCAACTCGGCCACCCGCACCGCGGGCACCTTCCGTACCACCACGTCGTCCACGGACATGCGTCCCTCACTCTCGATCGACCGGAGCCTCGCCTCGACCCGTGCCAGCCGTGCCGCCGTCGTAGCCATGGCTTCCTCCAGTTCCGCCCGCCGCAGTCGCAGCATTCCGCGCAGCTCCTCCGTGCTCACCCGCTCGTCGAGGACGGCGCGCACCTGCTGGAGCGTGAAGCCGAGGTCCTTCAGGGCGATGACGCGGTTGAGACGGGCGAGCTGGGCGGCGGTGTAGAAGCGGTACCCGGTGGTGGGGTCGGTCCGGTCGGGGCGCAGGAGCCCGATGGCGTCGTAGTGGCGCAGCATCCGGGCCGACACCTGCCCGTACCTGGCGAAGTCTCCGATGGTGAACATGACGTCTCCCAGTGCAGGGCTTCACACGGTGTCAAGGTCAAGTGCGGTTCGCCGCCGGGGTGGGACGCCGTCCGGTGGGATTCGCCGCGAGGGCGAGTCCGTTCACGGAGACGGGTCCGTTCCGGAGGCGGGGCCGTTTCGCGGGGCGGGTTTGTCGCGCGGCGGAGGATTCCGGCGCGAAAAGGCAGGAGCCCTGCTCCCCGGCGAGACGGGGAACAGGGCTCCTTGGGTACTGCTAGTCGGCCGCGATCGGCCGACCCGGGCAACTAGGCCGGGGTGACGTTCTCAGCCTGCGGGCCCTTCGGACCCTGGGTGACGTCGAAGTTCACGACCTGGTTCTCCTCGAGGGAGCGGAACCCGGACGCGTTGATCGCGGAGTAGTGGACGAAGACATCCGGGCCGCCGCCGTCCTGGGCGATGAAGCCGAAGCCCTTTTCAGCGTTGAACCACTTGACGGTTCCGGTAGCCATAAGCCCTCCTTGGGCCAAAGGGTTGCCCTGCTCCAGAACCTGCAAAGAAGTCTGAAAACTACAAAAGCCTGCGGGTCACATGCTCCGCAGGCTCTGTACTGCAAGGGAAACCAAACTGCAACTTGCGTCGAGCCTAGCACGCAGTGTGTACGGAAGGGTAGAGGGAAAGATCACGTCACTCGGATGTTTCATTGCTGTGCGGATGAGCTGATGAAGTACGCGTCCGGGAGGGTGACGCGCAGGCGTCCCCGAGGTGTCTCGGGAGCGTCTTCGGTGGCAACTTCGAGGGGCGACTTCCGGGGGGCGGCCGAGGCGGCGACTTCAAGAGGGGTGAAGGGGGCTCCGGGGTGCTTCCGGGGGCTTTCGGGGTCGCCCCGGCGCGCGTCGGCGCGGGGTCCGGGCTTGTGTCGCGCGCACCCGGTGCTCCTCGGGCGGCGCCCCGGGTCTAGCCTCGCGACGTGGACAATTCAACCGTTTCAACCGCCGTGCGCGACGCCCGTCGCAGTCGGCCGCGCGTCGGTCACATCCAGTTCCTGAACTGCCTCCCCCTCTACTGGGGCCTGGCCAGGACCGGGACGCTGCTCGACCTGGAGCTGTCGAAGGACACCCCCGAGAAGCTCAGCGAGCAGCTGGTCCGGGCCGATCTGGACATCGGCCCGGTCACGCTGGTCGAGTTCCTGCGCAACGCCGACGACCTGGTCGCCTTCCCCGACATCGCGGTGGGCTGCGACGGACCCGTCATGTCGTGCGTGATCGTGTCGCAGGTACCGCTGGAGCAGCTGGACCGGGCCCGGGTGGCGCTCGGTTCGACCTCGCGGACCTCCGTGCGGCTGGCCCGGCTGCTGCTCGCCGAACGGTACGGGGTCAGCCCGGACTACTACACCTGCCCGCCGGACCTCGGCGTGATGATGCAGGAGGCGGACGCCGCCGTGCTGATCGGCGACGCCGCTCTCCGGGCCAACCTGCACGACGCTCCCCGTCTCGGCCTCCAGGTCCACGACCTGGGGCAGATGTGGAAGGACTGGACCGGGCTGCCGTTCGTCTTCGCGGTCTGGGCGGCCCGCAAGGACTTCGTCGCCGCCGAGCCCGACCAGGTGCGCAAGGTGCACGAGGCGTTCCTGGCCTCGCGGGACGTCTCCCTGGAGGAGGTCACCAAGGTCGCGGAGCAGGCGGCGCGCTGGGAGGCGTTCGACGCGCGGACGCTGGAGCGGTACTTCACGACCCTGGACTTCCGCTTCGGCTCCGAGCAGCTCGCGGGTGTGGCGGAGTTCGCGCGCCGGGTCGGCCCCACGACCGGGTTCCCGGCCGATGTGAAGGTCGAGCTGCTCGGCGGCTGACCGGACGGGAAGAGGGTGCGGGAAGGGGGGCGTGGGAAGGGGCCGGGCGGCACCGCGGACGGATGCCGTGCGCGACGGCGCGGAATGGGTTCGAGAAAGTGGATGAATCTCGAACTTTCGGGGCGGGGAAATCCCTCCGCCGTTCTCGTCGGCCTCTCCCGTTCTTCTCCGCGCCTTCTCCTCGCCGGCTATCGGTTCGGGTTAATACGCGGCGAATAGCCGATTCCCGGCCGATTCCCGGAAGCTGTCCGGACACAGTCGCGGTTCTACGTCGGAATCGCTCGCGTGAACGACGTATTCACGCCTTTTGTTGTGTCCAAAGCTGTTCTTCGTTCCCTTGGGAGCGAAATAGGCGGATGGTTTCCTCTGGGAACCGATGACCTTCGCCGCCTAGGCTTCGACCGGAGATCCGGCCGTACACAGGGGGAGTCACGTATATGCAGCCGCTGGAAGCCGGCGAACCGCTGACCATCGGTGCCTACCGATTGCTCGGCAGGCTCGGTGCGGGCGGCATGGGCCGGGTGTATCTGGGGCGCAGCGCGGGGGGCCGCACCGTCGCGGTCAAGGTCGTGCATCCCCACTTCGCCCTCGACGAACAGTTCCGGGCCCGCTTCCGGCGGGAGGTGGACGCGGCCCGGCGCATCGGCGCGCAGTGGACGGCGCCGGTACTGGACGCCGATCCGGACGCTCCCATTCCGTGGGTCGCCACCGGCTATGTGGCCGGCCCGCCGCTGTCCACCGCGATCGTCGAGCACGGGCCGCTGCCCGAGCACGCGGTGCGGACCCTGGGTGCCGGTCTCGCGGAGGCGCTGGCCGCGGTTCACGGACTGGGGCTCGTCCACCGCGACGTGAAGCCGTCCAACGTGCTGCTCGCCCTCGACGGCCCCCGGCTGATCGACTTCGGGATCGCCCACGCCGTCGGCGCCACCTCCTCCCTCACCTCCTCCGGGGTCTCCGTCGGCTCGCCCGGCTACATGGCGCCGGAACAGATCAGGGGCACGGAGGACATCTCGGGGGCGGTCGACGTCTTCTCGCTCGGGGCGGTGCTCGCCTACGCGGCGACCGGCAGCGCCCCCTTCCTGGGCGACTCGTCCGCCGTACTGCTCTACAAGGTCGTGCACGAGGAGCCCGAGCTGGGGGAGCTGGAGGGCGAGCTGAGGGAGGTCGTCGCCGGGTGCCTGGAGAAGTACCCGGAGGACCGGCCGACCCCCATGGAACTGGCCCGTCGGCTGGCGCCGGGCGGGGCGGCGGGGCTGGTGGCGGGGGGCTGGCTGCCCGGTCCGCTGGTACGCCAGGTGAGCCGGGCGGCGGTGGCGCTGCTGGACCTGGAGCCGCAGGACGCCCCGGCGCAATCGTCGGGCCCGGTGCCGTTCAGCGCGGCGTCCTGGGGCTCGGACGCCGCGCATGCCACGGACGCCCCGGACGGCGGGCGCGGCGCGTGGGGCGGGACCGGCCCTGAGGGCGTGGGAGGTGTGTACGACGGGCGCGGCTCGAAGGGCGCGGGAGGCGTGTACGGCCCGCCGGGTGAGCCGTCTTCGCCCGCGTCTTCGTCCTCGTTCCCGTCTCCTTCGCCCGCCCCGGATGCGTACGAACCGACCCGGCCGCCCTCCTGGACCCCGACCGCCGCGGACGGCTCCGCGCGGCCGGACACGCCCGGGGCCCGGGGGCTGCCGGGGCAGCGGACGTCGGACCCCCGGTTCTCCGTCACCGTCGGCGCGGAATCCGGCCCGTCGCGGTCCGACGGCCACCGCGGCCGACGGCTCAGCTGCACCGTGGCCCTCGCCGTGGCGGGCGTGCTGGCCTCGGTCACCGTCGGCGGCGCGTTCCTCTTCGACCTGATGCCGGGCGGGGGCGGCCGGGACACCGCCGAGCACGGCGTGGGCAACACCCCCCCGGCGTCCGACACGGATCCGGGCCGGGGCGGCGTGGAACAGGTCACCGAGGTGCCGAAGGCGTTCGTCGGCACCTGGAGCGGCCCGCTCACCGAGAAGACCACCGGACAGCCGCACGGCACGCTCACCGCCGTGTTCACCGAGGGCCGAAAGGGCACGGACGTGGTTCGCATGACCACCGAGGTCAGCGCTCTCGGGCTGACCGTCCGCTGCAACAGCGTCGCCGCCCTCACCTCCGGCACCGACGAGGAACTCGTCCTCCACGAACGTTCCGACCCGGACCGCCCCGGCGACCGGGCCTTCTGCACCTCCACCGAGACCGACGTGCACTTCACGCGGAACGCGGACGGCACCCTGCGCTTCCGGTCCGAGGAGAGGGGCGCCGGGCTCCCGTACGGCACGCTCACCCGGTCCGGCGGCTGACGCCGACGGGTGCTGGCGTACGCTGAACCGGTTCGTGGACCCGTTGAAAACCCGCCGAAAGGTGACAGCCCGGTGACCGAGAAGGCCGCTCTCCAGCCCATCCTCGACCGCGCCGCCGAAGGCGGCCGGATCACTCCGGAGGAGGCCCTCGACCTCTACCGGTCGGCGCCGCTGCACGCGCTGGGGGCCGCCGCCGACGCCGCGCGCCGTCGCCGTTACGCCGGTACGGAGCACATCGCGACGTACATCATCGAGCGCAATATCAACTACACCAACGTGTGCGTCACGGCCTGCCGGTTCTGCGCCTTCTACGCGGCGCCCAAGGACACCGCCAAGGGCTGGACCCGCGACCTCGACGACATCCTGCGCCGCTGCGCGGAGACCGTCGAACTGGGCGGCACGCAGATCATGTTCCAGGGCGGGCACCACCCGGACTACGGCGTCGAGTACTACGAGAAGCACTTCTCCGCGATCAAGGAGGCGTTCCCGCAGCTGGTCATCCACTCGCTGGGCGCCTCCGAGGTCGAGCACATGGCCCGGATCTCCAAGGTGTCCGTCGAGGAGGCCGTCCAGCGGATCCACGCGGCCGGCCTCGACTCCTTCGCGGGCGCGGGCGCCGAACTGCTGCCCGCCCGCCCGCGCAAGGCGATCGCCCCGCTCAAGGAGTCCGGCGAGCGCTGGCTGGAGATCATGGAGATCGCGCACGGCCTCGGTGTCGAGTCCACCTCCACCATGCTGATGGGCACCGGCGAGACCAACGCCGAGCGCATCGAGCACCTGCGGATGATCCGTGACGTGCAGGACCGTACGGGCGGCTTCCGCGCCTTCATCCCGTACACCTACCAGCCGGAGAACAACCACCTGAAGGGCCGGACGCAGGCGACGCTCTTCGAGTACCTGCGGATGATCGCCATCGCCCGTATCTTCCTCGACAACGTCGCGCACATCCAGGGCTCCTGGCTGACCACCGGCAAGGAGGTCGGCCAGCTGTCGCTGCACTACGGCGCCGACGACCTCGGCTCGATCATGCTGGAGGAAAACGTCGTCTCCTCGGCCGGTGCCAAGCACCGCTCCAACCGGCTGGAGATCATCGACCTGATCCGCAAGGCCGACCGGGTGCCCGCGCAGCGCTCCACCACCTACGAGCACCTCGTCGTCCACGACGACCCGGCGAACGACCCGGTCGACGACCGCGTCGTCTCGCACATCTCGTCCATCGCGATCGAGGGGGGCACGGCGCACCCCGAGCTGAAGCTCCTGGACGCCAACTGAGACCGGGGGCCCACGTGTTGACGGTGCACACCGCCGACGCGGTGCACGGCGCCGGGTCGACTCCGGCCGGGGCGGACTCCGTGGCCGTGGACGGTGCCGTGGTCGTCGCGATCGGCCCGTTCGAGGAGCTGGTCGCGGACCGCCCCGCGGCCCGGGTGCGGCGGTGGTCCGGGCTGATCACCCCGGGGCTGCTGAACGCGGGCGCACCGGCCCTGCTGGAGGCCGCCTACCACCCGGACCCGCGCGAGGCGGACGAACTGGGCACCGAACCGCTCACCGGCGCCGCGCTCACCGCGCTGGGCATGGACGAGGTCCGCTGGGGCGCGAGTGCCCGGCGCGGGCTGCAGCGGATGCTGCGGCACGGTACGACGGCCGTCCGGGGGCCGTTCGCCCGTCCCGCCGTGCGCAGCGCCGTCGCCCGTTCGGGGCTGCGCGTCCACGCCCCGGCCCGCCCGGCGGGTCAGGTCGCCGTCGACCCGTTGTCCGCCGTGCCGGAACCGACCGGCCTCGACCCGCTGGCCTCCGTACCGGACCCGACCGAGGCGTTCGCCGCGCCTCTGACCGTCGGCGGCCCCGCCGATCTGGCGGTGTTCGCCGTACGGGACATGGCACACCTGCGCACGGAGGGTGCCGGGAGCTGCGTGGCGACGGTGCTCGGCGGGCGCCTGGTCTTCCGCCGCGGCTGACGCGGACGGGTCCCGTCACGCGGGAGGCGGACACCGAGCCGCCCTTGCCGTCGCCGCTGATCGCTCGTATCCCGCCACGGCGGCGACGCAGATCGGCGCTGTCGGGACGGCGGCCACGATCAGCCCTGCCCCGCGCCCTCTCGACCGCTGCGGGCGGCGCGCGCCTGGTGCGGGCATCCGGCCTCCCCGCTCGCGGTTGCTCCGTGCTCCTCATCCGCCATGAGTGCCGGTGGACACGATCGGCTCATTCCGCCACATCACGAGCGGGACCGGCGCGACCCGGTATAGGTGCGGCGCGACCCGGGCCCGCGCGGTGGGCGCCCTACGCGCTGTGCACGATCTGGATCAGGTTGCCGCAGGTGTCGTCGAAGACCGCGGTGGTGACCTGGCCCATCTCCAGCGGTTCCTGGGTGAAGTGCACCCCGAGCCCGCGCAGCCGGTCGAACTCCGCCCGTACGTCGTCCACGGCGAAGGAGGTGGCCGGGATGCCGTCCTGGACCAGCGCGTCCTTGTACGGCTGCACGGCGGGATGGCCGGAGGGTTCGAGCAGCAGCTCGGTCCCGTCGGGATCCTCCGGCGAGACCACGGTCAGCCACCGGGCCTCGCCCACCGGGACGTCGTGCTTCTTCACGAAGCCCAGGACGTCGGTGTAGAAGTGCAGGGCCTTGGCCTGGTCGTCGACGAAGACGCTGGTCAGATGGATCTTCATGGGGTGTTCTCCGGTGCGTCGGGCCTGAGCCATCGGGTCGCGATCCGCTCAAGCGGCTCGGTGTTCAGATCATGGAACTTGTAGCGGCCCTGGCGCCGGGAGAGGACCAGACCCGCCGATTCGAGCACGGCCAGATGCTGGCTGATCGCCTGGCGGGACAGGCCCAGACCGTGCTTGGTCGCCAGCCGCGTGCATATCTCGAACAGGGTCTGACCGTCCCGTTCCGCCAACTCGTCGAGGATGCGCCGACGGGTCGGGTCGGCCAGTGCCTTGAAGACGTCGTCCGCCATGACCACCACCATAGGCAAGTCGCGGCTTGCCTACCAGGTGGGGTACTCCGGGCCGCCGGGCGAGGAGACGCGCCCCGGGCGCGACCGGCGCGAGGCGCCGCGGACCGGGCTGCTTGAATGGACGGGTGATCCGAGCTTCCCTGGACAAGCAGCCGCACGAAGTCGCCACGATGTTCGACGACGTGGCGGCCAACTACGACCTCACCAACGACGTGCTGTCCCTCGGCCAGGCCCGGCTCTGGCGCAAGGAGGTCGCGAAGGCGGTGCACGCCCGGCCCGCGGAGAAGATCCTGGACCTGGCGGCGGGCACGGCGACGTCCTCGCTGCCGTTCGCCGCGACCGGCGCGTACGTGGTGCCCTGCGACTTCTCCCTCGGCATGCTGCGGGAGGGGAAGCGGCGCCACTCGTGGATGCCGTTCACCGCGGGCGACGCCACGAAGCTGCCGTTCCGCGACGAGACCTTCGACGCCGTGACGATCTCCTTCGGGCTGCGCAACGTCCAGGACACGGACGCGGCGCTGCGCGAGCTGTATCGGGTGACGAAGCCGGGCGGCCGGGTGGTCATCTGCGAGTTCTCGAAGCCGACATGGACGCCGTTCCGCACGGTGTACACCGAGTACCTGATGCGGGCGCTGCCTCCGGTCGCGCGCGCGGTGTCGTCCAACCCGGACGCGTACGTGTACCTCGCCGAGTCCATCCGCGCCTGGCCCGACCAGCCGGGGCTCGCGGCGAAGCTCCAGCGGGCCGGCTGGTCGAAGGTCGCCTGGCGCAACCTCACCGGCGGTGTGGTGACCCTGCACCGGGGCGTGCGCGCGTAGTCCTCCCGGTCCTTCGGAGCCGGATCTTCGGAGGGGCGCGTTCCGCACGGCCCCTCCGCCCGGCTTCTCCGAACCGGCCCTTCGGAACCGGACGTTCCGCTCGGCCCCGGAACCGGGTCCTCGGGACCGGTCGTTCGGCCCGCCCCTTCGGCCCGCCCCTTCGGTCCACCTCTTCGGAACCGATCCCGGCCCCGATCGAGGAGCCCTCCGGGAGCCGGGCGAGGGACCCCCATAGACTGCATGGGACAGGTGCCGCGCGGCACGCGCTTTCGAGCCTCCGGGAGATCCGACCGTGACCGAGCCCCTCTCCGAGCACAGCGCGGACGTGATCGTCGTCGGGGCAGGCCCGGCCGGTTCCACCACCGCGTACTACCTCGCCAAGGCCGGGCTGGACGTCCTGCTGCTGGAGAAGACGGCCTTCCCTCGCGAGAAGGTCTGCGGCGACGGCCTCACCCCGCGCGCCACCAAGCAGCTCGCCGCCATGGGCATCGACATCTCCGAAGAGGCCGGCTGGCTGCGCAACAAGGGCCTGCGCATCATCGGCGGTGGCATGCGCCTCCAGCTCGACTGGCCGGAGCTCGCCTCCTACCCGAACTACGGACTGGTCCGCAAGCGCGACGACTTCGACGAGCAGCTGGCCCGGCAGGCGCAGAAGGCGGGCGCGCGGCTGCACGAGCGCTGCAACGTCGGCGCCCCGGTCATCGACGACCGCACCGGCCGCATCACCGGCGTCCACGCCAAGCTCGGCGAGGAGAAGACCCCGGTCACCTTCCACGCCCCGCTCGTCGTCGCCGCCGACGGCAACTCCTCCCGGCTGTCGCTCGCGATGGGCCTGCACCGCCGCGACGACCGCCCGATGGGCGTCGCCGTGCGCACGTACTTCACCTCGCCCCGGCACGACGACGACTACCTGGAGTCCTGGCTGGAGCTGTGGGACCGGCGCGGTCCGCAGGACCGGCTGCTGCCCGGCTACGGCTGGATCTTCGGCATGGGCGACGGCACGTCCAACGTCGGTCTCGGCATCCTCAACTCCTCGTCCGCGTTCAAGGAGCTGGACTGGCGCGAGGTCCTCAAGGCGTGGTGCGCCTCGATGCCGGAGGACTGGGGCTTCACCCCGGAGAACATGACGGACCCGATCCGCGGCGCCGCCCTGCCGATGGCGTTCAACCGCCAGCCGCACTACACCCGCGGCCTGCTGCTCGTCGGCGACGCGGGCGGCATGGTCAACCCGTTCAACGGCGAAGGCATCGCGTACGCCATGGAGTCGGGCCAGATCGCCGCCGACGTCATCGTCCAGGCGCATGCCCGCGCCACCCCCGCCCAGCGCGAACTGGCCCTCACCAACTACCCGAAGGTGCTCAAGGAGACCTACGGCGGCTACTACACGCTGGGCCGCGCCTTCGTGAAGCTGATCGGCAACCCGAAGGTGATGAAGGTCGCCACCCAGCGCGGTCTGACGCACCCGCTGCTGATGAAGTTCACGCTGAAGATGCTCGCCAACCTGACCGACCCGACGGGCGGCGACGCCATGGACCGGATCATCAACGGCCTCTCCAAGGTGGCCCCGAGGGCCTGATCCGCCGCCCCGGTCCCCCGGCCTCTTTCCTCCCGATCCGGCCCTTCCCGACCCGCCCGGCTGCCCGTTTCCCGTGGCCGCCGGGCGGGCTCCGGCGCGTGTGAATGTTTCTGTGATCCGCCGGTCCGCGCCCCGGGCCGTGCCGGCTACGGCCGTGCTCAGTCGGTGAGCGCGGCGCATGACCCGCGGTTCCGGCGCCACGGCCGCGCCCGCATGGGCCGGCCTGGAGACCGCCGAGCAGAACAAACTGACTGCCGTACTGGCACGGCTGTTGCTGCGGCTGCGCGCCGTCGAACGCTCTACGCCTCCTGCGGCAGCCAGAGCCGCTTCGACATCGCCCGGCGCCGGGTGGAAGCGGTCTGCCACACCGACTACATGTTGCAGGCGGGAAACGCGCTGATGTCCGGTCGGGGCCTGGCCGCGGACCTGTCGGTGCGAGAGATCTACCCGGCCGAGTCCCTGCGTCGGCACCTGGACCACGCCGAACCGGGGACCCGGACCGTCCTTGCGGCACACAACAACCACATCCACAAGACGGCTTCTTTCTTTGGAGTTCGGCGGCGGCCTCACCACACTGCCCCTGGGCCAGCACCTGCAACGGATGCTCGGCCGGGACTACCGCACCGTGGCGCTCGTCCACACCGCCGACCATGTGCCGGAGATGTACCCCGACCAGAGCGCCGCGGTCGGCTTCCCTCGCCGAAGCCCCCCTTGAGCCTGCCGAGCCCGGCAGTGTCGAGGCCGCTCCTATCGATGCCGGACTCGCCGACCGGATCACCTTGACCGACCTGCGCCACGCACCGCGCGACGAACAGGGGGGCCGGCCGGCCGCGCGATGGCCGCGCGCGGCGAGGCACAGAACCCCGGTCAGGCCCTGGTCGGGGTGGTCTGCGGTGCCGCGGGCGCGGTGCTCGCCCTCCTGCTCGCCTTCATCGCCTGAGGCCGCTGCCGACGCCGGCCCCCGCCTTCACGCGGTCGTCCTCCGCCTGCGGCAGCGGCCGTTCGGCGTCCGTCTCCGTGTGCCGTTCGGCCTCGGAGTCCTTGGGGGCCAGGTGCGTCCGGCCCTTCCGGTACCAGCGCGGCGTGAGCGAGCCCAGGCGGCGGGCGAGGGCGGTCTCGTAACGGGGCTGGAGCAGCAGGACGAGCCCCAGCGCGCAGACGCATGTGACGCCGTACAGGATCCACGACTTGGCGCCGCGGGCTGAGAACGCCACGATCCCGAACGAGAACAGCGCCGACCAGAAGTACATCAGCAGCACGGCCCGCCGGTGCGAGTGGCCGAGCTGCAGCAGCCGGTGGTGGAGGTGGCCCTTGTCGGCGGCGAACGGCGACTTCCCGTTCCATGTGCGCCGGACGACCGCGAGCACGAGGTCGGCGATGGGCAGCGCGATCACGGACAGCGGCAGCAGCAGCGGAATGTAGACCGGCACCATCGCGGCCGATCCGGCCGTGCCGTCGACCGACTGGTTGAGGAGGCTCGGGTCGACCTCGCCCGTGACCGAGACCGCGCAGCCCGCGATCAGCAGCCCGAGCAGCATGGAGCCCGAGTCGCCCATGAAGATGCGCGCCGGGTGCGAGTTGTGGACCAGGAACCCGAGGCACATGCCCGCGAGGATCGCGGAGATCAGGGTGGTGGAGGCGGCCGACTCGATGCCGTAGCCGTACCAGAGCCGGTACGCGTACAGGAAGAACGCCGTCGCCGCGATGCCGACCGTGCCCGCGGACAGCCCGTCGAGTCCGTCGACGAAGTTGACCGCGTTGATGGTGACCAGGATCAGCCCGACGGTCAGCAGCGTGCCCTGCCAGTCGGCGAGGTAGAACCCGTCGGTGCCCGGCACCGGGAGCCAGAGGATCGTCAGCCCCTGGAACACCATCACCCCGGCGGCGAGCACCTGCCCGCCGAGCTTGACCAGCGAGTCCAGCTCCCACTTGTCGTCCAGGACACCCAACAGCCAGATGATCGTGGCACCGGACAGCAGCGCCCGGGGCGTCGAGCTCTGGGTGAAGATCTCCTCCATGTACGGGAGATGGGAGCCCACCAGATAACCGGTCAGCAGCCCGCCGAACATGGCGATCCCGCCGAGGCGCGGAGTGGGCTCTCGGTGGACGTCGCGCGCCCGGATCTCCGGCATCGCGCCGATCGCGATGGCGAACTTCCGCACCGGGCCGGTCAGAAGATGGGTCACCGCCGCCGTGATGAACAGCATGAGCAAGTAGTCCCGCACGGGCGGCCTCACATCCCGGCCCGTCGGGCCGATTCCTGAACAGCTTCTTCCGGTTCCGCTTCTCCGGGGCTGCTGCTCAGGGTTGGGACGGGCCGATCGGCGAGTCCGATGCACGGCGGCACTGGATCCTGGCTCCGGATCCCGGTCGAGGCCCCTCGCTGCGCCCCGCCGAGCCTAACCCATGCGTATTCCGGAATCGCGGGGTGCCGGGCGGGGATGGCCGGATGCCGAGCCTCCGCAGGTCGCCGCCGGACGGCAGGTGCGGGGCGAGCCGACGGGCTCGCCGGGCCCGGTGGGGCGTTCGGCTCCGACGGGTGGCGACGCGCGATGACCGCGGCGTCGTACGTGCGCCGGGCGCAACCCTGCTCCTGGGCGTAGGTGCCCGTCACGTGCGAGAGCCCCTGCCCGGAGGGAGAAAAGGGTCAGGGGCTCTCGCATGTGACGGCGGGGCGTACTAACGGGCGAAGTGGTCGAACTCGCCCGCCTTGACGCCCTGGACGAGCGCGGCGAACTCGTCGCGGCTCGTCCGGGTGACCACGCGCGGGTCGTCGCTCTCGCGCAACAGGATCTCCCCGGCGTGCCGTGCGACCTCGACGCACTGCTCTCCGCCGCCGCCGGAGAACGACGACTTCTGCCAGCTGATCTGAGTGTCCATGGCGCGGATTATCACAGGTCGCGAGCGAGGTGGTGAATGAAGCTGCGCGACTCCTCGGGGTCGAGACCGGCCTGTTCCGCGAAGTCGAGCTGCACGCGATACCGGTTCAGATCGGCCACGGCGTCCAGCTGGCCCCCGCCGAACGGCGCATCGATGTGGACGGTGTCCAGCTGCGGTGTCACGCCGCCCGCGTACAGCACGGTCTGCGTCGCCTCGACGAACTGCTCGCTGGCAAACGGGATCACACGCAGGGTCACCGCCGGCCGGTCCGCCGCCTCCAGGAGGCGTTCCAACTGGGCGCGCGCCACCTTGCGGCCGCCTATCCGCATGCGCAGTCCGGCCTCGTGGATGACGACGTCGAACTTCGGCGGCACCTCGCGGTCGAGCACGGTCTGTCTGCGCATCCGGTGCTCGACCCGCGCCTCGACCTCGTCCTCGGGCAGCTTGGGAAGGACGCCCCCGAAGAGCGCCCGCGCGTACTCCGGGGTCTGGAGCAGCCCGGGTGCCATCACGGGCTGGAGGCAGCGCATGTAACGGGCGTGGTGCTCCAGCTCCGCGATGTTCAGGAAGCCGGGCGCCAGCACACCGCGGTACTCGTCCCACCAGAACTGTCCCCGGTGCTCGCGCGCGATGGCGCACAGCGCGTCGATCAACGCGGAGTCGTCGCACGAGTAGAAGCTCGCCAGGCGGCGGATCCGTTCCTCGCTCACGCCGATGCGGCCCGCCTCGATATGGCTGATCTTCGCCTGGTCGGTGGAGATCAGCCCGGCGGCCTCGCGCGCGGTCATGCCGGCCTGCTCGCGCAGCTTTCTCAACTCGCAGCCCAGGCGCACCTGTCGTGCGGTGGGGTTGTCCCTCGGTGGCATGTCACCTTCCTCTGATCGCGCACAGTCTGGCGCGGTGCGGACGGTCCGGTCCACCCGGTCGTCGTGAGGCGCTGACGGCAATCCTGCTCCGGGTGCTCATGTGTCTCAGGGGTTCCGCGCCGATGCCGCCCAGCAGCCGTGGTGGTGCGAAGTCCGGCCCCGTTCGGGCGAGTTGGAGGAGCGGGGCGTCAGGACCACCACTGCGGAAGGGTGAGCAGCAGGCCCAGCCCCGCCATCAGGGCGGTCATGGCGAGATTGACGGTCCGGTTCTCCCAGAGCACGGCCACGAACTCGCGGATGGTGGCGCTCGGCCAGAAATACCGGGCGGTGGGGGAGCCCAGCACCTGTCCGCGCACTCCCTCCCGGCGGGCGGTCATCGCGGCGCGGAACGCGTGAAAGTTGTTGGTGACCACCACACAGGTGTAGTCCGGCTTCTCCGCCTCCATGATCACGCGGCTGAAACGGAGGTTCTCCTCCGTGTCGCGGGAGCGCTCCTCGGTGAGCACGTGGGCCGCCGGCGCGCCGTTCCCGACCAGCCATCCGGCCATGGCCGTGGCCTCCGGCACCTTCTCGTCCGGTCCCTGGCCGCCGGACGTGAGCAGCCGGGGCGCCCGCCCGCCGCGTGCCACCTGCCGGTCGTGGATCCGCAGCCCTTCGCGCAGGCGCGAGGCCAGCAACGGGGAGACCCGCTCACCGCCGAGCAGCCCCGCCCCCAGCATCACCACGAAATCCACGTCCCCGCGCACGACGATCCGGCCGTAGAGGAAGGCGTAGCCGAGAAAGCAGACGAAGAGGAAGGAGACGTAGGCGCACAGCATGAGCAGGATCGCCAGAACGAGTGATGTGAGGGCCGAGGGATTGCGGCCCAGGACGTTCAGCACGAAGTACAGGGCGATGATCGCCAGCCCGGTCAGCAGGGAGAGGAGGTTGGCGGGGCTGCGCCCCTCCTTGCGCACCATCGTCAGGCCGTTCGCGATCAGGAACGCCGACAGGACGAGGCTGGCGAACGCGGGAAGGACGAGGTACAGCATCAGCAGCACCCCGGCGTGCTCGGGCCGGCTCAGCAGCAGGCCGGCCCCGGCGCTGATGACGGTCAGCCCCAGAAGCACGGCATTGCGGAACATTCTGCGGTCCTGGCGCACGCTGATCGCAAAGGCGGAGAGAAACACCAGAGCAGGGGCGAAGCTGAGCATGTCGCTGATCATAGGCATTTCCGCTCTGCCGGGATCGGGGTCTCGGGCGGGGCCCCGATCCCGGCACAGGACGCAGCCCCGGCTTGAAGGCGGCTCGGGCGGATCCGGGCGGCCGGCGGTGCACCGGGCCCCGACGAGGCAGACGACGGACGGCGGCGGAGCCGGTCGCGCTCAGGGTGCGAGGCCCTCGCCCCCCGCCTTTGCCGTGAGAGCCCGGGCGCCGTCATGGCGGACCCCCGCATGAGCGGGTCCCGTGCGGGACCATCGCACGTCGATGGTTGCCGGGATGCTCTTCTCCCGTACGAGGAGCAGCCCCGACAGCACCATCAGCACCCAGAGCACCGGGCCCAGCGGGTTTCCGGGGGACATGAAGCCCTGAGCCGCGAGCCCGAGGAGACCGCAGGAGGAGAGCACGGCCGAAAGAACGACCCTGTGGAGACTCGTACGCGGCGTCCTGTCGGACCTGCGGCGGATCTCGAACCGGCCGAAGAGTCCGGTGAAGCATCCCAGGAAGATCCCCGCGACGCCGACCCACACCGGAGCCACGGCGAACCACATCGGGCTGCCGGGCGTCGGTGATGCGAAGCCGAGCCCGACGACCGAGATTCCCGCGGTGACCACGAGCGCCGGCATGTGCCAGAGGTACAGGGTCATGAACCGGGCCCCGCACCACCGCAGGACGGCGACGGCGAACGGCCGTTCAGCGAGTCGCGTCATCACGGGCTTGAGCGTCAGCCACAGTCCGAGCTGGCCGATCGTCAGCGACAGCATCACCGCGGTCGGAGGGCTCATGTTGGAGACGGGGGCGCCGGGCATTCCGATCATGGACGCCGGGTAGGGCCCGAGGAGAACAGCGGCCGCGGTGAGTCCGAAGCCGGCGACGGCCAGACCCGAGGATTTCCAGTCGGCCCACTTGCGCAGGCCGCCGTCGGCATAGTGGAAGCCGAATTGGTGGGCCGCCAGCCAAACGAACAAGGCATTCAGATAGCCGATCGCGGGGCTGACCTCGAAGCGCAATACGTCGACGGTCAGGGAACAGACGGCAAGAATTCCGATCACGCGCCATCCGTGCCGGTGATACAGCTTGAACATGACCGGAGTGGCCGCGATGACAAGCAGGTAGACGGCGAGGAACCAGAGCAGCTGACCGGCGATCTTTCCGGCTATCAGCACCGGTTGGGCAGGCACACCTTCACTCACCAGCACATGGGGCAACAGCAGCCATACGGCGGCCAACGGGACGACCGGCGCCAGGAGGCGTGCGATCCGGCTCCGGAGCCAGTCGCGCACCGAGTCCACGGCTCGGAACGAGAAGAAATTGGCGGCTCCGCCGGCGAAGAACACCATGGGCATGACCTGCGTCAGCCAGGTGACAATCCACCATCCAGGGCTGGCGAGGGCATTCCCGGTACTCAAATGCCCATGCTCATAGGAAAGGACCGGCATCAGCCAGTGCTGGGAAATGACAGCAAGCACGCACAGCGCTCGGATGATGTCTATGAACGAGTCACGACCGTGACTTGATGAATGAGCTCGCGTCGGCTGCATTCAATTATTGTGTGATCAGCGGCGGATACACACAGTAAAGAGGGCACCCGAATCCTTCCGGGGGTCAGCACCGGGTGCTGTGGTGGGGTCTTCCCCACCGGCGCCCGCCCGTCGTGGTGCCCAGGGCGGTCACGGCCGGGCCGGAGGCGGGGGAGGGGCCGACCCGCTCATGGCGAAGGGCCGTCGCCCCCGGGCAAGGAGGGGAGCGACGGCCCTTCGCGCGTATCGCGCTTGTGAATCAGAGAACGCGGACCGCACCGGACGGCGGGTCGTACGAAAGGGAGCGCTGCACCACGCCGGTGCTGGAGTTCTGCGCGCCGACGAACTCGCCGCCGCCCACGTACACCGCGACGTGGTACGCGCTGCCCGCGCCGCCCCAGTACAGGATGTCGCCCGGCTGAAGGTTGCTCAGGGAGACCTGGGTGCCGGCGGTGGACTGGGCCTGCGAGATGCGCGGCAGGTCGACGCCCACCGTACGGAACGCCGCCTGGACGAGGCCGGAGCAGTCCCACGAGTTGGGGCCGGTGCCACCGGACACGTACGCGTCGCCGACCTGGGCCTTCACGAAGGAGACGACGGACGCTGCGGAACCGGTCGCGCTCGACGAGGACGAGGAAGAGGAGGACGAGGAGGCGACGGCCGTGCTCGCGGGGGAACCGCCGGTGGGCGCGCTGAGCGTCGTACGGGCCTGGGTGCGCGAGGCGCGCAGCGCGGCCTCGGCCTTCGCCTTGGCGGCGGCCTCCGCCTTCTTCTTGGCCTCGGCCTTGCGGACCGCCTCGGCCTTGGCCTTCTTGGCGGCCTTCGCGGCGGAGGCCGCGGCCTCGTCCTGCTGGGCCTGCGTCCGAAGGTCCTGAGCGACCTGCTGGGTCGCCTGGGCGGAGGCGGCGACGGCGGTGGAGAGGCCGTCGGTGATGGTGGGCATCTCGATCGTCCGGGTCACCGGCTCGGCCTGGGCCGGACCGGCCGCGCCCGCGACCGCGATGGTGCTGAGGACGCCACCGGCAACTCCGGCGCGCAGCGCCGTCTTCGGTGCGCTGCGGCGGGGCTTCCGGTGGCTGGGTATGTGAGCGGTGTGGGACATGAGTACTAGCGCTATCAGGGCGTCGGGGCTCCCATCAAGAAACGTGTGTTGCGACACAGTTACGTTCGGAATCTCTGAATCCGCTTTCCGGTGAGCTTTATTGACGCCGTAACGGGCAAATCGGGCACGCCTGATCACCGCTGTGATCACGGACTTTCGCCAATTCGTCCGAAATGCCCGCCACTTACCATCCATGCGCACTGATGGCCAAGCCCGCTTTTCTCGGGATGGTGGGCGAGTGACGCAGGTCACATCCTGATCGCGACGTGCGGGGTGTGCGCGATCCATGTGGGCGATTCGCTCGGGGATTGTGCGGGTGGTCGCGCGGACAGTCGTGCGAACCGCTCGCGCGGCGGGGCGGTGCGGAGGGGTGCGCGGAGGGTTCGGGGCACTGCCGGTCGAAGGTCGCGCGGGCGGTCCGGGGGCGCGGTCGCGCGGGATCTTCCATGAGCGCCCCGTCGGCTCACGGGCACCACGCGTCGCGCGTCCGGAAGATCGTGAATGCGTGCACACGTCCACTTCGCTCCGCACGGACCCCCTCGCGCGGGTGAGTCCGGAGTGGGATGGATGCCCATATCATGCATCGCTGTCCATTGCCAATTTGCATGTAGTGGCGTTCCATTGTTAATGGAACAAGGCTTTGACCAGCGACGACAGCACCAGATGTCACATCTCGTAACGGCACTGCCGCTTTGAGTGAAAAGATCGGCCCTCATCCGGCTTCATGATCGTTCGCCTGGTGGTGGAGATCACAAACTCCGTCTACTACCCCGTGTCGCAGATCACAGGACGGCGGGCATAAGATGCGGGGCAGTCGGGCTTGTGAACTGCCTCACATGTGCACGATCTTGATGCGGGGTGGCGAGCCGGAAACGCCCGATGCGGTCCAACGGTCAAGGACGACTGGAAGGAGCGAGGAGCGTGAATGCCTACGCGCCCATCCTCGTGCTCGGCGCCCTCGGGGCAGGGTTTGCGATCTTCTCCGTGGTCATGGCCACGCTTATCGGCCCCAGGCGATACAACCGGGCGAAGCTCGAAGCGTACGAGTGCGGGATCGAACCCACCCCCACTCCGGCCGGCGGCGGCCGCTTCCCCATCAAGTACTACCTGACGGCGATGCTCTTCATCGTCTTCGACATCGAGATCGTCTTCCTCTATCCCTGGGCGGTCACCTTCGACGCGCTGGGGATCTTCGGGCTCGTGGAGATGCTGCTCTTCGTGCTCACCGTCTTCGTCGCCTACGCGTACGTATGGCGTCGCGGCGGCCTGGAATGGGACTGAGGGGCTGAGGGGCACACCATGGGACTCGAAGAGAAGCTGCCCAGCGGCTTCATGCTGACCACCGTCGAACAGGCCGCGGGATGGGTGCGGAAGTCCTCCGTCTTCCCCGCCACGTTCGGTCTCGCCTGCTGCGCCATCGAGATGATGACGACCGGCGCGGGGCGCTACGACCTGGCCCGTTTCGGGATGGAGGTCTTCCGCGGATCTCCGCGCCAGGCGGATCTGATGATCGTGGCGGGACGGGTCAGTCAGAAGATGGCGCCCGTCCTGCGGCAGGTCTACGACCAGATGCCCAACCCCAAGTGGGTGATCTCCATGGGGGTTTGCGCCTCATCGGGCGGAATGTTCAATAACTACGCCA
The DNA here is from genome assembly GCF_042892615.1 of Streptomyces sp. NPDC001750. Lineage (NCBI taxonomy): Bacteria > Bacillati > Actinomycetota > Actinomycetes > Kitasatosporales > Streptomycetaceae > Streptomyces > Streptomyces sp. NPDC001750. Next base: position 581,078 of record NZ_JBIAUE010000001.1, on the reverse strand, counting down.
TTGTTCAGGGTGTTGATCATATTGTGCCGGTTGACATCTATTTGCCCGGTTGCCCGCCGCGGCCCGAGATGCTGATGGACGCGATCCTCAAGCTCCACCAGAAGATCCAGAACACCAAGCTCGGGGTCAACGCGGAGGAGGCCGCCCGCGAGGCGGAGGACGCGGCGCTCAAGGCCCTTCCCCTGATCGAGATGAAGGGGCTGCTGCGATGAGCGAGAACCACGGCCACGAGCGCGGCGGCGCGGACGGCCTGCCCGCACCGCGCGACGAGAGCGGCGAGGTCATCGGCGTACGCAGGGGCATGTTCGGCGCGAACAACGGCGGCGACACCTCCGGCTACGGCGGCCTCGTCCGCACCGTGGCGCTGCCCGGCGCCTCGTCCCGCCCCTACGGCGGCTGGTTCGACGAGGTGGCCGACGAACTCGAAGGGGCCCTGGAGGAGCAGGACCTGCTGCCCGCCGACGCCATCGAGAAGACCGTCGTCGACCGCGGCGAACTCACCTTCCACATCGCCCGCGAACACCTCGTCCGGGTGGCCCGCACGCTGCGCGACGACCCGGCGCTCCGCTTCGAGCTGTGCACCGGCGTGAGCGGCGTCCACTTCCTCGGCGACAAGGGCCGCGAGCTGCACGCCGTCTACCACCTGCGCTCGATCACCCACGGCCGGCTGATCCGCCTGGAGGTGTCGGCCCCGGACAGCGACCCGCACATCCCGTCGCTCGTCGCGGTCTACCCGACCAACGACTGGCACGAGCGCGAGGCGTACGACTTCTTCGGGCTCGTCTTCGACGGGCACCCCGCCCTCACCCGGATCATGATGCCGGACGACTGGCAGGGCTTCCCGCAGCGCAAGGACTACCCGCTCGGCGGCATCGCCGTCGAGTACAAGGGCGCCCAGATCCCGGCTCCGGACCAGCGGAGGTCGTACTCCTGATGTCTACTCCCCACGCAACGCATCCCGGGACGCCCCTGTCGGACTCCCGTGCCACGACCGAGGGGACCGTGTACACGGTCACCGGCGGCGACTGGGACGAGATCGCCGAGTCCGCGGTCAAGTCCGACGACGAACGCATCATCGTCAACATGGGCCCCCAGCATCCGTCCACGCACGGGGTGCTGCGGCTGATCCTGGAGATCGACGGCGAGACCGTCACCGAGGCCCGCTGCGGCATCGGCTACCTCCACACCGGCATCGAGAAGAACCTCGAATTCCGGAGCTGGACCCAGGGCACCACGTTCGTGACGCGCATGGACTACCTGACGCCGTTCTTCAACGAGGCGGCGTACTGCCTCGGCGTCGAGAAGCTCCTCGGCATCGAGGACCAGATCCCCGACCGGGCCACCGTCCTGCGTGTGCTGCTGATGGAACTCAACCGGATCTCCTCGCACCTGGTGTGCATCGCCACCGGCGGCATGGAGCTCGGCGCCACCACGATCATGATCTACGGGTTCCGCGACCGCGAGCTCGTCCTCGACCTCTTCGAGCTGATCACCGGCCTGCGCATGAACCATGCGTTCATCCGGCCCGGCGGACTCGCCCAGGACCTGCCGCCCGGCGCGATCGACCAGCTCCGCGAGTTCGTGAAGACCATGAAGAGGAACCTGCCGGAGTACGACAAGCTCGCCACCGGCAACCCCATCTTCAAGGCCCGCATGCAGGACGTCGGCTACCTCGACCTGACCGGCTGCACGGCACTCGGCGCCACCGGCCCGATCCTGCGCTCCGCCGGACTCCCGCACGACCTGCGCAGGACCGACCCCTACTGCGGGTACGAGACCTACGACTTCGACGTCCCGACCGCCGACAGCTGCGACGCCTACGGCCGCTTCCTCATCCGCCTGGAGGAGATGCGCCAGTCGCTGCGGATCGTCGAGCAGTGCATCGACCGGCTCGAACCCGGACCGGTGATGGTCGCCGACAAGAAGATCGCCTGGCCGGCCCAGCTCGCGCTCGGCCCCGACGGGCTCGGCAACTCGCCCGACCACATCAAGAAGATCATGGGCACCTCCATGGAGGCCCTGATCCACCACTTCAAGCTGGTGACCGAGGGCTTCCGGGTCCCGGCCGGGCAGGCGTACACCGCCGTCGAGTCGCCCAAGGGCGAACTCGGCGTGCACGTCGTGTCCGACGGCGGCACCCGCCCCCACCGGGTCCACTTCCGCGACCCGTCCTTCACCAACCTCCAGGCCATGGCGGCGATGTGCGAGGGCGGCCAGGTCGCCGACGTCATCGTCGCCGTCGCGTCCATCGACCCCGTGATGGGAGGCGTCGACCGGTGACCGAAGCACGCCAGGAAGTCAGTCTGGGGATGCCGCAGCTCCCCGCACCCGCCTACCCGGACGAGGTCCGCGCCAGGCTTGAGGCGGACGCGAAGGAGGTGATCGCGCGCTACCCCGGCAGCCGGTCCGCACTGCTGCCGCTGCTGCACCTCGTGCAGTCGGAGGAGGGCTACGTCTCCCGCACCGGCATGGCGTTCTGCGCCGAGATGCTCGGCCTGACCACCGCCGAGGTCACCGCCGTCGCCACCTTCTACACCATGTACCGGCGCGGGCCGAGCGGCGACTACCAGGTCGGCGTCTGCACCAACACCCTGTGCGCGGTGATGGGCGGCGACGCGATCTTCGAGCGGCTGGGGGAGCACCTCGGCGTCGGCAACGGCGAGACCACCGACGACGGCAAGATCACCCTCGAACACATCGAGTGCAACGCCGCCTGTGACTTCGCCCCCGTGGTGATGGTCAACTGGGAGTTCTTCGACAACCAGACGCCCGAGAGCGCGACCCGCCTGGTCGACGACCTCATCGCCGGGCGCGGTGCCGAACCCACCCGGGGCGCGCCCCTGTGCACGTACAAGGAGACCGCCCGCATCCTGGCCGGCTTCCCCGACGAACGCCCAGGCGCCGTCGAGGCCTCCGGCGGCGCCGGGCCCGCCTCGCTCGCCGGGCTCCGGCTCGCCCGGGGCGAGGAACCGCACCCGCGCGTGGTCGCCCCCCGCGGCGAGAGCCCGCGCGGCGACCAGCCGCACGACCCGTCGCCGTCCGAGCACCTCAGCTCCCACGACGCACCGCAGCCGACCTCGGCCTCCGACCCGGACCACCCGGCAGGCCCCACGGCCGAGGAGGGAGCGTGATGACGTTGGCCACCCAGCTCAGCGACAACGGCGGCGGCGGGGGAGACCCCGAGAAGCTGCTCGCCCCCGTCCTCTCCGCTTTCTGGGACGAACCGCGCTCCTGGACCCTGGAGACCTACCGGCGCCACGGCGGCTACGAAGGGCTGTGCAAGGCCCTCGCCATGCCTCCGGACGACCTCATCGCGTACGTGAAGGAATCCGGGCTGCGCGGGCGCGGCGGGGCCGGCTTCCCCACCGGCATGAAGTGGCAGTTCATCCCGCAGGGCGACGGCAAACCGCACTACCTCGTCGTCAACGCCGACGAGTCGGAACCCGGCACCTGCAAGGACATCCCGCTCCTCTTCGCCAACCCGCACGCCCTCATCGAGGGCATCGTGATCGCCTGCTACGCGATCCGTTCCGCGCACGCCTTCATCTACCTGCGCGGCGAGGTCGTCCCCGTGCTGCGGCGGTTGCACGAGGCCGTGCGCGAGGCGTACGCGGCGGGATACCTGGGCAAGGACGCCCTCGGCCCGGGGCTCGACCTGGAACTCACCGTCCACGCGGGCGCGGGCGCGTACATCTGCGGCGAGGAGACCGCCCTGCTCGACTCGCTCGAAGGACGGCGCGGCCAGCCCCGGCTGCGACCCCCCTTCCCCGCGGTCGCCGGTCTGTACGCCTGCCCCACCGTGGTGAACAACGTCGAGTCCATCGCCTCGGTTCCCGCGATCCTGAACAACGGCAAGGACTGGTTCACGGCCATGGGGACCGAGAAGTCCCCGGGCTTCACGCTGTACTCGCTCAGCGGACACGTCGCGAGCCCCGGCCAGTACGAGGCTCCGCTCGGCATCACGCTGCGCCAGCTGCTCGACATGAGCGGCGGCATGCGCCCCGGGCACCGGCTGAAGTTCTGGACCCCCGGCGGCTCCTCCACCCCGATGTTCACCGACGAACACCTCGACGTACCGCTCGACTACGAGGGCGTCGGCGCCGCCGGGTCCATGCTCGGCACCAAGGCGCTGCAGTGCTTCGACGAGACGACCTGCGTGGTGCGGGCCGTCACCCGCTGGACCGAGTTCTACGCCCACGAGTCCTGCGGCAAGTGCACGCCCTGCCGCGAAGGGACGTACTGGCTCGTCCAGTTGCTCCGCGACATCGAAGCGGGCAACGGCCGGGCGGACGACCTCGACAAGCTGAACGACATCGCCGACAACATCAACGGCAAGTCGTTCTGCGCCCTCGGCGACGGTGCCGCCTCGCCGATCTTCTCCTCGCTGAAGTACTTCCGCGAGGAGTACGAGCAGCACATCACGGGCAGGGGCTGCCCCTTCGATCCCGCCAGGTCGACCGCCTGGGCCGACGACAAGACCGCTCACCAGGGGGTGAACGCATGACCGTCACCACGAGCGCGCCCACCGGGGGCGGCGAGGCGGCCGTCCCGCCCGAGGACCTCGTCACACTGACGATCGACGGCATCGAGATCAGCGTGCCCAAGGGCACCCTGGTCATCCGCGCCGCCGAACTCCTCGGCATCGAGATCCCGCGCTTCTGCGACCACCCGCTCCTCGACCCGGTCGGCGCCTGCCGGCAGTGCATCGTCGAGGTGGAGGGCCAGCGCAAGCCGATGGCGTCCTGCACCATCACCTGCACCGACGGCATGGTGGTGCGCACCCAGCTCACCTCGCCCGTCGCGGAGAAGGCGCAGAAGGGTGTGATGGAGCTGCTGCTCATCAACCACCCGCTGGACTGCCCGGTCTGCGACAAGGGCGGCGAGTGTCCGCTGCAGAACCAGGCGATGTCGCACGGCGACGCCGAATCCCGCTTCGACGGGAAGAAGCGGACGTACGAGAAGCCCGTCCCGATCTCCACCCAGGTGCTGCTGGACCGCGAGCGGTGCGTGCTCTGCGCCCGCTGCACCCGGTTCTCCAACCAGGTGGCGGGCGACCCCATGATCGAGCTGATCGAACGCGGCGCGCTCCAGCAGGTCGGCACGGGGGAGGGCGACCCGTTCGAGTCGTACTTCTCCGGAAACACCATCCAGATCTGCCCGGTCGGGGCGCTGACCTCGGCCGCGTACCGGTTCCGCTCCCGCCCCTTCGACCTGGTGTCGTCGCCGTCGGTGTGCGAGCACTGCGCGGGCGGCTGCGCCACCCGCACCGACCACCGGCGCGGCAAGGTCATGCGGCGGCTCGCCGCCGACGACCCCGAGGTCAACGAGGAGTGGATCTGCGACAAGGGCCGCTTCGCCTTCCGCTACGCGCAGCAGCGCGACCGGCTCACCACCCCGCTGGTGCGCAGCGCCGACGGGGTGCTGGAACCGGCGAGCTGGCCCGAGGCCCTGGCCGCCGCGGCCACCGGGCTCGCCGCCGCGCGCGGCCGGGCGGGCGTCCTGGCCGGCGGCCGGCTGACCGTCGAGGACGCGTACGCGTACGGCAAGTTCGCCCGGGTCGTCCTCGACACCAACGACGTCGACTTCCGGGCCCGCGCGCACAGCGGCGAGGAGGCCGACTTCCTGGCCGCCCGCGTCGCCGGACGCGGCCGGGACCTGGAACCGGGAAGCACGGGCGTTACCTACGCCTCGCTGGAGAAGGCCCCGGCGGTGCTGCTCGTCGGCTTCGAGGCGGAGGAGGAGTCGCCCGGCGTCTTCCTGCGGCTGCGCAAGGCGATGCGCAAGCACGGCCAGCGCACCTTCGCCATCGCCTCGCACGCCACCCGCGGCCTCACGAAGGCGGGCGGCACGCTGCTGCCCGCCGCTCCCGGCACCGAGCCCCAGTGGCTGGACGCCCTCGCGGGCGGCTCCGGACTCGACGGCGAAGGGGCCGCGGCGGCCGAGGCGCTGCGCGGCGACGGGGCCGTGATCGTGGTCGGCGAACGGCTGGCCGCCGTGCCGGGCGGACTGACCGCCGCGGTGCGGGCCGCGACGGCGACCGGGGCGAAGCTGGTGTGGATCCCGCGTCGGGCCGGTGAGCGCGGCGCGATCGAGGCGGGCCTGCTGCCGTCGCTGCTGCCCGGCGGGCGCCCCGCGACCGACCCGCGGGCCCGGGACGAGGTGGCGGCCGTGTGGGGCGTCGCCGAACTGCCCTCCGGTTTCGGCCGCGACACCGGCCAGATCCTTCAGGCCGCGGCCACCGGCGAGCTGGGCGCGCTGCTCGTCGCCGGGGTCGAGCCGGCCGATCTGCCGGACCCGGCGCGGGCCCTGGAGGCCCTGGACGGGGTCGGCTTCCTGGTCTCGCTGGAGCTGCGGCCGAGCGAGGTCACCGAGCGGGCCGACGTGGTCCTGCCGGTCGCCGCGGTCGCGGAGAAGGCCGGGACCTTCCTCAACTGGGAGGGCAGGGCCCGGCCGTTCGAGGCGGCGCTGAAGCCCGAGCAGATGACGCGGACGCTCCCGCCGACCGACGCCCGGGTGCTGCACATGCTGGCCGACGCGATGGGCGCCCCGCTCGCGCTGCCGGACCTGAGGTCCGTACGCCGCGAGCTGGACCGGCTCGGTGGCTGGAGCGGCGCGCACGCCGAGGACCCGGACGAGCCCACCCGGCCGCTGCCCCGGCCCGGCGACGGCGAGGCGGTCCTGGCGGGCCACCGGATGCTGCTCGACCTGGGCCGGCTCCAGGAGGGCGACGACGCGCTGGCCGGCACCCGGCACGCCTCGGTCGCCCGGCTCTCCGCCGCCACCGCGGCCGAGACGGGTGTCGAGGACGGCGACCTGCTGGCCGTGAGCGGCCCGACGGGCCGCGTCGAACTCCCGTTGAAGATCACCGACATGCCGGACCGGGTGGTCTGGGTGCCGCTGAACTCCGTCGGGCGGGGCGTCCCGGCCGACACCGGCGCCCGGCCCGGCGGCCTGGTCCGGATCGGCCCCGCCGCACCGGGCACCGACGACACCACACCGGAGGTGGGGGCGTGACTGCCTTCGCTCAACTGGCCGCGGCACCGCACGAACCCGTGCTCGCCGCCGAGAACCTGTCGATGTTCGGCACCGACCCGTGGTGGCTGGTCGTCGTCAAGGCGGTGTTCTGCTTCGCGTTCCTGATGGTGACCGTGCTGTTCTCCATCGTGTGGGAGCGCAAGGTCGTCGCCTGGATGCAGCTGCGCATCGGCCCCAACCGGAACGGGCCCTGGGGCATGCTCCAGTCGCTCGCCGACGGCGTGAAGCTGATGCTGAAGGAAGACGTCGTCGTCAAGCGCGCCGACAAGATCGTGTATGTGCTCGCGCCGATCGTCGCCGCCATCCCGGCGTTCATGGCGATCGCCGTGATCCCCTTCGGCCCGCCCGGCAACGAGGTCTCGATCTTCGGTCAGCGCACGGCGATGCAGCTCACCGACCTGCCGATCGCCATGCTCTACATCCTCGCGGTCGCCTCGGTCGGGATCTACGGCATCGTGCTGGCGGGCTGGTCGTCCGGTTCGACGTACCCGCTCCTCGGCGGGCTGCGTTCCTGCGCCCAGATGATCAGTTACGAGATCGCGATGGGCGCCGCGTTCGCCTCGGTCTTCCTCTACTCCGGGTCGATGTCGACCTCGAAGATCGTGGAGGCGCAGCAGGAGCGCTGGTTCATCCTGCTGCTGCCGGTGTCGTTCCTCATCTACATCGTCACGATGGTCGGCGAGACCAACCGGGCCCCGTTCGACATGCCGGAGTCCGAGGGCGACCTGGTCGGCGGGTTCAACACCGAGTACTCGTCGATCAAGTTCGCGATGTTCATGCTCGCCGAGTACGTGAACATGGTGACCGTCTCCGCGGTCTCCACCACCCTGTTCCTCGGCGGCTGGCGGGCCCCGTGGCCCATCAGCACCTTCTGGGAGGGCGCGAACCACGGCTGGTGGCCGATGCTCTGGTTCGTCCTCAAGGTCCAGCTGCTGCTGTTCTTCTTCATCTGGCTGCGCGGCACGCTGCCCCGGGTCCGCTACGACCAGCTGATGAAGCTCGGCTGGAAGGTCCTGATCCCGGTGTCCGTGGTCTGGCTGATGCTGGTCGCCACCGTGCGGGCGCTGCGCAACGACGGCTACGACTTCACGCGGATCGTGCTGTACGTGGCAGGGGCCGTGATCGCGGTCCTGCTGCTCTCCTTCGTCGCGGACGTCTTCCGCGACAAGAAGGGCCGGGCCGAGGCGGCGAAGGCCGGGCCGGAGCCCGAGTTCGACCCGATGGCGGGCGGATTCCCGGTGCCGCCGCTGCCCGGGCAGACCCTGCCGCCGGTGCCGCGCCGCAGGCCGCGGGGCGAACGGCAGCTCGTTGTCAGTGGCGGATCGAATACTGAGAGTGACGGAGATTCGAGTGACGGAAAGGAGGCTGACGGTGTCTGAGTCGAAGGAGCCCTCGGGGGAGAAGTTCCAGAACCCCGTCGCCGGCTTCGGCGTGACCTTCAAGGCCATGTTCAAGAAGCGGCTGACGGAGCAGTATCCGGAGACGCGGAAGGTGACGGCGCCGCGCTTCCACGGCCGGCATCAGCTCAACCGTCACCCGGACGGCCTGGAGAAGTGCGTCGGCTGCGAGCTGTGCGCCTGGGCCTGCCCGGCGGACGCCATCTACGTGGAGGGCGCGGACAACACGGACGAGGAGCGCTACTCCCCGGGCGAGCGCTACGGCCGCGTCTACCAGATCAACTACGCGCGCTGCATCCTGTGCGGGCTGTGCATCGAGGCGTGCCCGACCCGGGCGCTCACGATGACCAACGAGTTCGAGCTCGCCAACACCTCCCGCGCGAGCCTCATCTACACCAAGGACGAGCTGCTCGCGGGCCTTGAGGAGGGCATGGTCGACACCCCGCACGCGATCTACCCGGGGATGGACGAGCAGGACTACTACCGGGGCCTGGTCACCGAGGCCGCGCCCGGCACGGTGCGGCAGACCGCCGTCTCCAAAGGCGAGAAGCCCATCGACGAGGCGTCCGGGACGAGCGGCGACCGTGGCAACGACGGCTCGGCGCGGGAGGTGGACGCATGATGCTCCTGGCCGCGGCGGCCTCGCAGACCTCGACCGGTGAGGCCGTCCAGTTCTGGCTGCTGGGCATCGTCGCCGTGATCGGCGCGCTGTCCACCGTACTGATGAAAAAAGCCGTGCACAGCGCGCTGAGCCTCGCCGGGACCATGATCGTCCTGGCGGTGTTCTATCTCGCCAACGGCGCCTACTTCCTCGGCATCGTCCAGATCGTCGTCTACACCGGCGCGATCATGATGCTGTTCCTCTTCGTCGTCATGCTCGTCGGTGTCACGGCCGCCGACTCGCTGAAGGAGACCATCAAGGGGCAGCGCTGGCTGGCCGCGGCCTGCGGGATCGGCTTCGGCGTCCTGCTGATCGCGGGCATCGGCAACGCCTCGCTGAACAGCTTCAACGGGCTCGGCACGGCCAACTCCGCGCACGGCGGGAACGTCGAGGGGCTGGCCGCCCTCATCTTCACCAAGTACGTCTTCGCCTTCGAGATCACCGGCGCCCTGCTGATCACGGCGACGGTCGGCGCGATGGTGCTCACCCACCGGGAGCGCACCGAACGCGCCCGCACCCAGCGGGAGTTGTCCGAGGCCCGGGTGCGTGGCGGGGCGCAGCTGCCGCCGCTTCCCGCCCCCGGTGTCTACGCCCGGCACAACGCCGTGGACATCCCGGGTCTGCTCCCGGACGGCACCCCGGCCGAGCTCACCGTCATGCGGACCCTGCGTGAACGCGGCCAGATCCGCGATGTGTCGGGCGAGTCCCTGGAACAGCTCAGGGCGCTGGAACAGCGCTCCGAGGAGCGGCTCGGCCGCGGGGGCGAGGGCCGCGAGGGCGAGGGCCGCGGCGGGTCGCGCGGCCGGAACAACGACGGCAGCGACAACGAAACAGAGGAGGTCGCCAAGTGAATCCGGTCAACTACCTCTATCTCGCCGCCCTGTTGTTCACCATCGGCGCGGCCGGGGTGCTGATCCGGCGGAACGCGATCGTGCTGTTCATGTGCGTGGAGCTGATGCTCAACGCCTGCAACCTCGCGCTGGTGACCTTCTCCCGGATGCACGGCAACCTCGACGGCCAGATCATCGCGTTCTTCACGATGGTCGTCGCCGCCGCCGAGGTCGTGGTGGGGCTCGCGATCATCGTGTCGGTGTTCCGTTCCCGCCACTCGGCCTCGGTCGACGACGCCGGCCTGATGAAGCTGTAAGGGGACGTTGAATCGTGGAGAACCTGATTGCGCTGCTCGTCGCGGCGCCTCTGCTCGGAGCGGCGGTCCTGCTCTGCGGCGGCCGACGGCTCGACCGCTCCGGACACTGGATCGGCACCCTGCTCGCCGCCGTGTCCTTCGTCATCGGCGCGGTGCTCTTCACCGACATGCTGGGGCGTGCCGCCGACGAACGGGCCCTGCACCAGAAGCTGTTCAGCTGGATCCCGGTCGAGGGTTTCCGGGCCGACGTGGCCTTCCAGCTCGACCAGCTGTCGATGACCTTCGTGCTGCTGATCACCGGCGTCGGCACCCTGATCCACCTCTACTCGGTCGGCTACATGGCGCACGACGAGCGCCGGCGCCGCTTCTTCGCCTATCTGAACCTGTTCCTCGCGGCGATGCTGCTGCTGGTCCTCGCCGACAACTACCTGCTGCTGTACGCCGGCTGGGAGGGCGTCGGCCTGGCGTCGTACCTGCTGATCGGCTTCTGGCAGCACAAGCCCAGCGCGGCCACCGCCGCCAAGAAGGCGTTCCTGGTCAACCGGGTCGGCGACATGGGCCTGTCGATCGCGATCATGGTGATGTTCACCACCTTCGGCACGTTCGCGTTCGGCCCCGTCCTGGCGGCGACGGGAGAGACCAGTGAGGGCAAGCTGACGGCGATCGGCCTGTTGCTGCTGCTCGCCGCCTGCGGCAAGTCGGCCCAGGTGCCGCTCCAGTCCTGGCTCGGCGACGCGATGGAGGGCCCGACCCCGGTCTCCGCGCTCATCCACGCCGCGACCATGGTGACCGCGGGCGTCTACCTCATCGTCCGCTCGGCCGCGATCTTCGACGCCGCGCCCGACGCGCAACTGGTCGTGGTGATCGTCGGCGCGGTCACGCTCCTGTTCGGTGCGATCGTCGGTTGCGCCAAGGACGACATCAAGAAGGCCCTCGCCGGTTCGACGATGTCGCAGATCGGCTACATGGTGCTCGCCGCGGGCCTCGGCCCGATCGGCTACGTCTTCGCGATCATGCACCTGGTGACGCACGGCTTCTTCAAGGCCGGGCTCTTCCTCGGCGCCGGTTCCGTCATGCACGGCATGAACGACGAGGTCGACATGCGCAAGTACGGCGGCCTGCGCAAGCACATGCCGGTCACCTTCGTCACCTTCGGCCTCGGCTATCTGGCGATCATCGGCTTCCCCGGACTGTCCGGCTTCTTCTCCAAGGACAAGATCATCGAGGCGGCCTTCGCGAAGGGCGGCGCCGAGGGCTGGATCCTCGGCTCGGTCGCCCTGCTGGGCGCCGCGGTCACCGCGTTCTACATGACGCGCGTGATGCTGCTGACCTTCTTCGGCGAGAAGCGCTGGCAGCCGGACGCGGACGGAAACGAGCCGCATCCGCACGAGTCCCCGAGGTCGATGACCATCCCCATGATCGTCCTGGCCTTCGGGTCGGTCTTCGCGGGCGGCCTGTTCTCCGTCGGCGACCGCTTCCTGAAGTGGCTGGAGCCGGTCACCGGCCACAGCCACGGACACGCCCCGGTCAGTGCCACGACCGTCACGGCGGCCACCATGGTGGTGCTCGCCGTCGGCGTCGCCATCGCCTGGGCGATGTACGGGCGCAGGCCGGTCCCGGTCACCGCCCCGCGCGGCTCGCTGCTCACCCGGGCGGCCCGCCGCGACCTGCTCCAGGACGACTTCAACCATGTGGTCCTGGTCCGCGGCGGCGAGCACCTCACCCGCTCCCTGGTGTACGTCGACCACACCCTGGTCGACGGCGTCGTCAACGGCACGGCCGCCACGATGGGCGGGCTCTCCGGCCGGCTGCGCAAGCTGCAGAACGGCTACGCCCGCTCCTACGCGGTCTCGATGTTCGGCGGTACGGCGATCCTCATCGCCGCGACCCTGCTGATGAGGGCGGTCTGATCACCATGTCCTTTCCCCTCCTGACAGCGACGGCGGCGCTCCCGGCGATCGGCGCGATCGCCACCGCCGCCGTCCCGGCCGCCCGGCGCACCGCCGCCAAATGGACGGCGCTGGTGTTCTCGCTGGCCACGCTCGTCCTGGCGGGCGTCGCGCTCGCCCGGTTCGAGCCCGGCGGCGACCGCTACCAGCTCACCGAATCGCACGCCTGGATCAAGGACTTCGGCGTCCGCTACGAACTGGGCGTGGACGGCATCGGGGTGGCGCTCATCGGGCTCACCGCCCTGCTCATCCCCTTCATCGTCCTGGCGGGCTGGCACGACGCCGACCCCCTGGAGACGAAGTCCTCCCGCTGGCGCCCCACCCAGGGCTTCTTCGCCCTGATCCTGATGGTCGAGGCGATGGTGATCCTCTCCTTCGAGGCCACCGACGTCTTCCTCTTCTACGTCCTCTTCGAGGCCATGCTCATCCCGATGTACTTCCTCATCGGCGGCTTCGGGGACCGGGCGCACACGGGCAGCGACGAGAACGCGGCGGCGCAGCGCTCGTACGCGGCGGTGAAGTTCCTCCTCTACAACCTGGTCGGCGGGCTGATCATGCTGGCCGCCGTGATCGGGCTGTACGTGGTCGCGGGGACGTTCTCGCTCTCCGAGATCGCCGCAGCCCGTGCCAACGGCTCGTTCTCCATGGCGACGAGCACGGAGCGCTGGCTGTTCCTCGGGTTCTTCTTCGCCTTCGCGGTGAAGGCCCCGCTGTGGCCGCTGCACACCTGGCTGCCCAACGCGATGGGCGAGGCGACCGCCCCGGTCGCCGTCCTGATCACCGCGGTCGTCGACAAGGTCGGCACGTTCGCGATGCTCCGCTTCTGCCTCCAGCTCTTCCCGGAGGCCAGCAAGTGGGCGACGCCGGTGATCGTCGTCCTGGCCCTGGTCAGCATCGTGTACGGGGCGCTGCTCGCCGTCGGCCAGCGCGACATCAAGCGGTTGATCGCCTACGCGTCGATCTCGCACTTCGGCTTCATCGTCCTGGGCATCTTCGCGATGACCAGCCAGGGCCAGTCCGGCGCCACGCTCTACATGGTCAACCACGGGATCTCGACCGCCGCGCTGATGCTGGTGGCGGGCTTCCTGATCACCCGGCGCGGTTCGCGGCTCATCGCCGACTACGGCGGGGTGCAGAAGGTGGCGCCCGTCCTGGCCGGCACGTTCCTGATCGGCGGTCTGGCCACCCTGTCGCTCCCCGGGCTCGCCCCGTTCGTCAGCGAGTTCCTGGTCCTGGTCGGCGCGTTCAGCGCGTACCCGGCGGCGGGCATCATCGCCACGACCGGCATCGTGCTCGCCGCGCTCTACGTCCTCGTCCTCTACCAGCGGACGATGACCGGCCCGGTGAAGGCGGAGGTCAAGGGCATGGCGGACCTCAAGGTCCGGGAGATGGCGGTGGTCCTGCCGCTGATCGCGCTGCTGCTGTTCCTGGGGGTCTACCCGAAGCCGCTGACCGAGATCGTCAACCCGGCGGTGCAGCACACCATGTCGGACGTCCAGAAGAAGGACCCCCAGCCTGAGGTGGAGGCCGCCAAGTGAGCGCAACAGCTGTCCACAGCCTGTGGGCGACGGCGGGCGGGGTGACGTCGGCCGCCCCGGGCGAGAAGTTCCAGGCACCCGTCATCGAGTACACCCAGCTCATGCCGGTCCTGATCGTGATCGGCGCGGCCGTCGTCGGCGTGCTCGTCGAGGCGTTCGTGCCGCGTCGGTCCCGCTACTACACACAGGTCTTCCTGACCGTCGTCGCCCTCGCCGCCTCCTTCGCCGCGATCATCGGCCTCGCGGCCGGGGGACACGGCACGACGAAGGCGGGCATCGTGGCGATGGGCGCCATCGCGATCGACGGCCCGACGCTGTTCCTGCAGGGCACCATCCTGCTGACCGCGCTGGTCGCCGTCTTCACCTTCGCCGAGCGCCGGCTCGACCCCGCCTCGCACGGCAACCGGGTGGACTCCTTCGCCGCGCAGGCCGCGTCGGTCCCCGGCAGCGACAGCGAGAAGGCCGCGGTCCGGGCCGGGTTCACCACCACCGAGGTCTTCCCGCTGGTCCTCTTCTCGGTGGCGGGCATGCTGGTCTTCCCGGCGGCCAACGACCTGCTGACGCTGTTCGTGGCCCTGGAGGTCTTCTCCCTCCCGCTCTACCTGTTGTGCGCCGTCGCCCGCCGCAAGCGGCTGATGTCGCAGGAGGCGGCGGTGAAGTACTTCCTGCTCGGTGCCTTCTCGTCGGCGTTCCTGCTGTTCGGGATCGCCCTGCTCTACGGGTACGCGGGCTCCGTCTCGTACGCCGAGATCGCGCACGTGGTCGACGGCTCCGTCACGAAGGTCGACCCGGCGCTCGCCGCCACCATGGGCAACGACGCGCTGCTGCTGATCGGCGGGGCGATGATCCTGACCGGTCTGCTCTTCAAGGTCGGCGCCGTCCCGTTCCACATGTGGACCCCGGACGTCTACCAGGGCGCACCGACCCCGGTCACCGGGTTCATGGCCGCGGCCACGAAGGTCGCCGCGTTCGGCGCGCTGCTGCGTCTGCTGTACGTGGTGCTGCCGGGCCTCACCTGGGACTGGCGGCCGGTCATGTGGGCCGTCGCGATCGTCACGATGCTGGGCGGTGCGATCGTCGCCATCACCCAGACCGACATCAAGCGGCTGCTCGCCTACTCGTCGATCGCGCACGCCGGGTTCATCCTCGCCGGTGTCATCGCGGCCACCCCGGACGGCGTCTCGTCGGTCCTCTTCTACCTGGGCGCGTACTCCTTCGTGACGGTCGGCGCGTTCGCCGTCGTCACCCTGGTGCGCGACGCGGGCGGCGAGGCGACGCACCTGTCGAAGTGGGCGGGGCTCGGACGCCGCTCGCCGCTGGTCGCGGCGGTCTTCGCGGTGTTCCTGCTGGCCTTCGCCGGTATCCCGCTCACCTCCGGGTTCTCCGGGAAGTTCGCCGTCTTCAAGGCGGCGGCGGACGGAGGCGCGGGCGGGCTGGTCGTGATCGGTGTGATCTCGTCGGCGATCGCCGCGTTCTTCTACATCCGGGTCATCGTGCTGATGTTCTTCAGCGAGCCGAAGGCGGACGGCCCGACGGTCGCCGTCCCTTCCCCGCTGACGATGACGACGATCGCGGTCGGCGTCGCGGTCACGCTGGCGCTGGGCCTGGCCCCGCAGTACTTCCTGGACCTGGCGAGCCAGGCGGGGGTCTTCGTGAGGTAGCGCACACGCGCACGGCCGGCACCCCCGGCCGGGACAACGCCGGACGGGCTCGAGAAGTCAAGCCCGTCCGGCGTTGTCGTACGCGGCGCCTATCGTGGCAGGGAGCGGTGGCGGCACGGCACGTGCGGCACCGGGGCCAGGCGGATGAGCACGACGGGCGGGACCATGGATGTGACCGAGAGCGAAGCACGACGGACCCTGCACCGCGTGTTCGGGTACGAGGCGTTCCGCGGCGAGCAGGAAGCCGTCGTCGACCACGTGGTGGCGGGCGGCGACGCCGTCGTGCTCATGCCGACCGGTGGCGGGAAGTCCCTGTGCTACCAGATCCCGGCCCTGGTCAGGTCGGGTACGGGCGTGGTCGTCTCCCCGCTGATCGCCCTGATGCAGGATCAGGTGGACGCCTTGCGGGCGCTGGGCGTGCGGGCCGGTTTCATCAACTCCACGCAGGACTTCGACGAGCGCCGCTCGATGGAGGCGCAGTTCCTCGCGGGCGAGCTGGACGTGCTCTACCTGGCCCCGGAGCGCCTCCGGCTGGACTCCACGCTGGGCCTGCTCGCGCGGGGCGAGATCTCCGTCTTCGCGATCGACGAGGCGCACTGCGTCGCCCAGTGGGGCCACGACTTCCGCCCCGACTATCTGGCCCTCTCGGTCCTCGGCGAGCGCTGGCCCGACGTCCCGCGGATCGCCCTGACGGCCACCGCGACGAACGCCACGCACGAGGAGATCACCCGGCGCCTGGGCATGCCTGACGCCAAGCACTTCGTCGCCAGTTTCGACCGGCCCAACGTCCAGTACCGGATCGTGTCCAAGGCCGATCCGAAGAAGCAGCTGCTGTCCTTCCTCAAGGAGGAGCACGCCGGGGACGCGGGCATCGTCTACTGCCTGTCGCGCAACGCGACCGAGAAGACCGCCGAGTACCTGTGCCGCAACGGCATCGAGGCCGTCCCGTACCACGCGGGTCTGGACGCGGGCACGCGCGCCGCGCACCAGTCCCGGTTCCTGCGCGAGGAGGGCCTGGTCGTCGTCGCGACCATCGCCTTCGGCATGGGCATCGACAAGCCGGACGTCCGTTTCGTCGCCCACCTCGACCTGCCGAAGTCGGTCGAGGGCTACTACCAGGAGACCGGCCGCGCGGGCCGTGACGGGCTGCCGTCCACGGCCTGGATGGCCTACGGACTCCAGGACGTCGTCCAGCAGCGCAAGCTCATCCAGGGCGGCGAGGGCGACGAGGCGTTCCGCCGCCGCGCCGCCTCCCACCTCGACGCGATGCTGGCACTGTGCGAGACGGCACAGTGCCGCCGCGGCCAGCTGCTGCGGTACTTCGGCCAGGAGCCCGGCGCCGCGGCCTGCGGCAACTGCGACACCTGCCTCACCCCGCCCGAGACCTGGGACGGCACGGTGGCCGCGCAGAAGCTGCTGTCGACGGTGGTACGGCTGAAGCGGGAGCGCGGGCAGAAGTTCGGCGCGGGCCAGATCACCGACATCCTGCTCGGCCGCAAGACCGCGAAGATCATCCAGTTCGACCACGACCAGCTCTCGGTCTTCGGTATCGGCGGCGAGCTGTCCGAGGCCGAATGGCGGGGCGTCGTACGGCAGTTGCTCGCTCAGGGCCTGATCGCGGTCGAGGGCGAGTACGGCACGCTGGTGCTGACGGAGGAGAGTGGCGCGGTCCTCGGAGGGCAGCGCCAGGTGCCGCTGCGCAAGGAGGCCGCGAAGCCCGCCTCGCGTTCCGGCTCCGCGAAGGGCGAACGCAAGGCGAAGTCCTCGCAGGCCGCCGCCGAGCTGGCGCCGGAGGCCGTCCCCGTCTTCGAGGCGCTGCGGGCCTGGCGCGGGGGCCGGGCGAAGGAGCAGGGCGTCCCGGCGTACGTCATCTTCCACGACGCGACGCTGCGCGAGATCGCGACGGTGCGGCCGGACTCGGTGGCCGCGCTCGGCGGCATCAGCGGCCTGGGCGAGAAGAAGCTGGCGACGTACGGGGAGGGGGTGCTGGAGGTGCTGGCGGAGTTCGCGGACGCGGCGACCGGATCGGGGGAGCCGGACGCGGCGACGGGGCCGAGCCAGGACGCCGTCCCGGAGGCCGGGGCGGCGGTGGACCCGGGACCGGCGACGACCTCGGGCCCGGCACCGGACCCGGCCGCGCCCACCCCTGCTCCGGCGCCGGCCGCTGCCGCTTCCGCGCGGGCCGCTTCGACCTCGGCCGCGTACGACGACGATCCCGGGTTCGACTGGGACGAGGAGCCGCCGTCCGAGTACGAGTGAGCCTCACGGCCGGACTGAGCGGTCCCGGCACCGGGGCTGCTCAGACGCGGTTCACTCGGGGGACATCGCCCGGCGGTACGGGGTGATCGCGGTGAGGTCCAGGTCGACGGGGAAGGGGACGGAGACCTTCATCCGGTCGTGGAAGACCCCGGTGGAGGTGTAGGCGCCGGTCGCCGGTTCCAGTTCGAAGACGTAGACCACTGTCCTGTCGTCCTGATTCTCCACTCGCCAGTAGTGGGGGATCTTCGCCCGCGCGTACTTCACGGGCTTGGTCTCCCGGTCCCGGGTCAGCGACTCGTCGGACACGACCTCGACCGCGAGCAGTACGGACTCGGAGGGGAAACGGGTTTGGCAGAGGCTCTCGACCGCGTCGGCACGCACGACGATCACATCGGGTTCGGGCCGGTTGTATCGGTCGATGTCGATGGTGAACCGGCATACGACCTCGTGGTCGTGCGGGGCCGATGACCGCAGGTGCCGTGAGACGAAGGCGATCGCCCGTGAATGGAACAAGGTCTGCCGGCTCGCGAAAACGAGGCTCCCGTCGACCAGCTCCGTGTGCGGAGGCAGATTCGGGAGGGAGTCCAGGTCATCTGCGGTCCAGCCGCCTTCGGGCGGAACCGGCCACCTCGGTTCGGCGGTCCCTGGTTCGTTGTCCATGCGCGGAAGCCTCGCAAACCTGTCCGGCATGACCGCTGCGAACCGGCTCGGGACCGCGCGAACAGGTGAACGGGTCGGAGACGCTGACGGCCGCGTCCCTCGTGGGGGGCGCGGCCGTCAACGGCGGGCGTCACGCGGACGGAACGATCCGCCCCGTCACCTCGCCGAGGCCCACCCGGGTGCCGTCCGGTCCCGGGGCCCAGGCCGTCATCGTGACCGTGTCGCCGTCCTCCAGGAACGTCCGCTTGCCGTCGGGGAGGTCCAGCGGGTCGCGGCCGTTCCAGGTCAGCTCCAGGAGCGAGCCGCGCAGGCCGGGCTCGGCGCCGCTGACCGTGCCGGAGCCGTACAGGTCGCCGGTGCGCAGCGACGCGCCGTTCACCGTCATCTGGGCCAGCATCTGCGCCGGGGTCCAGTACATGGTGGCGAACGGCGGCTCGGAGACGGTCTGCCCGTTGATCGCGACGGAGATCCGCAGGTCCAGCCCGCCGTCCTGCTCCTCGCCTTCGTCCTCCAGATAGGGCAGGAGCGGGAAGTCCCGGGCGGGGGGCGCGGTCCAGGCCGCCTCCAGGGCCTCCAGCGGGGTCACCCACGCCGACACGGACGTGGCGAAGGACTTGCCGAGGAACGGGCCGAGCGGCACGTACTCCCACGCCTGGATGTCCCGCGCCGACCAGTCGTTGAGCAGCGAGAGCCCGAAGACGTGCTCGCGGAAGTCGCCGAGCGGGACCGGGCGGCCGTGCTCGGAGCCGACGCCGACGACGAACCCGACCTCGGCCTCGATGTCCAGCTTGACGGACGGGCCGAAGACCGGGGCCGCGTCGGTGGGCGCCTTGCGCTGGCCGGACGGGCGCACCACGTCCGTTCCGGAGACCACGACGGTGCCGGACCGGCCGTGGTAACCGATCGGGAGGTGCTTCCAGTTGGGCGTCAGCGGGTCGCCGTTCGGCCGGAAGATCTTCCCGACGTTGGTGGCGTGGTGCTCGCTCGCGTAGAAGTCGACGTAGTCCGCGACCCGGTAGGGGAGGTGCAGCGTGACGGACTCGACGGGGTGCAGCAGCGGTTCGATGTCCGGGCGGTGCGCCGGGACCGTCACCCACGCGGTCAGGGCCCGCCGGACGTCCCGCCAGGCAGTGCGGCCCGCGGCCAGCAGCGCGGTCAGGTCCGGCTGGGCGAGGAGCCGCGCGTAGGGGGAGCCGAGCGCGTGTGCGGCGGCCCCGGCGTCCAGCACGTGGTCGCCGATGCGGACGCCGACCCGGCGGTCCTCGGGGTGGCTGGGGGTGGAGAACACACCGTACGGAAGGTTGTGCGGGCCGAAGGGGTCGCCCTCGGCCAGATCGAGCGGGCTGCTCTGCTCGGGCATGTGTTGCCGCCTCGCTTTCCAGGTCGCTTGGGGGACACGTTACGTCGGCGCCGCCGCCCGTGGGAGTGTCCCGAGCGTGTCCCAACTGTCCGCGAAGACCGGAAAGTTCCGCCGTGCCCCGGGGCGTACGGGGCACGGCGGAAGCTCTCGCCGCGGCGCCGGACCCGTGCGCTCGGCCGGGGCCCGCGCGCTCGGCCGGGCCCGCGCATTCAGCCGGCCGTGCGCGGGATGCGCTTCTCCCAGGTGCGGTGGAAGACGACCTCGCCGCCGTCCCGGCACACCACCTCGTCGGACGTGATGAAGTCAGTGGCGTCCGCGCTGATCTCGGAGCGGGTCTCGATCCGCACGTCCCAGGCCATCTCGGGCCGGTGCAGCCGGATGGACCAGCCGGAACGGGTGCGCGCCGAGAGCGGGTCGTCCTCCTGGATCGTGTACGTCTCCAGGGCGTCCTCGGTGAACTCCAGGCCGTCCGGGTAGACGCGGGTGCCGCCGTAGCGCGGGTCGACCTCCAGCCGCCACTCGCCCGTGGCGACGTCGCGCACCACCAGGCGCTCGGGGCGCTGCTGCCCGTTCAGCTGCACCGGCTGGACGACGCCCAGCGGCGGGGACTGTTCCGGTTCCTCGAACCGGATCTGCGGGTCCTCGGTGTGCCGGCGCACCGGTAGTTCGAGGAAGCTGCCGTCGGCGTCGAGGGTGAAGCCCACCGACCCCGGCTGCGGCCAGATCCACGGCCAGTACGCGGAGGAGACCGCGAGCCTGATCCGGTGGCCGGGCGGGAACGTGTGCCCGATGCCGTTCAGCTCGAAGCCCACGTCCTCGGTCGCCCCGGCCGGCCACTCCACCGCGCGGTCGCGGCCCTGCCGGGCGGAGAGGTTGAGTGCGCCGCGGGTGACCAGCGTGGACGAGCCGTCCGGTGCCACGTCGCAGAGCCGGGCGATCGCCTGGCCGCGCGGCGCGTCCATGCGCAGGCGCAGCTTCACCCGAGGCCGGCCCAGGATCTCGATCGGGGCGTCCTCGACCGGGAACTCGAAGCACACCGACGCGGCGTCCTCGTCGCGCTGGTCCGGCGGCAGGTCGGCGTCGTTGCCGAACGGGAAGAACCGTCCCGCGTCCAGCCCGGTGCGCTGCGGCGAGTCGACGATCTGCGGGCCGCCCCGGAGGGCGTAGGCGACGGTCGACACGTTCGGGGACGGCCAGACGCCGTCCCCGACCCAGCGGCCGGGCAGCGTCTCGTACGTGGTGGCGGGCCGGTGCGACTCGCTGATCCAGGACCGCAGCAGCGGCTCGGCCATGACACCGGTGTCCTCGCCCTTGAGGTGCTGGTCCCACCAGCGCAGCGTCTCCTGGAGGAAGCCGATCGCGGGTCCGGGCGGCAGCCCCCGGTCCGGGTACTGGTGCGACCAGGGGCCGATCAGCCCGCGCACCCGGTCCTGCGGCAGGTGTTCCACGAGCCGCAGGACGGTGTCGCGGTACGGGTCGTGCCAGCCGCCCACCGCGAGGACGGGGGCCTGGATCGCGGAGTAGTCCTCGCAGACGCTGCCGTGCTTCCAGTAGTCGTCGCGGGTCTGATGCGCCAGCCAGGTGTGGATGAACGGCTCGACACCCTCCAGCCGCTTCAGCCACATGTCCTTCCAGCCCTCGCCGACCTGCGCCGGGTCCGGGGGCCGGCAGACGAAGGCCAGCATGGTCGCCGCCCAGGCGTGCATGTCGACGCCGAGGACCGAGCCGCCCATGTAGTGCACGTCGTTGTCGTAGCGGTCGTCGGTCGAGCAGACGGTGACGACCGCCTTCAGCGGCTCGGGGGCCAGGGCGGCGATCTGGAGCGAGTTGAACCCGCCCCAGGAGATGCCGAACATGCCGACCCGGCCGGAGCACCACTCCTGCCGGGCCAGCCAGTGGACGACGGCGACGCCGTCGGCCAGCTCCGTCGCGTCGTACTCGTCGCCCGGCATCCCCTCGCTGTTGCCGTGGCCGCGCACGTCCACCCGGACGGAGGCGTAGCCGTGGCCTGCGTACCAGGGGTGGCGCTGCCAGTCGCGCGGGGCCGTCCAGTCGCTCAGCCGGTACGGCAGGTATTCGAGGAGCGCGGGGACCGGCTCGTCGGTGACCGGCCGCCAGATCCGGGCGTAGAGCCGGGTGCCGTCCGGCAGCGGGATATGGACGTCCTCACGGGTGGTGTCGTACGGGAACGTGGTGCGGATGTGCATGGCGGTACCTCGGTCGACGGGGCGCGTGGCGCGTCGGTGGACGGGGGTGCGCGTGGTCTGTGCGTACGGCGCACGGGGCGCGTGTGGTGGTCAGCGGACGGGGTGCATGGTGCGCCTGAGCCAGGGGGCGGCGGCGATGACGGCCACCCCGGCCACCACCGCGATCGCGCCGTTGACACCGAAGTAGGCGGGGGTGGAGACCTCGCCGTACAACTTCACGACCTGGGCCTGGATGCCGTTGGCGAGGGCCAGCGAGAGGAACCAGAGTGCCATCGTCTGACCGGAGAACGCCTTGGGCGCGAGTTTCGTGGTCGCCGACATGCCGGAGGTCTCCAGCAGGATGTCGCCGAGCCCGAGCAGCAGGTACGAGCCGACGATCCACCAGGCGGCCATCCGGTAGGTGTCGCCGGAGTGGCCGGATGTCGGCAGCACCATCACCAGGAACGACAGCCCGCCGAGGATCACGCCTATAGCGATCTTGTTGGAGGCGTGCGGCTGGCGCGGCCCCATCCGGGCCCAGACGGTGGCGACCACCGGGGCGAGCGCGACCTCGAACGCGCCGAGCGCGGAGGCGTACCAGCCGGCCGGGAAGTGGAAGCCCAGGATCTCGGTACGCGCGTTGGTCGACGCGAGCAGCATCATCGTCGAGTACGCCTGGAAGAGGATGAAGTTGAAGACGACGGAGGCCAGGAACAGCACCACGTACGGGCGCAGCCTGCCGCGCTCCTCGGCGGTGACCCGCGGGCTGCGGAACATCACCACGAAGTACACGATCGGGGCGATCACCGAGACGAGGGTGAGCACGTCGACGAACCGGCCCATGGTGAGCCATCCCGCCAGGGACAGCGCTGTGGCGAGGACGGCGACGACGACCGCGCCGGCCGCGATCAGCCGTACGGCGCGCCGCATGGCCTGCGGCGCCAGCGCGAATTCGGCGCTGTGCTTTCGGCCGATCAGGTGACGCCGGCCCAGTACGTACTGGATCAGGCCGAGCGTCATGCCGACGGCGGCGGCGGAGAAACCCCAGTGCCAGCTCGCGTGGTCGCCGAGCCAGCCGGTGACCAGCGGGCCCAGGAACGCGCCGATGTTGATGCCCATGTAGTACAGGGCGAACCCGGCGTCGCGGCGCTCGTCGTCGGTGCGGTACAGCTTGCCGACCATGGACGCCACATTGGGCTTGAGCAGACCCGTCCCGGCGCTGATCAGACCGAGGCCGGTCCAGGTCATGGCGTCGGAGGGCACCGCCATGGCGTAATGCCCGCAGGCGATGAGGATCCCGCCGTACAGCACGGCCCGGTACGAGCCGAGGATCCGGTCGGCCAGCCAGCCGCCGGCCACGGAGACCAGGTAGACCAGGGTGCCGTAGGCGGCCGAGACGGACGCCGCCGTGCCCGCCTCCATGCCCATGCCGCCCCGGGCGACGGTGTCCGCGAAGTACAGGACCAGAATCGCCTGCATGCCCAGGAACGAGAAACGCTCCCAGACCTCCAGGCCGGAGAGCGTCATCAGCCCCCGTGGCTGGCCGAAAAAGGCATGGTCGCCGCTGGGCGGGGACTGGGTCGGTTCGGTATCGGTTGTCGTGCGAGACAAAGGGAGTACTCCTGATCGTATGAGCTGATCCCGAACATACCGGCGGTGGCGGGAAGCCGCCCACGTTGATCCAAAGGGGACCGGATACGCTGAGTTGAGTGATGGCAGCGACACATCGACATTCCGTGTGATCGTCAGCAGACAGGAGATCCCCTCGTGACCGTCGTCGGGCCGTTCGGACTGAGCGTGCGGGACCACGCTCTTGAGGCCGATGTCCAGGCCGGTTTGGCTGCTGTCGAGTCCGGGCTGCTCGATGCCACCAAGAGCGATGTGCCCTTCATCACGGAGGCCGCGCAGCATCTCGTACGCGCCGGGGGCAAGCGTTTTCGGCCACTGCTGGCCATGCTCGCCGCCCAGTTCGGCGACCCGCACGCGCCGGGCGTGGTGCCCGCCGCCGTCGTCGTGGAGCTGACCCATCTCGCGACGCTCTACCACGACGACGTGATGGACGAGGCGGAGGTGCGGCGCGGCGTCGACAGCGCCAACAGCCGCTGGGGCAATTCGGTGGCCGTGCTGACCGGCGACTTCCTCTTCTCCCGCGCCTCGCACATGCTGGCCGACCTCGGCCTGGATGCCGTACGCATCCAGGCCGAGGCGTTCGAGCGGCTGGTCACCGGCCAGATCCTGGAGACCGCGGGCCCGGACGACCGCGACCCGGTGGAGCACTACCTGGACGTGCTGCGCGGCAAGACCGGCTCGCTGATCGCTGTGGCCTGCCGGTTCGGCGCGCTGATGGCCGGTGCGGACGAGTCGGCCGTCGACATCCTCACCCAGTACGGGGAGCGGCTCGGCGTGGCCTTCCAGCTCGCCGACGACGTGCTCGACATCGCCTCCGACTCCCACGAGTCCGGCAAGACCCCCGGCACCGATCTGCGCGAGGGCATCCCCACCCTGCCGGTGCTCCATCTGCGGGCCCGGGCAAAGGCCGAGGGCAGGCCGGAGGACCTGGAGCTGGTCGCCCTCCTCGACGGCGGCCTCGCCGACGACGCTCGGCACGCCGAGGCGCTGCGCCTGCTGCGCGCCCACCCGGCGCTGGAGCAGGCCCGGCGGGACACCGTCCGGTACGCGGAGGAGGCGCGCCGGACGCTGGCCCCG
This sequence comes from Streptomyces sp. NPDC001750, assembly GCF_042892615.1. Taxonomy (NCBI): domain Bacteria; kingdom Bacillati; phylum Actinomycetota; class Actinomycetes; order Kitasatosporales; family Streptomycetaceae; genus Streptomyces; species Streptomyces sp. NPDC001750. The sequence goes on along the minus strand of NZ_JBIAUE010000001.1, from coordinate 556,519 downwards.
CTGCCCGACTGCTACGCGAAGGCCGCGCTGGCGGAGATGTGCGACGCGGTGGTGCACCGCGCCGGCTGAAAGCCGGGATGCGGCAGGGCGCGACGGGGTGATGCACCGCGCGCCGGGGCACGGCCTTCCCCGTGCCGAGCGCCGTGGCGCACCGCGCGCCCGCGGGCGCGTATGTCTGTGGTCATACGTGCCTGCCCCTACGGGTCGGGTGGGGTCGGTGCGAGCCCTGTCATACCGAAGGGGTAGGCGGAGTTGCTTCCCCGGGCTGACGCCTTCGCGCCGTCGATTTGGTCGGATGGAGTACATCCACTCCTGAACGAATCAGGTGAGAATGGCGGCGCGGGGTGGACGCGTGCATCCGGACGGAAGCCGCCGACCACGGAGGTAGGGCATACATGGCACCGAACGACAACGCGGCGACCGAGAGTGGGGCGGCGGACACCACGGTCCGCCGCAAGGCGGCACGCTACATCGTCCCGGTCGCGGTGGCGGGGGTGGCGGCCGCGACGATCGGGCTGGTCCCGGCACTCGCGAGCACGGGTGACCCCGATCTGCCGGAGATCACCGCACAGCAGCTCATCGAGAAGATCGCCGCTTCGGACACCCAGCAGCTCTCCGGCACGGTCCGGATCAGCACGGACCTCGGCCTTCCCTCGCTCGGCGGCCTGGCCGGCTCCTTCGCCCAGGGCGGCGCGCCCGGCGGCAAGGGCGGTTCGAGCGCCGATCCGCAGGAGAAGCTGACGGAGCTGGCATCCGGCACGCACACCCTGCGGATCGCCGCCGACGGCCCCGACCGGCAGCGGCTCTCCATCCTGGAGAACGCGGCGGAGTACAGCCTGATCCGCAACGGCGACGAGGTCTGGGCGTACGACAGCGGCAGCAACCAGGCGTACCACGCCGAGGAGAAGCGCGGCGCGGCGGACGGGAAGGGCGCCGCGGGCGAGCACGGGCGTCGGACCCCGGCTCCCGGTTCCACCGTGCCGACCACGCCGAAGGCGCTCGCCGAGGAGGTCCTGAAGGCGGCCGGCCCCACCACATCGGTGACGGTCGACGGCACGGCACGGGTCGCCGGGCGGGACGCGTACAAGCTGGTCGTCAAGCCGAAGCAGAGCGGTTCCACGGTCGGCTCGGTCACGGTCGCGGTCGACGCGAAGAACGGCGTGCCGCTCAAGTTCACCCTGCTGCCGAGCGGCGGTGGCAAGGCCGTCGTCGACGCCGGGTTCACCCAGGTGGACTTCGCGAAGCCGGCCGCCTCCTCGTTCACGTTCACCCCGCCCAAGGGCACCGAGGTGACCGAGGCGGACGAGGCGAAGACGCAGCGGAAGGCCGACGGGCCCCAGGGCCTCGGCCTCCTCCCGGGCGTCGGCGTGCCCGGCGGCGGTGCCGGGGGCACCGACGGGATCGAGGGCGCCGAGGGGTTCAAGGAGCCGAAGGTCATCGGTGAGGGCTGGAACGCGATCGCCGAGATCACCGTTCCCGGCGGCGTCGGGCTTCCCTCGAAGGCGTCGGGCGACGACATGCCGCCCGAGGCGCAGCAGTTCCTGGAGGCGCTGGGCGACAAGGTCTCCGGCAAGTTCGGCTCGGGCACGGTCTTCAAGACCCGCCTGGTCAACGCGCTGATGACCGAGAACGGCAAGGTGTACGTCGGCGCGGTCACGCCGGCCGCCCTGGTCGAGGCGGCCAACGGCGCCTCCTGACGCCGCGGGGCGCGGCACGCCGCCCCGTCGTCGTTCACCCGCCCCGTCGTACGCTCCGTACGGCGGGGCGGTCCGTCCGCACGGGCCCCCGCGCACAGCCGGGACCCGGACGCCCTGGGCCGTCCGGGCCTGTTCGCACATCCGGGGCCGTCCGGTACCGGTCCGCCGGTCCCGGTCGGCCCGACCGAGGGGAGCACGCATGACACGGCCCGGAAACACGCCCGAGCCGGGCCCGGTCATCGAGACACGGGGCCTCACCAAGCGCTACAGCGGCGGCAGGCCCGCCGTCGACGGCCTCGACCTCGCCGTTCCCGCGGGCAGCGTCTTCGGCTTCCTCGGTCCGAACGGCTCCGGCAAGACCACGACGATCCGGATGCTGATGGGCCTGATCGAGCCGACGTCCGGCACGGCCCAGGTGCTCGGCCGGGCCATGCCGGGCGCGGCCCGTACGGTGCTTCCGCAGGTCGGGGCGCTGATCGAGGGGCCCGCGCTGTACGGCTTCCTGAGCGGCCGGGACAATCTGCTGCGTTACGACTCCGCCGACCCGACCGCCGATCCGCGCACCCGCAGGGCCCGGGTCGGACAGGCCCTGGACCGGGTCGGGCTGGCCCCGGCGGCGGGGAAGAAGGCCAGGGCGTACTCGCTCGGCATGAAACAGCGTCTAGGTCTCGCGGCGGCCCTGCTCCGGCCGCGCCGTCTGCTCGTCCTCGACGAGCCGACCAACGGCCTCGACCCGCAGGGCATGCGCGAGATCCGCACCCTGGTCAGGGAACTGGCGGCGGACGGCACCACGGTCTTCCTCTCCTCCCACCTCCTCGACGAGATCGAGCAGGTCTGCACGCACGCCGCGGTGATGGCCGGCGGGCGGCTGGTCACGCAGGGTCCGGTCGCGGAGCTGGCGGCGGGCGCCCGGGGCCGACTGGCCGTCACGACCCCCGACCCGGACGAGGCCGCCCGCGTCCTGAAGGAACGGGCCCTCGCCGGCATCACCGTCGACGGCGAGCGAGTGAGCGCCGACGCGCCACCGGGGGACGTCGAACTCGCGGACCTCAACGCGGCGCTGGTGCGTGCCGGTGTGCGCGTGCGGTCGTTCGGCGTCGAACGGGCGTCGCTGGAGGACGCCTTCGTCGCACTCACCGGAGAGGGATTCGATGTCGCGGGCTGAAGCAGGAAGCGTACGCGCCGGAGCGGGAGGGGCCGCCGGGATCGGGGAGACCACTGGAGTCGGCGGGACCACCGGGACCACCGGGGCGGCGAACGGGGCGGGCGGGACCACCGGGACCACCGGGGCGCGCGGGCGGCTGTGGACGCTCGGACTCCTCCGTTCCGAACTGACCATCACCTTCCGCCGATGGCGCACCCTGGCCCTGCTCGGGGTGCTGGCCGCCGTTCCCGTACTGATCGGGATCGCGGTGCGGATCGAGACCGGCCACGGTTCCTCACCCGGGCCGGGCGACGGCGCGGGAGGGCCCGCGTTCCTCTCCCAGGTCACCAACAACGGCCTCTTCCTGGTCTTCGCCGCCCTCGCCGTGACGCTCCCGGTCTTCCTGCCGATGGCCGTCGGGGTCGTCGCGGGCGACTCGGTCGCCGGGGAGGCGGGCGCGGGCACGCTGCGCTATCTGCTGGTCGCCCCGGCGGGCCGGAGTCGCCTGCTGCTGACGAAATATGCCTCCGTCCTCGCGTTCTGCCTGGTCGCGACCCTGGTCGTGGCGCTCTCGGCACTCGCCACGGGTGCCCTGCTCTTCCCCGTCGGCGATGTCACCACCATCTCGGGGACCCGGATCGGCTTCGGCGAGGGGCTGCTGAGGGCGGGTCTGATCGCGTTGGCGGTCGCGGCCTCGCTGATCGGTTTCGCGGCGCTCGGGGTGTTCGTGTCGACCCTCACCGGAAGCGGGATCGCGGCGATGGCCGCGACCGTGGGCCTGCTGATCACCGTGCAGATCGTCGACACGATCCCGCAGTTGAGCGGCATCCACCCGTATCTCTTCCCGCACTACTGGATGTCGTACGCCGACCTGCTGCGCGCACCCGTCTACTGGGACGAGTTGGCCAAGAACCTGGGCCTTCAGGGCTTGTACGCGGTGGTGTTCGGCTCGGCGGCCTGGGCCCGCTTCACGGCGAAGGACATCACGTCCTGACGCATGGTGCGTCGAGTGCGGGTCATGGGCCACGGAACACCGCCCCGCACCGTCGGCCGGGCGAGCCGTCCCCCGATCGGCTCGTCGCGGCGCGAACGGTGCGAACGGTGCGAACAGCGGGAACTATGCGACACGGCACGTTCCGTTTCCGCCTCAGCATTGTTCGACTTGTGGCGACGGGCTGTCAACAAGGGCGGGTACGAACGCACCTATGCTCACCGAATGATCACATCGCCGAGTTCACTGCGCCGCAGCGAGAGATCACGACGGGCGATCCTGGAAGCCGCGCTCGAACTGTGCACGGAGAAGGGGTACGGCCGTGTCACCATCGAGGCGATCGCGGCGAGAGCGGGTGTCAGCAAGAAGACGATCTATCGCTGGTGGCCCGCGAAGAGCGCGGTGATCCTGGAGGCGTTCACCGACGCCCTGGTCGGCACCACGCCGTTCGTCGACACCGGGGACATCGCCGCCGACCTGCGGGAGAACCTGATGGGAGCGGTGCGGCTGCTGTCCACGCCGCCCTTCGGCCCCGCGTACGCCGGGATACTGTCCGAGGTCCATCACGACGACGCCCTGGCGGAGACGGTCAGGGCGAAGCTGGTCGACCCCCGCTTCGAGGAGGCGGTCGCCCGTCTGCGCCGCGCCCAGGCGCAGGGTCAGATCCCGGCCGACGCCGATCTGCCGCTGGCGGTGGAGATGCTGTACGCGCCGGTGTACTACCGCCACGTGCTGCGCAAGCCGGTGCCGGACGAGGAGACGGTCGCGGCCCTGGTCGCGCAGGTGCTGCGGGCGTTGGGGGCGCGGGCGCCGGAGGAGGTCGGGGTACCGGAGGGCGTCGGCTGAGGGCCGGGGCGGGAGATGGCGGTGGCCAGTTCCCGCGGTCGGGCCGCGCAGCCGGTTCAGGTCCGGCCGAACACCCGCTCAAGCACCTCGGCGACCCCGTCGTCCTCGTTCGACGACGTCACCTCGTCCGCCGCTGCCCGCAGGTCCGGGTGGGCGTCGGCCATGGCGACGCCGTGACCGGCCGCGCGGAACATCGGCAGGTCGTTGGGCATGTCCCCGAAGGCGATCGCGCTGCGGGCGTCCACGCCCAGGAACTCCGCGGCCAGTGAGAGGCCGCTTCCCTTGTCGACCCCGTACGGCTGGAGTTCGACCGTGCCCGGCCCGGAGTGGGTGACGGAGGCGAGAGAGCCGACGGCGGAGCGGGCCGCGTCGGCGAGTTCGTCGTCGGTGAGCCGCGGGTGCCGGACGAGCACCTTGATGACGGGCGCGGACCACAGTTCGGCGCGTCGGCGGGTGCGTTGGGCGGGCAGGGACGGATGCGGCAGCACGTAGCCCGGTTCGATCAGCGTCCGACCGTCGGCACCGTCCTGGTCCACCGCCGCGAACACCGGCCCCACCTGGGCCTCGATCTTTCCCAGCGCGGCCCCAGCTGCCGTTCGGTCCAGTGGGACCGTACGTATCATCCGCCCCGTCCCGGCGTCGTACAGCTGGGTCCCCTGCCCGCAGACCACCGGGCCCCGGTAGTCCAGCCCGGCGAGGAGCCGCCGTACGCCGGGCACCGGCCGTCCGGTGACCACGAGGTGCCGGGCCCCGGCGCGGGCCGCCAGGGCGAGGGCGGTGCGGGTGCGGGGACTCACGGTGTCGTCGCGGCGCAGCAGGGTGCCGTCCAGGTCCGTGGCGACGAGGGCATGGGCAGGGGGTGGGGTGGACATGGTCGGGGCTCCGTTCTTCGACGCGCCCGCCCGTGGTCTCACATGCCGCGTTGACAGGAGACGGCAGGCTGCGTGTAATGAAACCGGTGTCGCGTGACGTCGGCCAAAGAGCAGTGGGCCGGCCGACGACCGGGCGAACACTCTTCATCCAAGGGTTCCGTCATGAGTAGTTCGTACTCCGTGCCCTCCTTCTGATGCCGCGCGGCCGCCGCGCGGCGTTCTCCGCCCTCCGGGCTCCTCGTGCCCTCCGGGATCTCCGTGCTCCCTGGGCGCTCCCTGCCCTCCGGGGTCTTCCCGCCGCGGTGTGAGCCGCACGCGCATCACGTCACGTCCAGCCGTTGCCGCGGCCGCCGCGCCGCGGCCTCGTCCCCATCTCCGGAGAGACAGCACACGCATGCCCACATCTTTCGACCAGTCCGTCATCGACGAGTTCCGCGCCAACGGGGGAAGGGTCGGTGGTCCCTTCGAGGGCGCCGACCTGCTCCTGCTGACGACCACCGGCGCGAGGTCGGGGAGGGAGACCACGACCCCGCTCGGCTACGTCCGTCACGGCGACACGCCGTTGGTCGTCGGCTCCGACCAGGGAGCCCCGTCGCACCCCGCCTGGTACCACAACCTGCTCGCACACCCGGTGGTACGCGTCGAGCTCGGCACGCGTACGTTCGAGGCCCTCGCGGTCCCCGCCGAGGGGGCGCGGCGCGACGCGTTGTTCGCGCACGTGGTGCGCGCGGCGCCCGGGTACGCCGAATACCAGGCCCGTACCGCCCGGATCCTGCCGGTCGTGGCCCTGGAGCGCGCCGAACCCGAGGGCTGGGAGGCGCCCGCGGAGACCGTCAGCCTCGCCGACAAGCTCATGGAGGTGCACACCTGGCTGCGGGGCCAGTTGCGCCAGGTCAGGGCGGAGGCCGACGCTCACCTCGCCGCGCGGGCGGCCCACCAGGGTCCCGGTGAACCGCCGTCCCCGGGCCTGGGCCTCCAGATCCGGCAGCGGTGCCTGGCGTTCTGCCAGTCGTTGCGGTTCCACCACACCAGTGAGGACGCGCACCTGTTCCCCGGGATCGCCCGCCACCACCCGCACCTGGCCGACACGTTCGCCCGGCTCGCCGAGGAGCACCGGTCGATCGCGCGTATTCAGGACGAGCTGGTCGCGCTGCTCGCGGGCATCGGCATCGCGGACCCCGCGCGCTTCCGCGCGGAGCTGGAGAGGATGTCGGTGGAGCTGAACGCGCATCTGGACGACGAGGAGGAGCGGCTCCTGCCCCTGCTGGCCGAGGTTCCCTGGCCTCCGCCCGTCCCGGCCCCCGCGGACCCCGAGGTTCCTACGGCCGGACCGGCCCGGACCGGACCCACCGAACCGTCCGAAGCATCCGAACCCCATGTCAATGGCTGAGTCGAGAGGTTGTGCCGTGCGAGTAAGAGTCAAGGACTTCGATCATCTGGTGCTCAATGTGCGGGACGTCGAGCGGGCGCTGGAGTTCTACTGCGGCCCGCTCGGCCTGGAGCCGATGATGGTGGACGAGTGGAGGGCCGGTGAGTTCCCGTTCCCGTCGGTGCGGGTCAGCCCGACGATGATCATCGATCTGCTGGAGCGGCCGCGTTCCGAGTCGAACGTCGACCACATCTGTCTGGTCGTCGAGCCGTTGGACTGGCGGCAGGTCATCGACTCGGGCACCTTCACCGTGCTGGAGGGCCCGGTCAGCCGCTCCGGCGCCCGGGGCACGGCGGAGTCGGTGTACGTCCGTGATCCGGACGGCAACACGGTCGAGCTGCGCTGGTACCCGCAGGACGTGGCGGCGGACTGAGCCGGGGTCGGGCCGGGGACAGGGCCGGGGCCGGGGTCGGGGATGAGGTGGGCTACGGGCCCCGGGCGCAGGCCCCGCAGCCCGCCCCGGGAGCCGGTACCGGTGAGGCCGTCCGCTCGCGGAAACCGCTTATCCTGGTTACATGACTGCGACCGAGCCCGCGAAGGAGCCCCCGGGACTGGTTCTCCATACCCCGGAGGGCCGTCCCTACCGCTTCGATCCCGGCGCCCTGTGCCTGGAACTGCTGCCCACCGGCGGGTGCGCGCGGTACGCGGCGTACGAGGTGCTGCGCACCCCCGCCGACCTGGTGCACTGGGCGGGCGAATGCCGACTGCCGGGCGAGCTGTCGCCGGAGGTGAGCCCGGAGGAACTGCGCCGGGCGCACGCGCTGCGCGCCGCTCTGTGGGAGCTGGCGTCCGCCCGCGCGCACGGCCGTCCGCTCGACCCGGGCGCGCTGGGCGCGGTCAACGCGGCGGCGGCCGAACCGCCGCTCGTCCCTCGTGTCGACGCCGCGTCCGGTGCCTTCGGCTGGGCCCCGGGCGCGACCGGAACGGCCCTGCTGTCGACCGTGGCGCGGGACGCCGTGGAGCTGTTCACCGGGCCGTACGCCGACCGCGTGCGCGAATGCGGCTCGGACCGTTGCGCGTTGGTCTTCGTCGACGCCTCGCGCCCGGGCCGACGGCGCTGGTGTGCGATGGAACGCTGCGGAAACCTCCACAAGGTACGCGCCCACCGCGCCCGGCACGCCACCACCGGCTGAGGGGCCGCGTCAGCGCCGCGCCCGGCCGAGCGGCACGACTCACCGACCGAGCGGAACGACTCACTGATCGAGCGGCACGACTCACCGACCGAGCGGCACGGCTCACGCCGGACGAATACGGCTCACGCCGAGCGGCACGGCTCACCGGGCGACCCGCGTACGGCTGACCGGGCGTCGGTCCGGGAGGCCGGGGCGTCGGTCGGGGAGGCCGGGGCGTCGGTCGGGGAGGTCCGGGCGGGCAGGGAGATCTCGGCCGCGACCGCCTCCGGGGCGGCCGTGACGGTGACATGGGCGACGTCGTCCAGGCTCGGGTGCGCGCCGAGCCGTCCTGCTCGCCGGGTTGCCCTGGTCGACACGGCCGCGGATCGGGTGCTCCGGACCCCGGACCGACCGGACGGCCGCCGACCGCTTCCACGCCCCCGGCCCCCGTCGGGCGCGCTCAGCCCCGGTCGCCGCGCCGCATCGTGCGGGGGCCGCCGCCCCCGACGGCCCAGGCGACGGCCAGGAGACCGGTCGTGGTGAACGCGAGACCCGCGTGGGAGAGCCCGGGGTGACCGGCCCCCGATGCGCTCGGCACCAGGTGGCCCCGGTCCCCGGCCACGGACGCCGGGATGCTCGGGACTCCGGAGCTTCGCGGGGCCTCCCCGGCGCCCGTCGCGAGCACGCCGGTGCTCATCGGGCCGTCGGCGTACGCGGCGGCGAAGCGGGGGCGCGCGGGGTCGGCGACGAGCGCGGGCGCCGGGACACGTGCGGGCGCCGGGGAGGCCGTCCGGTTCCCCGGCGTCCGGGCGTGGTGCGAACGGCCGTCCTGGAGGCGGGGACCCGGACCGCCCGGCTCGCGGCCGGCCGGCCGGGCGCGCTCCGTGCCGTCGGCCGCGTGCGCCGTGGGCGAGGCTTGGCCGACGAGGAACGACAGCGTGGACAGGGTCGCGACGACGGTACGCAGGAGCACGCGGACGGCCCCGGACATGCGCGTGGATCGGCTCATGGCATGTCAGAAGAATATAAACGGCTGGTAGTTCAGCGATGCCTCACCGTGACGCCGTCAAAGCCCGCCTGAATGCCGTACGGAACACTGTGCGGAATGCAGTAGGCCCGCCCCCGGCGGTGTCAGGCGTCCGGTCCGGCGCCGACGACGCGGTCCAGGTAGTCGCCGACGGCGCGGCCGTCCTCCGCGGGCGCGATCAGCCCTATGTGGTTGTCCGGGCGCACCAGGACGAGGGTGTCCCGTTCGACGCCGTACGCCGAACGGGCGTGGCCCGCCACGTCGTTCAGGCCGTGCCGTGCCCCCGCGTCCACGCCGGTCGCCCGCAGCAGGTCGCCGTGGTCCGCCTCCGCCGCGCGCAGCGCCTGCGCCGTACCGGGACCGAAGCCCAGCAGGGTGAAGTGCGGTCCGGCGAACACCTCGAAGAGGCGGGTCGACGCACCCGTCGCGATGTCGAGGCAGGGGGCGTCCGGGGCCCGGTCGCCCGCCCGTGGGCCGGTGGCCGGTTCGGTGACCGGTCCGGTGACCGGGGCCGCGGGGGAGTGCGCGGTGCGGCGGGTGTCGCGGGAGAGCGGACTCCAGGGGTAGCCGCCGTCCGGCCCCAGCCCCATGGTCTCCGCGGTGACCACCGTCCAGGCCGCCGCCCGGCTCCTTGACCGCGTCGAGCACGGTCCGCAACTGCTCGGCCGTCAGGCCCAGCGTCCACGCCGCCACCGGCAGTCGCTCCTCCTCGTACGTGTCTAGCAGACCCGGGGCCGCCCGCCCGGCGACGACCAGGGCGAGCTTCCAGCCCAGGTTGAACGCGTCCTGGATCCCGGTGTTCATGCCCAGCCCGCCCGCGACGGAATACACGTGCGCGGCGTCCCCGGCCAGCAGCACCCGGCCCACCCGGTAGCGGTCGGCCATGCGCTCGTTGACCCGGTACGTGGACAGCAGCTCGGCCCGCGACATGCGGTCGCCCGGCAGCCCGGTGTGCTTGGTGAGGAGCCGGCGGAAGCTCTCCAGCGAGGGCGGTACGGGGGCGCCCGCCGCGTCCAGCTCCGGACCCGCCTGGAACCGCCAGCCCGATCGCGTGCCCGGGGTCGGGCACAGCATCACGGCGCCGTCCTCGTCGAACCACTGGTGCCAGAGGCCGCGGTCGAGGCCGTCCACCGTGACGTCCCCGCAGACCATCATCCGGTCCTCGGCCGTCCCCTCGAACGTGACGCCCAGCATCTTGCGCACCGGGCTGTGGCCGCCGTCGCAGCCCACCACGTAACGCGCCCCGATGTTCCGGCCGTCGGCGAGCCCGACGGTCACCGAGTCGGCGTGCCGGGTCAGCCCGACCGCCTCCGAACCGAGTTCCACACGGACGCCGTACTCCGCGAGGCGGTCGCGGAGGATCTCCTCCAGCCGCCACTGGGCGATGAGCCGCGGATGGTCGTACGGGGTGTCGGGCGCCGGACGCGACGCGCCGTACGGGTCGGCGTCGGCGACCGGCAGCCCGTTCCGGTACTTGCGCATCGGCAGCGGCGCCGAACCGGCCGCCAGCACCCGGTCCACCACCCCGAGGTCCGCCAGCACCTCCAGGGAGCGGGGGTTGGGACCCTTCGCCCGTGAACTGCGCGGGAACTCCGGCGACCTGTCGATGATCCGTACGTCGACGGAGCGACGGGCCAGATCGCAGGCGAGGGTCAGGCCGGTCGGGCCCGAGCCGACGATCAGTACCTGGGTGGCGGGTGCGGCTGGGGACACGCGGGGCTCCTCGGTCAGGGGTTTCGTGGACGCCCAGCAAAACGCAACCGAGTAATCTTTGTGTCACCCGGTCATGGTGCCGGGGAGGTGGCGGAGGGCGAGGCGGGGTCCCCGGCCGACGGCGATGCCGAGGGGGAGGGTTGTGCCGCCGTCCGCGCTGCCAGGGTCCGGGCCGCCTCGGCCCTCGTCCGCCGCGCCGTCCGGAGCGCGTCCCATGTCAGCAGGGTGAGGGCCAGCCAGACCAGGGCGAACCCGGCCCATCGCTCCGGCGGCATCTCCTCGTGGAAGTACAGAATGCCCAGCACGAACTGGAACACCGGTGCCAGGTACTGCAACAGGCCCAGCGTGGACAGCGGCACGCGGATCGCCGCCGCCCCGAACAGGACGAGCGGTATGGCCGTGACGACACCGGTCGCGGCCAGCAGCGCCGCGTGGCCGGGCCCCTCGGAGCCGAACGTCGACTCGCCGCGCGCGCCCAGCCAGAGCAGATAGCCGAGGGCGGGCAGGAACAGCACGGCGGTCTCGGCGGCGAGTGATTCCAGCCCGCCCATGGCGACCTTCTTCTTCACCAGGCCGTACGTCGCGAAGGAGAACGCCAGCGTCAACGAGATCCACGGCGGCCGCCCGTAGCCGATCGCCAGCACCAGCACCGCCGCGACCCCGGTGCCGACCGCCACCCACTGCGCCGGGCGCAGCCGTTCGCCGAGCAGCAGGACGCCCATGGCGATGGTGACCAGGGGGTTGATGAAGTAGCCCAGCGACGCCTCGACGACATGGCCGTTGTTCACGGCCCAGATGTAGAGGCCCCAGTTGACCGTGATCACGGCCGCCGCGGCCGTGATCAGGCCGAGCTTCCGCGGCCGGCGTACCAGCTCGCCGATCCAGGACCAGCGGCGCAGCACCAGCAGCGCGATGCCGACGACCCCGAGGGACCAGACCATGCGGTGGGCGAGGATCTCGATCGCGCCCGCGGGTTTCAGCAGCGGCCAGAACAGCGGGACGATGCCCCACAGTCCGTAGGCGCCGATGCCGGACAGCAGTCCGGCCCGTTGTTCGTTCGTTCCCTTCGTGGACCCCGCGGACCCTATGGACCCCACCGACCTCACGGCTCCTCCCGGCATGTCTGGGGCGGGCGCTGCGCCGACCCGCGCGACGGTATCGCCGCCGGACGCCCTGTGTCATGACCGTATGACGATACGGCCATGACGCAGCGGTCTCTGTCCGGTGGGTGGGGTTACGCCCCGGCCCCGGCGTCCGTCCCGGCGACCGCCGCGCCGTCCGTCCCGGCGACCGCCGCGGCGATCGTCTCGGCGAGCGGTGTCGTCGGGCGGCCGATCAGCCGGGCCAGGTCCCCGCCGGCACCGGCGAGCAGCCCGCGCTCGATCGCGGCGTCGACGTCGACGAGGATCGCCGCGAAGGGCTCGGGGACACCGGCGCCGACCAGGATCTCCTGGTGCGTGGCGGCCGGGACGTGCCGGTACACGATCTCCTTGCCGGTGGCCCTCGCGACCTGCTCCGCGTACTCGGCGAACGACCAGGCGACATCGCCGTTCAGCTCGTACGCCGCGCCGATGTGGCCCTCGCCGGTGAGGACGGCCGCCGCGGCGGCGGCGTAGTCGGCGCGGGTGGCGGAGGCGACCCGCCCGTCGCCCGCGTTGGCCACGACCGCACCGTGCTCCAGGACGGGCCCGAGGTGGGCGGTGTAGTTCTCGGTGTACCAGCCGTTGCGCAGGAAGGTGTACGGCAGCCCGGAGTCGAGGATCAGGCGCTCGGTGACCTTGTGCTCGGCGGCCAGCTCGAAGTCGGCGTCGGGGCCGCCCAGGATGCCGGTGTACGCGAGCTGCGCCACCCCCGCCGCCCTGGCCGCCTCGATCACGGCGGTGTGCTGCGGCACGCGCCTGCCGACCTCGCTGCCGGAGATGAGCAGGACGCGGTCACCGGCCCGGAACGCGTCCTTCAGGGTCTCGGGGCGGTCGTAGTCGGCGATCCGGATCCCTACACCGAGGGCGGCGAGCGGGGCCGCCTTCTCCTCGTTCCGGACGACGGCGGCGATCTCGTCGGCGGGCACGGTGGTGAGCAACCGGTCGACGACGAGGCGGCCGAGCTCTCCGGTGGCTCCGGTGACAACGATGCTCATGAGGGTTCTCTGCTTTCTGCTTTCGGTGCTTCCGCGCTTTCGGAGCCTTCGGCGGCGCTGGTCCCGGTCCGTGTTCCTCGACGTCCGGGCTCTTCTGCGTCCGGGCTCTGCGGCTCACCCTAAGAGGGGTACTAACTAATGGAAAGTACCCACTTTGAAGTAAGGTACTGGCATGAGTGCGAGCGCCGTGGACTCCAGGCCCGAGGACCGCAGACCCGATGTGAACCGGCCGATGTGCCCCTCCCGGCTGGTGCTCGAACACGTCACCAGCCGCTGGGGGGTGCTGGTGCTCGCCGCCCTGCTGGAGCGTTCGTACCGCTTCAGCGAACTGCGCCGCCAGGTCGGCGGGGTCAGCGAGAAGATGCTGGCCCAGACCCTCCAGACGCTGGAGCGCGACGGCTTCGTGCACCGGGACGCGAAGCCGGTGATCCCGCCCCGGGTGGACTACTCGCTCACTCTGCTGGGCCGGGAGGCCGCCGAGCAGGTGTGGGCGCTGGCCCGCTGGACGGAACGGAGCCTGGACGCGGTGCAGTCGGCGCGCGAGACGTACGACCGGCGGAAGGCCCACGAGGGGTAGCGGCCCCGGGAGGCGGACGGGCTCGCCGCCCTCTCCTCGCGCCCCGGCCGCTGCACACGGTCGTCGTTGGTCAGTCCAGCTGCGGTGCGCGCCCCTCCTCCAACTGCCGCAGCGCCCACGACACGTCGAACGGCAGGATCGTCACCGCCACGTGCGGCAGCCGGGCCAGGGTCTTCGCCATCTGCTCGCCCGTGCCCCGGTGCAGCAGCTTGCCCAGTACATTGCGGTACGTCCGCCGGGGCACCAGTACCGTCAGCCAGGTCTGCCCGTCCTCCGTGGTGCGGGAGGCGAGCTGCAGCATCGCGTGCCGCAGCCGCCGGTCCGGGCACGCCACCAGCTCCAGCGGCACGGAGGTGGCGGACGTCGCTCCCCACCGGGTGGCCAGCCGTCGGCCGTACGCCTCGTCGATCGCGAAATGCACCGCGCGGATCTCGTCCGGGTGCAGCTCACGGGCGTACCGCAGTGCCTTCAGCGTCGCCAGGTCCAGCGACTCGACGAGGACCAGGACCAGATGGCGGCGGTACCGCTCCCGGCCGATGCCCGGGGCCGGGAAGTTCTGCAACGCGGCCGCCTCGCGCCGGTACTCGCGGTTGATCCGCATCAACGCCCACACGCCCAGCGGGAAGACGACCACGACCAGCCAGGCACCCTCGGTGAACTTGGTGATCGCGAAGATCAGCACCACCGCGGCCGAGACGCCCGCGGCCATGACGTTGACGGCGATCTTCAGCCGCCGGTACGGTTCGCGACGGCGCAGGTGGTACGCGGCGAGCCCGGACCCGGCCATGGTGAACGCGGTGAACACGCCGATCGCGTAAAGCGCCACCAGCCGGTCCACGCTGGCGCCGGTGACCAGCAGCAGTGCGAGCGAGACCACGGCCAGCGAGATGATGCCGTTGGAGAAGGCCAGCCGGTGCCCGCGCCGGGTCAGCTGCCGCGGCAGGAACCGGTCCCTGGCGACGAAACTGGCGAGGTACGGGAAGCCGGTGAACGGGGTGTTGGCGCCGGTGTACAGCACCAGCGCGGTCGCCAGCTGCACGAAGACCAGCCCGGCCGTGCCCAGCGGTCCGTCGCCGAACGCCAGATGCGCCTCCTGCGCGATGACGGTCGGCGTGCCGTCCACGTACGGCACGGCATGGGTGAAGTGCGCCATCGTGGACACCCCCAGCACGAGGACGCCCAGGATCAGGCTCATGGCGATCAGGGTGCGACGGGCGTTGCGGCCCTGCGGTTCGCGGAACGTGGAGATGCCGTTGGAGATCGCCTCCAGGCCGGTCAGCGACGAACCCCCGTTGGCGAACGAGCGCAGCACGATGAAGAGCGAGGCCCCGTACAGCCAGCCGTCGCCCGGGGTACCGACCGGCACCACGCCCTCGGCGCGCAGATCGGCGTGCGGCAGTCCGCCCGTGAGCCCGCGCACCGTCCCGACCAGCAGGATCAGACCGACCGCGGCCACGAAGAGATAGGCGGGCAGCGCGAAGGCCCGCCCCGCCTCGCGGACCCCGCGCAGGTTTCCGTACGCCAGGATCACGATCACGGCGACGGACACCGGCAGTTGGAGGTGGTCCAGGCCGGTGAATTCGTTGCCGACCAGATGGGCGAGCGAGATCAGGGCGTTGGTGCCGGCCGAGACCTGCACGGCGACGGTGACGATGTAGTCGACGAGCAGGGCCACGGCGGCGATCTGCGCCACGTCCGGCCCGAAGTTCTCCCGCGCGACGACATACGAACCGCCCGCGCGGGTGTAGATCATCACGACATCGCTGTAACAGAGCGTCAGTAGCACCAGAACGAACAGGATCGCGCCGGTCACCGGCATGAGCATGGTGAACGCGGCCGCACCGACGACGGGCACGAGGACCCGCAGCATCTCCTCGGAGCCGTACGCGGACGAACTGATGCAGTCGGAGGCGAGCACCCCGAGCGCCGTCCGGTTGTTCAGCTTCTCCTCGCTGATGCGCTCGGTGGTGAGCGGTCGGCCGAGCAGACGCCGCTTGACGCGGTACGCGGGACGGTCGAACGTGGGACGGTCGTAGGCCGGACGGTCCGAGGTCATGGCCACATGGTGGGGGCCCGGACGGTGGTCCACCGGTACGCAAACGCCGGACGGGCCGGAATTTCAGCCCGTCCGGCGATCGCGGACGCTCGTGACCGGCAGTCAGCCGACGACGGTCCAGGTGTCGTTGCCCGCGAGAAGTGCGGAGAGGTCGCCCTTGCCGTTCCGCTCGACGGCGGCGTCGAGCTGTTCGGCCATCTGCGTGTCGTAGACCGGGCGCTCGACGCTGCGCAGCACCCCGATGGGGGTCTGGTGCAGGGTGTCGGCGTCGGCCAGCCGGGAGAGCGCGAACGCGGTCGTCGGGGACGCGGCATGCGCGTCGTGGACCAGGACGCGGTCCCGGTTGCCGTCCGTCACCTCGACGACTTCCAGATCCCCGGTGGCGGGGTCGCGGACGACGCCCTTGGAGTCGTCGGCGCCGAAGAGGATGGGTTGGCCGTGTTCGAGGCGGATCACGGCGTCCTGGGCGCGGTCCTTGTCCTTGAGGGCTTCGAAGGCGCCGTCGTTGAAGATGTTGCAGTTCTGGTAGATCTCCACCAGCGCGGTGCCGGGGTGGTCCGCCGCGGCGCGCAGCACGCTCGTGAGGTGCTTGCGGTCCGAGTCGATGGTGCGGGCGACGAACGACGCCTCCGCGCCCAGGGCCAGGGACACCGGGTTGAAGGGGGCGTCGAGGGAGCCCATCGGCGTCGACTTGGTGATCTTGCCGGTCTCGGAGGTGGGGGAGTACTGGCCCTTGGTCAGCCCGTAGATCCGGTTGTTGAAGAGGAGGATCTTGAGGTTGACGTTGCGGCGCAGGGCGTGGATGAGGTGGTTGCCGCCGATGGAGAGGGCGTCGCCGTCGCCGGTGACGACCCAGACGGACAGGTCGCGGCGGGAGGTGGCGAGCCCGGTGGCGATGGCGGGGGCGCGGCCGTGGATGGAGTGCATCCCGTAGGTGTTCATGTAGTACGGGAAGCGGGAGGAGCAGCCGATGCCGGAGACGAAGACGATGTTCTCCTTGGCCAGACCCAGCTCGGGCATGAAGCCCTGGACGGCCGCGAGGACGGCGTAGTCGCCGCAGCCGGGGCACCAGCGCACTTCCTGGTCGGACTTGAAGTCCTTCATGGACTGCTTGGCCTCGGCCTTGGGCACCAGTTGGAGGAGTTGGTTGGTGTCAGGCATCGATGGCCTCCTTGAGGGCCGTCGCGAGCTGTTCGGCCTTGAACGGCATTCCGTTGACCTGGGTGTGGCTGCGGGCGTCGACGAGGTACTTGGCCCGGACGAGGGTGGCCAGCTGGCCGAGGTTCATCTCCGGCACGATCACCTTGTCGTAGCGGGCCAGGACCTCGCCGAGGTTGCGGGGGAAGGGGTTGAGGTGGCGCAGGTGGGCCTGGGCGATGGGGTGACCCTCGGTGCGCAGGCGGCGGACGGCGGCGGTGATGGGGCCGTAGGTGGAGCCCCAGCCCAGGACCAGGGTGCGGGCGCCGTCCGGGTCGTCGGCCTCGACGTCGGGGACGGCGATGTTGTCGATCTTCGCCTGGCGGGTGCGGACCATGTGGTCGTGGTTGGCGGGGTCGTAGGAGATGTTGCCGGTGCCGTCCTGTTTCTCGATGCCGCCGATGCGGTGTTCGAGACCGGGAGTGCCGGGCACCGCCCAGGGCCGGGCCAGGGTCTGCTCGTCGCGCTTGTAGGGCCAGAAGACCTCGGTGCCGTCGGCCAGGGTGTGGTTGGGGCCGGTGGCGAACTGGACCCGCAGGTCGGGCAGCTCGTCGGGCTCGGGGATCTTCCACGGCTCGGAACCGTTGGCCAGATAGCCGTCGGAGAGGAGGAAGACGGGGGTGCGGTAGGTCAGGGCGATGCGGGCGGCGTCCAGGGCGGCGTCGAAGCAGTCCGCCGGGGTGCGCGGTGCCACGACCGGTACCGGCGCCTCACCGTTGCGCCCGTACATGGCCTGGAGGAGGTCGGCCTGCTCGGTCTTGGTCGGCAGACCGGTCGACGGGCCGCCGCGCTGGATGTCCACGATCACCAGCGGCAGCTCCAGGGAGACCGCGAGGCCGATCGTCTCCGACTTCAGTGCCACACCGGGGCCGGAGGTGGTGGTCACGGCCAGTGATCCGCCGAACGCGGCGCCCAGCGCGGCGCCGATGCCGGCGATCTCGTCCTCGGCCTGGAAGGTGCGCACACCGAAGTTCTTGTGCTTGCTCAGCTCGTGCAGGATGTCGGAGGCGGGGGTGATCGGGTAGGAGCCCAGGTAGAGCGGCAGGTCGGCCTGGCGGGAGGCGGCGATCAGCCCGTAGGACAGGGCCAGGTTCCCCGAGATGTTGCGGTACGTACCCGCCGGGAACGCGCGGGTGGCGGGCGCGACCTCGTAGGACACGGCGAAGTCCTCGGTCGTCTCACCGAAGTTCCACCCCGCCCGGAACGCGGCCACGTTCGCCTCCGCGATCTGCGGCTTCTTCGCGAACTTGGCCCGCAGGAAGGCTTCGGTGTTCTCGGTGGGCCGGTGGTACATCCAGGAGAGCAGGCCCAGGGCGAACATGTTCTTGGAGCGTTCGGCCTCCTTGCGGGAGAGCCCGAACTCCTTGAGCGCCTCGATGGTGAGCGTGGTCAGCGGCACCGGGTGGACGCTGTAGCCGTCCAGCGAGCCGTCTTCCAGGGGGTTGCTGTCGTAGCCGACCTTCGCCATGGGGCGCTTGGTGAACTCGTCGGTGTTGACGATGATCTCGGCGCCGCGGGGTACATCGGCGATGTTCGCCCTGAGTGCGGCGGGGTTCATCGCGACGAGGACGTTCGGGGCGTCGCCGGGGGTGAGGATGTCGTGGTCCGCGAAGTGGAGCTGGAACGACGAGACGCCCGGCAGGGTCCCGGCAGGAGCCCGGATCTCGGCCGGGAAGTTCGGCAGCGTCGACAGATCGTTCCCGAACGATGCCGTCTCCGACGTGAAACGGTCACCCGTGAGCTGCATACCGTCACCCGAGTCACCCGCGAACCGGATGATCACACGATCAAGGCGACGGACTTCCTTGTCCCCGGAGCTCGCGTGACCGGCGCCGAGGGCACGTTGCTCCCCGGCGAGTGCCTCGTCGGCCTCGTCGGCCTGTCCGGCTGGGCTACTGACCTGGCTGGTCACTGAACTGGACCTCCCTCGCGGCGGCTCGGGACCGGCCGGCCCGCCGACGGTCCCAGGGCCCACCCTACGACGGTAAGGGTCGCCTTCCCTGGACCGGTCACATGGTGGACATGGTTATGAGACGCGATTCCGTACCGCTTTGTCATATTTCGCGAACCCCCCAAGTCGTTCGACGAAGACGCTGTGCGTTCATTCTTTGGTTGTAGGACCCCGCCGGCGGGATTCCTGCCCGGAGGCGGCGAACCCCACCCCGGCGCGGCGAATACCTGACAGAGTGTCAGCTCATCAGGAGTTCAGATAGGTCAGCACGGCCAGCACCCGGCGGTGATCCCCCTCACTGGGGGACAGGCCCAGCTTCAGGAAGATGTTGCTGACGTGCTTCTCCACGGCCCCGTCGCTCACCACCAGCTGCTTGGCCACCGCGGAGTTCGTCCGACCCTCGGCCATCAGACCGAGCACCTCCCGCTCGCGCGGCGTCAGCCCGGCCAGGACGTCCTGCTTGCGGCTCCGGCCCAGCAGCTGCGCCACCACCTCCGGGTCCAGCGCCGTGCCGCCCCGCGCCACCCGGACCACCGCGTCCACGAACTCGCGGACCTCCGCGACGCGGTCCTTGAGCAGATAACCGACACCTCGGCTGGAACCGGCCAGCAGCTCGGTCGCGTACCGCTCCTCGACATACTGCGAAAGGACCAGGACCCCGATGCCCGGGTACTCCTTGCGCAGCCGCACGGCCGCCCGGACCCCCTCGTCCGTATGGGTCGGCGGCATCCGTACGTCGGCGACCACCACGTCGGGCAGCGCGTCCTGGCCGGCGAGATCGCGCACTGTCTTGATCAACGCCTCTGCGTCGCCCACACCCGCGACGACCTCGTGCCCGAGATCGGTCAGCAGCCGGGTGAGCCCTTCGCGGAGCAGCACCGAATCCTCGGCGATGACCACCCGCACCCTGTCCTCCACCATGACTTCCTGTTCCCCCACTGATCGCCGGTCCCGCACGTCGCCGCCGGTGCCGCGCCTTCTTCGCCGGTCCCGCACATCGTCTGCCGGTTCCGTACCGCCTGCCGGTCCCGCGCCGTTCGCGGGCCGGTCCGTACGGCGTTCAGCATCCCAGTATTCGCCGTATTCGCGGATTCGTGTGCCCGGCCCCCGCACAGGCTTGATTTCGGGGCTGCGCGGCGGCCGGGAGCAGGGGATGCGAAGGCCGTGGTGCGGGAGCACGGGATACGGAGGGGCGTACGACGGGGTTACGACGGGACACGGAGGGCGTGCGCGGGGGCACGGCGTGCGGAGGCCCATGGCGCGGGGGATGTGCGCCACGGGCCTCCGCACGCGGGCCGCTATCGCTTCCAGGCCATGGGTGCGCGCGGACCGCTACGAACGGATTCAGCCACGCCAGGGAAGCTCGGCCGTGATCCGCGTCGGACCACCCGTAGGGGAGTCCACGACGAGCACCCCGTCCACCGCGTCCAGCCGTTCGGCCAGACCGGCGAGCCCGCTGCCCGAGGACGGATCGGCGCCGCCGCGGCCGTCGTCGGTGACCTGGAGCATCAGGCGGTTCCCGGCTCGCCACACGTCGACGGAGGCGGACCGGGCGCCACTGTGCTTGCTGATGTTCTGCAGCAGCTCCGACACGGTGAAGTAGGCGATGCCCTCGATGGCCTGGGCGGGCCGGGACGCCAGGTCGACCTCCACGGCGACGGGGACGGTGCAGCGGGAGGCGATGGAGGAGAGTGCGGCGTCGAGTCCGCGGTCGGTGAGGACGGCGGGGTGGATGCCTCGGGCGAGGTCGCGGAGTTCCTGGAGGGCGGTTTTCACTTCGCCGTGGGCTTCGTCGACCATGCGGGCGGCGGCCTGGGGGTCGTGGGTGAGTTTTTCCTTGGCGAGGCCGAGGTCCATGGCGAGGGCGACGAGTCGGGCCTGTGCGCCGTCGTGGAGGTCGCGTTCGATGCGGCGCAGGTCGGCGGCGGCGGTGTCCACGACCACCCCCCGGTCCGACTCCAGCTCGCTGACGCGGGTGGCCAGCCGGGACGGACCGAGCAGCCCCGCCACCATCAGCCGGTCCACACTCGCCAGACCGCGGATGAGCCACGGCGTGAACAGGACGAGGACCAGACCGCACACGCTCGTCGCGGCCAGCTCGAAGGGGGAGTCGAGGTAGACCTGGTGGTGGTCGTCGCCGTACAGCTGGATGCCGCCGGTGCCCACGTACGACGGGAACACCCACTGCCACAGCGGGTAGGTGAAGACGGCCCACCCGGTCACCCAGAACGTCAGCGAGACGGTACCGGCGAATATCGCCCACGGGAGGTGCAGCAGCATGTAGAGCAGGTGGCGCCAGGACGCCCCGCTCTTGAGGACCGCGCCCATCCAGGACATCAGGCTGCCGGTCCTGCCGCGCACCGGCTCCGGGTCCGCGACGTCCAGGTGCAGCATCTCGCGCGCCCGGACCCGCTCGAACGCGCCGAAGCCCCGGCACATGGCCAGCGCGCCGGCGAGGATCGGCACGCCGAGGAAGGTGATCAGCGTCCCGATCCCCGCAGCCGTGAAACTGACCGCGAAGGCGAACAGGACCGGGCTGATCAGCAGGCTCAGCGACAGATGGCCGAGCTCCCGCAGGGTCCTGCCCTCGAAGGGCGCGCGCAGCACTGGGGGCAGGAAGTGCCGCACCGGGGCGTGGTCCCCGAAGCCGGCTCCGGACCGCTGGTGGTCCCGGGAGTCAGGTCCGTATGCCGTGGCCATGGATGGTGTCCGTTTCTTCTCGTTCTGCTCGGCGGTCTGCGGTCTGCGGTCTGCGGTCTGCGGCCCGGGGGCCCGGCGCCTGGGGCCTGCTGGGGTGGCGTATTCGGCGGTCTGCCGGGGTGGCAGGCCGGCGGCACAGGCGCTCGTGGCCGTGGTTCCTGTGGCTGTGGTCGTTCTCGTGGCCGTAGTCCAAGAGTGCTGGGCCGAGGACGCGCCCACCATGAGGGCGGTATCCCTCTTCGGACGGGGGTTTTCCCCACCCCCGAGGGATGTCGACCATGACGGCGCGGAGGACCGGCCCCGTGGTGACCGGTCCTCCGTACCGCTTCCGACCTGGGCGCGCAGAGAGCGCGCCGTGAACGCGACGTGAGCGCGCCGAGGGCGCCCGGCGCGTTCACCTGAGTTCAGACCCGGGTTCGGTTGCGTTCAGGCGCGCTCGGCGGAGGCCGCCGCGCCACCCCGGCCGCGACCACCCCGGCCCTGGCCACTCTGGCCCCGTCCCTCTTCACGGTCCCGCCAGGGCAGCTCCGCGGTGACCGTCGTGGGGCCGCCCACCGGCGAGTCGAGGACGAACAGCCCGTCGACGGCGCCCAGCCGTTCGGCCAGCCCGGCCATGCCCGTACCGCCGTCCAGCCGAGCCCCGCCGCGGCCGTCGTCGGTGACCTGGAGCATGAGCCGCTTCCCGGCTCGCCACACCTCGACCGAGGCCGTTCGGGCCCCGCTGTGCTTGCTGACGTTCTGCAGCAGCTCCGAGACCGTGAAGTAGGCGATGCCCTCGATCGCCGCCGCCGGGCGTGCGGGCAGATCCACCGAGACCGTGACGGGGACGGTGCAGCGGGAGGCGATGGAGGAGAGTGCGGCGTCGAGTCCGCGGTCGGTGAGGACGGCGGGGTGGATGCCCCGGGCGAGGTCGCGGAGTTCCTGGAGGGCGGTTTTCACTTCGCCGTGGGCTTCGTCGACCATGCGGGCGGCGGCCTGGGGGTCGTGGGTGAGTTTTTCCTTGGCGAGGCCGAGGTCCATGGCGAGGGCGACGAGTCGGGCCTGTGCGCCGTCGTGGAGGTCGCGTTCGATGCGGCGCAGGTCGGCGGCGGCGGTGTCCACGACCACCCCCCGGTCCGACTCCAGCTCCGCGATCCGCCGCTCCAGCTCGTCCGAGGGCGACAGCAGCCCGCGAGCCATCATCCGGTCCACGTTGGTGAGGAACCGCGTGATGAAGGGGAGCACCGGCCACAACAGGAAGAAGCTCACACACGTCACACTGAAGGTGAGCACTCCCCACGGCAGCCGGATGAAGGAGTACAGCACCGCCCGCCAGCCCACCGGATCCTTGAGGCTCGACCACAGCCACGGGAAGAACCCCTGTTCCGTGCGGGTCAGTACCACCGGGCTGGGCTCGTCGACGTGCACCCCGAGCATCGCCCGCACCCGGGCCCGCTCGGCCCTGCCGATCAGGCGCGCTCCGTGCAGACCGGCGGCGAGCAGCGGCAGCCCGACCACCGTGACCGAGAACCCCACACCGACCCCGATCATGAACACCGCGTAAACAAATCCGGCCACGGCCATGGGGAGGTCCGCCAGGAGGTGTGCGATCTCCTTCCACGTCCACCGGTCGAGGGCGAAGCGGGCAGGCGGCGGAACGTCGTCGGCGGGCACCAGGGGGCTCATGGTCATGCCCCCAGCCTGCCGGGCGGGGGCCGCGCATGCCATGGGGTTCATGGGTGGCGTGAAGTAGGGATAACCCCACCCGTTGTCCGACGCGGCTGCTTACCCTCCCTTTAACAGGGCCTAGACTCCCGTGCGTACAAACTGCGCGCGACCGCGTACAGCATCGCCGAACGGATCGATCGAGGGAGCGAGGGACGGACGTGGCGGATCTGCCGGAACCGACCGTTCTCGCGTCGGACTACTTCCACGGCTACGCGGTGGTCGGAATGCTCGCCGTGATCGGCGTGCTGTTCGTCGCCGTCGCGTTCGGTGCCGGGCGGCTGCTGCGCCCCGTCGTGCCCACCCCGGAAAAGCTCCTGACGTACGAGTGCGGCGTGGACCCGGTGGGTGAAGGATGGGCGCATACGCAGGTCCGTTATTACGTGTATGCCTTCCTGTACGTGATCTTCGCCGTCGACTCGATCTTCCTGTTTCCCTGGGCGACCGTGTTCGCCGCTCCCGGATACGGGGCGACGACCCTGGTGGAGATGTTCATCTTCCTCGGCTTCCTGGCCGTAGGACTGCTCTACGCATGGAAGAAGGGCGTCCTCGAATGGACGTGACGAGCCCTCCGCCCCCCGAGCACCGGCACGGAGCGGGTCCGGGAACGGAATCGGCGCCCGGGACGGGTGCCGCACCGGCCGACGGGTCGGGCGTCGTGCCGACCGACGACGGGGCGGGGACCGAACCGCAGCCCGTTCCTGCGTTCCTGCCGGAGCCCAAGCGGCTCGGCGTCCTGTCCCGGCTCGCGCCCGAGCCGATGAAGGTGGTCCTGAACTGGGGCCGCCGCTACAGCCTCTGGGTCTTCAACTTCGGGCTCGCCTGCTGCGCCATCGAGTTCATCGCCGCCTCCATGGCCCGGCACGACTTCATCCGGCTCGGTGTGATCCCGTTCGCCCCGGGCCCCCGCCAGGCCGACCTCATGATCGTCTCCGGCACGGTGACGGACAAGATGGCCCCGGCCGTGAAGCGGCTGTACGAGCAGATGCCCGAGCCGAAGTACGTCATCTCCTTCGGCGCCTGCTCCAACTGCGGCGGCCCGTACTGGGACTCGTACTCCGTGACGAAGGGGGTCGACCAGATCATTCCGGTCGACGTCTACGTCCCCGGCTGTCCGCCCCGGCCCGAGGCACTGCTCCAGGGCATCCTCAAGCTCCAGGAGAAGATCGCCCGCGAGTCGCTGGGCGAGCGGTACGCAACGGGCGGAGGCCGTCCCTCCACCGCCGCGCTGCGCAGCGGCCTGGTCACCGCCCCGCCGGTACCGGGGGAGGAGCGGAAGTGACCGCAGGAGCGGAGAACCGCGACCACGAGGGCCGCGCCCCCGAGAACCGCGGGGCCGAGAACCGCGACCACGAGGGCCGCGCCCCCGAGAACCGCGGGGCCGACGAGGAGCGTGTGGCCCCCGGGCGGGACGCGTACGACCCCACCGCCTACGACCGGTTGCCGACCGCCGCCGCCGAACTCTTCGGCGAGGGTGCGACGGCCGAGCTGGCGTACGACCTGCTGACCGTCGACGTGCCCGCCGATTCCTGGACCACCGCCCTGGAAACGGCCCGCGACCGGCTGGGCTGCAGCTACTTCGACTGGCTGAGCGCGGTCGACGAGCCGGGCACCGGCTTCCGGGTGTGCGCCCATGTCGCGGCCCTGGCACCGGGCGTGGTCCGGCGGCTCCTCGTCCGTACGACCGTTCCGCACGACGCCGCGTCGCTCCCCACGGCCGTCCACGTCTACGCGGGCGCCGCCTGGCACGAGCGCGAGACGCACGAGATGTTCGGCATCGGCTTCGAGGGCCACCCCCATCTGGTGCCGCTGCTGCTGCCCGAGGGGTTCGAGGGCCACCCGCTGCGAAAGGACTTCGTCCTGGCCGCCCGCGTCGCCAAGGCGTGGCCGGGCGCGAAGGAGCCGGGCGAGTCGGAACACGGCGGCCCGAAGCGGCGCACGATGCTGCCGCCCGGCGTCCCCGACCCGAACGAGTGGGGCCCGCTGAAGGGCCAGCTCCCGCCCGCCCCTTCCCGCCCCGCCCGCACCGCGCGCGCGGCGGGCGACCGTCCCGTACGGCGTACCCGCAGCGCGAGCGAGGGCTCGGCCGGCCGGCCGACGGCGGAGGCGTCGTCGGCCGGGGCCGCCGAGGCCGTGCCTGCCGCCCGCCCGCGCCGTACCCGCAGCGCGTCCCAGGGTTCCGCCAGCCAACGGCCGGCCGCCGCCGAGCCGGGCACGACCGTCCCGGCCGCGCCCGCGGCGCCCGCCCGGGACACGGCACCGAAGCCGACGACCGGCCCGGCGCCGACCGATCCGGCACCGGCTCCCACCGGCCCGGCAACCCCGACCGGCCCGGCAACCCCGACCGGCCCGGCGACGTCGAAGCCGAGGGCCGGGGGCAGCGACGCGCCCTGGCACCACGCCCGTCCCGCCTTCGACGAACCCGGAACCGCCTCGGAGTCCGCCCCCGGAAGCACCCAGGGACCGGACTTCGCCGCGTCGTCGGACTCCGCCGCATCGCTCGGCACCGACGCGTCGCCCGACTCCGCCGCGCCCGAATTCCCCGGCACCCCGTCCGAAAGCCCTGAGAGCCCCGAAACCCCCGACCGTCCCGACGGAGGCGATACCGCGTGAACGACGTACTCGACGTCGCCCTCCGTCTCGTCATCGTCTTCGTCGCGTTCATGGTCCTCCCGCTCGTCGTGGGGCAGACCGAGCACAAGGTGATGGCCCATATGCAGGGTCGGCTCGGACCCATGTACGCGGGCGGCTTCCACGGCTGGGCCCAGCTCGTCGCGGACGGCGTGAAGTTCGCGCAGAAGGAGGACGTCGTACCGGCCGATGCCGACCGCCGCGTCTTCCAGCTCGCACCGGCCGTCGCGCTGCTCCCGTACCTCCTCGTCCTCGTCGCCCTCCCGATCGGCCCGGGCGAGGGCGCGGTCGGGCAGGTCGTCGACGCGGGCATCTTCTTCGTGCTCGCCGTGATGGGCGTCGGCGTGCTCGGCTCGCTGATGGCCGGCTGGGCCTCGGCCAACAAGTACTCCCTCCTCGGCGGACTGCGCACGGCCGCCCAGCTGCTCGCGTACGAACTGCCGATGCTGCTCGCCGCCGCCTCCGTCGCCATGGCCGCCGGGACCGTCTCCCTCCCGGGCATCCTCGACGCCTTCGAGTGGTGGTGGCTGCCCTGGCAGATCACCGGCGCGCTGGTCTTCTTCGTGGCCGGACTCGCCGAGCTCCAGCGCCCGCCCTTCGACATGCCGGTCGCCGACTCGGAGATCATCTTCGGCGCGTACACCGAGTACACCGGGCTGCGCTTCGCGCTGTTCCTGCTCGCCGAATACGCGGGCATCGTCGTACTGTCCGGGCTGACCACCGTGCTCTTCCTCGGTGGCTGGCACGGTCCGTTCGGCGCCGACGGGCTCGGCTGGTTCTGGACGCTCCTCAAGACCGCGGTCCTCGCCTTCGTCGTCATCTGGCTGCGGGTGAGCTACCCCCGGCTCCGCGAGGACCAGCTCCAGAAGCTCGCCTGGACCACGCTCATCCCGCTCGCTCTCGCGCAGATCGCGCTCACCGGCATCGTGAAGGTGGCGATGAACTGATGGCCGTTCCCGGCTCCGGCCTGGCCAAGGGCCTGGCCGTCACCCTGCGGACGATGACGCGGAAGAACGTCACCGCGCAGTACCCGGACGTCCAGCCCGAGCTGCCGCCCCGGTCCCGCGGCGTGATCGCGCTGTTCGAGGAGAACTGCACGGTCTGCATGCTCTGCGCCCGCGAGTGCCCGGACTGGTGCATCTACATCGACTCCCACAAGGAGACGGTGCCGGCCGCCGCCCCCGGCGGACGCGAGCGCAGCCGCAACGTCCTCGACCGCTTCGCGATCGACTTCTCGCTCTGCATGTACTGCGGCATCTGCATCGAGGTGTGCCCCTTCGACGCCCTCTTCTGGTCGCCGGAGTTCGAGTACGCCGAGACGGACATCCTCGAACTCACCCACGAGCGCGACAAGCTCCGCGAGTGGATGTGGACGGTGCCCGAACCGCCCGCGCTCGACCCGGCAGCCGAGGAGCCGAAGGAGATCGCCGCCGCCCGCAAGACGGCGGAGAAGCTCCAGGCCCAGCGCGCCAAGGAAGCGCAGGCGGCCCAGCAGGCCACCGAGGCCCGGCAGGCCGCCGAAGCCCAGCAGACGGCCGAGACGCGGCAGGCCGCCGAAGCCCAGCGGGCCCACGAGGACCGGACGGAACAGAAGGGCCGGCAGGAACAGAAGGGCCAGCAGGAACAGAAGGAAGAAGAGGGTGAGGCGTGACACTCGCAGCCATCGCGGCCCAGTCCGCCGCCGGGGCCGCCCAGTCCCTTCCCTCCGTCCCCTCCGCACCCTCCGGCTTCCTCTCCCCGACCGGCGTCGAGATCGCCTTCGTGCTCGTCGGCATCGCCACCCTCGGCGCCGCCCTCGTCACCGTCACGACCAGGCAGCTGGTGCACGCCGCCCTCTGGCTCGTCGTGGCCCTCGGCGGACTCGCCGTCGAGTACCTCCTGCTCACCGCCGAGTTCATCGCCTGGGTGCAGGTGCTGATCTACGTCGGTTCCGTGGTCGTCCTCCTCCTCTTCGGGCTGATGCTCACCAAGGCGCCCATCGGCCGCTCCCCGGACGCCGACTCCGGCAACCGCCGGGTGGCCCTCGGCGTCGCGGCGGCCGCCGCGGGCACGCTCGTCTGGATCGTCGTCGACGCCTTCCGCACCACCTGGATCGACCTCGAAGGACCCGTCGGCGGCTCAACGGAAGTGACCGGTGTGTCCCTCTTCCGGCACTGGGTGCTGCCGTTCGAGGCGCTCTCCGTCCTGCTGCTCGCCGCCCTCGTCGGCGCCGTCGTCCTGTCCCGCAAGCACGGCAAGGAGCAGAGCTGATGCACCTCGCCTACCCCGCCGTGCTCGCCGTCCTCCTCTTCTGCACCGGGCTGTACGGGGTGCTCGCCCGCCGCAACGCGATCCTGGTCCTGATGTCCGTCGAGCTGATGCTCAACGCCGTCAACCTCAACCTGGTCGCCTTCGACGTCTGGCTCCGCGACACCCTCCACGCCGGACAGGCCCTCACCCTCTTCACCATCGCCGTAGCGGCGGCGGAGATCGGCATCGGCCTGGCCATCGTCCTCGCCGTGTACCGCAACCGGGGCACCTCGGACATCGACCGTCTCCGCGACACCGCCGAGACCGATGCCGCCGAGACGCTCCCCGACGAGCCGCCCCCCGGCACCGACGGGAACCACGACACCGCAGACCAGGCCACTGCTCCGGCAGGGAAGGCACAGAAGGCAGAGGCCACTCCGTGACCATCACGACCCTCGCCGTCCTCGTCCCCCTCCTTCCGTTCCTGGGCGCCGCGGGCGGTCTGCTCACCGGACGCATCGCGCCCGGCTTCGTCCGCCCCCTCGCCGTACTGCCCACCCTCACCGCCTTCCTGCTCGCCGTCGTCGTCGCCTCGCGTCAGGGCGGCGGGCCGGCCGTCGACGCGGCGACCCGGCTCACCCCCACCGGGTCCGTGCCGATCGACCTCGCCCTGCACCTCGACGGCTTCGCGGTCCTCGTCGCCGTCCTGGTCGGGCTCGTCGCGACCTGCGTGCAGATCTACTCGACCGCCTACCTGCGCGACGACCCCCGTTACCCCTCGTACACCGCCCTCGTCTCCCTCTTCACCTCCGCGATGCTCCTTGTCGTCTACTCCGGCGACCTGATGGTGCTCCTGGTCGGCTGGGAGATCATGGGCATCTGCTCGTACTTCCTCGTCGGCCACTACTGGGAGACGCCCGAGGCCCGCGCCGCCTCCCTCAAGGCGTTCCTGGTCACCAAGCTCGGCGACGTCCCCTTCCTGATCGGGCTGTTCGCGCTCGCCGTCGACACCGGCTCGTTCCGCATCACCCGCATCCTGGGCGCCGTCGCGAACGGCGGCCTCGACCACCCCACCCTCATCGCCCTGCTGCTCCTCGCGGGTGTCGCCGGGAAGTCCGCGCAGTTCCCCCTCCACACCTGGCTGCCCGACGCGATGGCCGGCCCCACCCCCGTCTCCGCGCTGATCCACGCCGCGACGATGGTCGCGGCCGGCATCTACTTCGTGGCCCGGCTCCTTCCCGTCTTCGCCCAGTCCGGCGCGGCCCTCGTCGTCCTCGCCGTGATGGCCGCGGTCACGATGACCGGCTCCGCCCTCGCCGCCCTCGCCCAGGACGACATCAAACGCGTCCTCGCCTACTCGACGATCGGACAGCTCGGCTACATGGCCGGGGCCCTGGCCGTCGGCGACCGCGGCGCCGCCGTCTTCCACCTCCTCTCGCACGGCGCGTTCAAGGCCGTCCTCTTCCTCGCGGCGGGTGTCGTCATCCACGCCGCCGGGACCAACTCACTGGCCGCCATGTCGCGCATGGGCGGTCTGGCGAAGCGCATCCCGGACGCCTACTGGACGATGACCGTCGCCCTGCTCGCGCTCGCCGCCATCCCGCCGTTCTCCGGCTTCTTCTCCAAGGAAGCCATCCTCGTCGCCGCCGAGCACACCGCACTCGGGGACCGGCACGTCGCCCCGTCCGCCGCCGGCTGGACCGTCCTCGTGGCCGGACTGCTCACCGCGGCCCTCACCGCCGCGTACGCCACCCGCCTCTGGCTCCTCGCCTTCCGTGGCCGTGGTGCCGAGGCCCCCGACCACGGCCGCCAGCCCGTCGCGATGACCACCGTCCTGTGGGTCCTGGCCGTTCCCACCATCGCCTTCGGGCTGACCGTCGGCGCGATCGGCGACTGGTTCGACGACCACGGCCTCACCCCCTCCCTCACCACCGCCGTCCTCTCCACGGGCATCGGACTCGTCGGTGGCCTCGTCACCTACGGCGCCTGGCGCCACACCTCGGCACTCGCCGCCCGTACCGCCGTCGGCACTGTCGCCCCCCACCCCGACGCCGAACCCGCCCTCGTCGAGGCCGAGGCGCTGACCGCGCACACCGCCGCCTACGGCACCGCCGGGGACGCCCCCGACCCGGCCGACCCGGGCCGCCTCCTGCTCGGCCCGCTCCACCGCCACGCCGCCACCGGCTTCCACCTCGACGCCCTCTACACGGCCCTGTTCGTCCGCCCCGTGCGGGCCGCCGCGGGCCTGGTCGGGTTCCTGGACCGCGAGGTCGTCGACACCTACGTACGCGGCTCCGGCACCGGAGCACGCTGGCTCGGCGCCGCTGTACGCCGCGCCCAGACCGGCAACGTGCAGACCTACCTCAGCGCGCTGCTCGCCGGTTCCCTGGTCCTGGCGATCGCCGCCGTCGTCTTCGCCAACGTCAACGCCGGGTCGTGAGCCGTGATCGATATCAGTGAATCCGTGATGCAGTTCCTTCTCGCGTTCGTCGTTCTCGCCCCGCTCGTCGGCGCCGTGGCCGCTCTGCTGCCCGCCCCGCCCGGACTGAAGGGCACCGGCCCCGACCAGGCCGTGCTCCGCCACGGCGTGACCGTCACCGGGGCGGTACTGGCTGCCACGCTCCTCCTCGCCGCGGGCTTCGACCACGACCATCCGTCGAAAATGCAGGCCACGACCGACATCAGCTGGATCCCGGCGCTCCACGTCCGCATCCACCTGGGCATCGACGGCATCTCGCTCCCCCTCCTCGTACTGACCGCGCTGCTGACCTTCCTCTGTGCGCTGTACAGCTACTTCAAGAAGCCGGAAGGCCCCTCCCCGAAGGCGTTCGTCGCTCTCGTCCTCGCCCTGGAATCCGGCACCCTCGCGACCTTCGCCGTCCTCGACCTGGTGCTGTTCTTCCTGGCGTTCGAGATGGTGCTCATCCCCATGTACTTCCTGATCGCCCGCTGGGGCGGTGCGGGCAGGCAGGCCGCCGCCTGGAAGTTCATCCTCTACACCCTCCTCGGCTCGGTGATCATGCTGCTGGGCCTGCTCCTCATCGGGTTGAAGAGCGGCACCTTCGACATGGTGGCACTCGCCACTGACAACGGCCGTGGGCTCACCACGTCCGTGCAGGTCATCGCCGTTCTGGCGATCGGGATCGGGCTCGCCGTGAAGACCCCGATGTGGCCGCTGCACAGCTGGCTCCCCGACGCCCACACCGCCGCCCCGACCGTCGGCTCGGTGCTGCTCGCGGGTGTCCTGCTGAAGATGGGCACGTACGGATTCGTCCGCATCCTGCTCCCCGCCGCCCCCGACGGCATGCACACCTTCGCGCCCTACCTCGCCGCCTTCGCGGTGGTCGGCATCGTCTACGGATCGCTCGCCTGCCTGGCGCTGGCCCGCCCCGGATCCAAGGGCGACCTCAAGCGGCTGATCGCGTACTCCTCCGTCGGACACATGGGCTTCGTCCTCCTCGGCATCGCGAGCATGACCCCCACCGGCGTCAACGGCGCACTCTTCGCGAACATCGCCCACGGCCTCATCACCGGCCTGCTGTTCTTCCTCGTCGGTGCCGTCAAGGACCGCTACGGCACCGCCGACCTCGACACCCTCTCCGGCGCGACCGGGGCCGCGCTCTACGGCCGGGCGCCGCGCCTCGGCGGTCTCCTCGCCTTCGCCGCGATCGCCTCCCTCGGCCTGCCCGGCCTCGCCGGTTTCTGGGGCGAGATGCTCGCCCTGTTCGGCTCCTTCGCCCCGGCCGAAGGACTCAGCCGCCCCGCCTTCCTCACCTTCATGGCGATCGCCGCGTTCGGCACCCTGCTCACCGCCGCGTACATGCTGATCGTCGTACGCCGCGTCTGCATGGGCGACACCGATGCGAAGCGGGAGGAACCGCGACTCGCCGACGTCCAGGCGTACGAGTTCGCCACCTGGACCCCGCTCGTCGCCCTCACCGTCCTCGCCGGCCTGTGGCCCGCCGTCCTCCTCGGCCTCACCGACCCGGCCGTGCAGAAGCTCCTCGCAGGAGGCAAGTCGTGACCACAGCCGCCGCCCTGAGCGCCGTCACCACCGCGCCCGGCCTCGCCGCCGCCGCGACCCACGGCGGCACCGGTCTCGTCACCACGGCCGCCGACGGCACCACCAGCCTCGTCCAGTCCGTCGACTGGCTCGCGATCGCGCCTCCCGTCGTCGTCGCGGCCGCCGCCCTGGTGGTCCTGGTCGCCGACCTCTTCCTGCCCAGGGAACGCAAGCAGGTCCTCGGCCTGATCACCCTCGCCGGACTCGTCGCAGCCCTCGCCCTCCTCGTTCCGCTGCGGGACGGCGACCGCTCCACCTTCTGCCTCACCCCGGCCGCCACCGGCACCGGCGCCAGCGGGGCCTGCAGCTACACCGCCGACCACTTCGCCCTCGCCATCCAGGCCCTCGTCCTCGTCGGCGCCCTGCTCACCGCCCTGCTCTCGCTCGACGACACCCGCAGGCTCCCGGCCGGCGAGTTCTGGTTCCTGCTGCTGTCCTCCGCGGCCGGCGCCGTGCTGCTGCCCGCCGCCCGCGACCTCGCCACCCTCGTCATCGCCCTCGAAGTCGCCTCGCTGCCCGCCTTCGCCCTCGTCGGCCTCAAGCGCGGCGACCGCCGGTCCTCCGAGGCCGCGCTGAAGTTCTTCCTGTCCTCCGTCGTCGCCACCGCCGTCACGCTCCTCGGCGTCAGCTTCGTGTACGCGGCCACCGGCACCCTCCACCTCACGGAACTCGCCACCCGTCTCGACGACGTGCCCGGGCAGCTCGGCACGCTCGCCGAGACCGGTGTCGTCCTCACCCTCGTCGGCTTCGCCTTCAAGACGGCCGCCGCGCCCTTCCACTTCTGGGTCCCCGACACCTACGTCGGCGCCCCCCTGCCGGTCGCCGCCTACCTCTCGGTCGTCGGCAAGGCGGCCGGCTTCTCCGGCCTCATCCTCGTCGCAGTGATCGGCTTCCCGGCGTACGCGGACGTCTGGGGACCGGCCCTCGCCGTGCTCGCCGCACTCACCATGACCGTCGGCAATGTCGCCGCCCTGCGCCAGAACGCCGACCGCGCCCGCAGCGCCGTACGCCTGCTCGCCTGGTCGTCCGTCGGCCAGGCCGGCTACCTCCTGGTGCCGGTCGCCGCCGCCGCGTACGCCAGCGACCGGCACGTCGGTTCCACCGTCGCGTACGCCCTCATGTACGCCGTCGTGAACCTCGGCGCGTTCGCGGTCGCCGCGCTCGTCGCCCGTACCCATCCCGGGAACCGGCTCTCCGACTACCGCGGCCTCTACGCCGACCGCCCTCTCGCCGCCCTCGCGATGGCCTTCTTCCTGCTCTGCCTGGCCGGTCTGCCGCCCGGCATCATCGGCCTCTTCGCCAAGGTCACGGTCTTCTCCGCCGCCGTCGACGCGGGGCTCGGCTGGCTCGCGGTCGTCATGGCCGTCAACGTAGTGATCGCGTTGTACTACTACCTGCGGTGGACGGCGGTGCTCTTCCGCACCCCGGAGCGGGCAGCGGACGAGGTCCCGGACCGGCCCGCCGGAAGGACACCGGCCGTGGGCCCGGCCGCACCCGCCCCCACCGGGCACCATGTCCCGCTCCCCGTCACTCTCGCGATCGCCCTCACCGCCGTCGCGGGCATCGTGCTCTCCGGAGTCCCGCAGACCATCCTGGAATTCGCCGCCGTCGGCCTCTTCTGACCTACCCAAGATCGGTTTGCCCGGGACGGTCCGCACAGGGCAAGGTCTAGGGCCGCACATCGCGACAACACACCCAGGTCCCAGAGGGAGCGAAAGCAGTGCTGAACGGGTTCAAGGACTTCATCCTGCGCGGAAACATCATCTCGATGGCCATCGGTCTGGCCGTCGGATCCGCGTTCACCGCCGTCGTCACCGGATTCAGCACCGCGTTCATCACCCCGCTCATCGGCCTCGCCACCGGTTCGGTCGGCGACTTCAGCTCCGCGGAGTTCGCGATCGAGGGCACGGTCTTCCCGTACGGGAAGTTCCTGGCCGCAGCCATCGCCTTCCTGATCACCGCCGCGGTGCTCTACTTCGGCGTCGTCGTGCCGATGGCGAAGGTCCAGAACCGTTTCTCCAAGGCCGACGAGAAGGTCGACATCAAGGCCGCCGTCCGCGACTGCCCGCGCTGCTACACCGAGATCCCGGCCATCGCCTCCCGCTGCGCCCACTGCACCAGCGAGATCGAGCCGGACCCCGAGGCCCTCGCGGTCGCCGGGTTCCCCACCCAGCGCTGACCCGCCCGGACACGGCTCCCGGACGCGGCACGGACCCCGCCCGGGAGCGCGGAACGGCACAGTACGGACACGGGTGACGAGGCGCGCACGGCCCCGCCATCCGTACGGCGCAGCGCCCGCCCGGACCGCGCGCCCCGTCCCGGCCCCGCCCCGCGGCGGCACGCACAAGGGAACTAGCTCACCTCGCCTGGCGTTGACCCGTACGGGAGGCTCCACTGGGGAAGTGGAGACCACCGAGCAAAGGGTTCCCCTGCCGCACCACTTGGAGGGCGTACCGTGCACCGCCGGCACAACGGGCTGAAGACCGCCGTACTTCTCGGCGGTCTCTCCGCGCTCATCATCGTCATCGGAAGCTTCTTCGGACGTACGGGCCTGATCGTCGCGCTCCTCGTGGCCGTCGGCACCAACGCCTACGCGTACTGGAACAGCGACAAGCTGGCGCTGAAGGCCATGCGCGCCCGGCCCGTGAGCGAGTTCGAGGCGCCGGGGCTGTACCGCATGGTCCGCGAGCTCTCGACGGCCGCCCGGCAGCCCATGCCCCGGCTCTACATCTCCCCGACCCAGGCCCCCAACGCCTTCGCCACCGGCCGAAACCCGCGCAACGCGGCGGTCTGCTGCACCGAGGGCATCCTCCAGATCCTCGACGAGAGAGAGCTGCGCGGCGTCCTCGGGCACGAGCTGAGCCATGTCTACAACCGCGACATCCTGATCTCGTCCGTCGCCGGGGCACTCGCCTCCGTCGTCATGTTCCTGGTCAACTTCGCCTGGCTGGTCCCGGTGGGCCGGTCCGACGACGACGAGGGCCCCGGCATTCTCGGCATGCTGCTGATCATGATCCTCGGCCCGCTCGCCGCCTCCGTCATCCAGCTGGCCGTGAGCCGCTCCCGCGAGTACGAGGCGGACGCCTCGGGTGCCCAGCTCACCGGCGACCCGCTGGCCCTCGCCGGTGCCCTGCGGAAGCTCGACGCGGGCACGAAGCAGCTCCCGCTGCCTCCCGAGCCGAGGATCGAGACCGCGAGCCACATGATGATCGCGAACCCCTTCCGCCCCGGTCAGGGCATGTCCAAGCTGTTCTCGACGCACCCGCCGATGGCGGAGCGCATCGCCCGCCTGGAACAGATGGCGGGCCGCCGCCCGTGAGGCCGTCGGTCCCGCGCACCGGCCCCGGGACGCACGAGGCGCTCCGCGCGAACCGCCTCCGTTCCATTCCGGCTTCTGCTTCTCCATTCCGGCTTCTGCTTCCGTGCGGACCGCTACCGCGCCCCGAACCTCTCGTCGGTCGGCACCACCTCGCGCCCCAGTGGCATGAGGGAGATCGGGATCAGCTTCAGGTTCGCCCAGCCGAACGGGATGCCGATGATCGACACGAACAGCGGGATGCTGGTCAGCAGGTGTCCGAGCGCCAGCCACCACCCGGCGAAGACCAGCCAGATGACGTTGCCGACGAACGAGGGCGCCCCCGCGTCGGGCCGTTCCACGGTGGTCCGCCCGAACGGCCACAGGACGTAGCCCGCGATCCTCAGGGACGCGATGCCGAACGGGATCGTCACGATCAGCACGAAGCAGATGAGCGCGGCCACCAGATATCCGAGGGCCATCCAGAACCCGCAGAACACCACCCACAGGACGTTCAGGATCAGTTGCAGCAGCTTCATGTTTCCCAGCCTTCCACGTGTTTCGTCCGGCAGCGCCCTTCGCCGCCGGTCCCGGCCGACGGCCCGGACCACCGCTCCGCCGATTGTCAGTGCCGTCACTCACCATGAACGCATGATGGACATCGAGCAGTTGCTGGCGGCCGTGGAGAAGACCGCGCGCACC
Organism: Streptomyces sp. NPDC001750; assembly: GCF_042892615.1. NCBI lineage: Bacteria > Bacillati > Actinomycetota > Actinomycetes > Kitasatosporales > Streptomycetaceae > Streptomyces > Streptomyces sp. NPDC001750. The sequence goes on along the minus strand of NZ_JBIAUE010000001.1, from coordinate 520,446 downwards.
GGGCCGCGCTGGGCGGCGTACCCCCTTCCGGCGCCCCTGTCCGCCGAGGGCGTCGAGCGGGCCGAGGCCGCCCTGGGCTTCCCCCTGCCGCCGCTGCTGACCGCGCTGTACACCCGGACGGCCAACGGCGGCTTCGGGCCTGCGTACGGCTTCCTGCCGCTGATCGGCGACCGGACGCCCGGCGGGGAGGAGTCCGCCGTCGCGCAATACCTCGCGCTGCGCCGGGACGACGCGGAGGAGGGGGCGTGGCCGTGGCCGGAGGGCGTGCTGCCGATATGCAGCCTGGGCTGTGGGATGTACTCCTGCGTGGACTGCCGCAGCGAGCGCACCACGGTCCTGCTCTTCGAGCCGAACGTCGGCGAGCCGGAGCTCGCCTGGTACGTGGACAAGCCGGATCTCGCCCAGTGGCTGCACGCCTGGCTGGACGGCACAGCGTGGCACTGCGAGGAGGCGGAGGACGAGGAAGCCGACATGGAGCCCTGGCCAGACTTCGGCACCCGCATACGACCCGTGGCCGACGGCGCGGTGTCCGCCGACGCCGGGAGAGCCACGCGCCCCTGACGTTCCTCGGGCCGTCCGTTCCTCGGGCCCTGCGGAACGCCCGGACTATCCGGAAGGGCCGAGCGGGTCGAGTCCCGTCTCGCGCAGGGTCAGGTTGAGCCGGCCGTGGCCCAGCCCCGACGCGGGATCGGACGTCCCGGGGACGATCCTCGGTACGCCGTGGAAGGCGAAGCGCGACGGCCCGCCGAAGACGAACAGGTCGCCGGAGGCCAACTCCACATCCGTGTAGGGCTTTCCCCGGTTCTCCGTGTTCCCGAAGCGGAAGACGCAGGTGGCGCCGATGCTGAGCGACACCACCGGGGCACCGGACCGTTCCTCCTTGTCCTGGTGCATGCCCATCCGCGCCGCTCCGTCGTAGAAGTTGACGAGGGCTGCGTCCGGCGCGTACGCCCGCGCGCGGCTCTCGTCCCCGTACGCCGCCACCAGTGCCTCCCGGCCCAGCTCCGCGAGCCGGTCGGGGAACGCGGCGACCCGCGCGCCGTTCACGTCGTCGGCCGTACGCGAGTAGTGGTACGGCTGCCAGTGCCAGCCCAGGCAGACCGTCCGTACCGACATCACACCGCCGCCCGGCAGCACCGTGTGCCGCAGCGGCACCGGCCCTCGCGCCCACTCCCGGCAGGCGGCCACCAGCTCCCGCCGACGTGCGGGCGACAGCCACTCCGGCACGTGCACGGCCCCCGGCGCCACGACGGCCCGCGGTCTGGGAAAGAGCCCGGACATGTCAGCGCACCGCCAGGGCGCCTTCCAGCCTCAGCAGCCGTTCCTTGCGCTCCACGCCGCCCGCGTAGCCGCGCAGGGCCCCGTCCGCGCCGATCACCCGATGGCACGGCCGCACGACCAGCAGCGGGTTGCGGCCGATCGCCGTGCCCACGGCCCGCACACCCGCTCCGGACGCCCCGACGTGCTCGGCGACCTGCCCGTACGACACGGTCTCCCCGTACGGGACGGTGTCGAGCGCGGCCCACACCCGGCGCTGGAAGTCCGTGCCCGCGCCGTCGGCGTACACGATGTCGAAACGGGTCAGCCGCCCCGCGAAGTACTCCCGCAGCTGTGCGGCGATCCCCTCGAAGGCGTCCGGCGCGCGGACCCAGTCGTCCCGGACGACCGCGGCGCCCTTCTGGTCGGGCAGGGAGAGCGAGGCGAGCGCGACCCCTCCGGCCGCGTCGGCGGTCTCCTCGCCGACCAGCAGCAGTTCACCCAGCGGGCTGTCGACCGTCGCGTACATGGTCATGGCTCGTCCTCTCCGCGCCTGTCGTGCCGGAGCCGACAGGATCATCGTCCGGCGCTCACCAGTCTGCGTCCGCGGCCGCACCACGACCGGCGGTATTCGGACATCGCGCCGGACCGAGGCCGCCACCCGTCACCCGTCACCCGCCGCCGTCACGCATCCACAGGGGCGGCTTCGGCGGTGTCGACGGCCTCGGTGGTGGCACCGGGGAACGGGAGCGGCCGACGGGCACAGCCCCTGATCCGCTCCGCGAGCTCCCCGTAGCCGACGGGCTCGCCGCAGAGCCTCCGTACGGAGGTCAGGCCCAGGCTGGCCTGCCCCGTGGCTTCCACGACAGCCCGGGAGGCGACGTGGAAGCACCACTGGCCGACGTCGAGCGGGTCGTAGGCGGCGTGGGTACGCGCGGTGTGGAGTGCGAAGACGTAGACGTCGGCGTTGTAGGACTGCTCCGCGGCATCGCCGTCCTCGGGCGTCCAGATCCGCCCGCGCAGCCGGGAGAAACGGATCTCCGACAGTCGGCGCTGCCCCCACGCCTGGAGATAGGCACTGGTCTTCACCTCGATCTTCAGCCCGTCCGGTGCCAGGACATCGAAGCTCTCCCACTCCGCGTTGCGCTGCTCGGCGCCGACCGCGCGGTGGACCAGGAACTCCGCGAGCAGGCCCCGGGTCGTGTTGGTCCGCAGATCGGGCATCGCGTAGCGCCAGAAGTCCAGCACCGTCACCGTCCCGGCATCCGGGCTTCGGAAGACCTCACCGCCCGCGAGCGGCGTCGGTCTGGCCGGGGTGTGCCGGCCGTCGGGGGTGGTGGACTCGGAGGACATCCCCCCAGCCTGGCATGCGGCCGCGGCGCGATGCGGCCGAACGGCCGGACAGCGGCGGTCGGGGAGGGCGCGCCGGGGGCGGCGACCGGAGAACTCCGTGCCGCCCCGACGCGCCCTCCCCGACCGGGAAACGGACGCCGAGAACCGGTGCCTTCGCAGGTGATGACCCTGCTCCAGCAGCGGATTCGGCTAGTGCTGCGGCCGGAAGGGTTTGTCGCGAGCCGGTGAACCGTTCCGGTCGCGGCACTAGCGGTAGTTCGCGAACTGGATCGCGAAGTCGAGGTCCTTGCCCTTCAGCAGGGCCTGGACGGCCTGGAGGTCGTCCCGGCTCTTCGAGCTGACCCGCAGCTCGTCGCCCTGGACCTGAGCCTTGACACCCTTCGGGCCCTCGTCGCGGATGATCTTCGCCACCTTCTTCGCGTTCTCCTGGGAGATGCCCTCCTGGATCGAGGCGGTGATCTTGTACTCCTTGCCGGACAGCTGCGGCTCGCCCGCCTCCAGCGCCTTGAGCGAGATCCCACGCTTGATCAGCTTGGACTGGAAGATGTCGAGGATCGCCTTGACCCGCTCCTCGCCGTTCGCCGACATCAGGATCTTCTCGCCGGACCAGGCGATCGAGGCGTCGGTGCCCTTGAAGTCGTAACGCTGCGAGATTTCCTTGGCGGCCTGGTTGAGGGCGTTGTCGACCTCCTGCCGCTCGACCTTCGAGACGATGTCGAAACTGGAGTCGGCCATGACGTGTGGCTCCTTGGATCGGGGGTGCTGGGAAACGGGTACGTACGGGGGCGGTCGCGGGCCTCCCGGCCCCGCCCCGCCGGTCAAAGCCTAGCCATCCGCACCCGATCGAGCCGCTGATCAATCCGGTGGCGGAGCACCCCCGGGCATCGGGTATCGTTTACGTCGTTGCCAGGGAGCACCGCCGAAAAGCGGTTCTCGAAGGTGACGATCCCAGGCGGTGTGCCCGAGCGGCCAAAGGGAGCAGACTGTAAATCTGCCGGCTCAGCCTTCCCAGGTTCGAATCCTGGCGCCGCCACAGGAAAAGGCCCCTGTCCACAAGACAGGGGCCTTCTTCGTTTCCGTGGCCCGTCGGCCTGTCCTGCGGGCCTGCTGCCAAGGTCGTGAGCATGGAACCCGTATCCGCGTCCGTATCCGCACCCGTACTGGTCAGCGCCTGTCTGCGCGGTGTGCCATGCCGCTTCGACGGCCGGGGCAAGGCGTCCGACGCGGTGACCGAGGCCATCGGGGACCGTCGGCCGGTGTCCTTCTGCCCGGAGGTGGCGGCCGGACTGCCCACCCCGCGCCGCCCCGCGGAGATCGTCGGCGGCGACGGGCACGACGTGCTGGAGGGCCGCGCCCGCGTCGTCGACGACACCGGGTGCGACGTAACACGGGAGTTCGTGGACGGCGCGGAACGCGCGCTGGAGGTCGCGCGCGGGGCCGGGTGCGCCGAGGCGCTGCTGATGAGCCGCAGCCCCTCCTGCGGGCGCGGCACGGTCTACGACGGCACGTTCACGGGCCGGATCCGCGAGGGCGACGGCGTCACCGCCGCGCTGCTGGAGCGCCACGGCATCACCGTCCGCCCGGCCCCGCGCGACTGAGGGCGCCCGCCGGTCCGCGTGGTCCGGAGCGCTGTACGCGGGCGCCGCCGGTCCGCGTGCCCCGGGCGCCGCACGCGGTTCCCGTCGATGCCACGGACGGCGGTGGGGCCGGCCGGGGCAGCCGGGGTCAGTTGCCCGCCACGTCCTTGACCGCGACCGCCACCGGCACGTTCCCCGAGACGAGCTCCAGCGTCAGCCCCGCCGTCGCGGGGGTCTCCAGCAGCTCCAGCAGCACCGCCGCCACGTCGTCGCGCGGCACCGGTCCGCGGCCGGTCGAGACGGCCAGACGGACCAGCCCGGTGCCCGCGTCGTTCGTCAGCATGCCGGGGCGCAGGATCGTCCAGTCCAGCGCGGTCCTGGAGTGCACGTACGCGTCCGCCGCTCCCTTCGCCCGCAGGTACGCGTCGAAGACCTCGTCGCCCGGGTGATCGGGATCGGCACCCATCGACGAAACCACGACCAGGCGCCGAACGCCTGCCCGTTCCGCCGCGTCCGCGAGCAGCACCGCCGCTCCGCGGTCCACCGTCTCCTTGCGCGGCGCGCCGCTGTTCGGGCCCGCGCCGGCCGCGAAGACCGCCGCGTCGGCGCCGCGCAGTACCGCCGCCACGTCGTCCACGGAGGCCGACTCCAGGTCCAGGACGACCGGTTCGGCGCCCGCCGCCCGGAGGTCCGCGCTCTGTTCCGGATCACGGATGACGCCGACCGCCTCGTACCCGCGCGCGGCGAGCAGCCGCTCCAGCCGCAGCGCGATCTGACCATGTCCACCTGCGATGACAATGCGCATGTTCCCGACCGTACGCCGCCGCGGGCCGCCGTGCTCAGGGCCCGCCGAACGGATCCGGCCGACCCTGGCGCGGCAGGCCGAGGGCGACCACGGTCTCCGAGTCGCAGTACTCGCGCACGGCGCTCGTCCGCGCCACCACCCGGCCGCGGTGCACCACGATCCGGCTGTACGCGAGCGACAGCACGCCCGAGAGCTGTTCCCCGCGCACGGCGAGCAGTTCGGCCGGGAACCCCGCCTCGACCCGGACCTCGGGCAGGCCCATCGCCTTCCGGGCGGTCGAGGAGACCGCCCGGTACGCCTCGGCGGGCCGCAGTCCGCTCTGCGAGGACAGCAGATAGGCGGCCTCCAGCGGGTCCCCGCGGCCCACGGGGTTCGTGACGTCCCGCAGCGCCCCGCTGCCCGCCGCGATCCGGACCCCGGCCGCGCGCAACAGCCCCACGGGCGCGGTGCCCCGGCCCTCCACCCCGCAGCAGCCGCCCTGGGGGAGGCAGATCACCGTCACCCCGGCCGCGGCGAGCTGGTCCGCGGCCCGGGTCGCGGACTGCGAGGGGAGCCGGGCCAGACCGGCGCACGGGCCGACGGAGACACCGGACCGTACCCCGCCCGCCACGGCGGCCAGCCGTCCGAGCCGGGCCGGGTCGTCACCGTCCGTGTGCAGGTCGACGGGGCAACCGTGCTCGGCGGCGATCTCCAGCACGGCCTCCGCGTAGCCCGCCGGGTCCGGGTCGAGGTCGGGACAGCCGCCGACCGCGCACGCCCCCATCTTCACCGCGTCGCGCAGCATGGCCAGGTTGTCGGCGCCCGCGACGCCGGTGAGCAGCCGGGGTACGGCGACCGGCGCGAGTTCGACGAGTCCGCACAGCGAGTCCCGGGCGCGCAGGACGGCGTCGAGCGAGGCGAGGCCCTGGACCGAGCCGATCCGTACGTGCGCGCGCAGCGCGGTGGCGCCGTGGCCGAGCTGCAGCAGCGCGGCCTCGGTGGCCCGGCGCTGGATGTCCTGGGGCCGGTGCGAGACGGGGCCCGGGATGCCGGGGCCCGTGCCGTCGGCGGTGAGCGCGGTGTCGCTGTGGGCGTGGGGTTCGACGGGGGCCGGGAGCAGCAGATGGCCACGCAGGTCCACCCGGGCGCCGGGGACGGCCAGGCTGCCCGCGGTGCCGACGGCCTCGATACGGCTGCCGCCGAGCCGTACGTCCACGACGCGGCCGTCGGTGAGGCGGGCGCCGCAGAGCACCAGGGGGTTCGTCTCGGTGGTCGTGGCGGTGTCGGGGCCGTCGGTCGGGTCGGCAGGGTCGTCGGCGTGGTCGTCGGACGGCCTCGGATGGCTCTCGGTCATCGCGCTCCTGGAACGGGAAGTCCCTGGCAGGGGGTGCGAGGGGGTGCAAAGGGCTGGGAGGGGGGAGGAAGAGGCGTCTGGAAAGCGCGGAAGATCACGCAGAGTGAGTCGAGCCTAGGGGCGTGTTCGGTCCGGTTCGAGGAGGAGCGAAATAGTCGTACCGGTGTGGCTCCGGGGACGTACGGGCCGAGGAAGGGTGCCCGGGGCGGCGCCGGCTTACCGGGGCGAGTCCGAGGGAACGCCGTGGCCCACGGGGCGGGTGATGACCCTGTCGGGGCCGCGGAAGAACCGGTCGGCGCCGCCGGGAACGGGGTGGTGGTGGCCGCGGGTGCGTGGCACCGGGGCGGAACGTCCGTGACCCGTGTGGCGGCCGAGGCGCTGTTCAGGCGGCCGGGAAGCGGGAGCGGGGCGGATGGCGGGCGGGTGGGCCGGCTGCTCGGAGCGGGGCGCCCAAACCGATTTGGGCAACCGGCGACCGAGCGTGTAATGTCTTCCTCGCTCGCCCCAATAGCTCAGTCGGTAGAGCGTCTCCATGGTAAGGAGAAGGTCTGCGGTTCGATTCCGCATTGGGGCTCTGGTGATCGGGAATCCCCGCTTCGGCGGGGGGATCCGTCATCAAAGCGGTGTAGCTCAGTCGGTAGAGCAAGCGGCTCATAATCGCTGTGTCACCGGTTCAAGTCCGGTCACCGCTACTTACGGTAGCCGATTGCGGGGTCGGTCCTTCGATCGGCTACTCTTTTTTGCGTTCATCCGTCCATCCGTCCGTCAAGGAGCACTCACGTGGCTGCCACCGACGTCCGCCCGAAGATCACGCTGGCCTGCGTGGAGTGCAAGGAGCGGAACTACATCACCAAGAAGAACCGGCGCAACAACCCGGACCGTCTTGAGATGAAGAAGCACTGCCCGCGCTGCAACTCCCACACCGCGCACCGCGAAACGCGCTGAATCAGGCTCGTACACGAGGCCGTCCCCGATGGGGGCGGCCTCGTGTCGTTGTATGGGGCTGTTGTTTCGGCCTTTTTCATCTTTCACCAGGAGGTAGCGAGCTCATGGCGCTCGACCAGTCCTTCGTGGGGCGGACCTATCCGCCCACCCCGCCGTACGAGGTCGGCCGCGAGAAGATCCGCGAGTTCGCCGAGGCGGTGGGCGATGCCAATCCGGTGTACGTCGACCCCGAGGCCGCCAAGGCGCTCGGCCACAGCGACGTGATCGCGCCGCCGACGTTCGTCTTCTCGATCACCTTCAAGGCCGCCGGTCAGGTGGTCCAGGATCCGCAGCTGGGCCTGGACTACAGCCGTGTGGTGCACGGCGACCAGAAGTTCGCCTACATGCGTCCCGTGCGGGCGGGGGACCGGCTGACGGTCACCTCGACGATCGAGGGCATCAAGTCCCTGGCGGGCAACGACGTCCTGGACATCCGCGGCGAGGTCCACGACGCGTCCGGTGAACACGTGGTGACCGCGTGGACGAAGCTGGTGGCGCGCGCCGCCGAGGAGGCGTGATGACGGCGAGGATCGGATACGAGTCGGTCGAGGTCGGTACGGAACTGCCCGCGCAGTCCTTCCCGGTGACCCGGGCGACGCTGGTCCAGTACGCGGGCGCTTCCGGGGACTTCAACCCGATCCACTGGAACGAGAAGTTCGCCCGCGAGGTCGGACTGCCGGACGTGATCGCGCACGGCATGTTCACCATGGCCGAGGCGATCCGCGTGGTCACGGACTGGGTGGGCGACCCGGGCGCGGTCGTCGAGTACGGGGTCCGGTTCACCAAGCCGGTCGTCGTACCGAACGACGACGAGGGCGCCCTGATCGAGGTCGGTGCCAAGGTGGCCGCCCTGCTCGACGACAAGCGGGTGCGGGTGGACCTGACGGCCATGAGCGAGGGCAAGAAGGTGCTGGGCATGGCCAGGGCCGTGGTGCAGCTCGCCTGAGACGGCGAGCGGGCCCGCGAAGGCGGGTAACTGCGGGCGCGGACCGGCGAGCGCGCGAGGGGCACCGTCCTGGGGCGGTGCCCCTCGCCGCCCCCCCCCGCGTCCCCCGCGTTCCGGCCGACCCGGGACCAGGCGCCGGCACGCGCGAGGTCCCGGGGCGTGGTGCCCCGGCTTCCCCGAGAGGGGGCCGGGGGCGATCTGCTTGACCAAGTTAGTGATTGCACACTAACTTCATGGCATGGCAAGGATGAGTGCGGAAGAACGGCGCGAGAGCGTCATCCGTGCGGCGATCACCGAATTCGCCCGCGGCGGCTACGACGCCACCTCCACGGAGGCGATCGCCAAGCGTGTCGGCGTCTCGCAGCCGTATCTCTTCCGCCTCTTCCCCAGCAAGCAGGCCATGTTCCTCGCCGCCGCCGAGCGCTGCGTCTCGGACACGAGGAAGGTGTTCACCGACGCGGCCGAGGGGCTGGAGGGCGACGCGGCAGTTACGGCGATGGCCGGCGCGTACCAGCGCCTCATCGTCGACGATCCCGAGAAGCTCCGGATGCAGATGCAGATGTACGCCGCCATGGTGAGCGCGGGGGACCGGGAGTTCGGCGAGGTCCTGCGCGCCGCGTGGCTGCGGATGTGGGACGACGTCCATCTCGCCCTCGGTGCCGACATCGAGGAGACGACCGTCTTCTTCGCGTACGGAATGCTCATCAACACCCTGACCTCGCTCGGCTTCCCGCCCGAGCACCGGGTGTGGGCCGGCTTCTACGACCTGGCCAAGCCGGGTTGCATGCCCGGGCCCTCGAACTGAACCCGTCCGCCGGGCCGATCCGCCGACCCCTTCCACCGGTCCGTAACGGTCCTTCGGGCGGTACGGCACCGATCTTTTCCGGACAGCGCGGCCCCGGGCCTCGCCCGGTCCCGTCGGCGACCGTCCGGCCCGACCCGGTTCCATCCCTTCCGACCTGGCTCCGTCCGGTCCGGCCCGGCTCCGTCCGGATTTCTGTCCGGTTTTCTGTCCAAGCAAGTTAGTAATTGATAACTAATCCGTAGGGGGAGCAGAGCAGTGAACCAGCCAGCGTCAGGCCGCTCGGGAGCGGTCTGGACCCTCGTCATCACCAGCGTCGCCGCCTTCATGGCCGCCCTCGACAACCTCGTCGTCACCACCGCCCTGCCCTCCATCCGGAAGAGCCTCGGCGGCGAACTCGCCGAGCTCGAATGGACGGTCAACGCCTACACCCTCACCTTCGCTGTCCTGCTCATGCTCGGAGCGGCCCTGGGCGACCGGTTCGGACGCCGTCGGCTCTTCCTCGTGGGGCTCGCCGTCTTCACCGGCGCCTCCGCCGCGGCCGCGCTCTCGTCGGGGATCGGCGAGCTGATCGCCTTCCGGGCCGTGCAGGGCCTCGGTGCGGCGATCATGATGCCGCTGACGCTCACCCTCCTCACGGCCGCCGTGCCGCCCGCCCGCCGGGGTGCCGCGCTCGGCATCTTCGGCGCCGTCTCCGGACTCGCCGTGGCCGGCGGTCCGCTGATCGGCGGCAGCCTCACCGAGCACCTGTCCTGGCAGTGGATCTTCTGGCTGAACGTTCCGGTCGGCCTGCTCCTGATGCCGCTCGCCCGGCTGCGGCTGACCGAGTCGTACGCGCCCGGCGCGCGGCTCGACGTTCCCGGAACGCTCCTGGTCAGCGGCGGCCTCTTCGGCCTCGTCCATGGCCTGGTCAACGCCAATGAGGACGGCTGGACCAGCCCCACCGTCCTCGGCTCGCTGCTCGTCGGTGCCGTGCTCGTCGGTGGGTTCGTCGTCCACGGCTTCCGCGCGAAGCACCCGATGCTGCCCATGCGGCTGTTCCGCAGCCGCGCGTTCTTCGGGATCAACGCGGCCGGTCTGCTGATGTTCCTCGGCATGTTCGGGGCGATCTTCCTGCTCAGCCAGTATCTCCAGGCCGTGGTGGGCTACTCGCCCACCGAGGCGGGCCTGCGGATGCTGCCCTGGACCGGGATGCCGATGCTGGTCGCGCCGATCGCCGGGATGCTCTCCGACCGGTTCGGCGGGCGTCCGGTGGTCGTCACCGGGCTCGCCCTCCAGGCGGTCGGCCTGGCCCTCTTCGCCCTGGTCCTCGAACCCGACGCCTCGTACGCCGCGCAGTTGCCCGGCCTGATCGTCAGCGGCGTCGGCATGGCCCTGTACTTCGCGCCCGCCGCCGGGCTCGTGATGTCCAGCGTCCGTCCCGCCGAGCAGGGCATCGCCTCCGGCACCAACAACGCGCTGCGCGAGGTCGGCGGGGCCCTCGGCGTCGCCGTGCTCGCCACGGTCTTCTCCTCGCGCGGCGGTTACGAGTCGGCGCGCGCCTTCACGGACGGCACCGTCCCGGCGGTGTGGATCGGCGCCGGAGCGGTGGCGCTGGCCGCCCTCGTCGCGTTGCTGATACCGGGGCGCGACGAGGCCCCGGCCCCTGGGACCGCGGCGGCCGACGACGCGGCGGGGGAGCGCGTCCCCGCCCCCGCCTGAGCGCGGCCCTCGCGTCCTCTCCGGGATCCCCGGCCCCGGTCGCACCGGTCCGCGGCACCGCCGAGGGGTGGGGGCCGCGTCCCGGGTGCGCCCGGGGACGCGCGCCCGGGCCGTCCACGGGCGGACCGTACTCTTGTCCCCGTGCAGGAACTCCACGACGCCCCCCTCGCCCCGCTGACCACCTTCCGTCTCGGTGGTCCCGCCTCCCGCCTCCTCACGGCGACGACCGACGCCGAGGTGATCGAGGCCGTGCGCGAGGCCGACGACACCGGCACTCCGCTCCTCGTCATCGGCGGCGGCAGCAACCTGGTCATCGGCGACAAGGGCTTCGACGGCACCGCCCTGCGCATCGCGACCCAGGGCTTCGCCCTGGACGGCACGGCGCTGGAGCTGGCTGCCGGGGAGATCTGGACGGACGCGGTCGCCCGCACCGTCGAAGCCGGTCTCGCGGGCATCGAGTGCCTGGCCGGAATCCCGGGCTCCGCCGGGGCGACGCCGATCCAGAACGTCGGCGCCTACGGCCAGGAGGTGGCCTCCACGATCACGGAGGTCGTGGCCTACGACCGGCAGGCCCGTGAAATGGTCACCCTCTCCAACGCCGAATGCGCCTTCTCGTACCGGCACAGCCGCTTCAAGGCCGAACCCGACCGCTTCGTGGTGCTCCGTGTCCGTTTCGAGCTGGAGGACGCGGGCGGCCTGTCCGCGCCCCTGAAGTACGCCGAGACGGCCCGCGCCATGGGCGTCGAACAAGGCGAGCGCGTGCCCGCCTCCGCCGCCCGCGACACCGTGCTCAAGCTCCGCGCGGGCAAGGGCATGGTGCTGGACCCCGAGGACCACGACTCCTGGTCGGCCGGTTCCTTCTTCACCAACCCGATCCTGGAGGCGGCCCAGTACGAGGCGTTCCTCGTTCGCGTCCGGGACCGGCTCGGCCCCGACGTGACGCCCCCCGCCTTCCCCGCGGCCGAGGGACGCGTCAAGACCTCCGCAGCCTGGCTCATCGACAGGGCCGGTTTCACCAAGGGCTACGGCACCGGACCGGCCCGCATCTCCACCAAGCACACCCTCGCGCTGACCAACCGGGGCGGCGCCACCACCGAGGACCTCCTCGCGCTCGCCCGCGAGGTCGTCGCAGGGGTCCACGAGGCGTTCGGCGTCACCCTCGTCAACGAACCCGTCACGGTCGGCGTGAGCCTGTAGGACACGTACGGCGGGCGTGCGGGGCGCCGGACGGTACGCCGGGCCCGCGCACAGCCCCCGGCGAGCCGGGGGCTCCTCAGTACGCCACGCCCACGCCCCGCCGCACCGCGGCCGGGTCGTCGACCAGCGCCAGCATCGCGTGGGCCACGTCGGCCCGCGAGATGGTTCGGCCGCCGCGCGGACTGCCGCCGACGACCGTCCGGTACGTGCCCGTCAGCGGGCCGTCGGTGAGCTTCGGCGGCCGTACCGACGTCCAGTCCGTCGCGCTCCCGGCCAGCGCGGCCTCCATGCGCGTCAGGTCGGCGTAGACCTCCTTGAGGACCGCCCCCAGCACCCTGCGGACCAGCCGGTCCACCAGCGGGTCGTCGGACGGGCGCGGGCCGACCGGGGCCGCGCTGACCACGACCAGCCGCCGCGTCCCCTCGGCCTCCATCGCCCGCAGCACGGACCGGGTCAGCCGTTCCGCCACGCCGTGGGCCCTCCGCCCGCGCGAGCCGAGCCCGGAGAGCACCGCGTCCCGGCCCGCCACCACCTCGCGCAGCGCCTCCGGATCCTCCAGCCGCGCCATCGTGCGGACGCTCACCCCGGGGGGCGGTACGGGCAGCCGCGCCGGATCGCGCACCACCGCGGTCACCTCGTGGCCCGCCGCCACCGCCTGGCGGACGATCTCCCGGCCGACACCGCCCGTCGCACCGAACACCGTGATCCTCATGACGCACCTCCCCGGGGAGTGAACACCCGCTCGCGCGACAGGCTCTCAGCCGACGGGCTTCGCCAGCCAGTCGTCGATGCCCGCCAGCAGCTCCGTGCGGACCGGGGCCGGCGCGGCGGAGCCGCGTACCGACTGCCGGGCCAGCTCCGCGAGCTCCTCGTCGGTGAACGCGTGATGGCGCCGTACGAGGTCGTACTGGGCGGCCAGCCGGGAGCCGAAGAGCAGCGGGTCGTCCGCCCCCAGCGCCATCGGCACCCCGGCGTCGAACAAAGTGCGCAGGGGGACATCGGCGGGCTTCTCGTAGACGCCCAGCGCCACGTTCGACGCCGGGCACACCTCGCAGGTCACCCCGCTCTCCGCCAGTCGGCGTAGCAGCCGGGGGTCCTCGGCGGCCCGGACACCGTGCCCGATCCGGGAGGCGTCCAGGTCGTCCAGGCAGTCCCGCACGCTGGCGGGGCCCGACAGCTCGCCGCCGTGCGGGGCGGCCAGCAGACCGCCGTCCCGGGCGATGGCGAAGGCCCGGTCGAAGTCCCGGGCCATGCCCCGGCGCTCGTCGTTGGAGAGCCCGAAGCCGACCACGCCCCGGTCCGCGTACCGCACCGCGAGCCGGGCCAGCGTCCGGGCGTCCAACGGGTGCTTCATCCGGTTCGCCGCGATCACCACCCGGATCGGCAGACCGGTCTCGCGCGAGGCGGCGTCCACCGCGTCCAGGATGATCTCGATCGCGGGGATCAGGCCGCCCAGCAGCGGGGCGTACGAGGTGGGGTCGACCTGTATCTCCAGCCAGCCGGAACCGTCGACGACGTCCTCCTGGGCCGTCTCGCGCACCAGCCGCTGGATGTCCTCGGGTGCCCTCAGGCAGGAGCGGGCGATGTCGTAGAGCCGCTGGAAGCGGAACCAGCCCCGTTCGTCCGTGGCCCGCAGCCGGGGCGGTTCTCCGCCGGTCAGGGCCTCAGGGAGGCGCACGCCGTACTTGTCGGCGAGTTCGAGCAGGGTCGTGGGCCGCATCGACCCGGTGAAATGCAGGTGCAGGTGGGCCTTGGGCAACAGCCGTACATCACGCTCCATCCCAGGATCTTGCCGCACGGGCGGGCTCCGGCGGTAGCCGCTTTGCCAATCAGGGGTTGCGTGCGAACAAACAACCGACCCCCGGCCGGCCGGGGGTCGGTGACGGAATTCCGGCGCCGCTACGCCTTGGCCTCCGCCAGGAGCTTCTGGAGCCGCGAGACGCCCTCGACGAGGTCGTCGTCGCCCAGGGCGTACGAGAGGCGCAGGTAACCCGGCGTGCCGAACGCCTCGCCCGGTACGACCGCGACCTCGGCCTCGTCCAGGATGAGCGCCGCCAGCTCGACCGAGGTGGCCGGACGCCTGCCGCGGATCTCCTTGCCGAGCAGCCCCTTCACCGAGGGGTACGCGTAGAACGCGCCCTCGGGCTCCGGGCACAGCACGCCGTCGATCTCGTTGAGCATCCGGACGATGGTCCGGCGGCGCCGGTCGAAGGCGGTGCGCATCTCGGCGACCGCGTCCAGGTCCCCGGAGACGGCGGCCAGCGCGGCCACCTGGGCGACGTTGGAGACGTTGGACGTGGCGTGCGACTGGAGGTTGGTCGCTGCCTTGACGACGTCCTTCGGGCCGATGAGCCAGCCCACCCGCCAGCCGGTCATCGCGTACGTCTTGGCGACACCGTTGACCACGACGCACTTGTCGCGCAGCTCGGGCACGAGCGCCGGCAACGAGGTGAACTTCGCGTCGCCGTAGACCAGGTGCTCGTAGATCTCGTCGGTCAGCACCCACAGGCCGTGCTCGACGGCCCAGCGGCCGATCGCCTCGGCCTCGGCCTCGGCGTACACGGCGCCGGTCGGGTTGGAGGGCGAGACGAAGAGGACCACCTTGGTCTTCTCCGTGCGGGCCGCCTCCAGCTGCTCCACGGAGACCCGGTAGCCGGTGGTCTCGTCGGCCACGACCTCCACCGGGACGCCGCCGGCCAGCCGGATCGACTCGGGGTAGGTGGTCCAGTACGGGGCCGGGACGATGACCTCGTCGCCCGGGTCGAGGATCGCGGCGAACGCCTCGTAGATGGCCTGCTTGCCGCCGTTGGTCACGAGGATCTGGGAGGCGTCGACCTCGTAGCCGGAGTCGCGCAGCGTCTTCTCCGCGATCGCGGCCTTGAGCTCGGGGAGCCCGCCCGCCGGGGTGTAGCGGTGGTACTTCGGGTTGCGGCAGGCCTCGACGGCTGCCTCGACGATGTAGCCGGGGGTCGGGAAGTCGGGCTCGCCGGCGCCGAAGCCGATCACCGGACGGCCGGCGGCCTTGAGGGCCTTGGCCTTGGCGTCGACGGCGAGGGTGGCGGACTCGGAGATCGCGCCGACGCGGGCGGAGACCCGGCGCTCGGACGGAGGAGTTGCAGCGCTCATGGCCTCCATGGTCCCAGACCGCCGGGCCCGGCGGCGCGAGGGTTTCGGGGAGCGGACAGGATCCCGAGGGCATCCGGACGGCCCGCGCACGACATGCGGCGGGAGATGCCGCGAGCTATCTGTTCGACGCCGGGCCGCCGAACACGTACACTCACCTGTCGTTGGCCTTCACCGGCCGAATCGCTTCCCCGCCCGGAGTACCCGGGAAGATGCGGTAGGTTGGTGGAAACCACAAAGGGTCGTAGCTCAATTGGTAGAGCACTGGTCTCCAAAACCAGCGGTTGGGGGTTCAAGTCCCTCCGGCCCTGCTACACACTCCTTCGCCAGGAAGTGTGCGCATGTACGTACTTCAATGCACCGCCGTGCGGCTCCACCGGGCGCGGCACGGCCACGACCCGGAATCAGGTGAGAAGCGTGACGGACGCCGTGGGCTCCATCGACATGCCTGATGCCGAGGATGAAGTACCCGAGTCGAAGAAGAAGACCCGGAAGGGCGGCAAGCGCGGAAAGAAGGGCCCCCTGGGGCGCCTCGCGCTGTTCTACCGCCAGATCATCGCCGAGTTGCGCAAGGTCGTCTGGCCGACTCGTTCCCAGTTGACGACGTACACCACTGTGGTGATCGCTTTCGTCGTCGTCATGATCGGCCTCGTGACCGTGATTGACTTCGGATTCCAGCGGGTCATCAAGTACGTCTTCGGCTGATCCCGCGGAGGGCGCCTCATGGGCGCCCCTTTCGCATGTTCCACCCATATGTAGCCAGGAAGAAGCAGCCACCGTGTCTGACCCGAACCTGAACGACGCCGTCGAGCCGACGGCGGGCGCCTTCGAGTCCGCCGAGGACGAGCTCGACATTGTCGAGGCGGCGGACGCCGAGGAGCCGGACCAGGCCGAAGCTGCCGACGCCGCCGCAGGGGAGCCTGCCGAGCAGGCCGCCCTGCACATCGAGGACGACGCCGCAGCCGACGCGGATTCCGACGACGACGAGAGTGATGCCGAGGAGGCCGCCCCGGTCGACCCCGTCGCAGCCCTGCGCGAGGAACTCCGCGGCCTGCCCGGCGAGTGGTACGTCATCCACACGTACGCCGGTTACGAGAAGCGCGTGAAGGCCAACCTGGAGCAGCGCGCCGTCTCGCTGAACGTCGAGGACTTCATCTACCAGGCCGAGGTGCCCGAGGAAGAGATCGTCCAGATCAAGAACGGCGAGCGCAAGAACGTCCGCCAGAACAAGCTCCCGGGCTACGTCCTGGTCCGCATGGACCTGACGAACGAGTCCTGGGGCGTCGTACGCAACACCCCCGGTGTCACCGGCTTCGTGGGCAACGCCTACGACCCGTACCCGCTGACCCTGGACGAGATCGTCAAGATGCTCGCCCCGGAGGCGGAGGAGAAGGCCGCCCGCGAGGCCGCGGAGGCCGAGGGCAAGCCGGCGCCGGCCCGCAAGGTCGAGGTGCAGGTGCTCGACTTCGAGGTGGGCGACTCGGTCACCGTCACCGACGGCCCGTTCGCCACGCTCCAGGCGACGATCAACGAGATCAACGCCGACTCGAAGAAGGTCAAGGGTCTCGTCGAGATCTTCGGCCGCGAGACCCCGGTCGAGCTCAGCTTCGACCAGATCCAGAAGAACTGACGGTTTTCCGCGGATTTCTGGACGCACGCCTACCGAGCAGGTCGGGCCGGTTTCGTCGCCGGTCTGACCTGCTCGGTTTTTGGTCGCGCAGCCATACCCGTTATCGTTGCGCGGTATGCCTCCATCCGGATGACCGGATGGTGGCGGAACACTCTCACTAGGACCCGGAGAGAGCAATGCCTCCCAAGAAGAAGAAGGTCACGGGGCTTATCAAGCTCCAGATCAACGCTGGTGCGGCCAACCCGGCTCCGCCGGTCGGCCCCGCGCTCGGCCAGCACGGCGTCAACATCATGGAGTTCTGCAAGGCCTACAACGCCGCGACCGAGTCGCAGCGTGGCATGGTCGTGCCGGTGGAGATCACGGTCTACGAGGACCGTTCCTTCACCTTCGTCACCAAGACTCCGCCGGCCGCGAAGCTGATCCTCAAGGCCGCAGGTGTGGAGAAGGGCTCCGGCGAGCCGCACAAGACCAAGGTCGCCAAGCTGACGGCCGCCCAGGTCCGCGAGATCGCCACGACGAAGCTCCCCGACCTGAACGCCAACGACCTCGACGCCGCGTCGAAGATCATCGAAGGCACCGCCCGTTCCATGGGCATCACGGTCGAAGGCTGACCCAGCCCCTTTCGTACGCAGTGGTAGGGCCGAGCGCTGGCCCGCACCACGACTCCACACCCTGAGAACACAGGAGCAGAAGTGAAGCGCAGCAAGAACCTCCGCGCTGCGGACGCCAAGGTCGACCGGTCGCGCAACTACGCGCCGCTCGAGGCCGTCCGTCTCGCCAAGGAGACCGCCTCCACCAAGTTCGACGGCACCGTCGAGGTCGCCCTTCGCCTGGGCGTCGACCCGCGCAAGGCCGATCAGATGGTCCGCGGCACCGTGAACCTCCCGCACGGCACCGGCAAGACCGCCCGGGTCCTGGTCTTCGCGACCGGTGACCGTGCTGCGGCCGCGGAAGCCGCGGGCGCCGACATCGTCGGCGCCGACGAGCTCATCGACGAGGTGTCGAAGGGCCGTCTGGACTTCGACGCCGTCGTCGCCACCCCGGACCTCATGGGCAAGGTCGGCCGCCTCGGCCGCGTGCTCGGTCCGCGTGGTCTGATGCCGAACCCGAAGACCGGCACCGTCACCCCCGACGTCGCCAAGGCCGTCACCGACATCAAGGGCGGCAAGATCGAGTTCCGTGTCGACAAGCACGCGAACCTCCACTTCATCATCGGCAAGGTCTCCTTCGACGAGACCAAGCTGGTGGAGAACTACGGTGCGGCGCTGGAGGAGGTCCTCCGTCTGAAGCCGTCCGCAGCCAAGGGCCGTTACATCAAGAAGGCCACCCTGGCCACCACGATGGGCCCCGGCATCCCGCTGGACGCCAACCGCACCCGCAACCTCCTCGTCGAGGAGGACCCGGCCGCCGTCTGAGCCCCCGCGCTCGGCCGTACGCCGTGTCACGTGTGACATCGACGGGCCCCGCAACCTTTTCAGGTGCGGGGCCCGTCCCCGTATCCGTACGCGCGAGATGTCCGTACGTATGAGCGGGCTGTGTCAGACCTGTGCGTTAGCGTGAGGGTCCGAGAGTCGAACGAGGGGTGGAAACGGTCATGAGGACCAGTACTGTGCGACGGGTGGGCCTGGCGGTGGCGGTGGCGGCGGCGCTGACGTCCGTCACATCCTGCAGCGGCGCCGAGAAGTTCGACCCGATCGCCGCGCTGCGCCAGGTGCAGAAGAAGACGGGTGGGGTCAACTCGGCGAAGGTCGAGGGAACCACCGAGATGGGCACTCTCATGTCCATGAAGCAGACCGGCGCCGTCGACTGGTCCGACGGCCTGACGGGCACCATGCAGATCACCTACACCGGCGGCAGCATGGCGGACGCCATGAAGCAGAGCGGTGGCAGCGGCGCGATGGAGGCCCGCTACTACAAGGACGGCTACGCCGTGAACATGGGCGACGGCTTCGCCCAGCAGTCCGGCGGCAAGCGCTGGATCAGCTACGAATACGCCGACCTCGCCAAGCTCGCGGGCGCCTCCGGCGAGGCGATGAAGCAGCAGATGCAGAACGCCACGCCCAACCAGGGCGTGCAGTCCCTGCTGGCCTCCGGCGACGTGAAGAAGGTCGGCGAGGAGGACGTGCGCGGGGTCCGCACCACGCACTACGCCGGCACCCTCGACGTCGCCGGGCTGACCGAGAAGAACTCCGCGCTCGACGCCGCCCAGCTCACCGAGCTGAAGAAGCAGCTGGACGAGGTGGGGATAACCACGGAGCAGGTCGACATCTGGGTCGACGAGAACGACCTCCTGGTCAAGAAGACCGAGCGCGCCAAGATGAAGACCGGCGAGATGAACTCGACCGTCTACTACAGCGACTACGGCACGAAGGTCTCCGTGGAGAAGCCGTCGGCCGGCGACACGGTCAAGTTCACCGACCTCATGAAGCAGCAGCAGAAGACCGGCGCCCCCACGGGCTGAGGCCGCGTGCCGTCGCGGCAGCGGACGGATTTGCCCGACGCGACACCGGTCGCGTACTCTCACCCAGAAGCCAAAGACCGCTGGTCGTCGCCGTGCCCTCGTAGAAGGGAACGGCGACCGAAGGATCCGTCGAGTACGGGCGACCCGCGCAGGTGACTGTGGAGAGCTCCCGGATTCCTTTCGGTCGAGCTACGCCCTGGCGCCTGCGCCGGGGCGTTCGTCTTTCCCGGTCCCTTCTGAGCGGTCCTCATCACCCGGAAGGAGGCCGACGCTCATGGCAAGGCCCGACAAGGCTGCCGCGGTAGCCGAGCTGACGGACCAGTTCCGCAGCTCGAACGCCGCCGTGCTGACCGAGTACCGGGGTCTCACCGTGGCCCAGCTCAAGCAGCTGCGCCGTTCGCTCGGTGAGAACGCCCAGTACGCCGTGGTGAAGAACACGCTGACCAAGATTGCGGCCAACGAGGCCGGGATCGACTCGCTCGACGACCTTTTCGCGGGTCCGACGGCGGTTGCCTTCATCACCGGTGACCCGGTGGAGTCGGCGAAGGGTCTTCGTGACTTCGCCAAGGACAACCCCAACCTCGTCATCAAGGGCGGTGTCCTTGATGGCAAGGCGCTGTCCGCCGATGAGATCAAGAAGCTCGCGGACCTCGAGTCCCGCGAGGTTCTGCTCAGCAAGCTGGCCGGTGCCTTCAAGGGCAAGCAGTCCCAGACTGCCTCGCTCTTCCAGGCTCTGCCGTCGAAGCTCGTCCGCACCGTGGACGCGCTGCGCGCCAAGCAGGCCGAGCAGGGCGGTGCCGAGTAATTCGGCTCGCGCAGTGATCGCTGCTCCGGTGGAGCGGCGGTCGTAGCGGGCCTGTACGCCCGCCTCACATGTACATCCGGCACCAGCCGAATTAGTGGAAGGACGCCATCATGGCGAAGCTCAGCCAGGAAGACCTGCTCGCGCAGTTCGAGGAGATGACCCTCATCGAGCTCTCCGAGTTCGTGAAGGCCTTCGAGGACAAGTTCGACGTCACCGCCGCCGCCGCCGTGGCCGCCGTCGCCGCCCCGGGCGCCCCGGGTGCCCCGGCCGAGGCCGCCGAGGAGAAGGACGAGTTCGACGTCATCCTCACCGGCGCCGGCGACAAGAAGATCCAGGTCATCAAGGTCGTGCGTGAGCTGACCTCGCTGGGTCTGAAGGAGGCCAAGGACCTCGTCGACGGCACCCCGAAGCCGGTCCTCGAGAAGGTCAACAAGGAGGCCGCCGACAAGGCCGCCGAGGCCCTCAAGGGCGCCGGCGCCGCTGTCGAGGTCAAGTGACCTCAGGAGTCGGCCGACTCCTTTCGCCGCCCGTGCCGTACGGCACGGAGGTCGCGTGACGAAGGGCGATCACCCATCGGGGTGGTCGCCCTTCGTCGTACCCGGGGCCGCTGCCTTGCTCTTCCTGCGGCGACGAGTATGGTGATCATCGCCGTTGCCTCTCGGGGGACGGCCGTCCGGCGTCGGCCGCTGTCGGGGCGCGGCCCCTGGCAGGGGGCCTTGACGAACCGGACGCGGCGCGCGATTCTCAGGACGCGTCAGCACATCGATCCGAATCCGAGGCATGGATCGTGGCCGAAGTGGGCAGTAAAGAAGAGCGCAGCACGCGCAGGACCAATAGGTGTTGAGAACAACTGGTGCGAGCAACGTGGGTCTCTGAGAACCCTCACTGGACATCAGTGTGCCGTTTGGCTACACTGTCCCTTTGCGCTGCCTGTTAGCTGCCCCCTGCCCGTCACCAGGGGCATGCCCACGCTTGAGCACCGACGATCACACGTCTCTGACCTGGCCTTTTCTGGCCGGAGTCAGGAACCGACCGTCTCGGCGTCCAGCTTGGGACCGGTACGCGCGTAGTGAGTCCGAGCCCTCGGAAGGACCCCCTCTTGGCCGCCTCGCGCAACGCCTCGACCGCGAATACGAACAACGGTGCCAGCACCGCCCCGCTGCGCATCTCCTTTGCAAAGATCAAGGAGCCCCTCGAGGTTCCGAACCTCCTCGCGCTGCAGACCGAGAGCTTCGACTGGCTCCTCGGCAATGCCGCCTGGAAGGCTCGCGTCGAGGCTGCTCTGGACAGTGGACAAGACGTCCCCACCAAGTCCGGACTGGAGGAAATCTTCGAGGAGATCTCCCCGATCGAGGACTTCTCCGGGTCGATGTCGCTCACGTTCCGCGACCACCGCTTCGAGCCCCCGAAGAACTCGATTGACGAGTGCAAGGAGCGCGACTTCACGTACGCCGCCCCGCTCTTCGTCACGGCGGAGTTCACCAACAACGAGACCGGTGAGATCAAGTCCCAGACGGTCTTCATGGGCGACTTCCCGCTCATGACGAACAAGGGCACCTTCGTCATCAACGGCACCGAGCGTGTCGTCGTGTCGCAGCTGGTCCGTTCGCCGGGTGTCTACTTCGACTCCTCCATCGACAAGACGTCCGACAAGGACATCTTCTCCGCCAAGATCATCCCGTCCCGGGGTGCCTGGCTGGAGATGGAGATCGACAAGCGCGACATGGTCGGTGTCCGTATCGACCGCAAGCGCAAGCAGTCCGTCACCGTCCTGCTGAAGGCGCTCGGCTGGACCACCGAGCAGATCCTTCAGGAGTTCGGCGAGTACGAGTCCATGCGCGCCACCCTGGAGAAGGACCACACCCAGGGCCAGGACGACGCGCTGCTCGACATCTACCGCAAGCTCCGTCCGGGCGAGCCGCCGACGCGCGAGGCCGCCCAGACGCTGCTGGAGAACCTCTACTTCAACCCGAAGCGCTACGACCTCGCGAAGGTCGGCCGCTACAAGGTCAACAAGAAGCTCGGCGCCGACGAGCCGCTGGACGCCGGCGTGCTGACCACCGACGACGTCATCGCGACCATCAAGTACCTGGTCAAGCTGCACGCCGGTGAGACCGAGACGGTCGGCGAGTCCGGCCGCACGATCGTCGTCGAGACCGACGACATCGACCACTTCGGCAACCGCCGTCTGCGCAATGTCGGCGAGCTCATCCAGAACCAGGTCCGTACGGGTCTCGCCCGTATGGAGCGCGTCGTGCGCGAGCGCATGACGACCCAGGACGTCGAGGCGATCACGCCCCAGACCCTGATCAACATCCGGCCGGTCGTCGCCTCCATCAAGGAGTTCTTCGGCACCAGCCAGCTGTCCCAGTTCATGGACCAGAACAACCCGCTGTCCGGGCTGACGCACAAGCGTCGTCTGTCCGCGCTCGGCCCGGGTGGTCTCTCCCGTGAGCGGGCCGGCTTCGAGGTCCGTGACGTGCACCCGTCCCACTACGGACGCATGTGCCCCATCGAGACCCCCGAAGGCCCGAACATCGGTCTGATCGGTTCGCTCGCCTCGTACGGCCGCGTCAACGCGTTCGGCTTCATCGAGACGCCGTACCGCAAGGTCGTCGACGGCCAGGTCACCGACGAGGTCGACTACATCACCGCCGACGAGGAGGACCGCTTCGTCATCGCCCAGGCGAACGCGCCCCTCTCCGAGGAGCTGCGCTTCGTCGAGCCCCGCGTCCTGGTCCGCCGCCGCGGTGGCGAGGTCGACTACGTGTCCGCCGCGGACGTCGACTACATGGACGTCTCCCCGCGCCAGATGGTGTCCGTCGCCACCGCGATGATCCCCTTCCTGGAGCACGACGACGCCAACCGCGCCCTCATGGGGGCGAACATGATGCGGCAGGCGGTGCCGCTGATCAAGTCCGAGGCGCCGCTCGTCGGCACCGGCATGGAGTACCGCTGCGCCACCGACGCCGGTGACGTGCTGAAGGCCGAGAAGGACGGTGTGGTCCAGGAGGTCTCCGCGGACTACATCACCGTGACGAACGACGACGGCACGTACACCACGTACCGCATCGCCAAGTTCATGCGCTCCAACCAGGGCACCTCGGTCAACCAGAAGGTCATCGTCTCCGAGGGCGACCGGGTCGTCGCCGACCAGGTCCTCGCCGACGGTCCGGCCACCGAGAACGGCGAGATGGCCCTGGGCAAGAACCTGCTCGTGGCGTTCATGCCGTGGGAGGGTCACAACTACGAGGACGCGATCATCCTGTCGCAGCGCCTCGTGCAGGACGACGTCCTCTCCTCGATCCACATCGAGGAGCACGAGGTCGACGCCCGTGACACCAAGCTCGGCCCCGAGGAGATCACCCGGGACATCCCGAACGTCTCCGAGGAGGTCCTCGCCGACCTCGACGAGCGCGGCATCATCCGCATCGGTGCCGAGGTCGTCGCCGGCGACATCCTCGTCGGCAAGGTCACGCCCAAGGGCGAGACCGAGCTGACCCCCGAGGAGCGCCTGCTCCGCGCGATCTTCGGTGAGAAGGCGCGCGAGGTCCGCGACACCTCGCTGAAGGTCCCCCACGGCGAGATCGGCAAGGTCATCGGCGTCCGCGTCTTCGACCGCGAGGAGGGCGACGAGCTGCCGCCCGGCGTGAACCAGCTGGTCCGCGTCTACGTCGCGCAGAAGCGCAAGATCACCGACGGTGACAAGCTCGCCGGCCGTCACGGCAACAAGGGCGTCATCTCGAAGATCCTGCCGATCGAGGACATGCCGTTCCTGGAGGACGGCACCCCCGTCGACATCATCCTCAACCCGCTGGGTGTCCCGTCCCGAATGAACCCGGGACAGGTCCTGGAGATCCACCTCGGCTGGCTCGCCAGCCGCGGCTGGGACGTCTCCGGCCTCGCCGACGACTGGGCCAAGCGCCTCCAGACGATCGGCGCCGACCGGGTCGCCCCCGGCACCAACGTCGCCACCCCCGTCTTCGACGGTGCGCGCGAGGACGAGATCTCCGGCCTCTTCGAGGCCACGATCCCGAACCGCGACGGCGACCGCCTGGTGCAGCCCTCCGGCAAGGCCAAGCTGTTCGACGGCCGCTCCGGCGAGCCGTTCCCGGACCCGGTCTCGGTCGGCTACATGTACATCCTCAAGCTGCACCACCTCGTCGACGACAAGCTGCACGCGCGTTCGACGGGTCCGTACTCGATGATCACCCAGCAGCCGCTGGGTGGTAAGGCGCAGTTCGGTGGTCAGCGCTTCGGTGAGATGGAGGTGTGGGCCCTTGAGGCATACGGCGCCGCATACGCCCTCCAGGAGCTCCTGACGATCAAGTCCGACGACGTGACCGGCCGCGTGAAGGTCTACGAGGCCATCGTCAAGGGCGAGAACATCCCCGAGCCCGGCATCCCCGAGTCCTTCAAGGTGCTCATCAAGGAAATGCAGTCGCTCTGCCTCAACGTGGAGGTGCTGTCCTCGGACGGCATGTCCATCGAGATGCGCGACACGGACGAGGACGTCTTCCGCGCGGCGGAGGAGCTCGGTATCGACCTGTCCCGGCGCGAGCCGAGCAGCGTCGAAGAGGTCTGACGGGTTGGCCGGCCGGATCCTCGTGATCCGGCCGGCTCTCCCCGGACCCGTTCAGACCATTGCTGAAGTGCCCCATATTTCTCGCCTGACGCGAGGGGGCTCGAACCCCCGAAAGAGGGATTGACGACAAGTGCTCGACGTCAACTTCTTCGACGAGCTGCGGATCGGCCTCGCCACCGCGGACGACATCCGGACCTGGTCGCACGGCGAAGTGAAGAAGCCGGAGACCATCAACTACCGCACGCTCAAGCCCGAAAAGGACGGACTCTTCTGCGAGAAGATCTTCGGTCCGACCCGGGACTGGGAGTGCTACTGCGGCAAGTACAAGCGTGTCCGCTTCAAGGGCATCATCTGTGAGCGCTGTGGCGTCGAGGTCACGCGCGCCAAGGTGCGCCGTGAGCGCATGGGTCACATCGAGCTCGCCGCTCCCGTCACCCACATCTGGTACTTCAAGGGCGTCCCGTCGCGCCTGGGCTACCTGCTCGACCTGGCGCCGAAGGACCTGGAGAAGGTCATCTACTTCGCCGCGTACATGATCACGTACGTGGACGAGGAGCGGCGTACCCGCGACCTTCCCTCGCTGGAGGCGCACGTCTCCGTCGAGCGCCAGCAGATCGAGAACCGCCGCGATGCCGACCTGGAGGCCCGCGCCAAGAAGCTCGAGACCGACCTGGCCGAGCTGGAGGCCGAGGGCGCCAAGGCCGACGTGCGCCGCAAGGTGCGCGAGGGCGCCGAGCGCGAGATGAAGCAGCTGCGCGACCGCGCGCAGCGCGAGATCGACCGCCTCGACGAGGTGTGGAACCGCTTCAAGAACCTCAAGGTCCAGGACCTGGAGGGCGACGAGCTGCTCTACCGCGAGCTGCGTGACCGCTTCGGCACGTACTTCGACGGCTGCATGGGCGCCGCCGCCCTGCAGAAGCGGCTGGAGTCCTTCGACCTGGAGGAGGAGGCCGAGAAGCTCCGCGAGATCATCCGCACCGGCAAGGGCCAGAAGAAGACCCGCGCGCTCAAGCGCCTCAAGGTCGTCTCCGCGTTCCTGCAGACCAGCAACAAGCCCAAGGGCATGGTGCTCGACTGCGTGCCGGTCATCCCGCCGGACCTGCGTCCGATGGTGCAGCTGGACGGTGGCCGCTTCGCGACCTCCGACCTGAACGACCTGTACCGCCGTGTGATCAACCGCAACAACCGTCTGAAGCGGCTCCTGGACCTCGGTGCCCCGGAGATCATCGTCAACAACGAGAAGCGCATGCTTCAGGAGGCTGTTGACGCCCTCTTCGACAACGGTCGTCGCGGCCGCCCGGTGACGGGCCCCGGCAACCGCCCGCTGAAGTCCCTCAGCGACATGCTGAAGGGCAAGCAGGGTCGTTTCCGTCAGAACCTGCTCGGCAAGCGTGTCGACTACTCGGCGCGTTCCGTGATCGTCGTCGGCCCGCAGCTGAAGCTGCACCAGTGCGGTCTGCCGAAGGCCATGGCGCTGGAGCTGTTCAAGCCGTTCGTGATGAAGCGCCTGGTCGACCTGAACCACGCGCAGAACATCAAGTCGGCCAAGCGCATGGTCGAGCGCGGTCGCACCGTGGTGTACGACGTCCTCGAAGAGGTCATCGCCGAGCACCCGGTGCTGCTGAACCGTGCGCCCACGCTGCACCGCCTCGGCATCCAGGCCTTCGAGCCGCAGCTGGTCGAGGGCAAGGCCATCCAGATCCACCCGCTCGTCTGCACCGCTTTCAACGCGGACTTCGACGGTGACCAGATGGCCGTCCACCTGCCGCTCTCCGCGGAGGCGCAGGCCGAGGCCCGCATCCTGATGCTGTCCTCGAACAACATCCTGAAGCCGGCCGACGGCCGTCCCGTCACCATGCCGACCCAGGACATGGTGCTGGGCCTGTTCTTCCTCACCACGGACGAGGAGGAGCGCAACGTCGTCGGACAGGGCCGTTCCTTCGGCTCCACGGCCGAGGCGATCATGGCCTTCGACGCCCGCGAGCTGTCGCTCCAGGCGAAGGTCGACATCCGCTTCCCGGTGGGCACCATCCCGCCGCGCGGCTGGGTGCCGCCGGTCGCCGAGGAAGCGGGCGACGGCGTCGGCGAGCGTGAGTACCAGCAGGGCGACTCGTTCCGGCTGCGTACGTCCCTGGGCCGCGCGCTCTTCAACGAGCTGCTGCCCGAGGACTACCCGTTCGTCGACTACTCGGTCGGCAAGAAGCAGCTCTCCGAGATCGTCAACGACCTCGCCGAGCGCTACCCCAAGGTCATCGTGGCGGCGACGCTCGACAACCTGAAGGCGGCGGGCTTCTACTGGGCGACCCGTTCCGGTGTCACCGTGGCCATCTCCGACGTCGTGGTCCCCGAGGCCAAGAAGGCGATCGTCGCGGGCTACGAGGCGCAGGACGAGAAGGTCCAGAAGCAGTACGAGCGCGGTCTGATCACCAAGGACGAGCGCACGCAGGAACTCATCGCGATCTGGACCAAGGCGACCAACGAGGTTGCCGAGGCCATGAACGAGAACTTCCCCAAGACCAACCCCATCTTCATGATGGTCGACTCGGGTGCCCGAGGAAACATGATGCAGATGAGGCAGATCGCCGGTATGCGCGGTCTGGTGTCGAACGCGAAGAACGAGACGATCCCGCGTCCCATCAAGGCGTCCTTCCGCGAGGGCCTGTCCGTGCTGGAGTACTTCATCTCCACGCACGGTGCCCGTAAGGGTCTGGCGGACACCGCCCTGCGTACCGCCGACTCGGGTTACCTGACCCGTCGTCTGGTGGACGTCTCGCAGGACGTGATCATCCGCGAGGAGGACTGCGGCACCGACCGCGGCCTGAAGCTGCGGATCGCCGAGAAGGGCGCCGACGGCGTGCTCCGCAAGGCGGAGGACGTCGAGACCTCGGTCTACGCCCGCATGCTCGCCGAGGACGTCGTCGTCGACGGCAAGGTCATCGCACCGGCCAACGTCGACCTCGGTGACGTCCTGATCGACGCGCTGGTCGCCGCCGGCGTCGAGACGGTCAAGACCCGCTCGGTCCTGACCTGCGAGTCCGCGGTCGGCACCTGTGCCTTCTGCTACGGACGCTCGCTCGCCACCGGCAAGCTGGTCGACATCGGTGAGGCGGTCGGCATCATCGCCGCCCAGTCCATCGGTGAGCCCGGTACCCAGCTGACGATGCGTACCTTCCACACCGGTGGTGTGGCCGGTGACGACATCACCCAGGGTCTGCCGCGTGTCGTCGAGCTCTTCGAGGCCCGTACGCCCAAGGGTGTCGCCCCGATCTCGGAGGCGGCCGGCCGCGTCCGTATCGAGGAGACCGAGAAGACCAAGAAGATCGTCGTCACCCCGGACGACGGCAGCGACGAGACGGCCTACCCGATCTCGAAGCGCGCCCGTCTGCTGGTGGGCGAGGGCGACCACGTCGAGGTGGGCCAGAAGCTCACCGTGGGTGCCACCAACCCGCACGACGTGCTGCGCATCCTCGGCCAGCGCGCGGTCCAGGTCCACCTGGTCGGCGAGGTCCAGAAGGTCTACAACTCGCAGGGTGTGTCGATCCACGACAAGCACATCGAGATCATCATCCGGCAGATGCTGCGCCGCGTGACGATCATCGAGTCCGGCGACGCGGAGCTGCTGCCGGGCGAGCTCGTCGAGCGCTCGAAGTTCGAGACCGAGAACCGTCGTGTGGTCACCGAGGGCGGTCACCCCGCCTCTGGCCGTCCGCAGCTGATGGGTATCACCAAGGCCTCGCTGGCGACGGAGTCCTGGCTGTCGGCCGCCTCCTTCCAGGAGACGACCCGAGTCCTGACGGACGCGGCGATCAACGCCAAGTCCGACAGCCTCATCGGCCTCAAGGAGAACGTCATCATCGGTAAGCTCATCCCGGCCGGTACGGGCCTGTCCCGCTACCGCAACATCCGGGTCGAGCCGACCGAGGAGGCCAAGGCCGCGATGTACTCGGCCGTCGGCTACGACGACATCGACTACTCGCCGTTCGGCACGGGCTCCGGCCAGGCCGTTCCGCTGGAGGACTACGACTACGGTCCGTACAACCAGTAAGGCGTACGTCTGATCCGATGCCTGATCCGGAGGGCGGTCACCCCGTGGGGGTGGCCGCCCTCCGGCGTGTCGTGCGGGTTCGGTGAAACGGTGATCGGGGCGCGGACGTCGCGATAAAGTCCGGGATTTGATCAACGAGATCCTGTGGGCAGACCTTGGGGGCGGCGTGGAAACGGCACGGGTGTTCTTCGGATTGTCGGCGGCCTTGTCGATGCCGTGGGGGACGGGCTGGCAACGCACCCGGCCATGGCTGGCCGTCTCCTTCGTGACGTTGTACGGCGTGTACGTCATCGCTCCGTACATGGACGAGGCGAAGGCGTGGTGGGCCTTCGCGATCGCCGTCCTGCTCGTGGGTGGCTCGGCCCTCATGCACCACTCGGCCGGGTCGTGGTCGCCGGGCTTCTCACTGACCCTGCCCCTGAGCAGTGATGCCTCAATGGCGGCGAGGCGGGTCGGCGTGGTCCTCATGGCCCTAGCGGCGGTTCTGGCGCTGTGGACGGCCGGGAGAAAGACGGCCACGTTGAGCGGGGAGTTCCTGCTCAGCGACCGGGCGGCGATCTTTCTGTCCGCACTTCTCCTGGCGGTGTTCGGCGGTGGGGCTCTGAGCAGGGCGGCCACGGCCCCGGTGTGCGCGGAGGTCGAGTCGATGCCGGACGGCCCGGAGAAGACCAAGGCGCTGGATTTCATGAGCGGAAGCAAGAACATCGGCTTGCTGGAGCGCGGGCTTCTCTTCGTCTTCATCGCCGCCGGCCAGCCCGAAGCCGCAGCTCTTGTGCTGGCCGCCAAGTCACTGGCCAGGGTCCCTACGAACGACCACGGTAAACACGCCTCCGAATATTTCCTCATCGGTACACTGGCCAGTGTCATCGCGTCCTTGGTGATGGGAATGGCCGCTCGTTCAGCAGTGGGACTGTCCGTCCTCTAGAAGGAGAGGCACTTGGACCTCACCAAGCACCCACTCGTCCGGAGGCTGCTGTCCCTCGGCCTGGCCCACAAGGATTACGTGGTCGCGGGGAGCGGACCGCTTCTGGCCCATGGGATCAGGGAGAACGTGGGCGACCTGGACATCGTGGCAAGAGGGGCGGCCTGGAAGGCCGTCGCCGATCTGGCCGAACCGGTTCCGGCGCCGTCCGGGCACGGACGCATGGTGCGGCTCTTCGACGGATCCCTGGAATTCTTCGACTCCTGGCTGCCCGGATCATCGAGTCCGGACTCCCTCATCGAGAGAGCGGAATTCATCTGCGGGATACCGTTCTGCCCCCTTCCGGAGGTACTCGCATGGAAGGGAAGATCCACTCGGCAGAAGGATCGGGACGATCTTCTGCTGATTCGGAACCACCTCGAGCGGAATGGGATGAACCAGACACAAGGCGGTTGAGCCCGGTGGTCGGCGCCTTTCGAGGAAAGCATGGCCCCGGTTCGGCCGGCTGAAGAACCCCGGCGTGTCGGTGTGAGACGCATTTGTTTTGACCGGAGTCGACGAGGTAGGTACGCTCAGACCTTGTGCCTGGGGTGTGCCTGGGCTCGTGTGCGTGTCTTCAGCCGCATGGCGAGTTCCTCTACGGCCGCCGCAATCTGCGCCAGTCCTGCCTTGCGGCAGTGGCCTGCAGGATTCGACACACCCGACCGCGTGGGTCGGTGACGTTCCAGGTTAGTTTCACGAACGGCACACAGAAACCGGAGAAGTAGTGCCTACGATCCAGCAGCTGGTCCGCAAGGGCCGGCAGGACAAGGTCGAAAAGAACAAGACGCCCGCACTCGAGGGTTCGCCCCAGCGCCGCGGCGTCTGCACGCGTGTGTTCACGACCACCCCGAAGAAGCCGAACTCGGCGCTCCGTAAGGTCGCGCGTGTGCGTCTGACCTCCGGTATCGAGGTCACGGCCTACATCCCGGGTGAGGGACACAACCTGCAGGAGCACTCCATCGTGCTCGTGCGTGGTGGCCGTGTGAAGGACCTGCCGGGTGTTCGCTACAAGATCATCCGCGGCTCGCTCGACACCCAGGGTGTCAAGAACCGCAAGCAGGCCCGCAGCCGCTACGGCGCCAAGAAGGAGAAGTAAGAATGCCTCGTAAGGGCCCCGCCCCGAAGCGCCCGGTCATCATCGACCCGGTCTACAACTCTCCTCTTGTCACCTCGCTGATCAACAAGATCCTGCTCGACGGCAAGCGTTCCACCGCTGAGCGGATCGTGTACGGCGCCATGGAGGGCCTCCGCGAGAAGACCGGCAACGACCCGGTCATCACGCTGAAGCGCGCGCTCGAGAACGTCAAGCCGTCGCTGGAGGTCAAGTCCCGCCGCGTCGGTGGTGCCACCTACCAGGTGCCGATCGAGGTCAAGCCCGGCCGTGCCTCCACGCTCGCGCTGCGCTGGCTCGTGGGTTACTCCCGCGCCCGCCGCGAGAAGACCATGACCGAGCGCCTCATGAACGAGCTGCTCGACGCGTCCAACGGTCTTGGCGCTGCCGTCAAGAAGCGTGAGGACACCCACAAGATGGCCGAGTCCAACAAGGCCTTCGCGCACTACCGCTGGTAGTCGCTACCCACATCGAGACCGAGAGAAGACTGAGCCTTATGGCCACCACTTCGCTTGACCTGGCCAAGGTCCGCAACATCGGGATCATGGCCCACATCGACGCGGGCAAGACGACCACCACCGAGCGGATCCTGTTCTACACCGGCGTTTCGTACAAGATCGGCGAGACCCATGAGGGTTCCGCCACGATGGACTGGATGGAGCAGGAGCAGGAGCGCGGCATCACCATCACGTCCGCCGCGACGACCTGCCACTGGCCGCTCGAGGATGTTGACCACACGATCAACATCATCGACACCCCGGGCCACGTCGACTTCACCGTCGAGGTGGAGCGTTCGCTCCGCGTCCTCGACGGCGCCGTCACCGTGTTCGACGGTGTGGCGGGCGTCGAGCCGCAGTCCGAGACCGTATGGCGTCAGGCGGACCGCTACGGCGTTCCGCGCATCTGCTTCGTCAACAAGCTCGACCGCACCGGCGCCGACTTCCTGCGCTGCGTCGGCATGATCACGGACCGCCTCGGCGCGACCCCGATCGTGATGCAGCTGCCGATCGGTGCCGAGGCCGACTTCACCGGTGTCGTCGACCTCGTGACGATGAAGGCGTTCGTCTACCCCGTGGAAGCGACCAAGGGCGAGGCGTACAACATCGTCGACATCCCGGCCGAGCTGGCCGAGGCCGCCGACGAGTGGCGCGGCAAGCTCCTCGAGTCGGTCGCGGAGAACGACGAAGAGGTCATGGAGCTGTACCTGGAGGGCCAGGAGCCCACCGCGGAGCAGCTCTACGCCGCGATCCGTCGCATCACGATCAACTCCGGCAAGGGCGGCGAGACGACCGTCACCCCGGTGTTCTGCGGCACCGCGTTCAAGAACAAGGGCGTCCAGCCCCTGCTCGACGCCGTCGTGCGCTTCCTGCCCTCCCCCCTGGACGTCGAGGCCATCGAGGGCCACGACGTCAAGGACCCCGAGGTCGTCGTCAAGCGCAAGCCGTCCGACGACGAGCCGCTCGCGGCGCTGGCGTTCAAGATCATGAGCGACCCGCACCTCGGCAAGCTCACCTTCGTCCGGGTCTACTCGGGCCGCCTGGATTCCGGCACCTCGGTGCTGAACTCCGTCAAGGGCAAGAAGGAGCGCATCGGGAAGATCTACCGCATGCACGCGAACAAGCGTGAGGAGATCGACTCGGTGGGCGCCGGCGACATCATCGCCGTCATGGGCCTGAAGCAGACCACCACCGGTGAGACGCTCTGCGACGACAAGTCGCCGGTGATCCTGGAGTCCATGGACTTCCCGGCACCGGTCATTCAGGTCGCCATCGAGCCCAAGTCCAAGGGTGACCAGGAGAAGCTGGGTGTCGCCATCCAGCGCCTCTCCGAGGAGGACCCGTCCTTCCAGGTGCACTCCGACGAGGAGACCGGCCAGACCATCATCGGTGGTATGGGCGAGCTGCACCTCGAAGTGCTCGTCGACCGCATGAAGCGCGAGTTCCGCGTCGAGGCGAACGTCGGCAAGCCGCAGGTCGCGTACCGCGAGACGATCCGCAAGGCCGTCGAGCGCGTCGACTACACCCACAAGAAGCAGACCGGTGGTACCGGTCAGTTCGCCAAGGTGCAGATCGCGATCGAGCCCATCGAGGGCGGCGAGGCCTCGTACGAGTTCGTCAACAAGGTCACCGGTGGCCGCATCCCCAAGGAGTACATCCCCTCGGTGGACGCGGGTGCGCAGGAAGCCATGCAGTTCGGCATCCTGGCCGGCTACGAGATGACGGGCGTCCGCGTCATTCTTCTCGACGGTGGCTACCACGAGGTCGACTCCTCCGAGCTGGCCTTCAAGATCGCCGGTTCGCAGGCCTTCAAGGAGGCCGCGCGCAAGGCGTCCCCCGTGCTCCTCGAGCCGATGATGGCCGTCGAGGTCACCACGCCCGAGGACTACATGGGCGATGTCATCGGTGACATCAACTCCCGCCGTGGCCAGATCCAGGCCATGGAGGAGCGCAGCGGCGCTCGCGTCGTGAAGGGCCTCGTGCCCCTTTCGGAGATGTTCGGCTACGTCGGAGACCTCCGCAGCAAGACCTCGGGTCGCGCAAGCTACTCGATGCAGTTCGACTCCTACGCCGAGGTTCCGCGGAACGTCGCCGAGGAGATCATCGCGAAGGCCAAGGGCGAGTAACTCTCCCGAGCTCACGCTTTAGGCTTGTCACCGGAGCCTGGTGGGGCGTCCGGCGCGGAGCACCAGCGACGCGTCGGACGCCCCCGGCCCCGGCATCCCAGCAAAGATCACCCTGGCGCCGATGAAGCAAGGCGTACAGAACCACTCCACAGGAGGACCCAGTGGCGAAGGCGAAGTTCGAGCGGACTAAGCCGCACGTCAACATCGGCACCATCGGTCACATCGACCACGGTAAGACGACCCTCACGGCCGCCATTACCAAGGTGCTGCACGACGCGTACCCGGACCTGAACGAGGCCTCGGCCTTCGACCAGATCGACAAGGCTCCTGAGGAGCGCCAGCGCGGTATCACCATCTCCATCGCGCACGTCGAGTACCAGACGGAGTCGCGTCACTACGCGCACGTCGACTGCCCGGGTCACGCCGACTACATCAAGAACATGATCACCGGTGCCGCGCAGATGGACGGCGCCATCCTCGTGGTCGCCGCCACCGACGGCCCGATGCCGCAGACCAAGGAGCACGTGCTCCTGGCCCGCCAGGTCGGCGTTCCGTACATCGTCGTCGCCCTGAACAAGGCCGACATGGTGGACGACGAGGAGATCCTGGAGCTCGTCGAGCTCGAGGTTCGTGAGCTCCTCTCCGAGTACGAGTTCCCGGGCGACGAGGTTCCGGTCGTCAAGGTCTCCGCGCTCAAGGCCCTTGAGGGCGACAAGGAGTGGGGCCAGTCCGTCCTCGAGCTGATGAAGGCCGTCGACGAGGCGATCCCGCAGCCCGAGCGTGACGTCGACAAGCCGTTCCTGATGCCGATCGAGGACGTCTTCACGATCACCGGTCGTGGCACGGTCGTCACCGGTCGTATCGAGCGCGGTGTCCTCAAGGTCAACGAGACCGTCGACATCGTCGGTATCCGTCCGGAGAAGACCACCACGACGGTCACCGGCATCGAGATGTTCCGCAAGCTGCTCGACGAGGGCCAGGCCGGTGAGAACGTCGGTCTGCTCCTCCGTGGCATCAAGCGCGAGGACGTCGAGCGCGGCCAGGTCATCATCAAGCCCGGTTCGGTCACGCCGCACACCGAGTTCGAGGCCCAGGCCTACATCCTGTCGAAGGACGAGGGTGGCCGCCACACCCCGTTCTTCAACAACTACCGCCCGCAGTTCTACTTCCGTACCACGGACGTGACCGGCGTCGTGACCCTCCCCGAGGGCACCGAGATGGTCATGCCGGGCGACAACACCGTCATGTCGGTCCAGCTGATCCAGCCGGTCGCCATGGAGGAGGGCCTGAAGTTCGCCATCCGTGAGGGTGGCCGGACCGTGGGCGCCGGCCAGGTCACCAAGATCGTCAAGTAAGTACCTGTGTACTTGACCGTCTGACCTGGTTGCTCCGCACAGAGCACCAAGAAGGGCCCCGTCCCGCCGTGAAAGCGGTGGGACGGGGCCCTTCGGTGTGTGCGGGCCCTTCGTGGGTTTCGGCCGGGCGCGGCGTCTGGGCGCGTTCGCCGTGCCGCCGGTCAGGGGCGCCAGAGCCAGGGGCGGGCGTCGATGCCCAGGGCCGCGACCGCCGGGCGGCCGTCCGGGGCGAGGTGCAGGGCCGGGGCGTCGAGGGGTACGGGGCCGCGCGACCGTACGGACAGGCCGCGGGGGGTGCGGAGCTGGATCAGGCCCTCCTGCGTGCGGCCGAGCAGGACGGGGGAGTGGGCCGGACCGGCCGCGCCGACGGGGCCGTAGCCGTTGAAGCCGGGGCGGTCGCCGAGGATCCGGCCGTGTCCGTCGAGGCCGGTGTAGTAGCCGGTTGCTGCCGGGCCACGGCCGTCGAGATCGCTCCCGTCCGCCGCCTCGCCGGTCCGTACGGTGGTCAGCGCGGCCTTCGCCGCCGCGCGGTAGTAGAGGTCGATCGTCCCGTCCGGGGACGTCAGCGCGGCAGGGCCGTCGCCCGGGACCGGCACCTCGCCGATCTGGGTGTGCGCGGTCACCGGGTCCTCGGGGGTGTCCTGCGTCCAGTGGTGCACCGCGAACCGGCCCGCCGCGAAGACGTGGACCCGGCCGGCGGCGTCCACCACGGTGCTCAGGCCGTCCTGGACCTCGCCGCCGCCCATGTCCCGCCACTCGCTCCACCGGCCGTCCGTGTCCCGTACCCGGGTGCTGAGACCCTTCTCCGCGTTCCGCACGAAGAGATGGACCCGCCCGTCGGGGGCGGTGACCGCGACCGGGACGCCGATCCGGCGGCCCGCGTCCTGGCCGTGCTCCGGGTTGCCCAGCCCCTCCCAGGCCCGGAAGGCGCCGCCGGGGGAACGCTGTTCGAGGACGACGATCTCGCGTGCGTTGTCCGCCCCGTGCCCGCCGAGCGCGGCGAACCGAAGACCCAGGAGCAGTTGTCGCCCGTCCGGCAGGGGCGCGCCGCCGAGGACCGGGGCGAGCGGGCCGCCGCCGAGGTCGTCCGGCGCGTCCCACACCCCGCTGCCCGGAGCGCTCTCGCGCCAGCGGACCGCCCGCAGCCCCAGCACCCCGTACGCGACGAGCCGGCCGTCCGGTTCGGTGCCGAGGACGGGGCGGGGGCCCGGGTAGCGGTAGTGGGTGGACCGCACCCAGCCCTTCCGATTGGTGAGCGGACGGTCGCCGCCGACGTTGTAGTCGCCGCATCCGGCGGGGTTGCCGCAGTCCCAGTCGGGCGAACCGCCGTACGGAACGAGCGGGGCGGCCTTCTCCGCGAGCACGGCGGGCGGCAGGTTCTTGGGCCAGTGCCGGTTGTAGTACGCGCGGTACGCGGTGGTGACGAAGCCAGGTACTTCGCCGCCGTTCCTGGTGGCCCGCGCCACCCAGCGGATCAGTGCCGTCCAGGTGAAGAGTGCGGCGGCGGTGTGGTCGGGGTGGTCGGAGTAGCCCTTCTGCTCACTGTCCCGGCGCCGCTCGGCCTCGCTGCTGTGCTGGATGTCGGGGTCCGGGTCCAGGGTGTGCACGACGGTCGGCCGGTACTGGTCGAACAGCCCCACCAGGACGTCGACCAGACCGTCGTACGTGTATGAACCGGCCTGCCGCAACGGCGAGCCGTCGGCGACGACGGTGGGCAGCACGAGGCGCCGGTCCTGCCAGAGGCTGGGCAGCCCGAGCCGCCCGTACGTGGTGTGCATGGCGGTGCTGATATGGATCAGTTCGACGCTGCGGCCGTTGTGCGCGAGCCGGTTGATCTCGGCCCGGTGACCTCCGTGCAGGTCGATGACGGACTTCTGCCAGTCCGTGAACCGGTCGAGGCCGAGCAGGGTCGCGTAGGCCTGGCGGAGGCCCTGGTGCCGGGCGGAGGAGTACGCGGCCTTGTCGGGGGCGGGCAGCGGCCGGCCAGGCATCCGGTTGACGCCGTCCGCCTCGCCCCCGGTCAGGTACACGCACACCAGGGGCGTTCCGTCGTGGAACGCCTGCTGGGTGTCCGGGTTCATGAAGTACAGGTCGTCGTCCGGGTGGGCGAGGACCTGCATCATCAAGGCCCGTGGCGAGGCGCTGATCGGCAGTCCGGGCAGCGGGTCGGCGGCGGGGTCGCGGCGGCGGGGCGGCGCGGGGGCCGTGCACGCGGCGAGGGCCGCCGTGCCGGTGGCGACGGCCGCGGCCGTCAGGAGGGCGCGGCGCGGGAACGTGGATGAGGCGGCGCCCGCGGGCACCGTGCGCGCCGCGGGCCGGTCCGTCGCACGCCGATCCGGTACGAGTCGATCCGCCACGCCGTGCTCCGTCCGCCTCACGCGCAGCGGCCGACCGGTCCACGGGCCGGCGCTGCGTACTGGTACGCGCAGGTCGCGGCGGGTGCCACCGCTGCTGCGGGGGGATAGACGGAGATCGACGGGAGAGGGTTGCCTGGTCAGCGCCACCGAATGTGGTACGGGCGGGGGCCGGGGGCACCGGACGGGTGGGAGCGGAATGTTCGGTTCGGTGATCTCTTGGGACACGTCTCTCGGCGGGGCCGGGCGTGCGCACAACCGTCAAGAGCAATGAGCCCCATGCGTAAGGGGGTTGTCCAGGGCTCGTCCCGCGTTGTCCCGGCCGTCCGGGGTGACGTGCTGGGAGCGGTGGGGCGGGTGAGGTGAGGGTGGGGGGCGGTGCCGTGACCACTGCTGCGCCCGGGTGGCGAACAGGGGTTCTATCTGTTGTCCGTCGTCGGTGTCCAGCGCGCCCGGACCCGGGACGGGCCGCGTCTCACGGGTGATCGTGTCCGGCGGCTGAACCGGGCGGCCGAGGGGCGCCGCGCGTCAGCGCACCTCCGGAGCGTCGCCGCCCTCCGCGCGGGTGAGGCGGGCCTCCGGCAGCCCACGCAGCAGTTCCCCGCCGATCTCCGCCAGCCGGGTCGCGTCCGGCGGGGTGCGGCCGAGGCCGATCGCGTACCGCACATGGGACGCGTCGGTCTCGTACGGGCGCGGCCAGGCGTGGGCGTCCGGGGCGCCCGCCTCCGCGAGGGCGGCGAGCAGGGCCAGGATCCGGCCCCGGAAGCGGCCCTCGTCCTCGCCCCGGCGTACGGAGACGAGCGCCCAGGCGGCGTGGCGCAGAGGCAGGGGAGGCCGGGCGCGGAGCAGGGAGCGGGGCACGGGGGCGGTGTCGGGGACGGACTCCAGGATCTCCCAGGCGCGGAACAGCTCCTCGGTGACCAGGTCGCGGCCCGCCGCCGAGACCTGTGTGGTGCAGGAACGCACGGGGGCGGTCGGGGTCAGCACGGTCAGCGGCTGCTGCACAGGGCCTGGGCTCTCCTCGATCTCCCCGATGCCGACCGGGTGGCCCCAGTCCCGGACCGCCCAGGTGGCGAAGAAGTGCCGGAGCAGGGGGAGCGGCGGCAGGTCGCCCGACTCGTGCGCGGTACGGGCCACGAGGACCGACCAGGCCAGGCCCGGCAGCCCGCCGCACGGGGCGGAGTCCAGGCCGCGTGCCCGTGCCCACGCCTTGACCTCGCGGGCCAGTCCGGCGAACGCGGCCCGGTGCGGGGCCGCCGCCGCGAGCACCGCGTCCGCGTCGCTCACCGCGCTGAGCGCCCTGGCCGCCGCCTCGCCCAGCTCGGTACGGCGGCCCACCGCCTCGGCCGGGGGCAGGGCCCCGGTCGGGACGGTCACCAGGTCCACCCGCAGACCGCCGGCGCCGAAGCGCAGACCGGGCACCCGGGCGCCGGTCACCTCGCGCACGTCGACGGCGTCCGGCAGCGCCGCCGTCAGCCGTCCCCGTACGCCGGCACCCGGCGCGTCCACGGTGCCCGGCACCGCCGCGACCAGATCCACGTCCGCGCCGGGCAGTGCGCAGCCCATCCGCCGCGAGCCCACCAGGTGGACCCGGGCCTCCGGCAGGGCGGCCGCCACCCGGCGGACCAGCTCGGCCGCCCGCGCTTCGTCGGCCGCCAATGCCTCGTCGGTCTCGTCGGCCGTGTCAGCCGCGCAAGGCTCATCGTCCTGCGCCGCCCCCGTCCTCAGCTCCACCCGCACCCCGAAGTGGTCCGAGACGTACAGTCCGTCCGGCGCCGGTACATCGCCCAGCAGCACCGCCGACATCGGGCGCCACCGCTCCGAGCGGACCAGCACCCGGTCCAGCCGGGACGCCCGGCCCGACAGGGAGGAGACGGCGGCCAGCGGGTTGACCGACGGGTCGAAGGTCGGCGTGCGGTCCGCCGCGCCGTGCACCCGGCTCCAGGCGTCCGCCATCCCCAGTCGCCGCTGCGGGGTGTCCCCGCCGTCGTTGAAGTCGCCGAGCAGCAGCACCTCGCCCTCGACGGCCGCCAACCCCGTTGCCAGGTCGGTCAGTTCGGCGTCCCGCCGGTCCGCGCCGTTCGGCGAGTGGTCGCTGCTGAGATGGGTGGCCGCGACCGTGACCGGCCCCGCCCCGCTCTCCACCACGACGGCGGCGACCGCCTTGTGCGGACCCAGCTCGTGCAGCCCCGCCTCCCGCACGGGGAGCCTGCTGAGCAGCAGCAGACCGCAGTCGGGGGTGTCCCGGCCGTCCGGATCGGCCCAGAACGTGTAGTGCTCACGGGCCCAGGGCGCGTCCAGGAGGAGGGCGAGCAGGGCGGGTTCGGCCTCCTGGAGCGCGATGACGTCCGCGTCCGCCGTGCACAGCGCGTCCAGCAGCAGCGGCCTGCGCCGGGCGGTGTCGATGCGGTCACTGTCGTAGCGGTCCCAGAGGGTGTTCCAGGTCAGCACGGTCAGGAGCCCGCCGGGCCCGGGGAGCGGCGGCCCGTCGCCCTCCACCGGCGCCCAGGTGCCCCGGGACGCGCAGAACGCGTGCGGGGTCCGTGAGGTGAAGTACGGGGACGGCAGTCGCCGCGGGGCGCGTACCCGCCCGGCCTCCGTCGCGTCGATCCGATCCACGCCGGCCGCCCGGTCCCACACCACCTCGCCGTCCGCCTCGATGAACAGCACCCGGTGCCAGGGGATCTCGCCCCCCGGTGTGAACCGGGGGAGCGGCACCCGCTTCGGCGCCCTCCCGCGCTGCGCCACGCCCATCACGAAGCGTGCCGGTTCGAACCGGGCGTCCCAGCGGACCCGGTGGTAGATCTCCTCGCTGGTACGCATCCGTGCTCCGTCCTCTTCTCTTTCCCCGCTGTCCGCGCCTCCGCCGCTACGCCCGGTCCTCCACCGTCCCGCCGGCTCCGACGTACCAGGTGCGGTGCGCCTGACCCGGGTACGGGGGCGCGTACCGGCGCAGCTGCGAGGCCAGTACCTCCGGCGGCACCGGGTGGGCGCGCCGCCCGTTGCGGCGGACCAGCTCCGCCTCCTCGACGACTGTCACGGCGTGGGTGACCAGCGCGTCCCGCCGCCGGGCCACCGCGTGCACCAGGGAACGCTGGTGCGCGTTGAGCGAGGTGGCGTCCCAGACGACCGTGCCACCCGCCGCGAGCGCGGCGTCCAGCCGGTCCAGGCCCTCGCGCAGCACCTCCCCGTTGGCCCGCTGGTCGGCGCGCGCGCCCCGGGCCCCGCGCAGGTCGTCGAGGGACACGTACGCGTCCACGTCCGGCAGGTCCCGGGCGAAGGTGCTCTTGCCGCCGCCCGACGGGCCGACCAGCTGGATCAGGCACGGGAAGCCCCCTCCGCGCCACCGCCAGGTCGCGGCGACCGCCTCGCCGACGGTGCTGATCCGGCCCAGCGCGTACGCCTCGCGGGCCTGCGCGCGGCAGCGGTCCGCGGCCGTCGGCTCCAGGTCCGCGAACGCCTCGTCCAGCCCGGCCGGCTCCCGTACGTCCTGCGCGTGCAGCGCCGACCACTCCACCTGCTCGCGCTCCTCGTCGCTCCCCGCGACGGCCGCGGCCAGCGCGTGCAGCACCTCCAGGTCGGCGGCGAACGACATCCGGGCCAGGCCGGTGCGCCGTTCCTCGTCCGGGTACGGGCGGTGCAGCGAGGGGTGCAGCCCGACGAGGTCGGCGACGCGGCGGGCCACCGGCATGCCCACGGTCCCTGCCAGCGCGGGCGCCAGCTCCGTGCGCCGCCCCCGGTGCAGCAGCGCGGCCAGGACACCGGTCAGCCGGTCGTCGCCGGTACGGCCCAGCGCGTCGAGCGCGTCGGACATCGCGGCGGCGGCCCCGGCGTCCGCACGGGAGCCGGGCCCCACACCCCCGGGCCCGCCCGCGCCCGCGCCGGAACCCGCGCCCCCGGCGCCCCCCGCGCCGGAACCCGCGCCCGCACCCGAATCCGTGCCCCCGGCGCCCGCCGCTGACGCCCCCACCGCCCCGGCCAGCGCCGCCGCGTCCACGGGCGCGCCGGACCGTACGGCCCAGAGGGCCGCCGCCGGACCGAGCCCGTTCTCCACCACGGCGGCGTGCATCCAGTGCGTGTCCGTCCGTACGTGGCCGGGCCGCACCCACTTCGCCACCAGGCGCCCGAAGTCCGCCGCGTCGAAGCCGTCGGCGGGGCGGACGACGTACCCCTCCTGCCGGCCGGTGTCCGGCCGCAGCGCCCGCAGGGCCTTCTCGGCGCGGGCGTCGAGCACTCCGCGCCACAGCACCGGCGGCACCGGTATCCCCAGACCGCGCAGGAAGGCCACCGTCCGGTCCCAGTCCAGGCAGCGCTCGCCGTCCCAGACGGAGAAACCGTAGAACCAGCTCTCCAGGCCGTCGTACGGGATGGAGTGGCGGGCGAACATGTTCTCGCCGCACACCCGCCGTCCCGCGGGGATCCGGGAGCCGATCCGGCCCTGGAGCGCCTTCACCCAGCCCCGCGAGGGGTGGTGGGCGGAGTCGAGGGAGCGGGCGTGCAGACCGTCGGCGTAGAGCGTGGTGTTCTCGCCGTCCAGCTT
This sequence comes from Streptomyces sp. NPDC001750, assembly GCF_042892615.1. Taxonomy (NCBI): domain Bacteria; kingdom Bacillati; phylum Actinomycetota; class Actinomycetes; order Kitasatosporales; family Streptomycetaceae; genus Streptomyces; species Streptomyces sp. NPDC001750. Next base: position 478,895 of record NZ_JBIAUE010000001.1, on the reverse strand, counting down.
CTCGGTCACGACCACCTCGCGGCCCGCCAGCCCGGACAGGTCCGCGATCCGCACGTCGTCCGAGGTGGCCCCGGGGGACCAGGGCAGGTGCGGGGTGCGCGGATAGTGCGTACGCATGACAAGGGCCCCTGGTGACGGAGAAACGGTACGGCGCTGGTGGGAACAGACGTCCGGCCGGTCACTGTAGGGCTGGGGAGAGGTCGGGTTCGACCGGTTTACGGGGCGACGGCCCGGTGCGGCGCGCCCGCCGGGCACGCGTGGTCGGCGCCCGTCGTGCGGGCCCCGACGTGCCCCGTACAGCCCTCCGGAACCACTCCGACGCCCGCCCGCGTTTGACCCGTCGGGTACGGCGGGTACTATCTCCGGCCCGATTGGCCAGGCCCGTGGCCCGTATGGCACACTGCTCAGGTTGCTCGGTTGAGTGTCAATGCTGCGCGCCTCCCGCCGGGAGGACCGGAAGCGAGTCCCACAGTACTCGTCGACCCCCTGCGGGTCGGACGTACGGGAATCTTCCGGGAAGCGTCAGCGGGGCCCCGGCCAGGCACCCGGCGGGTATTCACCCCCGACGCTCCTCGCGGAGCATCGCGGTCCTCGGGTCCGCACCCCCTCAATACGGGAGATTCCTCAGGGAATTCCACGTGGAGGGGTTGCGACACGCCCGACCGCGTGGGTCGGAGGCGGAGGCTGAACCGCCGGGTTCCAGAGCGTTAGCGAGAGACAGGACTACTAGTAGCCATGGCGGGACAGAAGATCCGCATCCGGCTCAAGGCCTACGACCACGAGGTCATCGACTCCTCGGCGAAGAAGATCGTCGAGACGGTGACCCGCACTGGTGCGTCGGTCGCGGGCCCGGTGCCGCTGCCCACTGAGAAGAACGTGTACTGCGTCATCAAGTCGCCGCACAAGTACAAGGACTCGCGCGAGCACTTCGAGATGCGCACGCACAAGCGCCTCATCGACATCCTCGACCCCACGCCGAAGACGGTTGACTCGCTGATGCGTCTCGACCTGCCGGCGGGCGTCGACATCGAGATCAAGCTCTGAGGTGACGCGCGAGATGGCTAAGAACATCAAGGGCATCCTGGGCGAGAAGCTCGGCATGACGCAGGTCTGGGACGAGAACAACCGGGTCGTCCCGGTGACCGTCGTCAAGGCCGGCCCGAACGTCGTGACCCAGGTCCGTACGAACGACAGCGACGGCTACGAGTCGGTCCAGATCGCCTTCGGCGAGATCGACCCGCGCAAGGTGAACAAGCCCCTCAAGGGCCACTTCGCCAAGGCCGACGTGACCCCGCGCCGCCACCTGGTGGAGCTCCGCACCGCTGACGCCGCCGAGTACACGCTCGGCCAGGAGATCACCGCCGAGGTCTTCGAGGCCGGCGTGAAGGTCGACGTCACCGGCAAGAGCAAGGGCAAGGGCTTCGCCGGTGCCATGAAGCGCCACAACTTCCGTGGTGGCAAGGCCTCCCACGGTGCCCACCGCGTGCACCGCAAGCCCGGTTCGATCGGTGGCTGCGCCACCCCGGGCCGTGTCTTCAAGGGCATGCGCATGGCCGGCCGCATGGGCAACGAGCGCGTCACCACCCAGAACCTGACCGTTCACGCCGTTGACGCGGAGAAGGGTCTGCTCCTCATCAAGGGAGCCGTCCCCGGTCCGAACGGCGGCCTCGTCCTGGTCCGTACCGCGGCCAAGGGGGCCTGAGGAACCGATGAGCACCATTGACATCCTTTCGCCGGCAGGCGACAAGGCCGGGACCGTCGAGCTCCCCGCGGAGATCTTCGACGCGAAGACCAGCGTTCCGCTGATCCACCAGGTCGTCGTCGCGCAGCTGGCAGCTGCCCGTCAGGGCACGCACAAGACCAAGACCCGCGGCGAGGTCCGCGGCGGTGGCAAGAAGCCGTACCGCCAGAAGGGCACCGGCCGCGCCCGTCAGGGTTCGACCCGCGCTCCGCAGTTCGCCGGCGGTGGCGTCGTCCACGGCCCGCAGCCGCGTGACTACTCGCAGCGGACCCCGAAGAAGATGAAGGCCGCCGCCCTGCGCGGTGCCCTCTCGGACCGGGCCCGTCACTCCCGCATCCACGTCGTCACCGGCGTGGTCGACGGAACCGTCTCCACCAAGGCCGCCAAGACGCTGTTCGGCAAGATCACGGAGCGCAAGAACCTGCTCCTGGTCGTCGACCGCGCCGACGAGGCCGCGTGGCTGTCCGCCCGCAACCTGCCCCAGGTGCACATCCTGGAGCCGGGCCAGCTGAACACGTACGACGTGATCGTCTCCGACGACGTGGTCTTCACCCAGGCCGCCCTCGAGTCCTTCGTGTCTGGCCCCCAGACCGCTGAGACCGAAGGGAGCGACGCCTGATGAGCGAGGCGACCGTTACCAGCAAGACCTTCACGGACCCGCGCGACGTCCTCGTCAAGCCGGTCGTGTCGGAGAAGAGCTACGCGCTGCTCGACGAGAACAAGTACACGTTCATCGTCGCGCCGGGCTCCAACAAGACCCAGATCAAGCAGGCCGTGGAAGCGGTCTTCTCGGTCAAGGTCACCGGGGTCAACACGATCAACCGGCAGGGCAAGCGCAAGCGCACCCGCACCGGTTTCGGCAAGCGCGCCGACACCAAGCGCGCCATCGTGACCCTCGCCGAGGGCGACCGTATCGACATCTTCGGCGGTCCGACCGCCTGAGGGCGGTCTGGATCGTCCGGAATCGGACGAGGACTGAGAAATGGGTATCCGCAAGTACAAGCCGACGACCCCGGGCCGTCGTGGCTCCAGCGTCGCCGACTTTGTCGAGATCACGCGGTCCACGCCGGAGAAGTCGCTGGTCCGCCCCCTGCACAACAAGGGCGGCCGTAACAACGCCGGTCGTGTGACCGTTCGCCACCAGGGTGGTGGCCACAAGCGCGCCTACCGCGTGATCGACTTCCGTCGTCACGACAAGGACGGCGTGCCGGCCAAGGTCGCGCACATCGAGTACGACCCCAACCGCACCGCGCGCATCGCGCTCCTGCACTACGCGGACGGCGAGAAGCGCTACATCATCGCGCCGCGTGGCCTGTCGCAGGGCGACCGTGTCGAGAACGGCCCCGCCGCCGACATCAAGCCCGGCAACAACCTGGCGCTGCGCAACATCCCGGTCGGTACGACCATCCACGCCATCGAGCTGCGGCCCGGCGGCGGCGCGAAGTTCGCCCGTTCCGCGGGTGCCTCCGTGCAGCTGCTGGCGAAGGAGGGCTCCATGGCCCACCTCCGCATGCCGTCCGGCGAGATCCGCCTGGTCGACGCGCGCTGCCGCGCCACCATCGGCGAGGTCGGCAACGCCGAGCAGTCGAACATCAACTGGGGCAAGGCCGGCCGCATGCGCTGGAAGGGCGTCCGCCCGACCGTCCGCGGTGTCGCGATGAACCCGGTTGACCACCCGCACGGTGGTGGTGAGGGCAAGACCTCCGGTGGTCGCCACCCGGTCTCGCCGTGGGGTCAGAAGGAGGGTCGTACTCGTTCTCCCAAGAAGGCGAGCAACAAGTACATCGTCCGCCGCCGCAAGACGAACAAGAAGCGCTAGGAGCGGGTTTAGATGCCGCGCAGTCTCAAGAAGGGGCCCTTCGTCGACGGCCACCTCATCAAGAAGGTGGACGCGCAGAACGAGGCAGGCACCAAGAACGTCATCAAGACCTGGTCCCGTCGCTCGATGATCGTCCCGGCGATGCTGGGTCACACCATCGCGGTGCACAACGGCAAGATCCACGTCCCGGTGTTCGTCACCGAGTCGATGGTCGGCCACAAGCTCGGCGAGTTCTCGCCGACTCGCACCTTCCGCGGCCACGTCAAGGACGACCGGAAGTCGAAGCGCCGCTAAGCGGGGTGGAACGACTCATGACTTACACCGAAGGGACAACCATGGAAGCCAGGGCCCAGGCGCGGTACATCCGCGTCACGCCCATGAAGGCCCGCCGCGTGGTGGACCTCATCCGTGGCATGGACGCCACGGAGGCTCAGGCGGTCCTGCGTTTCGCCCCGCAGGCCGCGAGCGTGCCGGTTGGCAAGGTGCTGGACAGCGCCATCGCCAACGCCGCACACAACTACGACCACACCGACGCCTCCACGCTGGTCATCAGCGAGGCGTACGTGGACGAGGGCCCGACCCTGAAGCGGTTCCGGCCGCGCGCCCAGGGCCGTGCCTACCGGATCCGTAAGCGGACCAGCCACATCACCGTGGTCGTCAGCAGCAAGGAAGGAACCCGGTAATGGGCCAGAAGGTAAACCCGCACGGGTTCCGACTCGGCATTACCACGGACTTCAAGTCCCGCTGGTACGCCGACAAGCTGTACAAGGACTACGTCAAGGAAGACGTCGCCATTCGTCGCATGATGACGAAGGGCATGGAGCGGGCCGGCATCTCCAAGGTGGAGATCGAGCGCACCCGCGACCGCGTCCGCGTTGACATCCACACCGCTCGCCCGGGCATCGTCATCGGCCGCCGCGGCGCCGAGGCCGACCGCATCCGCGGCGAGCTGGAGAAGCTCACCGGCAAGCAGGTCCAGCTGAACATCCTCGAGGTCAAGAACCCCGAGGTGGACGCTCAGCTGGTGGCCCAGGCCGTCGCCGAGCAGCTGTCCTCCCGCGTCTCCTTCCGTCGTGCCATGCGCAAGAGCATGCAGAGCTCGATGAAGGCCGGCGCCAAGGGCATCAAGATCCAGTGCGGTGGCCGCCTCGGCGGCGCCGAGATGTCCCGCTCGGAGTTCTACCGCGAGGGCCGTGTGCCCCTGCACACGCTCCGCGCGAACGTCGACTACGGCTTCTTCGAGGCCAAGACGACCTTCGGCCGCATCGGTGTGAAGGTCTGGATCTACAAGGGCGACGTTAAGAACATCGCCGAGGTCCGCGCCGAGAACGCCGCCGCCCGTGCCGGCAACCGCCCGGCCCGTGGTGGCGCCGACCGCCCGGCCGGCCGCGGCCGCGGTGGCGAGCGTGGCGGCCGCGGCCGCAAGCCGCAGCAGCAGTCGGCTCCGGCCGAGGCCCCCAAGGCCGAGGCTCCCGCCGCTGCCGCTCCGGCTGCTGAGAGCACCGGAACGGAGGCCTGACCGAAATGCTGATCCCCCGTAGGGTCAAGCACCGCAAGCAGCACCACCCGAAGCGCAGCGGTATGTCCAAGGGTGGCACGCAGGTTGCGTTCGGCGAGTACGGCATCCAGGCGCTGACCCCGGCGTACGTGACGAACCGCCAGATCGAGGCGGCTCGTATCGCGATGACCCGCCACATCAAGCGTGGCGGCAAGGTCTGGATCAACATCTACCCGGACCGTCCCCTGACGAAGAAGCCGGCCGAGACCCGCATGGGTTCCGGTAAGGGTTCTCCCGAGTGGTGGATCGCGAACGTCAAGCCGGGTCGGGTGATGTTCGAGCTGTCCTACCCGAACGAGAAGATTGCTCGTGAGGCGCTCACCCGCGCTGCTCACAAGCTTCCGATGAAGTGCCGCATCGTTCGGCGCGAGGCAGGTGAGGCGTGATGTCGGCCGGAACCAAGGCGTCCGAGCTGCGCGAGCTGGGCAACGAGGAGCTGCTCAACAAGCTCCGCGAGGCCAAGGAAGAGCTGTTCAACCTCCGCTTCCAGGCGGCGACCGGACAGCTCGAGAACCACGGCCGGCTCAAGTCCGTCCGTAAGGACATCGCCCGGATCTACACCCTGATGCGCGAGCGTGAGCTGGGCATCGAGACGGTGGAGAGCGCCTGATGAGCGAGAAGACTGTGACTGAGACGAACACCGACCGCGGTTTCCGCAAGACCCGTGAGGGTCTGGTCGTCAGCGACAAGATGGACAAGACCGTCGTCGTCGCCGTCGAGGACCGTGTGAAGCACGCGCTGTACGGCAAGGTCATCCGCCGTACGAACAAGCTGAAGGCCCACGACGAGCAGAACGCCGCAGGCGTCGGCGACCGCGTCCTCCTCATGGAGACCCGGCCGCTGTCCGCGACGAAGCGCTGGCGCGTCGTCGAGATCCTCGAGAAGGCCAAGTAATTCCTGAGGGGCATCCCCCTCAGGCAAGTTCCGCCAGGCTCGGTGGGGTCCGCTCCGGACACGGGGCGGCCCCCGCCGGGAACCGGCAGACGATCAGGAGATAGACGTGATCCAGCAGGAGTCGCGACTTCGCGTCGCCGACAACACGGGTGCGAAGGAAATCCTCACCATCCGTGTTCTCGGTGGTTCGGGTCGCCGCTACGCGGGCATCGGTGACGTCATCGTCGCCACCGTCAAGGACGCGATCCCCGGTGGCAACGTGAAGAAGGGTGACGTCGTCAAGGCCGTCATCGTTCGCACCGTCAAGGAGCGTCGTCGTCAGGATGGCTCGTACATCCGCTTCGACGAGAACGCCGCCGTCATTCTGAAGAACGACGGCGACCCCCGCGGCACCCGCATCTTCGGCCCGGTGGGCCGGGAGCTGCGCGAGAAGAAGTTCATGAAGATCATCTCGCTCGCGCCGGAGGTGCTGTAAGCATGAAGATCAAGAAGGGCGACCTGGTACAGGTCATCACCGGTAAGGACAAGGGCAAGCAGGGCAAGGTCATCGTGGCCTACCCGGCTCAGGACCGTGTCCTCGTCGAGGGTGTCAACCGGGTCAAGAAGCACACCAAGGCCGGTCAGACGGCTCGCGGTTCGCAGACCGGCGGCATCGTCACCACCGAGGCCCCGATTCACGTCAGCAACGTGCAGCTGGTCGTGGAGAAGGACGGCAAGAAGGTCGTCACTCGCGTCGGCTACCGCTTCGACGACGAGGGCAACAAGATCCGCGTTGCCAAGCGGACCGGTGAGGACATCTGATGACTGCCACCACTGCGCCGCGTCTCAAGACGCGCTACCGCGAGGAAATCGCCGGCAAGCTGCGTGAGGAGTTCTCCTACGAGAACGTCATGCAGGTCCCCGGCCTGGTCAAGATCGTGGTCAACATGGGTGTGGGCGACGCCGCCCGCGACTCCAAGCTGATCGACGGCGCCGTGCGCGACCTCACCACGATCACCGGCCAGAAGCCGGCCGTCACCAAGGCCCGCAAGTCCATCGCGCAGTTCAAGCTGCGCGAGGGGCAGCCGATCGGCTGCCACGTCACCCTCCGCGGTGACCGGATGTGGGAGTTCCTGGACCGTACGCTGTCGCTCGCGCTGCCGCGTATCCGTGACTTCCGCGGTCTGTCGCCGAAGCAGTTCGACGGCCGTGGCAACTACACCTTCGGTCTCACGGAGCAGGTCATGTTCCACGAGATCGACCAGGACAAGATCGACCGGGTCCGGGGCATGGACATCACCGTGGTGACCACGGCGACCAACGACGACGAGGGTCGTGCCCTCCTTCGTCACCTCGGCTTCCCGTTCAAGGAGAACTGACCGTGGCGAAGAAGGCTCTGATCGCTAAGGCCGCCCGCAAGCCGAAGTTCGGCGTCCGCGCGTACACGCGGTGCCAGCGCTGCGGCCGGCCCCACTCCGTCTACCGCAAGTTCGGCCTGTGCCGCGTGTGCCTTCGTGAGATGGCTCACCGCGGCGAGCTGCCGGGCGTGACCAAGAGCTCCTGGTAATTCCCCTCCGCCCCCTGGGCGTTGGGAATCACCCGGAAGCTCTCGGTAAGCATCTGGTCGGCGGGAGCCCCGCCTCGCATGCCGTAGGCTTGCGGGGTTGGGCGCCTGCCGCCCATGACCGACTTACTACGCCGTAGGTCCCCGCACCGCACCCGTCCCGCCTCTGAGCGGGGAGAGGGATGGCGCATACAGGAAACCCCGGCGAGAGAGGCCGAAGGCCAATTCATGACCATGACTGATCCGATCGCAGACATGCTCACGCGTCTGCGTAACGCGAACTCGGCTTACCACGACTCGGTGTCGATGCCGCACAGCAAGATCAAGTCGCACATCGCGGAGATCCTCCAGCAGGAGGGCTTCATCACCGGCTGGAAGGTCGAGGACGCCGAGGTCGGCAAGAACCTCGTCCTGGAGCTGAAGTTCGGCCCGAACCGCGAGCGTTCGATCGCCGGCATCAAGCGCATCTCCAAGCCGGGTCTGCGTGTCTACGCAAAGTCCACCAACCTGCCGAAGGTCCTCGGCGGCCTGGGCGTGGCGATCATCTCCACGTCCCACGGTCTCCTGACCGGCCAGCAGGCGCAGAAGAAGGGCGTAGGTGGGGAAGTCCTCGCCTACGTCTGGTAGTCGGGAACGGAGGAAAAGCTCATGTCGCGAATCGGCAAGCTCCCCATCCAGGTTCCCGCCGGTGTGGACGTCACCATCGACGGCCGCACGGTCGCCGTGAAGGGTCCCAAGGGCACCCTCACGCACACCGTCGCGTCGCCGATCGAGGTCACCAAGGGTGAGGACGGCGTCCTGAACGTCACCCGCCCGAACGACGAGCGTCAGAACAAGGCCCTGCACGGCCTGTCCCGCACGCTGGTGGCGAACATGATCACCGGTGTGACCCAGGGATACACCAAGGCGCTCGAGATCAGCGGTGTCGGTTACCGCGTCCAGGCGAAGGGCTCCAACCTGGAGTTCGCCCTGGGCTACAGCCACCCGATCGTCGTCGAGGCGCCGGAAGGCATCACCTTCAAGGTCGAGTCCCCGACCAAGCTGTCGGTCGAGGGCATCGACAAGCAGAAGGTCGGCGAGGTGGCGGCCAACATCCGCAAGCTGCGGAAGCCCGACCCGTACAAGGCGAAGGGCGTCAAGTACGCCGGCGAGGTCATCCGCCGCAAGGTCGGAAAGGCTGGTAAGTAGCCATGGCATACGGCGTGAAGATCGCCAAGGGCGACGCCTACAAGCGCGCCGCCCGCAAGCGTCGCCACATCCGTGTCCGCAAGTACGTCTCGGGTACGCCGGAGCGTCCCCGTCTGGTCGTGACGCGGTCCAACCGCCACATGGTGGCCCAGGTCATCGACGACGTCGCGGGTCACACGCTCGCGTCCGCGTCCACCCTGGACGTCTCCATCCGTGGTGGCGAGGGCGACAAGAGCACCCAGGCCAAGCAGGTCGGCGCACTGGTCGCTGAGCGCGCCAAGGCCGCAGGCGTCGAGGCCGTCGTGTTCGACCGCGGCGGCAACCAGTACGCCGGGCGGATTGCCGCTCTGGCTGACGCCGCCCGTGAAGCCGGGCTGAAGTTCTGAGCCCCGGTTCCTACGCACAGCGGACGTAACAGAGAGAGGTAAATCCAATGGCTGGACCCCAGCGCCGCGGCAGCGGTGCCGGTGGCGGCGAGCGGCGGGACCGGAAGGGCCGTGACGGCGGCGCAGCTGCCGCCGAGAAGACCGCGTACGTCGAGCGCGTCGTCGCGATCAACCGTGTCGCCAAGGTTGTGAAGGGTGGTCGTCGCTTCAGCTTCACCGCGCTGGTCGTGGTGGGCGACGGTGACGGCACCGTCGGTGTCGGCTACGGCAAGGCCAAGGAAGTTCCCGCGGCCATCGCCAAGGGCGTCGAGGAGGCCAAGAAGAACTTCTTCAAGGTCCCCCGCATCCAGGGCACCATCCCGCACCCGATCCAGGGCGAGAAGGCCGCGGGCGTCGTCCTGCTCAAGCCGGCTTCCCCCGGTACCGGTGTGATCGCCGGTGGCCCGGTGCGCGCCGTCCTGGAGTGCGCCGGCGTTCACGACATCCTGTCGAAGTCGCTCGGCTCCGACAACGCGATCAACATCGTGCACGCGACCGTGGCGGCCCTCAAGGGTCTGCAGCGTCCCGAGGAGATCGCGGCCCGCCGCGGTCTGCCGCTCGAGGACGTCGCCCCCGCCGCCCTGCTCCGTGCGCGTGCTGGGGCGGGTGTGTGATGGCCCGTCTCAAGATCACGCAGACGAAGTCGTACATCGGCAGCAAGCAGAACCACCGCGACACCCTGCGTTCGCTCGGGCTCAAGCGCCTGAACGACGTGGTCGTCAAGGAGGACCGCCCCGAGTTCCGCGGCATGGTGCACACCGTCCGCCACCTCGTGACGGTCGAGGAGGTCGACTGACATGGCGGAGAACAAGCCGCTGAAGGCCCATGACCTCCGGCCCGCCCCGGGCGCCAAGACCGCCAAGACCCGTGTGGGTCGTGGTGAGGCGTCCAAGGGTAAGACCGCCGGTCGTGGCACCAAGGGCACCAAGGCCCGCTACCAGGTTCCGGAGCGCTTCGAGGGTGGGCAGATGCCCCTCCACATGCGTCTCCCGAAGCTCAAGGGCTTCAAGAACCCGTTCCGCACCGAGTACCAGGTCGTGAACCTGGACCGTCTCGCGGCCCTCTACCCCGAGGGTGGCGAGGTCACCGTGGCCGACCTGGTCGCCAAGGGTGCCGTGCGCAACAACCACCTCGTCAAGGTCCTCGGACAGGGCGAGATCTCCGTGGCGCTGCAGGTGACGGTCGACGCCGTCTCCGGCTCCGCCAAGGAGAAGATCACCGCCGCCGGCGGTACCGTCACCGAGCTCGTCTGAGACGACTCGATGGCCTGAACATCCGACCGGGGATGCCTCTCATATGGGGCATCCCCGGTTGGTCGTTCCTTGGGGGGCATGGTCGCCGGTAAGGTGGCGTGCGTTGTTGTGTGGTAGCCCCTGGCCCCGGCCCGGGGAGCCGCTGATTTGTTTCGTATTTGTCGAACCTCAAGACCGTCACCTCTTCGCATTGCGCGGGGGTCGCAGGAGGCACCGTGCTCACCGCGTTCGCCCGGGCGTTCAAGACGCCCGACCTGCGCAAGAAGCTGCTGTTCACGCTCGGCATCATCGTGATCTATCGGCTCGGGGCGCACATCCCGGTTCCGGGAGTGAGCTACGAGAACGTCCAGATCTGTGTGGATCAGGCCAGTAAGGGCAACAACAGCCTCTTCGGCCTGGTGAACATGTTCAGTGGCGGCGCGCTGCTGCAGATCACGATCTTCGCGCTCGGCATCATGCCGTACATCACGGCCAGCATCATTCTCCAGCTGCTGACCGTGGTGATTCCCCGACTCGAGGCGCTCAAGAAGGAGGGGCAGAGCGGCCAGGCCAAGATCACGCAGTACACGCGTTATCTGACCGTCGCGCTCGCCATCCTCCAGGGCACCGGTCTGGTGGCCACCGCCACCAGTGGCGCGCTGTTCAGCGGCTGCCCGGTCGCCGACCAGATCGTGCCGAACCAGTCGATCTTCACCACCATCGTCATGGTGATCACGATGACCGCGGGCACCGCGACCGTGATGTGGCTCGGTGAGCTCATCACCGACCGCGGTATCGGCAACGGCATGTCGATCCTGATGTTCATCTCGATCGCCGCCAGCTTCCCGGGCGCCCTGTGGGCCATCAAGACCAGCGGCAAGCTGGCCGACGGCTGGATCGAGTTCGGCACCGTCATCCTGATCGGCTTCGTGATGGTCGGGCTCGTCGTCTTCGTCGAGCAGGCCCAGCGCCGCATCCCGGTGCAGTACGCGAAGCGGATGATCGGCCGCAGGTCGTACGGCGGCACCTCGACGTACATCCCGCTGAAGGTGAACCAGGCGGGTGTGATCCCCGTCATCTTCGCTTCTTCGCTGCTCTACATCCCCGCCCTGATCGTGCAGTTCTCCAACTCGAACGCGGGCTGGGCGACCTGGATCCGGGACAACTTCGTCAAGGGCGACCACCCTTACTACATCACCGCGTACTTCCTCCTGATCGTCTTCTTCGCCTTCTTCTACGTGGCGATTTCGTTCAACCCCGAGGAAGTCGCCGACAACATGAAGAAGTATGGTGGGTTCATCCCGGGTATCCGGGCTGGTCGACCTACTGCCGAGTACCTGAGCTATGTGCTCAACAGGATCACTTGGCCGGGCTCGCTGTATCTGGGCCTGATCGCTCTGGTGCCGACAATGGCGTTGGCAGGCTTCGGTGGTGCCAATCAGAACTTCCCGTTCGGCGGGACGAGCATCCTGATCATCGTGGGTGTGGGTCTGGAGACCGTGAAGCAGATCGAGAGTCAGCTCCAGCAGCGCAATTACGAAGGGTTCCTCCGCTGATGCGAATCGTCCTCGTCGGGCCGCCCGGTGCCGGCAAGGGAACGCAGGCTGCGTACCTTGCCAAGAACCTGTCGATTCCGCAGATTTCCACGGGCGATCTCTTCCGCGCCAACATCAGCCAGGGCACGGACCTTGGCAAGCAGGCCCGTGCCTACATGGACGCGGGGCAGTTGGTCCCGGACGAGGTCACCATCGGGATGGCCAAGGACCGCATGTCCCAGCCGGACGCCGAGAACGGGTTCCTGCTGGACGGCTTCCCGCGCAACGTGGGCCAGGCCGAGGCGCTCGACGCCATGCTCAAGGACGAGGGCACGAAGCTGGACGCGGTCCTGGACCTGGAGGTCCCCGAGGACGAGGTGGTCAAGCGCATCGCGGGCCGCCGGATCTGCCGCAACGACGGCTCGCACGTCTTCCACGTCGCGTACAACCCGCCGAAGACCGAGGGCGTCTGCGACGTCTGCGGCGGCGAGCTGTACCAGCGCGACGACGACAGCGAGGAGACGGTGCGCACCCGGCTGGAGGTCTACCACACGCAGACCGAGCCGATCATCGACTACTACCGGGAGCAGAACCTGGTGGTCACCATCTCCGCGCTCGGCAAGGTCACGGACGTGACCGAGCGGGCGATGGAGGCCCTGAAGTCCGACGAGGACTGAGCGGGACCTTCGCAGTACTCGTACAGTCGGCCGCGGCGTCCTCGGGCGCCGCGGCCGACTGCGTGCGCCGTATCGTTGAGTACGCCGCACCCGTCACCCTTCGATGCAGAGAGGCGCCGCACCATGGTGCAGATCAAGACCCCCGAGCAGATCGCCAAGATGCGTGAGGCGGGCCTGGTGGTCGCTGCCATTCACGCGGCCACCCGGGAGGCGGCGGTTCCCGGCGCCACGACGGCGGACCTGGACCGGGTCGCCCGGAAGGTCATCGCCGACCACGGCGCGAAGTCGAACTTCCTGGGGTACGGCGGTTTTCCCGCGACGATCTGCACGTCGGTCAACGAGGTCGTCGTCCACGGCATCCCGGACGACAAGACCGTCCTCAAGGACGGCGACATCATCTCCATCGACGCCGGCGCGATCGTCGACGGCTGGCACGGCGACGCCGCGTACACCGCGTTCGTGGGCACCGGTCACGCACCGGAGCTGGTCGAGCTCTCCCGGGTGACCGAGGAGTCCATGTGGGCCGGTATCGCCGCGATGAAAGTGAACAACCGCCTCGTCGACATCTCGAAGGCGATCGAGTCCTACATCCGCCGCCAGCCCCGTCCGGCGACCGGCAAGTACGGGATCATCGAGGACTACGGCGGCCACGGCATCGGCACCGAGATGCACATGGACCCGCACCTGCTGAACTACGTCTCGCGGGGGCGCGGCAAGGGCATCCGGCTGGTGCCCGGCGTCTGCCTGGCGATCGAGCCGATGGTCTCGCTCGGTACGGCGAAGACCGAGGTGCTCCAGGACGACTGGACCGTGATCACGACGGACGGCACCTGGTCCTCGCACTGGGAGCACTCGATCGCCCTGACCGAGCAGGGCCCGCTGGTCCTGACCGCCCCCGACTGCGGGCGGGCGAAGCTGGCGCAGTACGGCATCGAGGCGGCGCCGGATCCGCTCGGCTGATCCTCCCCGAGGTCTTGAGGACCAGGGGAGATACCACGGCCGATCGGGGCCCGTACGGCCCGAGTGGTCCGGCGGCCCCTCCGGAGCCCTGTCGGGCGACGGGGCGATTCGACTCCCAGACGCCGCGACGCCGCTGACAATCGTGGGCGAGGTCGTAAGGATCTACTCCGCCGGGCAAACTTGACGGATTCGTCTTTTGGAGTCCGCTGACGTAGACTGACGCGTCGGCTCTCGTGCATCCGTGTGTCCACATTTCCACATCCCGATGCCGGAAGCTGATCAAGGTAGCCGATTCGAAGGGCGAAGCGTGGCCAAGAAGCAAGGTGCCATCGAAATTGAGGGCACCGTGATCGAGTCCCTCCCGAACGCCATGTTCAAGGTGGAGCTCCAGAACGGTCACAAGGTCCTCGCGCACATCAGCGGCAAGATGCGGATGCACTACATCCGGATCCTCCCGGATGACCGGGTCGTCGTGGAGCTTTCTCCGTACGACCTGACGCGTGGCCGGATCGTCTACCGCTACAAGTAGATCTTGCCCGCGCCGCGCTCCGTCGCGGTGATGGCACTGACCCGGAGAACCTGACATCCCATGAAGGTCAAGCCGAGCGTCAAGAAGATCTGCGACAAGTGCAAGGTGATCCGCCGTCACGGCCGGGTCATGGTCATCTGCGACAACCTGCGCCACAAGCAGCGCCAGGGCTGACGCACGACCACCTGCATCTCGCAGCACTTCGCGCGACGCACGCAACAACGTACATACGCAGAGTCCGTCCAAGCTTCGGCTGACGGCACCTCCGGCGGGGGCCGGGGACCCGGACGTACCACCTCTCGGACGAGGGGTCGGCGGTCGGGAGCGGCTCTGTGGAAGACCCCCGACACGACAACTGGAGCCATTTCATGGCACGCGTTTCAGGTGTTGACATCCCGCGCGAAAAGCGCGTGGAGGTCGCCCTCACCTACGTCTTCGGCATCGGGCGCACCCGGTCCAAGGAGATCCTCGCCGCCACCGACGTGAACCCGAACACCCGCGTTCGCGACCTGGCCGAAGAAGACCTGATCAAGATCCGCGAGTACGTGGACGCCAACCTCCGCACCGAGGGTGACCTCCGCCGCGAGATCCAGGCCGACATCCGCCGCAAGGTCGAGATCGGCTGCTACCAGGGTCTGCGTCACCGCCGCGGCCTGCCGGTCCACGGCCAGCGCACCAGCACGAACGCTCGTACCCGCAAGGGCCCGCGTCGCGCGATCGCCGGTAAGAAGAAGCCGGGCAAGAAGTAGTCCTCAGCGGACGCACTGCGGCTGTCCGGGCCACCGGAACCCGCAGCAACCAGCGGTCTTCGCTGTAGGACCGATCACCTCCCCTCTCCATCTGGAGTCAAGACATGCCCCCCAAGGGACGTCAGGGCGCAACCAAGAAGGTGCGTCGCAAGGAAAAGAAGAACGTCGCTCACGGCCACGCGCACATCAAGAGCACGTTCAACAACACGATCGTCTCGATCACGGACCCCTCGGGCAACGTGATCTCCTGGGCCTCGGCCGGCCACGTCGGCTTCAAGGGCTCGCGCAAGTCCACCCCCTTCGCCGCGCAGATGGCCGCCGAGTCGGCCGCCCGCCGCGCGCAGGAGCACGGCATGCGCAAGGTCGACGTCTTCGTGAAGGGTCCGGGCTCCGGCCGCGAGACCGCGATCCGTTCGCTCCAGGCCACCGGCCTGGAGGTCGGTTCGATCCAGGACGTCACCCCCACCCCGCACAACGGATGCCGGCCGCCCAAGCGCCGTCGCGTCTGATCTTCGCGCGGTAAAGCACTGCGGGTCCGGGCGGTACGGCCCCTCTTCGGGTCGTACCGCCCGTACCCTTGTCAGTACCTGGGGGCGTCAAATAGTGGGCGCCCACGACTGAAGGATCTCCACCATGCTTATCGCTCAGCGTCCGTCGCTGACCGAAGAGGTCGTTGACGAGTTCCGCTCCCGGTTCGTGATCGAGCCGCTGGAGCCGGGCTTCGGATACACCCTCGGCAACTCCCTCCGCCGCACGCTCCTCTCCTCGATCCCCGGTGCCGCCGTCACCAGCATCCGGATCGACGGTGTCCTGCACGAGTTCACCACCGTGCCGGGCGTCAAGGAGGACGTGACCGACCTCATCCTCAACATCAAGCAGCTGGTCGTCTCCTCGGAGCACGACGAGCCGGTCGTGATGTACCTGCGCAAGCAGGGCCCCGGCCTGGTCACCGCCGCGGACATCGCCCCGCCGGCCGGTGTCGAGGTGCACAACCCGGACCTGGTCCTGGCCACGCTGAACGGCAAGGGCAAGCTGGAGATGGAGCTGACCGTCGAGCGCGGTCGCGGCTACGTCTCCGCCGTCCAGAACAAGCAGGTGGGCCAGGAGATCGGCCGTGTCCCGGTCGACTCCATCTACTCGCCGGTGCTCAAGGTCACCTACAAGGTCGAGGCGACCCGTGTCGAGCAGCGCACCGACTTCGACAAGCTGATCGTCGACGTCGAGACCAAGCAGGCCATGCGGCCGCGTGACGCCATGGCGTCGGCGGGCAAGACCCTGGTCGAGCTGTTCGGCCTGGCGCGCGAGCTCAACATCGACGCCGAGGGCATCGACATGGGCCCGTCCCCGACGGACGCCGCGCTCGCCGCCGATCTGGCGCTGCCGATCGAGGAGCTGGAGCTCACGGTCCGCTCGTACAACTGCCTCAAGCGCGAGGGCATCCACTCGGTGGGCGAGCTGGTGGCCCGTTCCGAGGCCGACCTGCTCGACATCCGCAACTTCGGTGCGAAGTCGATCGACGAGGTCAAGGCGAAGCTGGCCGGCATGGGCCTGGCGCTCAAGGACAGCCCGCCCGGATTCGACCCGACCGCCGCCGCCGACGCCTTCGGCGCCGACGACGACGCGGACGCCGGTTTCGCGGAGACCGAGCAGTACTGAACCGCCTCCGGCCGGGGCGCCCGGGATTCCCGGGCGCCCCGGACCGGGGTTCGGGCCCTGTCCTCCCTGTGGGACGGGCCCGACCTGGATCTCCCGCGTGGCGTCCGCCGCGCGGGAACTGACACCGGTACCTGACACGGCCGGTGCAGCACACAAGGAGAAGAACCATGCCGAAGCCCGCCAAGGGTGCCCGTCTGGGCGGCAGCGCCGCGCACGAGAAGCTGCTTCTGAACAACCTCGCGAAGTCGCTGTTCGAGCACGGCCGCATCACGACGACCGAGGCCAAGGCCCGCCGCCTGCGTCCGGTCGCCGAGCGCTTTATCACCAAGGCGAAGAAGGGCGACATCCACAACCGTCGCCTGGTGCTGCAGTCGATTACGGACAAGGGCGTCGTCCACACGCTCTTCACCGAGATCGCCCCGCGGTACGAGAACCGCCCCGGTGGTTACACCCGCATCACCAAGATCGGCAACCGTCGTGGCGACAACGCCCCGATGGCCGTGATCGAGCTGGTCGAGGCGCTGACCGTGGCCCAGCAGGCCACCGGTGAGGCCGAGGCCGCCACGAAGCGCGCGGTCAAGGAGGACGCCCTGAAGAAGGACGCCGCCGAGGCCGTCGAGGACGCCAAGCCGGCCGAGGCCGCCGAGGCGGAGTCCAAGGACGCCTGAGTCCGAGGACGCCTGAGTCCGAGGACGCCTGAGCGTTCCGAGACCGCTGGACGGGCCCGCATCACCCTTCGGGGCGGTGCGGGCCCGTTCCGTAGGCACGGGCAGAAAGAGATCTGTGGGTGAGTGACGGTGGCTGACGAGGTGGAGCCCGGGTCCGTACGGCTGCGGCTGGACCTGGCGTACGACGGCAAGGACTTCTCCGGCTGGGCGAAACAGACCGGGCGGCGGACCGTGCAGGGCGAGATCGAGGACGCGCTGCGGACCGTGACCCGTTCGGCGCGGACGTACGACCTGACCGTGGCCGGACGCACGGACGCGGGGGTGCACGCGCGGGGGCAGGTCGCCCATGTGGACCTGCCGGACGAGGTGTGGGCCGAGCACGGCGACAAGCTGCTGCGGCGGATGGCCGGACGGATGGCGCCCGATGTGCGGATCTGGCGGATCGCCGAGGCCCCGACCGGGTTCAACGCCCGCTTCTCGGCGCTGTGGCGTCGTTACGCGTACCGCGTCTGCGACCGTCCCGGTGGCGTGGATCCGCTGTTGCGCGGTCATGTCCTTTGGCATGACCGGCCGTTGGACGTCGACGCGATGAACGAGGCGGCGGCGCGGATGACCGGCGAGCACGACTTCGCGGCGTACTGCAAGAAGCGCGACGGCGCCACGACCATCCGCACGCTCCAGAAGCTGAGTTGGGTGCGGGACGAGACGTCGGGCATCCTGACGGCGACCGTGCAGGCCGACGCGTTCTGCCACAACATGGTGCGGGCGCTGATCGGCGCGGCGCTGTTCGTCGGGGACGGGCGCCGCGAGCCCGAGTGGCCCGCCCGGGTGCTGGCGGCGCGGGTACGGAACCCGGGGGTGCACGTGGTGCGCCCGCACGGCCTGACGCTGGAGGAAGTCGCCTACCCGGCCGACGAGCTGCTGGCCGCCCGCGCCGAGCAGGCGCGCAATGTGCGCACGCTCCCCGGGGCGGACGGCACCGGTGCCGGTGGTGACCGGGACGACGAGGGCTGCTGCTGAGCGTCCGCCCGGTTCGGGGCCCTGGGCTCGGGACGGCAGGACGACGGGGGAGCGGATCGGGGGCCGCGGATCGGTCCGCGGCCCCGGACGGCCCGTCAGCCGGTCTGGGCGGTGGCGGCGGCGGATGCCTGGAGCTCGCCGCGGTGGTGGATCTGACGGAACGTGAAGTTCGTCAGGTCGTTGCCGGTGGCGTAGACGTTCTTGTCGTCCGTGGTGACGTTCTTGCCGTCGGTGAAGCCGCTGATGGAGAAGTAGGCGTAGCGGCCGTAGGAGTTGGCGGTGCGACGGCAGACCGTTCCGGCGGGGCAGAAGGCCGGTACGCCGGCGCCGCCGAGCGCGGCGATGCCGCCGGTGGACTGCTGGGCCGCCCGCCGGGCACGGGCCTCGGTGGGGAAGACGGCGATGCCGACGGTGACGGCGACGCCGTCCTTGGCGTAGGTGGCCCGGACGACCTGCTCGCAGCCGTTGGCGGTGAGGACCTGACCCAGTCCGCTCTTGGTGGGGGCGGCGCAGTTCTCCGTGCGATGGGTCGCGCCCTTGACGTAGACGCGGTCGCCCATCGTCAGCTTCTTGCCGGGGAAGAACGCGTCGACCGTGATCGGTGCCTTGTCCTTCCTGGCGTCGGAGATGTAGTCCTTCGGGTCCGGCGGGGGCGGTGGGGCCACCGAGGAGAAGGACGGCTCCGGGCCGGTGGTCTCGTCAGGCAGGTCCGCCGGTTCGGGGAGATGATCGGCGTTCTTGCCGGCGCTCGTGCCGTTGTCGCCCTTGCCCGTCGTGACGACCGCCGTGGCCACGATGGCGCCCACCGCGGCGGTGGCGAGCACCCCGCCGCCGATCAGCAGCCACTTCTTGCGACGCCCCCGCGCCGCGGACGCGTCGGCGAGCGCTGCCCAGTCCGGAGTCGGCGCGCCTCCTGGCCCCCAGGAGGGCCCCCCTTGCCCAAAGCTCATGCGGCGCATCCTAATGCCGTGCGCCCCGGTACGGCGGGGCGGAAGGCAACGACCTGGGGAACGACGGGGAGCGGGCTCCCGACGCCCTGCGACTCCGCCTCCCGCGTTGTCGTCGGTCACCGATGCTCCGCGTCTCCTCCCTCCTCCGCCTTGGATCCGAAGCCGCACGACGCCGCTCGCTGATCCACTCCCTGTCGTTCCCCGGGTCGTAATCCGTTTGGGCCGGTATCGCGCGACCGTGACAATGCTGCGTATGGGACATCTCGAAGCGGGCCACCTGGAGTACTACCTACCGGACGGGCGGGTGCTGCTCGGTGATGCCTCGTTCCGGGTGGCGGACGGTGCCGTGGTCGCCCTGGTCGGGGCCAACGGCGCCGGGAAGACCACGCTGCTGAAGCTGCTCTCCGGGGAGCTCCAGCCGCACGGCGGCTCGGTCTCGGTGAGCGGCGGCCTCGGGGTGATGCCGCAGTTCGTGGGGTCGGTCCGGGACGAGCGCACGGTCCGGGACCTGCTGGTCTCCGTGGCCCAGCCCCGTATCCGGGAGGCCGCGCTGGCCGTGGACCGGGCCGAGGAGCTGATCCTCACGGTCGACGACGAGCCCGCGCAGATGGCGTACGCGCAGGCCCTGAGCGACTGGGCGGAGGCGCGCGGCTACGAGGCCGAGACGGTCTGGGACATGTGCACCACGGCCGCGCTCGGCATCCCGTACGAGAAGGCGCAGTGGCGCGAGGTGCGCACGCTGTCCGGCGGGGAGCAGAAGCGGCTGGTGCTGGAGGCGCTGCTGCGCGGGCCGGACGAGGTGCTGCTGCTCGACGAGCCGGACAACTACCTCGACGTCCCCGGCAAGCGCTGGCTGGAGGAGAAGCTGAAGGAGACCCGCAAGACGGTCCTCTTCGTCTCCCACGACCGCGAACTGCTCGCCCGCGCCGCCGAGAAGATCGTCAGCGTGGAGCCGGGCCCGGCGGGCAGCGACGTATGGGTGCACGGCGGCGGCTTCGACACGTACCACCAGGCCCGCAGGGACCGGTTCGCCCGGTTCGAGGAGCTGATGCGGCGCTGGGAGGAGGAGCACGCCCGGCTGAAGGCGCTGGTCCTGCGGCTGCGGCAGCAGGCCGCGAACAGCCCCGACATGGCGTCCCGCTACCGGGCCATGCAGACCCGGTTCAAGAAGTTCGAGGAGGCGGGTCCGCCGCCGGAGCCGCCGCGCGAGCAGGACATCAGGATGCGGCTGCGCGGCGGGCGGACCGGCGTGCGGGCGGTCACCTGCGAGGGGCTGGAGCTCACCGGGCTGATGAAGCCGTTCGACCTGGAGGTCTTCTACGGGGAACGGGTCGCCGTCCTCGGTTCGAACGGCTCCGGGAAGTCCCACTTCCTGCGGCTGCTCGCGGGCGAGCCGGTGGCGCACACGGGGACGTGGAAGCTGGGCGCCCGGGTGGTGCCGGGGCACTTCGCGCAGACGCACGCCCACCCGGAGCTGCTGGGGCACACGCTCGTCGAGATCCTGTGGAAGGAGCACGCCAAGGACCGGGGCGGGGCGATGTCGGTGCTGCGCCGCTACGAGCTGGAGCGGCAGGGCGACCAGCCGTTCGAGAAGCTGTCCGGCGGGCAGCAGGCCCGGTTCCAGATCCTGTTGCTGGAGCTGGCCGGGACGACCGCGCTGCTGCTGGACGAGCCGACGGACAACCTGGACCTGGAGTCGGCCGAGGCACTGCAGGACGGTCTGGAGGTGTACGAGGGGACGGTGCTGGCCGTCACGCACGACCGGTGGTTCGCGAAGTCCTTCGACCGGTATCTGGTGTTCGGCTCGGACGGTGTCGTACGGGAGTCGAAGGAGCCGGTCTGGGACGAGCGGAGGGTCGAGCGGGCGCGGTGAGCCGGGCCGCACGTGCGACGGCGGGACGGGGGCTGCCGCGCGGGTGGGCGGTCCGGTTCCGCCCGCGCGTCGGTGCGTCTGCGGGTTCGTGCGGTGCGCGGTGCGCGGCAGGGGTGTCGCCGCCTCCCGTACGGGGGCCGGGAGGCGGCGACGGTGCGGGGGAGCGGCGTCAGCCCGCCCAGACGTCCTCCACGTAGCGGTTCTCGTCCATGAGCGCGGCCAGCCAGTCCTCGGCACTCCGCGCGTCGTCCTTCGCGTGGTCGCGGTGGATCCGCTGGAACGCCTCGCGCACCGCGGGGGCCATCGCGCGGCCGTCGCCGCAGACGCGGACATGGGCACCGGCCTCCAGCAGTTCCCAGATCCGGTCCGCCTCGCGGGCGATGCGGTGCTGGACGAAGCGGTCGCCGTTCTCGGGGGCCCGGGAGAACACCGGGCGCAGGTCGGCCGCCCCGGCCTCCTCGGCCTTCTCCAGCTCGGCGCGGTGCAGGTAGTCCACGTCCGGGTGGTCGCAGCCGAAGTAGCAGACGAGGGGTGCCCGGTCGGGCCGCGGCTCGGCGGCGCGTTCGGCGATGGCGGCGCGGAACGGGGCGAGCCCGGTGCCGGCGCTCACGGTGATGACGGGCACGGACGGGTCCTCCGGGAGCCGGAACACGTCCCGGCAGGGGGCGCTGCGGGCGTGCACGGTGTCGCCGGGCTCGACCGTGCTCAGGTACGCGGGGCCCGCGCCCAGGAAGGTGCCCTTGCCGCTGCGGTGGGGCGCCGGTGCCGCCGCGACCATCAGGTCGACGGTGTCGGGCGAGGTCGCGGGCGACGAGGAGATCGAGTAGTAGCGCGGCCGCATCGGGGGCAGGGCCTCCAGCAGGAGCGCCAGCGACGGCCGCAGGGACGGGTAGCGCTCCAGCAGGAGCGGCACGGTGGGCAGGGCCTCGTCGGTCGCGGACCGCGGGGCGGCTGCCAGTTCCTCCAGCGCGATCCTGTCCGGCGGGCAGGGGGCGACGGACGCGAGGAGTTCGGCGCCCCGCGCGGTGACGGGCTGGGCCAGTTCCACGAAGTGCGTCAGCAGCGCGCGTACGCTCAGCGGCCGGTCCACCGGCAGCGGGTCGCGGCCCGTTGCCGTCGTCCGCAGCCGGACCACCCGGTCGAGGTCGAGGCCGAGGAGCGCGGCGGTGCTCTCCACCAGCGCGGCCGGGTTGGCCGGCCGGACGAGCAGGTGGTCGCCGGTGCGGTAGTCGGCGCCGGCCGGGAGCCGCAGCCGGATGTGGCGCTTGGAGCGGGCCAGCGGGCTGGTGGTGTCGCACAGGTCCTCGTTGGACAGCACCTCCAGGGGCAGCAGCTCGTCGCCCTCCGGCGACATGCCGAGGCCGTCGGCGTCCGGGGCGTCGTCGGTGTCCTCCACCGTGTAGCGGGGGGCGGTCTCCTCGGGCTCCGTGCCGTCGGTGGGCTCTCCGTAGCGGTCGAGCAGGGCCGACCACAGGCCGGTGCCCCAGCGGGCGGTCTCGTCGGTGCCGTCGGCGCCCATGTCGATCGCCGCCCGCTCCACCACGGGTTCGGCCCCGGCGGCGGACAGCCGCTCGTCGATCAGGGCGGGGATCTTCTGGTAGGTGGCGGCCCAGTTGCGGTCGCCGAGGCCGAGGACGGCGTACGGGACCCCGGCGAGGCGCGTGTCCTCGGCGTCGTCCGAGAGCCAGGACACGAAGCGGGCGGCGTCGTCGGTCGGGCGCCCGTTGTAGGAAGCGGTGACGATCACCACGGGACGGCCGGGGGCCAGGGTGTCCACGGCGTCGTCCAGCCGGCCGACCTCGGGGGTGAAGCCGTGCCGGGCCGCCCGGTCCGCGAGGTCGTGGGCGAGCGACCGGCAGGCGCCGAGGTTGGAGCCGTAGAGCACGGTGAGCGCGGTGCCGGGGGCGCGCAGCGCGGGGGCGGTCTCCTCGGGCGGGGCGGCGACGGAGGCGGCGGGCGGGCGGACGCGGGCGCGGTCGGCGTCCGTCCTGCGTATCGGGGTGAGGGTGAAGCCGTCCGGCTTGAGGGTCAGGGTCTCCTTGATCCGCAGCCGGTAGTGGGAGTGGTCCACCAGCCGGTAGCGGTGGATGAGCAGGCCGAGCAGCAGCGTGGCCTCGTGCAGCGCGAACTGCCGCCCGATACAGGAGCGTTCGCCGTTGCCGAACGGCTTGAACAGGTGCGGGTCGCGCTCGGCCACCCGCTCCGGGTCGAAGCGCGACGGGTCGAACAGCTCGGGGTTGTCCCCCCAGCCGGGGTCGCGGTGGAGCATCGGCGTGAGGACGACGGCGCTCTGGCCCCGGCGCAGCGGGTAGCGCCCGCCGAGCACGGTGTCCTCCAGGGGTTCCAGGGCGAAGGCGGGGGCGGTCGGCCACAGCCGCAGCCCCTCGTTGAGGACCTGGCGGATGTAGCGCAGCCGGCCGACGTCCTCGTAGGTGGGATCGGGGTCGGCGTCCTCGCCCCACAGGGCGGCCGTCTCCTCCTGGGCCCTGGCCAGCACCGCGGGGTGCTTGAGCAGGTAGTACAGCGCGAAGGAGAGGGCGCCGCTGGTGGTTTCGTGCCCGGCGATCAGGAAGGTGATCACCTGGTGGCGGATGTTGACGTCGTCGAGCGGTTCGCCGGTGTCCTTGTCGCGGGCGTGCAGCATCAGCCCCAGCAGGTCGTCCGCGCCGTCGGTGCGGTCGGGGCCGGCGGCCCGGCGGCGCCGGACGACCTCGTCGACGAGCCCGTTCATGGCCGCGACGTCGGCCGCGTTGCGCGCGTTGCGGGAGCGGTAGAGGAAGTCGAGGCCCGGGATGAACTGCGGTTTGGCCTGGGCGTGGGCCAGCGCCCGCACCATCGAGCCGATGAAGGGGTGCGGGGTGTCGCGGCCGAAGGAGTCGAAGTCGTAGCCGAAGCCGCACAGGCCGATGGTGTCGAGGGTGAGCCGGGTCATGTCGCCGGGCACGTCCACCGGGCGGCCCGCCTGCCGGTCCCAGTGGGCGATCAGTTTGCGCGCCACCTTCAGCATCGCGGGGTGGTAGTCGCGCAGCGCGTTCGCCGCGAAGGCGGGCAGCAGGATGTTGTGCGCCCTGCGCCAGTTCGGCTCCTCGCCGTACGCGGTGAACAGGCCGTCGCCCGCGAAGTCGCGCACCGCCTCCAGGGCGTCGGTCACCGTCTTGCGGAAGCGCGACTCGTCGCACAGCTCGGCCACCAGGTCCAGCGAGGAGACGATCAGCATTTCCTGATCGAAGATGCGCAGCGTGTATATGGGCCCCAGGGCGCGCGCCTCCCGCATCGAGTACAGGAGGAAGCCGTCCGAGGGCATGGTCAGCGCGTGCCCGACGAAGGGCAGTGAGCCCCTCTCCGGTGCCTTGCCCGGTGCAGGAGCCCTGCCCCTGCCCTTGCCCG
Source organism: Streptomyces sp. NPDC001750 (assembly GCF_042892615.1). Taxonomy (NCBI): domain Bacteria; kingdom Bacillati; phylum Actinomycetota; class Actinomycetes; order Kitasatosporales; family Streptomycetaceae; genus Streptomyces; species Streptomyces sp. NPDC001750. The sequence goes on along the minus strand of NZ_JBIAUE010000001.1, from coordinate 454,491 downwards.
GCAGCAAGCTCGTGATCGCCATCTTTCCGCCCTTCGCTGGTGCGTCGCGTGATGCCGTCCGCCGTTACTGTACGACCGACTTTGTCAGCCGACAAAGTCGACTGACATGTTCGCACGCTCATGTTGTTAGGATCGGTCGCATGGCTCACGTAAGCGCCGCAGACCGCCGTCCCCAGCTCATCGCGGCGGCCATCGATCTCATGGGGCGCGAGGGGGTCGCCGCGGGCAGCACGCGGGCCATCGCCTCGGAACTCGGGGTCGCCCAGGCGACCGTGCACTACACCTTCGGGGCCAAGGCGGACCTGTACCGGGCCGTCCTGGAGAGCCTGTCCGCGGAGATGGTGACCAGGGTCCGCGCGGCGTCGGGCCGCAGCTCAAGGACGTTCGAAGGGGCGTTCCGTGCCATCGGGGGCGTGCTGTGGCGCCAGCTCTGCGAGCACCCGGAGCGGCATCTCCTGATGCATGAACTCGTCACCTTCGCCCTGCGCAGCCCGGAGCTGAGGGGTGTCGTCGAGCGCTACTACCGCGACATCCAGGAGACGGCGGCGGGGATCATCGCCGAGGCCGCGGAACGGGCCGGGCAGGTGCCCGCCGTGCCGCCGATGGAATTGGCGCGTTTCTTTCTCTCCGGTTTCGAAGGTCTCTCGCTGGAGCTCCTGGTGCGGGGCGGCCGTCCCGAGGCGGACATGGAACGCTCGATGGAACAGCTGACGGCGGCGACGGTGGCCCTCGCGGTGCCGGGCGGGCCGCCGGCCCCGCCGCTGCCGACGGCGGGCTGAGGGCCTGTCGGGTCCCGCCCGCCGACGCGTCGAGGCGGCCGGACGGGGCGTCGGCGCGCCCGACGCGGCCCGCGGGCTTCCCGGCGGGCGTGGGCCGGGGCGATTTTGACCCGCGCAGGGGGCGACGGTAGTCTGCTGCTTTGTTATGCGTATTGGCTTGGTCGTTCTCACGCGAGGGGCCCTTACGCCGGTCCACCGGGCCGATGACCAGCGGCAGGCACTCGGGTTGCGTCCCCGTGGAGCCGCCAGGGCTGGTGCGATCGGCCGGGTGGCCTTGTCAGGACCCACTCACTGAAGAAGCGAAGGCTACGACCGTGCGTACGTACAGCCCCAAGCCCGGAGATGTGACGCGCCAGTGGCACGTCATCGACGCCCAGGACGTCGTCCTGGGCCGTCTGGCCACCACGGCCGCGAATCTCCTCCGCGGCAAGCACAAGGCGATCTACGCCCCCCACATGGACATGGGCGACTTCGTCATCATCATCAACGCCGACAAGGTCCACCTGTCCGGCAACAAGAAGACCCAGAAGATGGCGTACCGCCACTCCGGGTTCCCGGGCGGTCTCCGCTCCGTCCGTTACGACGAGCTGCTCGCCAAGAACCCCGAGAAGGCCGTCGAGAAGGCCATCAAGGGCATGATCCCCAAGAACAGCCTGGGCCGACAGGTTCTCTCGAAGCTCAAGGTCTACGCGGGCGACCAGCACCCCCACGCTGCTCAGCAGCCGGTCCCGTACGAGATCAGCCAGGTCGCGCAGTAGTTCCGGCCTCCCCCTAAGACCAAGAGAAAGATCTGAGGAGAATCGTGGCCGAGACCACTGTTGAGAACCCGGTCGAGGGCGAAGAGGTTTTCGCCGAGGTGACCACCTTCGAGTCGGAGGTTCCCGTCGAGGGCGAGTACACCAGCGAGTCGCTGGCGTCGCGCTTCGGCGACCCGCAGCCCGCCGCCGGCCTCGGCCGTCGGAAGAACGCCATTGCCCGCGTCCGGATCGTTCCGGGCACCGGCAAGTGGAAGATCAACGGTCGCACCCTTGAGGACTACTTCCCCAACAAGGTGCACCAGCAGGAAGTCAACGAGCCCTTCAAGGTGCTCGAGCTCGACGACCGCTACGACGTCATCGCCCGCATCTCGGGCGGCGGCGTCTCGGGTCAGGCCGGTGCCCTGCGCCTCGGCGTGGCCCGTGCGCTGAACGAGGCGGACGTCGACAACAACCGCCCGACGCTGAAGAAGGCCGGCTTCCTCTCCCGCGACGACCGTGCGGTCGAGCGCAAGAAGGCCGGTCTCAAGAAGGCCCGCAAGGCGCCGCAGTACAGCAAGCGCTAATCCGCCTGCTCGCCTGCTTTACACGTTCGCCCCGGCGGCACACCTCGTGCTGGCCGGGGCGTTCGTCTATGGGCACCCCCGGGCGTATAACGGCATAAGGCGTTCATACGCTTTTAAGCGCACGGGTGTGGTGCTGTTGCGACCCGTGTGCTGTGTGTGCCGTGTCTGCGCGGTGCTCCGGATGCCGGCCCGGTGGTGCTCGGCGTCCGGCCCCAGGTGGTGCGCAGGGGGCGGCTGCATTGCTTTGCTTTGGTTTGTCTTGGTTTGTTGTGCGGTTTCGAAGAATCTTCGGAGGACACCAGTGGGACGACTCTTCGGCACGGACGGTGTGCGCGGTGTCGCCAACGCGGACCTGACGGCCGAGCTCGCGCTCGGACTGTCGGTCGCTGCGGCGCATGTGCTCGCCGAGGCGGGCACCTTCGAGGGGCATCGGCCGACCGCCGTGGTGGGGCGCGACCCGCGTGCGTCCGGGGAGTTCCTGGAGGCCGCCGTCGTCGCCGGGCTCGCCAGCGCGGGCGTGGACGTGCTGCGGGTCGGGGTGCTGCCGACCCCCGCGGTGGCGCATCTGACCGGCGCGCTCGGCGCCGACCTCGGTGTGATGCTCTCCGCCAGCCACAACGCCATGCCGGACAACGGCATCAAGTTCTTCGCCCGTGGCGGTCACAAGCTCGCCGACGAGCTGGAGGACCGGATCGAGACGGTCTACGAGCAGCACCGCACCGGTGAGCCGTGGACGCGTCCGACGGGTGCCGGGGTGGGCCGGGTCACCGACTACACCGAGGGCTTCGACCGGTACGTGAACCACCTCGTCGGCGTCCTCCCGAACCGGCTCGACGGGCTGAAGGTCGTCCTCGACGAGGCGCACGGCGCCGCCTCCCGGGTCTCGCCCGAGGCGTTCGCGCGGGCCGGTGCCGAGGTCGTCACGATCGGCGCCGACCCGGACGGCCTGAACATCAACGACAACTGCGGATCCACCCACCTGGACCTGCTGAAGGCCGCCGTCGTCGAGCACGGCGCCGACTTCGGCATCGCGCACGACGGCGACGCCGACCGCTGCCTCGCCGTGGACGGCGCGGGCGAGGAGGTCGACGGCGACCAGATCCTGGCCGTGCTCGCGCTCGCCCTGCGCGAGGCCGGGAAGCTGCGCAAGGACACCGTGGTCGGCACGGTCATGTCCAACCTCGGCTTCAAGATGGCCATGGAGCGGGAGGGCATCGAACTCGTCCAGACCGCCGTCGGCGACCGGTACGTGCTGGAGTCGATGAAGGCCGAGGGGTACGCCCTGGGCGGCGAGCAGTCCGGCCACGTCATCGTCCTGGACCACGCGACGACCGGCGACGGCACGCTGACCGGCCTGCTGTTGGCGGCCCGGGTCGCCGCGACCGGCCGTGCGCTGGCCGACCTGGCGGGCGTGATGCAGCGGCTGCCGCAGCTGCTGATCAACGTTCCCGACGTGGACAAGTCCCGGGTGGACACCGCCCCGGAGATCGCCGCCGCCGTCGCCGAGGCCGAGCGCGAGCTGGGCTCCACCGGTCGCGTACTGCTGCGCCAGTCGGGCACGGAGCCCCTGGTACGGGTCATGGTCGAGGCCGCCGACATCGAGCAGGCGCGGGCGGTCGCCGAGCGGCTGGCCGACGTGGTGAAGTCGGCGCTCGGATAGGCCGCGTCTTCGAAGTGCCGTCGTTCGGCCGGAGGCGGCACGGTCCGCCGAGGTGCGGGCGGCCGGGCGCCGCGACAGGCTCTCAGCCGCCGGTCGGGCGGGCCCTGCGGCCCGCCCGGCGGCGGTGGGCCGCCCACAGGGCCTTCTGGACCAGCAGCGTCAGGGTTCCCGCGACCACGATCCCGCCGAGGTTCGCCAGCAGCTGGGCCGCCGAGCCCCACATCTGCGCGTAGTCGCCGTAGCTGAACGCCGCCGCCGCGTTGGCGGCGGCCGGTACCGTCGTCACGGAGATGGCGACCCCGATCAGCGCCCCGGACTTCGCCGACGTGAGCGAGAGCGTCCCGGCGATCCCGGCCAGGAACGCCACCACGAACGACAACGGGTCCGGCTTCCAGATGAACGAGGTGTTGGGCCGGTCCGCCTCGATCATCGCGTAGGAGAACAGCCCGAGGGCGTCCATCAACCAGACGAACCCGGCGGTCAGCACCATCGCGACGGCGAAGCCGCCGATCAGCGCATACAGCGAGCGCAGCGCGAGCCGCGGGGCGCGCTGCACCATGGCCGTCGAGATCCCGGCCAGCGGCCCGAACTCCGGGCCGACCGCCATCGCGCCCACGATCAGGATCGCGTTGTCGAGCATCACACCGCAGGCCGCGAGCATCGTCGCGACCGCGAGGAACGCCACGTACGTCACGCTGAACGTGGACTCCTCGTGGGTCGCCTCCGTCAGCTCCTCCCACAGCACCGCGTCCGCGCCCTCGCCCGGTGCTTCCCGCTCCGCCCGGTCGGCGTGCGCGGAGAGCGTGAGGTCGAGGTTCTCCAGGCTGATCGACCCCTGCTCGTCGATCCCGAGCCCGCGCAGCGCGCCGATCAGGTCGTCGCCCGCCTCGCGCGCGACGTCGCACAGCACCATGTCACCGGCCGGGTCGCGGGCCACCCCGGGCATCACCACCAGGTGTGCCGTACCGGCGGTGCCCTCCACCAGGCGCACCACCTCGTCCGTACGGTCGGCCGGGACGATCAGGCGCAGATGCAGCACGCGACGGGCTCCTCGGAACGGAGGGGGGTACGGGACGTACGGTCAGAGCTTGCGCAGCGACAGCCGCCTGACCTTGTGGTCCGGCCCCTTGCGCAGCACCAGGGTGGCACGTCCCCGGGTGGGGGCGACGTTCTCCACGAGATTCGGCCGGTTGATGGTCCGCCACGTCGTCGCCGCGTATGCCATGGCCTCCTCCTCGGAGACCTGGGTGTACCTGCGGAAGTACGAGGACGGGTCCTGGAACGCCGTCTCGCGCAGTTTGCGGAACCGGTCGAGGTACCAGGTCTCGATGTCCTCGGTGCGCGCGTCCACGTACACGCTGAAGTCGAAGTAGTCGGCGAGCCCGACCCTGGTCCGTCCGTCCTTGCCGGGCAGCGCCGGCTGGAGCACGTTCAGCCCCTCCACGATCAGGATGTCGGGGCGGCGCACGGTGAGCCGTTCGCCCGGCACGATGTCGTAGATCAGGTGCGAGTAGACGGGCGCCGTCACCTCGTCCTTGCCCGCCTTGATGTCGGCGACGAACCGGGTCAGTGCCCGGCGGTCGTACGACTCGGGGAACCCCTTGCGCGACACCAGCCCGCGCGCCTTCAACTCCTTCATCGGCAGCAGGAAGCCGTCCGTGGTGACCAGTTCCACCCGGGGGTGCTCGGGCCAGCGGGCCAGCAGCGCCTGGAGGATGCGGGCGGTGGTGGACTTGCCGACCGCGACACTGCCCGCGACGCCTATGACGAACGGGGTGCCCCGCTGCTCGCCGTGGCCGCCCACCGCCTCCCCGAGGAAGGTGTTCAGGGCGCCGCGCAGACCGGAGGTGGCCTGGACGTAGAGGTTGAGCAGCCGGGAGAGCGGCAGGTAGACGTCCCGGACCTCGTCGAGGTCGATGACGTCGCCGAGCCCGCGCAACCGTTCCACCTCGTCGGCGGTCAGCGGCAGCGGGGTCTTGTCGCGCAGGGCGCTCCATTCGGCGCGCGACAGGTCGACGTACGGCGTCGACGCGTGCTCGGCGCGTCGCTGGGTGCTCCGTGGCGGCGAGGTGATCACGTCTTCATTGTCGCGGGAGTTCGAACGGAGCGGGGGGTGCGCTCGGTCACGTGGGGTGCACGTCGCCGGCCGCGCGGGCGGGCCCCAGGGGGAGGCGGGCGTCCAGGGTGTGGTGGCCGGGGCGGTCGGTGCCGCAGGTGAGCCGGCCGCCGACCGCGGCGACCCGCTCGGCGAGGCTGCGCAGACCGATGCCGGGGGAGGGGGCGGTGGCGTCCGGGCTCGGTACGCCGTCGTTGGTGACGGTCAGCCGGACCGACTCCGGGCCCACCCGGACCAGCAGCGCGCACGACCGGGCGTCGCTGTGCCGGAGGACGTTGGCCGTCGCCTCGCGCACCACCGTGGCAAGGACGGTCTGGAGCGGTGCGGGGAGCGCCGTGCGCGGGAGGGCGACCTCGGTACGGACACCCGCGGACTCCAGCAGGGTCCGGGCGGTCTCGGTCTCCGTCTCCAGGGACAGGCAGTGGTAGCCGTGGGCGACCGTGCGCACGTCGTCGAGGATCTGGCGCATCCCCCGCAGCGCCTCGGCCAGTTGGTCATGGGCGGTCTCCGGCCTGCCGTCCAGCAGTCGGTCCGCCAGCTCGCACTGGAGGATGACCGCCGACATCCGCGGGCCGACCAGGTCGTGCAGATCGCGCGCGAAGCGCACCCGTTCGCCCACGACGATCCGGCGCCGCTCGGTGGCGGAGAGACCGGCGGGTGCTCCCGCGGCGGCTTCGGTGGAAGGGCCGGAAGCGGGGAGGGCGGAACCCGCGAGGGCGGGCGCGGGCGGTGTGGTCAGCGGCTGTGGCACGGCATCCCCGCTCTGCTGTCGTCGACTGCTCCTGCTGCGGGGGAGTTTCGCCGGGGCCGCTATCACTGCACTATACGAGCCGGGCGGACGTGCTCCGTTCCCTGGTACACAGAACGGCGGACCGCCGCGGTACCGAGGGGGAGACAGGGGGACGCATGCAGCGGATCGTGCTGGCCGAGGACATGCACGTGGTACGGGTGGCGCTGGCCGCGCTGCTCGACCTGGAGCCGGACCTGGAGGTGGTGGCCCAGGTCGGCCGGGGTGACGAGGTGGTGCCCGCGGTGATCCGTACGGGCGCCGACACCGCGCTGCTCGACATCGGGATGCCGGGCATGGACGGGATCGCCGCCGCGGCCAGGCTCCGGGAGGCGGTGCCGGAGTGCCGGACGCTGATTCTGACCGGGATGCCGCAGCCCGGCCGGCTGTGGCGGGCCCTGGAGGCCCAGGTCGGCGGATTCCTGCCGAAGGACTCCTCGCCCGACCAACTGATCGACGCGGTCCGCAAGGTCGGGGCCGGACGGCGCATCATCGACCCCGAACTGGCCATGGCCGCCTGGGAGATCGGGGACAACCCGCTCACCCCGAGGGAGATCGAGGTGCTCGGCCGGGTCGCCGGGGGCGCGGAGGCCGCGCAGATCGCGACGGCCACGAACCTGTCGGTGGGCACGGTGCGCAACTACCTCACGACCATCGTGAACAAGCTCGGCGCGCGCAACCGCGTCGACGCCCTGCGGATCGCCCGCGAGAACGGCTGGCTGACGTGAACGTGGACCGGGCGCGGGATCGGCCGGCCGGCACCGGTCCCGTTCACGAGCACCGTGTCCCGCTGGCGGGACCTTCCCGCGGGGCTTACGACCTCGCCCGCGATGGGCAGTGGGAGAAGGAGCGGTGTCCGGGGCCTTCGTATCCGAGGCGGAGGAGGGAGTCGGATGGGGTCTCCCCTGCTCGAAAGCAGCTGAGAGCTCGGGGAAGGAGCGTCGGCAACTGACGACAACGCCGGAGGCGGAGGCCCCGGACGCTGCGACGCCGCTGACCATCGCGGGCGAGGTCGTTATAGGGCCTTCATCGGGGATCACGCTGTACTGCCACCATGCCAACGACACGACGCGCGCGGGTGCGGGCGGGGGCCGCCGCGGGTGCGCCCGGCGGCGGTCTGCACGCACAGGACCGGTCCGCCGCGCACTGGGCGCTCGACTACGCCCGGCGGCTCGCCGACCGGTACCCCGCGCACCACCGCATCCTGATCCAGACCAGCATGTCCCCGACCGGCTACTTCCACATCGGGAACTTCCGGGACACGGTCTGCGCGCATCTGGTGCACCGGGCGCTGACCGGGATGGGCCGCCGGTCGGCGATCCTGCTGAGCTTCGACGACTACGACCCGGTGCGCGAGAGCCAGGCCGCCCGCGACCCGGAACTCGCCGGGTACGGGGGACGGCCGCTGGCCGCGCACCGGGAGCGGGCCACCCGGATCTGCCGCGCGTACCTCGCGGAACTGAGGGCCGTGGGCATCCTTCCGGCCGACGCCGACGAGGACGGCCGGACGCCGCCGGGCTCCGCGTGGGAGACCCACTACCAGTTCGAGCGCTACCGCGCGGGCGAGTACCGCGAGCGGCAGCGGCGGCTCCAGCGCGACGCGGGGCGGCTGGCCGACCTGCTCGGCAAGGACGACGGGCGCGACCTGTTCGCCGTGTACTGCCTCCAGTGCGGCCGCAACGACACCGAGATCCACGAACTGGGCGCGGCGGCGGCCCGGTACCGCTGTCTGTCGTGCGGCGCCGAACTCACCGCGCGCGACCCCGCCGTCGTCAAGCCGTCCTGGGCGCTGGACTGGGCCCTGCGGGTCGCCCACGAACACATCGACTGCGAGCCCGCGGGACAGGACCACTGCAGCGCGGGCAGCACGATGGACCGCACCCGCCCTGTGTACGACCGCTATCTGCGCCGCCCGCAGCCGGTCATCGTGCCGTACGGTCTGGTGCGCGGCGAGCGGGGCGGCGGCAAGGTGTCCGGCTCGCGCGGCGGCGGCCCGTACGTCCGGGACCTGCTGACGGTGTACCCGCCGGTCCTGGTGCTGTGGCTGTACGCCCGCGGCAACTGCCTGTCCGACTTCCGGCTCGGCTTCGGCCCCGGCGCGTTCTTCGGCGCGTACGACGCCTTCGACCGGTTCGTGCGCGCGGCGGAGCACCGGGAACGGGCCCGTGTGCTCTGGGAGTTGCTCGGCGACGAGGCCCGGGCCGGACGCGCCGCGCTGCCCCGCATGCGCTCGGTGGTCGGCGCGCTCTACTCCCACGGCGGCCGGACCGCCCCGGCCCTGCGCCACCTGGAACGCCGCCACCCGGAGGCGGCGGGCGAGCTGCTGGCCGAACGGGTACGGCACGCGCGCAACTGGCTGAGCACGCACGGACACCGGCGCTACTGGGGCGCGCCCGACGCCGCCGGGGGACGGGGACGTACGGACACCGCCGGAGCCGCGGAAACCGCCCGCGCGGGACCCGCCGTCGCTACGCTCATCGACGGGCTGCGCACGCACGACGGCCCCGGCGCGCCCCGTGCCGCCCGCACCCGGGAGGACTTCCGGGAGATCTACGGGGCGCTGTTCGGCACGGCGCACGGGCCGCGGCTCGACACCCTCGCCGACGCCCTGGGCCCCACCGTGCTCGCCGACGCCCTGGCCGCCTACCGCGACCACGGACGGCGCCCCCTGCTGGGGAAGCCGTCCGCCCGCCCCGAACCCGTGCTCCAGGAGGCCGTACCGCATGCGGGCTGAGATCTTCACCCCCGGCGAGGAACCCGCCCCCGACGGCTGGGACGCCTTCGTCCGCGCCCGGAAGGGCTGCGCCCTGTGGGAGGAGTCCCTGCTGGAGGCCGCCGCGTGGGGCAGCCCGCGACCGCTGCGCGCGGGCCTGGTCCGCGACGCGGGCGAACCGGTGGCCGCGTTCTGCGGGCTCCTCGGACTGCTGCCCCCGACCCGACGGTTCGCCGTGCCCGGCAGGCCCCGCCTGCCGGCCTGGTTCCAGACGCATCTGCCGAACAGCTTCAGCCGGGGCCGGATGTACGCCGCGGAACTCGGCCCCGCCGCCCGCACCGCCGCGCTGCGCACCTTCGAACGCGCGCTGCGCCGACGGCTGGGCGCCCGCTGCCTGGGCGTCCTGCACCTGGACGTGGAGCGCGACGAACTCGCCGAGATTCCCGGCACGTTCACGGTGCGCCGGGCGACCGCGCCCTGCTCGGTGCTGCACAACCGCTGGGACTCGATGGACGCCTACTTCGCCGGGCTGCCGCGCACCCGGCGGCGCAGGCTGGCCGCCCTGTACGAACGGATCGGCGGCGACCCCGGACTGACGACCGGACGGGTGACGGCCGTCGACCCGGTGCGGGCCAGCCGTCTCGACCAGCTGACCCGGATGAAGCACACCCGCCGCCCCGGCGCGACCGCGCCCCTGCTGCCCGTCTACTTCGAGCGGCTCAACTCGCACCCCGGGGCCGCCTACTTCGCCCACCGGGAGCGCGCGTCGGGCCGGCTGCTCTCCCTCGACCTGGTGCTGGACGTGCCGGCCGGCTGGGCCACCACCGTGACCGGTTCGGACGGGACCCGCGACCTGTACCTGGACCTGTACCTGCGCGAGATCGACCGGATGATCGGCGCCGGGGTGCCCGCGGTGGAACTGGGGCCCGGCATGCGCGAACTCAAGGAGTCCTTCGGCGCCGTCGCCGTCCCGCGGAACGCGGTCGCCGTCCCGTTCTGAACCCGGAGAACTCGCCTTGAGGGGGAACCGGTTCATGACGCGGCCGCCCCCGGAACGAACCCGAACACGGCACATCGCCGAGAGAGCCGAGAGAGAAGAGAACCGCATGGAGTTCACCGCCGCCCTCGACCGCCACCTGGCCGCCATCGGCGCCCGCGACCTGGACACGTACATGGACACGGTCCACGACGAGGCGACGTACATCCTGCCCAACGGGAAGACCGTGACCGGCGCCGAGGACGTCCGGGCCTTCCACCAGGGCTGGTTCCAGGACCCCGACTGGACGATGGAGACGGAGGTGACCAGCACCCGGGTGCACCAGGACACCGCCGTCGCCGTGCTCCGCGTCGACTACCGCGACCTCGACCCGGAGGGCAAGCCCTACCGGCTGAACTACCTGCTCAGCCTGGTCTTCGCCCGCTCGGACGGCCGCTGGCTGCTCGTCCACGACCAGAACACCCACTGCTGACATGGCCGGAGGATCCCAGCCCGCGCGTCCGCCGCGCACGCGTCCCCGGCACGCGTATCCGCGTCCCACCTACGCGCGGACCGTGCGGCGCGCCCTGCGCACGGTCCCGCACTACCGGGAGCGGTACGCCGCCACCGGTGCGCTGCCGCCGCTGACCCGCGCGGAGGCGGACGAGCGGCGCCACCTGCTGATGCCGCTGGGCGAGGCGCCGCCCGCCCGCCGCGATCCCGGCCTGCCGGTGGCCGAGCGCACCGCCGAACTGTACGAGGCGCTGCGGCTGGCCGGTCACCGCACCAGGGGCCTGGACGTGTACGAGGCGGCGCGGTCGCTGCGCGACCCGGTGCGGGCCCACGGCTCCACCTGGCGGGTCCTGCTCGACTCCACCGCGCACACCGACCCGTACGCGGAGCCGGGCATCCGGCCCGGCGCGCTGCCCGAGGGCCCCGCCCTGGTGGTCGGGGACCCCGGGACGCCGGGCGGCCGGGACCTGGTGCGGGTGGCGCGGACGAGTCTGGCCGAGGCGGCGGGCTCCCGGCCGCCTCGCGGCTCGCTCTGGTACGAGCCGTGGCTCGGCCACCTCGGCGCGGTGCCCCCCTCCTGCGGGGAACTGCACCTCAACACCGGGCGGGTGCACGCGCGGCTGCTCGGCGACACGACCGTGCTGACCCTGCTGCGCAGACGCCGCCCCACGTTGGTGCACGTGTGCCCGGAGGCGGCGGAACGGTTCCGGCCGGAGCGCTGTCCCGTGCACGGCACCCCGATCGTGCGGAGAACGCCATGACCCCTGGTCTCTCGCCCGTCATGAAGCTCGGTCCCGTGCTGCGCAACCTCGTGCGGACCGTGCGCCTGGACCGGGCCGGGCCGGAGCGGCTGGCCGAGGAGCAGCGGCGGCTGCTGGTCCACCTGGTGCGGCACGCGCGGGCGCGGGTGCCGCGCTACCGCGAGCTGATCGACCCGGCGACGGCCGCCGCGTTCCGGGGCCCGGAGGACCTGCCTTCCCTGCCGGTCCTGGACCGTACGGACCTCCACGCCGGTCCGGCCGAGGAACTGCTCGCGGCCGGGTTCACCGTCGCCTCCACCAAGCCGGGCACCACCAGTGGCTCGTCCGGCATCCCCATCACCATCCGCAACTCCGAGCGGGACCTGGGGTATCTGCGGGCCTCGTACCTGTACGACATGCTGGCGTCCGGGCTGCGGCCGTGGGACCGGATGGCGTACTTCCGGGTCAGTCCGTTCCTGCGGCACCCGCTGGAGCGGTTCGGGGTGCTGCGCACGTTCCACATCGACACCAGCGCCACCCTGGACGAGCAGGTGGAGGCGTTCCTGGCGGCCCGGCCGACGTTCCTGGTCGGCTTCCCCCACGTGATCGCCTCGATCGTGGACGAGCTGGAGCGGCGCGGGGTGCGGTACACCGGCGCGCGCCGGGTGCTGTTCGGCGGTGAGCGGCTGACGCCGACCGCGCGGGCCCGGGTGCTGGGGCATCTGGGGGCGCGCTGCGACGAGGTGTACGCCTCGGTGGAGGTGTTCACGGTGGCCCGTACCTGCCGGCGCGGCGCGCTGCACCTGCGGAGCGCGGACGTGGTGGTCGAGGTGGAGCGGGACGACGGTTCGACGGTCCTGGCCGACGGCAGCCGGGTGGTGGAGGGCGAGATCCTGGTGACCCGGCTGCACAGCGAGGCGATGCCGCTGATCCGCTACCGGCTCGGCGACCGGGTGACGATCGGTCCGGCCGGCTGCGGCTGCGGGCGGGCGACCCCGGTGGTGCTGCGGGTGCAGGGGCGCAGCGAGGACCGTTTCCGGGGTGCGGACGGGCGGGAGTTCTACGCCGACTTCCTCACGTTCAAGGTGCAGGGCTTCCCGGAGGTGGCCCGGATGCAGCTGGTCCAGCGGCGGCCCGCCCAGGTCACCGTCTCGGTGGTGCTGTCGCCGGGCGCGGAGGCGTCGGTGGTCGACCGGATCGCGGAGTCGGTGCGGGAGGCGGTGCCGGAGTTCGACGTGACGGTCGAGCGGGTGGCGTTCATCGCGCCGGAGCGCAACGGGAAGATCAAGATCGTGAAGGTGGTGAGGGAGACGGAGGCGCAGGCGTAGGCGTAGGAAGACGGCCGTGTCCGGTACGGTTCCCCCGTACCGGACACGGCCGTCGTCGCGTCCGCGCCCGCCCCCTCAGGTCGTTCGGCTCAGATCGAGCGCCGCGCCTCCAGGGCGGCCCGCCAGGACGGCGGGAGGTTGCGGACGACCTCGATGCCGGAGAAGACGGACGGCTCCTGCGGGCCGACCTCCTTCACCCAGCGGGCCATGCGGCCGATGCCGTCCTCCAGCTCGACCGGGGCCTCGGGGGCGCCGAACACCTTGTGGGCCTTCTCGTGGGTGGCGTAGGCGTCGCGCACCTCGTCGCGCTCGGGAAGGTGGTTGACGCGCAGCTCCACGTCCATCGCCTCGCAGACCGCCGCCGCGATCCGGTTGACGGTGTAGACCCGGTCGCCGCCGACGTTGAAGATCTCGTTGTACGCCTCGGGGACGTGGACCGAGCGGGCGATGGCCGGAGCCACGTCCTTGATGTAGCTGAACGCGCGGGTCTGCTCCCCGTCGCCGAAGACGGTGAACTCCTCGCCGCGCAGCGCCTGGTTCATGAAGATGCCGATGACGTTGCGGTACCGGTCGCCGATGTTCTGGTACTCGCCGTAGACGTTGTGCGGCCGGAAGATGATGTACGGCAGGCCGAACATCCGGTGGGTGACGTGGAGTTCCTGCTCGACGGAGAACTTCGCGATGCCGTACGGGTCCTCGGGCGCCGGTACGAGGTCCTCGCGCATCGGGAGCTGTCCCGCGCCGTAGACGGCGATGGACGAGGTGAACACGAAGCACTTGACCGAGCCCGCGTTGACGGCGGCGTTGATCAGGTTGACGCTGCCGACCACGTTGTTCATGTAGTTGAAGCGCTTGATGAAGTGGCTCAGCCCCTCGGCGGCGTACGCGGCGAGGTGGAAGACGTAGTCGACGCGGTGCGCGGCGAACACGGCGTCGACCACCTCGGGGTCGCAGACGCTGCCGTGCCGGAACTCGGCGCCCGCCGGGACGTTGCCGCGGGCGCCGCCGCTGAGGTCGTCGAGGACGATCACCCGGTGGCCCGCGGCGAGGAGTTCGCGCGCCACGTGGGAGCCGATGAAGCCGGCGCCGCCGGTGACGAGGGAGACGGGGGCGGTGTCCTGGCCGGTGGTGGTGCCGGTGTTCATACTGGTTCCTTCTCTCTGGGGACGGGGTCGGAGTGCGGGGGAGTGCCGGTCGCGGACCGGCTGCCGAGGCCCAGCAGACCGAGTGCGGGGCCGGTCATCACCGTGGTGAGCACGGCCATGACGACCAGGACGGTGAACGCGTTCTGATTGATGAGTCCGGCGTCGAGCCCGGCCCTCAGCACGACGATCTCGGTGACGCCGCGGGCGTTGAGCAGCACACCGAGCCCGAGCGAGTACCGCCAGGACAGCCCCGCGGTACGGGCGGTGACGGCGGTTCCGACGAGCTTGCCGACCACCGCGGTGACGACCGCGACCGCCGCGGCCAGCAGCAGCCCGGCGTGCCCGGTGACCTGGGTGAGGTCGACGGTCATGCCGACGGACAGGAAGAACAGGGGCAGCAGCAGTCGGCGGTTGAGGGCGTCGACCCGGACCTGCACGGCGGTCAGGCCGCTGCCCGCGCGGTGCGGCAGCAGCAGGCCGGCGAGGAACGCGCCGAAGATGGAGTGGACGCCGATCAGGTCGGTGAGCCGGGCCAGCGAGAACACGAGCAGCAGCAGGAAGACCAGCCGGGCGGCGGCGGGCAGCCCGGCCCGGTCGGCCCACCGCTCGGCGGCCCGGACCAGGGGACGGCCCAGCAGCAGCACCACGGCCGCGACCGCGGCGGCCAGCAGCACCGTGCCGCCGGCTCCCCAGACGCTGCCCGCCCCGGCCACGGCCATGGCGGTGGCCAGCGCGCCCCAGGCGATGACGTCGCAGGCCGCCGCGCAGGTCATCGCCATCGTGCCGAGCGGGTGCCGGGACAGGCCCGACTCCTGGACGATCCGGGCCAGCACCGGGAACGCGGTGATGCTCATCGCCGTGCCGAGGAAGATCGCGAAGGGCAGGAAGCCCACGCGCCCGGCGGCGAACTCGTGGTACACGAGCCCGGACGACAGCACGCCGAGCACGAACGGGATGATCATGCTGCCCTGGCTGACCGCGCCCACCACCCGTCCGCTGCGGCGGAGCTGGGAGGGGTCGAACTCGGAGCCCACGGAGAACATGAAGAGGACGAGGCCGACCTGGGCGAGCAGCCCGAGGACCGGCTGGGCGGCGTCGGGAAAGAACAGTTCCTTCGAGACCGGGAGGAACGCCCCCAGGCAGGAGGGGCCGAGCAGCAGACCGGCCGCGATCTCGCCGACGACCGGCGGCTGGCCGAGCCTGCGGGCGAGCGCGCCGCCCGCCGCGGCGACGGCGGCGACCGCGGCCAGCGCGCCCACGATGCGCAGCAGCGTCTCGCTGGCCTGGGTGGCCTCGGCGGGGGGCGTCGCGGTGCTGCCCGAGGGAAGGTCGTCGGGCACGCCGAGACCGAGGCCGAGTACGGCGAAGAGCGCGCCCAGGGCGAGGACGGAGATCAGCAGGGGGTAGACGATGCCGCGCCAGGCCGGGCGGCCGCCCGCCGCGTCGGTGTCCGCCGGGATGCCGCCGTCGGGTTCTTCCTCGGCGGGGCTGCGGGTGGTCCGAGGACGATTCATCGGGTGAGCTCCTCAGGTGGTCGGGTCCGCGCGCGGGGCACGGTGGTCACGGTGCGGTGGTGACGGTGCGGTGGTGACGGGTGCGGTCACGGGGCCGGTGCGGCGGCGGGCCTCGGGGCGGTCCGCAACAGGAGCCGGGCGGCCAGGACGTGGGCGATCTCCCCGGCCACGAGCGCGGTGACCGCCCCGAGCGCGCCGAGCGCGGGCACCAGCACCAGGCCGAGCAGGACCGCGCAGACCAGCCCGGCCACCGAACCGGCGGCGGTGACCCGCAGGGTGCGCGTGGTGGCGTTCTCCAGCAGGTAGTTGAGGCTGCCGACCGCGAAGAACAGCGGTACGCACAGGACGTACAGGAGCAGTACGGCGACCGGGGGCGACACCAGGCCGCTCTGTTCGGCGTGCCGGGTGAGCAGCAGCGCGGCGGGGGTCCACAGGATCCCGGCCACCGCGACCTGCGGCAGTCGCCGGACGACCCGGCGGTCCAGCCGGGTGTCCGTCACGCCGCGCAGGGTCAGCGACACATGGGGCTGGAACAGCCGCAGCAGGTAGCCGAAGCCGTTCAGCAGCACGGACGAGGCGAGCACCATCAGATAGAGGTGGCCGCTCTGTTCGTGGTGGCCGGAGGCGCCGAGCAGGGCGAAGAGCAGGCTGAGCGTGCCGGAGGCCGCCACGTCCCCGGACGCCATGAGCAGGGAGGTGCCGACCGCGGGCGCGACCAGCCGGCGGCGCACCGGCCGGGCGGCGGCCCGGTACAGCGCGGGCAGATGGGCCAGGTCGAGCAGGGCGGTCCCGCCGAGGATCCAGCCGATGAAGGCCACCGGCCCCCAGTCGAGCAGGGTCGTGAGGGCGGTTCCGGCGACGATGATCAGTGACAGGGCCGCGAAGTTGGCGATGTCGGCCCGGTTGCGGCCGAGCGCCCGGCACAGCCCGACGAGGACCGTGTTCAGGCCGAGGAGGGCGGCGTACAGTCCGGCGAGCAGCGCCGCCATCCGGTGGTCGCCGGACGGGACGAGCACCACCGCGCAGCCCAGCCACAGCACGACGGCACCGGTGAGGGCCAGGGCGCAGGCCAGGAAGACGGTGATCAGCCGGCCGCCGGTGCGGCGGGCCCGCGGCACCAGCTTCAGGGCGGACTTCTCGATGCCGAGCGAGGTGATGGTGGTGAGGACCTGGGCGGTACCCATGGCGCCGGCGTAGTGGGCGTACGGCCCCTGGCCCCAGCTGGCGAGGAGGGCGGCGTTCGCCCCGACCAGGGCGAGCCGGAAGGCGGCGCGTCCGGCGAGCAGCGAGGTCAGCAGGCCGACGGTGGGCCGCCGCGAGGCGGCCGTTCCGCCCGTCCCCGGATCCCGGTCCCGGTCCCGGTCCGGCGGGGTGGTCCCGGCCGTCTTCCGGTCCTTCGGGGTGGACCCGTTCGTCCCCCGGTCCGGTGCGGGGGCCGGGGCGGCGGCCGTCATGGTGTGTCGGCCGGCACCGGCCGGGGTGCCACCGCCTCGGAGGTGACGAAGCGGCCCTTGCCGCCCGCCGTGATCTCGATCCGGTCGGCCCGGACGACCCGCAGCGGGAACACGCACTCGGCCACGGTGTGCAGCCGCTCGGTCACCCCCGCGCACAGTGCGTCCCAGGCGTCGTCGTCCATGGCCTCGGCCGGGACGACGTCGAGCCGCACCGCGCCCTCGCGGTCCTGGTGGACGGCGCACTCGGCGATGCCCGGGAAGGTCGCCGCCAGGTGCAGGAAGGTGTCCGGGTACAGCTGGCGGCCGGTGGGCAGCAGGACCGAGTCGTTGACCCGGCCGGCGGTCAGGCGCAGGGTGCGAAAGCGCCGCCCGCACGGGCAGGGCCGCGTCTCGATCCGGCCGACGTCGCCGAGGTCGTAGCGGATCAGCGGCATCGCGCGTTCCATGAACGCGGTCACCACGACCCGGCCCTCGGCGCCGTCGGGCAGCGGCCGGTCCTCCTCGTCCAGGATCTCCACCAGGAGGCGGTCCTCCGCGAGGTGGGCCCGGCCGTACCGGCAGTCGTATGCGACGTTGAGGACCTCGAACGCCGAGTACTCGTCGCGCACCGGCACCCCGAACTCCTTCTCGAACAGGGCCCGGTGGGCGTCGACGAGAAGTTCGGACTCGGTCATGACAAGACGCAGGGTGCTGCGCAGGGCGGCCAGTTCGGCCGGTGTCAGGGCCCGGAGCAGGGCCCGCAGGTGCACCGGGTACCCGATGACGACCTGGGGCCGTTCGGCGAGGAGTTCGGCCTTGATCTCCTCCATGGGCCGGTCGGTGAGCAGGACGTGGCGGCGGAACAGCTTGGCCTTCTCGAAGCCGCGCGAGGGCGGTGCGAAGGGCCGGATGTGCGAGAGCCGGTCGGTCGGCAGGTACCGGCGGGTCGCCAGGAACCGGCGTACGCACGCGGCCATGTGGTAGTCGTGGCTGCGCTGGTCGTGCACCACGGTCACCCGGCGGCCGGTGGATCCGCTGGTCCGGAAGGTCGGCAGGGTGCCGGGGGTCACGCCGTCGGCGAGGAAGTCCTCCAGGGGCCTGGCGCGCAGGACCTCCTTGTTCAGGACCGGGAGCCGGGCCGCCTCGGCGAGGGTGCGCAGCGGCCCGGTGCGGTAGGCCGGGTCGTCGCGGTAGTACGGCACCCGGGCGCGGGCGTGCGCCAGCATCCGGTTGAGCTGGCTCAGCTGGCGTCGGCGCAGCGAGCCCCGGGTGCCGTACTGGCGGGCGTACGTGACAGGCACGTACACGGCCTCTCGGAGGAACATCGTCGTCGTCTCCTCGTCGTCTCCTCGGCGCGGGCGGTCGTCAGCCGGCCGCGCGGGCCCCGGCGTCGGTGGTCCTGGCGTCGCGGTCGGCGGCGTCACGGGTCGTGGCCTCGCCCGCCCCGGAGCCGCGGACCTCGGAGCCGGGACGGCCCGAGCGACGCAGCAGCCGGGCGACCGGGGTGAACCAGCGGGTGGGCGCGAACAGCACGAACACGACGAGCACGAGGTGGGTGATGATGAACGCGTACGCCTCGTACTTGCTGGCGGCGTGGCCGAGGAAGACCGTCATGTGCGAGGCCCAGGTCCACACCTCGGGAATGGTCTGCCACTGCGGGTCGGTGTGGTCGTTGACGGTGAGGTAGGCGAAGTCCTCGACGCCGGAGAGCATCAGCAGGATCATCGCGTAGGACAGCCGGCGCACCAGGTGGGAGGCGCCGCCGCCGACGCGGAACGAGAAGACGAGGCTCAGCACGACGAACGGCGTCAGCGTCAGGATGTAGTAGTAGAGCTCGGGGTGGTCCTCGGCGACGAAGAAGATCTTCGGCACGAAGTAGATGAAGTAGACGAGGAAGCAGAGCGGTATCGCCAGGTGGAGATGGATCCTCCTGGCCCATGCCGGGTCGAGCTGGGCGACCGCCTCGGTGGCCAGGACGAACGGCACCAGCTTGAACAGCAGGATGCCGAGGCTCTTGACCTCGCGGTCGTGGGGCATGACGAACCACACGATGCCCGCGAAGACACCGGCGAGTACGAAGAGGATCAGGAAGGGCGCGTTGCGCCGGACGGTGTTCAAGGGGTCTTCTCCGTAAGGAGTCGGGTGTCGGAGCCGGGGCCGGGAGCGGCGTCGGTGGCGGGCGGGATGTCGGGGGCGCGGTCCGGGTCGGGTTCCACGTCGAAGCGCAGCAGGGCGTCGGCGCGGGCGCGCGCCTCGCGGAGTTCGGTGTGGCTGTCGGCGACGAGCAGGAGGTAGCCGAGCTTGTGGCCCGCCTGGGTGTAGCGGTGGACCTTGCCGCCGGGGCTCGCGAAGATCTGGAGTTCGGCGGTCTGCGGCAGGGCGCGGACGGCATCGGCCCCCTCGACGGCGCGCAGGACGCCGTCGGTGTCGCTGGTGAGGATCCGCAGGGCCGTCTTCTTGTTGTGGCGAGGCGTCAGGTCGAAGTCCTCGCCCAGCGCGAGGCGCAGCGCGGCCTCGTAGGTGTTGATGCCGTAGGCGTGCTTGACCAGGAGCGGCATGCCGTTGCCGCCGAGCCGGGCGCCCATCTCGATGAAGCGGATCTCCTCGGTGTGCTCGTCGACGACGAAGTCGAAGTTGACCGGGCCGTCGACGTGTCCGAGCTCCCCGCAGACGTCCATGATCAGGGAGCGGAGCCGGATCTCGGTGGCGGGCGCCAGTTCGGCCGGCACCGTGTGGCCGGTGGTGATCATCCGGGGGGCGCCGGTGGTGGTGCGTTCGGTCACGGCGACGGTACCGAGCCGGGCGCCCCGCAGGAACGCCTCGGCGGACAGGTGCCGGCCGAGCAGCATCTCCTCGACGATCACCTGCCCGGAGAAGGAGTAGCGCCGTGCTTCGTCGAGGGCCGCCGGCAGCGCCTCGGGGTCGGCGACGACCTGGACGCCCTTGCTGCCGGAGGAGTCGCTCGGCTTGACGATGACGGGCATCGGCAACTCGGCGGCTGCCCTGCGCAGTTCGGCGGGGTCGTCGGACTGGACGTGGCGGTAGGTGGGCAGGCCGAGCCGGGCGAGGACGGAGTGGAAGTAGCCCTTGTCGACGGAGGCCCGTACGGCGTCCGGGGACGGCTGGTGCGGGGTCTTCAGGAGTCTGCTCAGTTCGGCGACCGATTCCTGGGCCGCGTCGCTGGCGGGCGAGACGACCGCCGCGACGTCGAGGTGCCCGACCATGGCCGCGATCCGCTGCGGATCGCGGGTCGTCATGCACAGGAACAGGTCGGCGGCGGCGGCGCCGAGCGCCTCGGGGCGCTGGTCGACACCGATGACGCCGTGGCCGAGGCGGCGGGCCTCGTGGTAGGCGGGCAGCTGGTCCTCGCCCCCGCCGAGCACGAGGATGTGGGACTTGGTCATGGCAGATTCCCTGTCTGCAGCATCGGTCCGGGGGTCGCCCGGCCGGTGGGCTCGTTCTGGTACGCGTAGAGGTCGTCGCGCGGCCGTAGGGGGATGTTGGCCTCGCGGATCTGGTAGCGCGGCAGGCCGGCGCTGCCGCGCATGATGCGCACCAGGTAGCGGGCGAGCAGCGCGAGCGCGCCGAGACCGGCGGCGTGCAGGACCACGGACGCGGTGGCGAGGAGGGGGACGTCGCCGTGGCCGATCGCGAGCGCCGCGGCAGCGGCGGCGGCGACCGCCGCCGCGACGTAGACGAGGGCGAGGGGCCGGTAGGAGAAGCCGACGAACAGGTCGATCGCGTGCCGGAACAGCTTGCCCAGCGACCACTTGCCCCGGCCCGCGCTGCGCGCGGAGTGCGCGGTCTCCACCGTGGTGTACCGCGCGCCGATCAGCGGCAGGGTGGCGATGAAGTACGGGGTGCTGACCTCGCAGTCGGCGACCTTGCGGGCCACCGCGGTGCGCACCACCCGGAACACCGAGGCGTGCACGGGCAGTTCGATCCCGAGGATCCGGGTGGCGATGGCCTGGTGGCCCCGGGTGCCGAGCCGGCGGTACCAGGGGTCCTGGCGGGCCCTGCGGACCGCGAAGACCGCGTCGTAGTCGCCCTCCACGGCCCGCCCCGCCAGCCTGTGGAGTTCGGCGGGCGGGGACTGGAGGTCGGCGTCGAGCTGGACCGTCCATTCCTTCGAGGCGTAGGCGAACCCGGCGGTGAAGGCCGATTCGAGACCGAAGTTGCGGGCGAACGAGAGATAGGCGACGCGCGGGTCCGACGCGGCTATTCGCTTGATGATCTCAAGAGTGCGGTCGGTGCTTCCGTCGTCGATGAAGAGGATCTCGGAATCCTCGTACCGGTATATCTCCTTCTTGATTTCCAGGTATGCCTGCTCTATGCACTCCTCCTCGTTGTAACAGGGCACCATCGCGGTGATCGAAAGCGTGGCAGGCAACCTGGCCATCATTCGCAGCTCTCTCTTTTTCCGCCCCTCCGGAATTCCTGATTCCTAAGGGCTGGCCCGTGATCCGTGGTGGATCAGCGCGCGGCGTCAGATGTGGTGCATCGCAAGGCGGAGGGGCGCCCGCATACTGGACGTATGCGGGCGTTCCGACAACGCGGCGAGGTGCCGCAGCTGTCGTCGCGTGCCCGCCAGGGATTACGTGACAGCCCTTAGTCGAACATCGCCGTCATGGTCTCGTGCGTGGCGGTCTTCGACAGGTCGGCGCCGCTGGCCCAGCAGGTGTTGAGGATGATGCGGGTCTTGTCCGCGTTCAGCGGGACCGTGCGGTGCAGCGTGGTGTCGGAGCGCAGGAAGTACAGGTCGCCCTTGGCGTGCCCGTAGGAGCGGATCGGGTGCTCCTGGAGGTACTCCTCGACGCGCGGGTCGTCCTTGTTCCAGTCGGTGTGGGGGATGGCCTGGAGCATGCCGCCGAACTCCAGGGCCGGCGCCTCGATCAGCCAGATGACGGTGAAGCTGAAGTCGCCCCAGTGCCAGCCGTGGGTGTCGCCCTTCTGGTGCTGGCGGGTGATGATGTACTTCTCCTCGTCCCACGGGCAGTCCATCACCTCTTCCTTGGCCAGGCGGGACAGGAAGCCCTTGAGCGCGGGGGACTCGTAGACGGCGGGGATGAGCGAGCCGTCCGAGGCGATCGCCTTCTGGCCGACCGTCGACATGTAGCGCGGCGAGTCGCCGGTCTCCTTGAGGCGGATGTCGATGCGCTTCTGGTGGGTGTCGATCAGCTGGTGCGTCTCGTCGGCGACCGCGGCGAAGACCTCCTCGGAGACCAGGCCGGGAAGCTTGACGTAGCCCTCGCGGCGGAAGTGCTGGGAGAGCTTGAGGACTTCGTGGTCGCTGCTGAAGCGCTCCGTGATGTTCTTCGAGATCAGCTCTTCCACATTGGCCGCGGTGATGGCGTTCTGCGACATGGGGGTACGACTCCTTACGCATTGCGGCTGCCGGAATTCACGGTTCGGGTTTCCCCGCGCTCCCCGTGCCCGGTCGCTGTTGACGGCTCGATTCTGCTGGGAGGCCCGTCTGCGCCGGTAGTGTCCCGTTCACCGATTGCGCGTGAACAACCTTCGCCGACCACCCCGCATGAGGAACCCACACCGCATGTGAGATCTTCATGCCGGGGCAGTCGATGAGAAATGCACGCTTGCGGTGGCCGGTATCTTCCTGTCACATTCCAATGCGCCCCGGGGATCAATCCTGCGATTCCCGTACGGGTACGCCATGCGATTCCAGGGACGTGATTCCGGGGACGCGAATCCGGGGGACGCGATTCCAGGGAGGGTATGAGAATGGCCAGGAAAGCTGTAGTGGCCGGCGGGGCGGGATTCCTCGGCTCGCATCTGTGCGAACGGCTGCTCGCGGACGGGTGGGGCGTCGTCTGCGTCGACAACTTCAGCACCGGCGATCCGCAGAACGTGGCCCACTTGGCCGACGAGCACGGGTTCCGGCTGATCGAGGCCGATGTGTGCGAGGGGCCGCTCGCCGTCGAGGGCGAGGTCACGGCCGTACTGAACCTCGCCTCGCCCGCGTCCCCCGTCGACTACCTCGAACTGCCGCTGGAGACCCTTCGGGTGGGGGCCGAGGGAACCCGCCATCTGCTGGACCTCGCCCGGGAGAAGAACGCCCGGTTCGTGCTCGCCTCCACGTCGGAGACGTACGGCGACCCGCTGGTGCATCCGCAGCCCGAGAGCTACTGGGGCAACGTCAACCCGGTCGGGCCGCGGTCCGTGTACGACGAGGCGAAGCGGTACGCCGAGGCGCTGACCATGGCCTACCGGCGCACGCACGGCGTCGACACCGGCATCGTCCGCATCTTCAACACGTACGGGCCCCGCATGCGCGCCCACGACGGCCGTGCCGTGCCCACGTTCATCCGGCAGGCACTCGCCGGGGAGCCGATCACGGTGGCCGGTGACGGGTCGCAGACCCGGTCGCTGTGCTACGTGTCCGATCTGGTCGACGGCCTGGTGCGGATGGCCGGGCACACGCTGGCCGGACCGGTCAACCTCGGCAACCAGGAGGAGATCTCGATGCTCCGGCTCGCCGAGTGGGTCCGCGAACTCACCGCGTCCCGGTCCGCCATCGTGCGGGTGCCGCGGCCGGTGGACGACCCGTCGGTCCGCCGCCCGGACACCACCCGGGCCCGCGAGGACCTCGACTGGCGGCCGACGTTCAGCACCGCGCGGGGCCTGGCGGAGACCGTCGCGTGGTTCCGGAGCCCGCCCCGGGGCGAGCGCGGGGCCCTGCAGCTGACGGGTGCAGAGGATTTGTAGGCACGACCGGCATCCTGGCCGGGCAGTTGTGCGACGAGGGGGATCGACGTGTCGGCCCTGGGCAGTTTCTCGAAGGTCCCGTCCGGCCGGGGCGGTCCAGAGGCCGGTCGGGGGTGCCCGGAGGTCCGTCGGGCGAGTCCGCCGTCCGGCCGGGGGCGCCCGGACGCGCGCCGGGGCTGCCCGGGGTCTTGCCGCAGGTGCCTGGAGTTCCGCCGGGAGTGTCCGCATACGCGTCGGGCGCCGGACGGCACACCGCACCTGACCCCAGGCGATGCGCCACGTCCGGCGCCCGACGTCGGCCCGGGAGGAAACCTCGCCGGTCCGCGAGGGTTGCTCGCCCACCCGTGGGGGCTCCTCGCCGGTCCGCGCGGACGGCGAGGGCGGGTCTCAGACGCAGAGCCAGCCCCGGCCGGCGGCGAGGGCGCCCGCCTCGAACCGGCTGCGGGCGCCCAGTCGTTGCATCAGGTCGGCCGTGATGCGCCGGGTCGTGCGCACCGACACCCCCAGCTGACGGGCGATCGCGTCGTCCGTCATGCCCTGGCCGAGCAGTTCGAGCACCGCCCGTTCCGGCGGCGAGAGCGGGTCCTCGCCGGTACGGGACGCGGTCTCGCCCAGCGGGCGCGCCTGCTGCCAGGTGTGTTCGAAGAAGGCCAGCAGCGCGGCCACGGCGCCGGTGCCGTGCAGCACCAGGGCGCCCAGATCCGCGGCGGTCGGGTCCACCGGGACGATCGCCGTGTCCCGGTCGTAGATGAGCATCCGCGACGGCAGCCGAGGCACGGTCCGTACCTGACCGCCGCGCGCCCCGAGCCAGTTCACGTACTCCCGGGTGGCCGGCGAGTTCGCGGCGCTGTCGAGGAACACGTACCGCAGCTGGACGCCCCGGTCGACGGCCGCCCGGTCGAGCGGCCGGGCGGCGTCCAGGTTCTCCGCGCTCTGCGCGCCGCCCGGTACGAACGCCGCCACCTCGGTGGTGCAGGTGTTCGCGAGGTGCTCGATCTTGGACTGGATCTGGTCCATCGTCCTGAGCTTCTGCACCTCGTTGGCGGTCTGTCCGCCCGACGCGCGAATATCGGCCAGCATCCGGGTCATGGCGAGTCGGCTCGCGCTGATCTGGCGCTGGCGTTCGAGAACCTCCTCCTCCTGGCTCATCAGGAGCGCGGTCAGTCCCAGTTCGGGGTCGACGGGCCGTCCCGGACCGCCGTCCGCCGACGGACGCACCAGCGAGAGCGCGGCCAGCCGGTCCAGCGCTGCACGAAAGCGCTCCTCCGTCCAGCCCAACTGACTTACGAGACCGGAAATGCCCCCTGTGCCACCGGCGAGCATCGCGCGGTACACCGCTTCCTCGTCCGGCCCGAGGCCCAGTTGACGCAGCATCTATCCCTCCCCCAAAGGCAGAAGCCCCACAGTCCGCACGCGACACCCACCTGGGTGGCGGGTGCGGCCGATGTGAGCCAACACCTTATTCGATGGCCGAAAGTTCACAGGAGTTCCACGGAATCGGCTATGGCAAGTGGAAGGCGGTCGTCATGTACGTCGTGAACCTTCACCCCGATCCGGCCCACGGTCGCTGGGCCGGTGACATCGGCGCGGCGCTGTGGGGGGCGGTCCGTCCCGGCCACGGGGTGGAGCACATCTACGCCCAGCCGGCGCCCTCGGGGGCCGCGGTGCTCTTTCTGTGCCAGCCCACCCTGGCGGACGCCGAACGCGCCGCCGACGACGTCCTGGCGCGGTGTCCGGCGCGCTTCACGAGGGGGTCGGTCGTGCCGCTGACCATGCTGGTCGAGCTGCTGGCCTACGAGAGCCACCCCTGGTGACGGGTCGTCGCCACGAGCGGGGGCCGCACCGCGGCGCCGTCCGCGATCTTGTCCGTGTCCTGCCATTGCAGCTCCCTGACAGAGTCAACCCTGTGCAAAGTTCTGGCCATCGCGCAGAGTTGATATCACCGGTCAGGACGCCTCGCCAGAACGGCGAAGCCTCACGGCAGATCTTCGTACGACCACACGAGGCCCGCCCGTACCGGTAAGGAGCCTTGTCGGACGACCTCCGATCGGAAAGCGTGCGTGCCAGGGCGTGGCCGCCCGGTAAGAGGTCACCCGACAGGCTCCAAGGGGAGACCGCCGCACGTGACCGGACCAGGCCCCGTGCGTACAAACAGGGGGATACGATGCACTTTTCGTACGGAACCACCCGCACCCGGACGCTTGCCGCCGAGACGTCCGGCCCTCACTTCCACGAGTACCGCACGGGCTTCCACGAGTCCCGCACGGACCGGCCCGGCAACATCTGGGGTCCGTGACCCCGTGGCCGCGAAGCAGACCCCGTACCCGGACACGCGAGCTCCGCACCCGGACGCGGCGCGAGCCGCGCGTCCGGACACGACAAAAGCCCTGTACCTGAACCTGCTCGGGCCGGTGGAGGCCCACCTCGGCGCGACCCCGCTCAACCTCGGCGGCGCCAAACCCCGCACGGTCCTGGCGGCCCTGCTGATGGCCCGCGGCCGGGTCGTCGCCGACACCGAGCTCACCGCACTGCTGTGGGGCGACCGCCCGCCCGCCACCTGCACCGCCCAGATCCACACGTACGCCTCCCGGGTACGCCGCCTGCTCGGCGCCGGCATCGACGTGGAGCGCCGCCGCCCCGGCTACCTCATCCGGCTGCCGGAGCACGGCGTCCACGTCGACCTGCTCGCCTTCCAGGAGCGGGCGGCGCGCGGCGCCGCCGCGCTCGCCGCGGGCGACGCGCGGACCGCGGCCGACACCCTGCGCGACGCCCTCGCCTGCTGGCGGGGCGAGGCGCTGGGCGGCGTCTGCGACCCGCTCGTCGTCGCCGGGCGCGACCGGCTGGAGGAGGAGCGCCTGGTCGCCCTCGAACGGCGTATGGACGCCGACCTGGAACTGGGACGGCACGGCGAACTGATCCCCGAGCTCATCGCCGAGATCGCTTCCCACCCGCTGCGCGAGGGACTGCGCGCGAAGCTGATGACCGCGCTGTACCGGGCGGGCCGGCAGGCCGACGCGCTCGCCGCCTACCGGGCCGCGCGCGCCACGCTGGCCGAGGAGCTGGGACTGGACCCCTGCGCCGAACTCCAGCGTCTGCACCAGGCCCTGCTCACCGGCCATCCGTCCCTGCTCCAGCCGCGCCCCGTCCCCACCGCCGCCGTACCGGCCGCCACCGCTCCGGTCGCCGCAGCCCCCGTCTCCGCCCCGCTTCCCGTGCCCGCCGAACTGCCGCCCGCACCCGTCCGCTTCACCGGCCGCGACCAGGAGGTGCTGCGGCTGAGCACGGCCCTGAGCGACCACCGCCCGCGCGGCGGCGAACCGGCCGTGCACGTCGTGACCGGCATGATCGGCGTCGGAAAGACGGCCGTGGTGCTCCGGACCGCGCACCGGGTCCGGCACCGCTACCCGGACGGTCAGATCCACCTCGACCTCCGCGGCTCCGGCCCGGACCCGCTCGAACCGGCGGACGCGCTCGCCGAGCTGCTGCGGCTGCTCGGTGTGGCCCCCGACCGGATTCCGGCCGGTTCCGACGACCGGGTACGGGCCTATCGCACCCGGATCGCGGACCGGCGGCTGCTGCTCGTCCTCGACGACGCGGCCGACGAGCGCCGGCTGCGCCCGCTGCTGCCGGTGACCGAAGGCTGCGCGGCCCTGATCACGAGCCGCTGCGCGCTGCCCGCCCTCGACGGCGTGGGCCGGATCGCGCTGCGCCCGCTGCCCGCGGCGGACGCCCGCGGGCTGTTCGACGCGCTGACGGGCCCGGCCCGTACCGCCGCCGAACCCCGGGCGGCCGATGCCGTCGTCGAGGCGTGTGCGGGGCTGCCGCTGGCGCTGCGCATCGCCGGTCTGCGGGCCGCCGCCCGGCCGCTGCGTCCGCTGGCGACGCTCGCCCGGCGGCTGACCGCACCGCACCGGGCCCTGGACGAACTCGCCCTGGGCGACCTGTCGGTGCGGGAGAGCCTGATGGACGGGTATCGCAGACTCGCCCCGCCGGGCCGACGCGCCCTGCGGTTCCTGTCGGCGCTGGGCCCGCACCCCGTGCCGCCGCAGACCGCCGCCCGCGCGCTCGGCGTCGGGCCCGACCGGGCCGAGGACCTGCTCGACGGGCTCGCCGAGGAGCATTGGACCGAGCGGGTCGACCTCGGCGGCGGCCCCGGCCACCGGCTGCACCCGCTGGTCCGGCTGTTCGCCGGGGAGTTGCTGGCCCGCGAGGAGGGCGGCGTACCGCTGCCCCTGCCGGTACGGTCCGGCGCCGGCGTCCCGCTGTCGCCGCCGGTGCGGTCCGCGGCCGGACCCGTGCTCCCGGTGGGGGCGGCGGCCGGACCTCTACCGCCGGTACGGTGCGCGGTCGGCGTCCCGCTCCCGCTGTCGCTGGGACCGGCCCCGGTCCGCGTCCGCGCCGGCCGGGCGAACTGACCCGTACGGGGCGAGGACCGGGGACGCGCTCCGCACCCATCGGACGAGCCCGACCGGCGCCCGGCCCGTGTCGGCCGTGCGCGCCCGCACCGGCCGCGCTGACCCGGGCAGACCCGTGTCGACCCGGGCAGGCTCGTGACCCCGCGCAGGCCCGAGTCGAGCGGAGCCGGCCCGGGGGTGTGAGGGCCGCGTCCGCCGCCCGCCGCTCGTACGGCTCGCCCCGCGGCACACCGTCGCCGGTTTCCGCCTGGCGGCACCGACGGAGATGAGGCACAGTCCGCACATGCCCGCACCTTCTGGATTCAGTTACGAGACCCGCGCCGACGGCACGGTCGTCATCACCCACCGCGGCCGCAAGGCCACCACCCTGCGCGGCCCCCGCGCCGCGCAGTTCGTCGCCGAGATCGAATCCGGCGACGAACAGGCCGTCATGGCCCGCTGGACCGGCTCCTACAAGTTCGGCAACGAACGCACCGCCCGCAACCATCCGAGAAACCAACGGCGCCGTGGCTGATACGCGCGCCGCCCGAAGGACACCTGCCATCCATGACTGACACCACGACCCTCTCTCCCGCACCCCGCCGGATCGCCGTGTTCGGCGCGGGCTACATCGGCCTGGTGACCGGGGCCTGCTTCGCCGAGCTCGGTCACCGGGTGGTGGTACGCGACATCCAGCCGGAGCGGATCGAGCTGCTGCGCTCCGGCGACGTCCCGTTCTTCGAACCCGGCCTCGGCGACCTGATCATCCGGAACAAGGAACGGCTGTCGTTCACCCTCGACGCGGACGAGGCCGTACGGGACGCCGAAGCGGTGTTCGTCTGCGTCGACACCCCGCCCACGGCGTCCGGCGACGCCGACCTCTCCCGGGTGTGGGCCGTCGTCGAGGCGCTGAAGAACACCGCGTCGCACCTGGTCGCGATCGTGGTGAAGAGCACGGTGCCGGTCGGCACCGGCAGCCGGGTGCGGGCCGCCCTCGACGAGGCGGGCCTGAGCGGCGTCGGCTACGCCTCGAACCCCGAGTTCACCGCTGAGGGAAGTGCGGTCGCCGACTTCCTGCACCCCGACCGGGTGGTGATCGGAGCCTTCGACGAGGCCACCGCCCACTGGGTGGAGGGGCTCTACACCGGCATCGACGGACCGGTCGACATCATGGACGTCGCCTCCGCCGAGATGGTGAAGCTCGCGTCCAACGCGCTGCTCGCCACGAAGATCACCTTCATCAACGAGATCGCGACCGTGTGCGAGGCCACCGGGGCGGACATCACGCAGGTGGCCCGCGCGGTCGGCCGGGACCACCGGCTCGGGCCGCACTTCCTGAACGCCGGTCTCGGATACGGGGGTTCGTGCTTCCCGAAGGACTCCCGGGCGCTGCGCGCGATGGCCAGCAACTCCGGCTATCCCTTCCAGCTCCTCAACGCCGTCATCGAGGTCAACGAGCTCCAGCCCCGGCGCGCCATCCAGCGACTGAAGTCCGAACTGGGCGGGCTGCGGGGACGCCGCGTCGCCCTCCTCGGCCTGACGTTCAAGCCCGGTACGGACGACATGCGCGAGGCCCCCAGCACCGTCATCGCCTCCCGCCTCCTGGCCGAGGGCGCCGAGGTGACCTGCTGGGACCCGATGGCCCGCCCCGGCGAGGCCGAGCCCTGGACCTCGACGACCCGTCACCAGGACGTGGCGGACGCCGTGACGGACACCGACGCGGCCGTGCTCGTCACCGAGTGGCCCGAACTGGCCGACGTCGACTGGCATGCCGCGGCCCGCCGCATGCGCGGCCCGCTGATCCTCGACGGCCGCAACCTGCTGGACTCCGAGGCGCTGCTGGACGCGGGCTTCACATACATGAGCGTGGGCCGGGCGACCCGGTACGGCCGGGAGCCCGCGCGTACCGCGGCCACCCGCCCCGAGGGCGCGTAGCACCGGCCTCCGTGAGCCGGCGACCCGGGCGTCATTGGGCGGCCGGTGACCGGGCGGCGGTGCGGCTGTGCGAACGTGGCACCGAACAGGGTGGCCGTCGCCTCCCCGGCGGCGTCCGTACGTGAAAGGCACACAGCATGTCGCCGTCCCCAGGGGTGGGCACACACCCCGATCTGCCCGACACACTGGTCCACTTCACCGGCAGGCCGAGGAGCGAGAAGGACGTACCCCCGGATTTCGCCCGGGGGAGCGCGGAGGACCGCATGGTGAGCGTACTGCGGGGCGGAGTGCTGCGCGGTACGAAGGTGTTCGGGTCCGATCTGCCGGTGATCTGCTTCAGCGAGGCGTCGGAAGCCGCGCGCCGGGTGATGCTCCGCGACGGGGTGGTCGAGCGGCGCGGACCCTACGCGCCGTGGGGCCTCGCCCTCGACCGCGAGGCGTTGATCGACGCGGGCGTCCGCCCGGTGCTCCACCTGTCCGGGGAGGAGATGAGACTGACGCAGGGGCTGCCGTCCCGGCTGCGGAACCGGCGGGTGCGCTACGACCCCGGCAGCTCCGACTGGTTGCACGAACGGGAGTGGCGCCTGTGCTTCGACGCCGACGAGACACCCGAACTGGCCCTGACACCCGAACTGGTGGTCGGCGTCGTCGTCGGCATCCGGGGCTGGCTCCCGCCGGGCGAGGTCACGCCACTGCCCCTGAAGGGCTTGGGCACGGCCACCCTCACCCAGTACGCCGCGCCCGCCCACAAGCTCGCCCGCTGGTGGTGGGACGGCGAGGACCTCGTCCCGGACGGCGAGTTCGACATCGAGGAGCAGCAGCGCATGGAGGCCACCTTCTACGAACCGTTCACGTTCTAGTGCCGCTCCCGGCAACGTTTGCCCCGTCGCACCGTCCAGCACGCGCTCCCCCAAGGCCTTAAGGGCCAGGGGGACCCCCTTCGGCGTTGGCCGAGACCCCACGTAGCCCTTCCCCAAGCTCTCGACTTCGTTCGAGCAGGGGAGACCCCATCCGAGGGCTTTCGGCCGCCTTGCGATCAATGGGGTCTCCCCTGCTCGAACAAGGCTGAGAGCTTGGGGAAGCACCGGACGACGCTCCTTGCGGCAAACCTTGCCGGTCACGGCACTAGTGCCGCGACCGTGCCCCCGAAGTGTCCTTCATGGCGGCGGTCGCCTCGGTTCGACCCGTCGCAGCGGCGAGCACCGTGAGGATGCCGTCCACCTCGGTCTCGCGGACCCACGACTCGTCGCCAGTGCCCGTGCGGGGCCGGTGGTGACCTCTGTGTCGCCGCCGTGCCTCGCCCAGCCCGAGATCCAGCCCCCCGGCCGCACCCTCCCTGGATCGTCACCTTCCCGCGAGTGCGAGATCGGCCCAGACGGTCTTGCGGGGAAAAGGCCCTGCTCGCACACCCCACCGGACCGAGAGCGCCTCGACGATCAACAGCCCCCGGCCCGCCACGGATTCGCCGTCCGGCTCCGGCACCCGGGGCATCGCGTCCCCGCGGGCATCGGTGACCTCGATACGGAGCGTGTCCCCGTCGACGGTCAGCGAGATGCGGAAGTCCCTGCCCGGTACGTGGCCGTGCAGCGCGGCGTTGGCCGCCAGCTCGGCGACGACCAGCCCGGCGTCTTCCAGCGGCAACCCCCAGGAACGGAGCTGCTCGGTCGCGAGAAGCCTGGCGAGCCGGGCGCCCCGACGGGTGGCGGAGAGCTGCACGGCGAACTTCTCGGCAGGTACACGCGGTTGGGTGATTTCTCGATTCACGTCACTCAGCGTGGCCGACGCTGCCTACGCTGAAAAGCAATGACATGGGTACGGACGGTGACTGTCCAGCGGTGGTACGGGGCTGTCCATCCAGTACGGCGCCGGGCGCGGAACCGCGTGGGCGCGGAGCGAAGGCGGGGTGTCGTATGACGGACGAGGACAGGGGCAGCGGCGTCATCGAGGACCTGGGGTTCCTCGCGACGGACGGGACGGACGACGCCGACCAGTGCGTCGACCTGGAGGACGACTCGGGCGCGGTGATCGCGGCGGTGGGCCGACAGATCCGCCTCTGGCGGGAGTCGGCGGGTCTGCGGGCGAAGGACTTGGGCGACGCGATCGGTTACGGGGAGAACCAGGTCTACAAGGTGGAGGGCGGCAAACGCATCCCCAAGCCGGAGTTCCTGGACAGGGCGGACCAAGTCCTGGGCGCGGGCGGCAAGATCGCCGCGATGAAGAAGGACCTGAGGGAGGCGCGGTACCCGAAGAAGGTTCGGGATCTGGCGAACCTGGAGAGGGCTGCGGTCGAAATCGGGGCTTATGCCAATGGTGTCGTAGACGGACTGCTTCAGACCGAGGAATATGCCCGTGCCCTGTACAAGGAGCGACGTCCCGCCTACACCGAGGACCAACTGGACCGCTTGGTGGCTGCGCGGATGTCCCGCCAGGACATCTTTAAGCGAAGCCCAACACCCCTTCTGACCTTTGTTCAGGAAGAGGCGACACTCAGGCGGCCCACTGGAGGGAAGACGGCCCTGCGGCGCCAGCTTAAACACCTGCTAGAACTCAGCACGTTGAGGCACGTGGAAGTGCAGGTCATGCCAACGGAGACCGAGGAGCACGCGGGGCTGGCCGGCGGGCATCGGGTGCTTAAGCTGAGAGACGGTACGTCTGTGGGGCTCAATGAAGTTCAGCTCACGAGTCGGCTGATCAGTGATCCCAGGGAAGTCCAGATCCTTGAGATGCGATACGGCATGATCCGAGCCCAGGCGCTGACACCTCGGTTGTCACGGATCTTCATCGAGAAACTGCTGGGAGAGACATGAGCGCGAAGTCCTCGTCGGGAATCACCTTCGAGCTGGCATGGTTCAAGAGCAGCTACAGCACCAACGACGGACCCTCATGCGTCGAGGTCGCTGTGGCCCCTGGCGCGGTGCACGTGCGCGACTCGAAGGTTGCGCAAGGTCCGCGGCTCGGGTTCGCTCCGGACACCTGGTCGGAGTTCGTGGCGTACGCGTCCGCGTGCTGACGACCGTCGCGGTCCGTTCTATTCGTAGCGCCCCACCTCTCCGATTGTCGGGGAGGTGGGGCGGGCCGCTTTCTCGGGGAGCCTGGACGGGCTCCCCGCTCACGTGCCCGCCCACCGCCCTGGCCGACGACGACCCGAGAAGAACAGCCGTGGCTAAACAGCGCATCACCGTCTGCGTCCCGCCCTCCGAAGACCTTGCCGATTCCGATGCTCTGCGCCGCGCGATCAGGAAGGCCATGGCCCCGTACTACTACGACCGCTAGGACAGGCCGCACCCCGACTGGTGTGCCGAGCCGCGATAGTTGGCACCTGGCCACGCTGGTTGGCATCGCCCTCGTTCATCTGTGCCAAGATTCGTGTGACTCAGCAAGCAAACTGTCGTGTCAGCAAGGCATCTGTCGTCACGGGCAGATGTCGGTCTCACGGACTGTGCCGAAGCGCGGCAGTCGTCACTAGGCGCGATAGCGATAGTCGTCACCAAGGTCGAAACCTGTCGCCGAGCCTGGTCGGCAACCGCTGCCGTGCCATCCGCTCCGGGCCCACCATGGCCCAACACCGCCGGGGAGCCCGCCGGGAAACCGGTACCGGCAGACTGCCGGTACCGCGCGCCGCCGGTGGAGTCAGGGCGCGGCCGCGCGCGCCGCCTCCAACTCGGCCACCAGCCGCTTGACCCGCTTGTTGGTCCGGCCCGAGCCGTGGCCCGCCAACATGTGCAGCTGGTCCGTCCCGCCGGCGGCCAGCACCAGCTCCGGGACGTCGGACGAGTAGACCGTGCCCTCCAGGACGGCCACCCGCACCTCCCGGATGTCCGCCCACACGTAGGAGCGCGCCCCGAGCAGCCCGGAGTACTTCACCCCTGCCGGCCCGTAGGAGACGCCGAACACCGGCGCACGGAACGTCAGCACCACACCCGGCACGCCGAGGATCAGGACCGGAATCAGGTATTCCAGGTTTTCCACCCCCACGCGGGCCCACTTCGTCGCCAAGCCCGTCGCCATCACCACGGCGACCAGCAGACACGCACCGCCCAGCAGGAAGTAGGTGAGCGACCAGGCCGTGCGCCTCTTCCGCTTCCGCATGTCCACGCCCCCTTTCCGCGGCGCGCGGCGCCGTCCCGAGTTCGGGGGTGCCGCCACCGCCCGTGCGCAAGCATACGAACCAGTGGCCGCGCTGTCGGGGGCAAGGCACCGGCGCGACCCCCAACCCCCTCGTCGTCCTGCCCTGACCCTGTTTCTGCCCGCCACCTACGCTCTCGCGCCGGCCGCCGTCGTCACTCAACCCCTGGAGAACACCACAGCTCTGGAGTCCGCATGAGCCGCGCTGCCGACGTCCCCGCCGAGGCCCGCGCCCGCCGTGTCATGGACCAGTACGTGACGGAGTGCCAGGACACGGCACCAGGCCGAGCGTCCTCACCCTGGCCACCAAGCTTGGCCTGAGCAATACCACCTTCCGGCGGCACTTCCCCGACCTGGCCAAAGAGATCTCCACCATCCGCTCCAACCCGGAACCCGCTGCCGCGGCGGAGAAGCCCCCGAGCCCCTACGAGATTCTCGCCGCCAGGAACGCCAAGCTCCGCCGGACGAACCGGTCCCTGACCGAGAATCTCCGCTTCGCGGCGGCCCAGATCCAGCACCTGGCCGTGGACAAACGGCCGCTGACCACGGAGTCCCACGATCAGCGACGGTCACCCGTCCTCAGGCAGTTCCCTCGCGAAGAGCAGCCCTCGGACGGGACCAACCTTCTCCCGGAGAACTTCCGCGTCAAGCTGGTCCACGACGACGGCGCATCCAGCCCAGTCACCGCCGCACTCGATCACCATTTCCTTCACCGCCCTAGCCTGACTGCCGGTCTCGATCCAGTCGTCCACAAGCAGCACTCGGTCCCCCGACGTCACAGAGTCACTCTGGAGCCGGAGCGTGTGACGCAGCCCCCGATAGTCAGGAGACGCCTCACGCACAAGCTTGTCGCCGGGGAAGAGCCCTTCCGCCTTCCGTACTGGGATGAAACCAACGCCGAGCGCAACGGCAGCCGCACCGCCGAGGAGGAAGCCACGGGACTCCACACCGCAGACTGCGGTGATCCCCTCACCCCTGAACGGTTCCACCAGACCGGAGACCGCAGCTGCGAGCGTCACGGGATCCCTGAAGACCGCCCAGACATCCGCGTGTCCATCGATCCAGCGGAAGCGTTCCAGGACAAGATCCCGAGCCTTAGCAGACATGGCGGCGAGTCTCCCCGTCAGCACAGTCGTGATCAATCCATTTCAGAGGGGCCTGAGCGGCGGTCAACGGTCAGTCGAGAACTACCGCCACACGCTGGCGCTGGACGTATACACCCACTCCATCTGCGCTTTCCGGCTCACGCTGGTGTCGGACACATCGGTCGACGTTGCGATGGTGCTGCGGGACGTGATGCTCCCGCTGCCCATGCGGGCCGACTGGGACGGCGAGATGGAGTGGCCCTAGGCGCCTGCCCCAGGGAAGCCACCGGGCCGGTGACTTAGCCGCTTCGGTGACGCCACGTCACCGTCCATCGACGCGTCCACCCCTCACCGAGGGCCAGACCCTGGCACCCTGCCGCCACGCTGACGGGAACCAGCATGTTCTTCCATCTGCACAGATGGGACCACAGCGGCCCCGAGTGCGTAGAGGTGCCAGCCGTCAGCGGTGACGGGAAAGCCCTGCGTGACCTATCCACCCCGCCATCGAAGTAGCCAGCTCGCGTCGGCGGGGCGACTTCTCGGAGCTGGCGACAACTTGCTTGCCGAACGATCACCAACCGACAGATACCTCGCTGAATCAGCGACAGTTGTCGTGCTCACCCGCCCGGAGAACCGCACGTCGAGTAGTGCGGTTAGCGACAAGTAGCGTGCTGAGTCACAATTCGAGGGTGGATATGACCGACGTCACGCGTGCGATCGCGGCTGCGACTTCGGTCGCCGCATCGCTCGACCTGCCAGCCAACGATGCAATCGTTCTCCACAACTCGAACAAGCTGGCACTGCGGCTGACGCCATGCGACGTCTTTGCCCGGGTCGCCCCCGTGGGACAAGAGGTTGCACAGTTCGAAGTCGATCTCGCCCAGCGGCTCACCGGGGTCGGATGCCCGGTGTGTCCCTTGGAGCCTCGGGCGGACCCGCGTGTGTACACGCGCGATGGCTTCGCAGTGACGCTGTGGACCTACTACGAGCCCGTGACACCTCACACCTCACCAGTCGACTACGCCAAGGCGCTGGAGCAGCTGCACGCCGGCATGCGCAAGGTCGATGTGCCGAGCCCGAGGTTCACGGACCGGATCACGGAAGCGGAAGAAGTTGTCGCCGACCCGGATCGCTCGCCGGAGCTCACCGACGCGGACCGCGTGTTCCTCAGCGCCAGGCTGGCAAGCCTGCGACGAGCGATCGACGACCGCGGCGCCGTGGAGCAACTGCTCCACGGCGAGCCGCATCCAGGCAATGTGCTCAGCACGAAGAACGGCCCGTTGTTCATCGACCTTGAGACGTGCTGCCGTGGACCCGTCGAGTTCGATCTCGCCCATGTTCCCGAGGCGGTCTGCGAGCACTACCCAAGCGTTGACCAAGGGCTGCTGGACGAGTGTCGGCAGCTCGTCATCGCGATGGTCGCCGCGTGGCGTTGGGAGCTTGGCGACCAGTTTCCGAATGGGAGGCGATTCGGAGAGGAATTCCTGCGCTTGCTGCGCGAGGGTCCTCCTTGGCCGACACTCGACACGGTGACCAGGCGACTGGATGGTCTGTAGAAAACGCCCAAGGTCACGTGAAAAAGGCAAGGAACCAAGCGACGAGACTGTCGCGTTGCAACCCCATGCGCGCCGGCCTCGCTGCCGCGCTGAACCATGGCGCCGGTGCCAACAAACGTGGTAATTCATTACAGATGCCAAGAACCTTGGCCAGGCGGTGCCAACTAGTGCCGCATCAGGCAACGTTCGCCCCCGTCGCGACGCCCGGCACGCCCTCTCGCCGCACCGGCCGAAATCCCAAGTACATCCAGTACGAGGGCTTCCGGCCGGCACACCGAGAGCACGTACCGGACGCGCTCCTTGACGGGCAAACGTTGCCTGCCGCGGCACTAGCTTGGCCAGGCTGTTGGGAGCCTCAGGTCACATGGCCCGATTAGTGCCAACTGTCGTGGCCCGGCACACCTGGGTGGGTGAGTGGGACTACTGGTTCATCTCCGGTGCCAACTGCGCCTTCGCCGTGTTGCCCGAGCGCGAGGACGATGCCCGGCTGGTCCGGTTCGACGACTGGAACGATTCCGCCGAGGAACTGCCCCGGGACCGTTGCCACGGCGGGCCCCGCGGTCTCCTCGACCCGACACCGACCGTGAGGCCGTCGCGGACGAGGCTGCCCGGCGGTGGGACAGATGGACGCGGTTCGCCGCCGGTCATCCATCGGCGTTCCGTATAGGGAGAGCCGTGAGGAGTTCCCGCAAGCCTCGTCTCCGGGAGCCCGGGCGGCTCCCGCCCGCCCCACCATGGCCGGAAAACCGCATGCGGTGCGGGGGATCGATTGCAACGCTGAGGCCATGAGTGCTCAGCGTGATCCCGACCCCGCTTCCGGCAACGGCTCCGACCCGGCTCCCGACCCCGGCTCCGCCCCCGCACCCCCGGGCGCGGACCGGATCACCACACCTCCCACCCCCGACCTCGTACGCGGTGCGTTCGAGCTGGAGCGCACCGAGCACGGGGTGCTGCCGCACCGGCTGCCCGCGTGGGCCCGGGCGCAGGGGGACGGGCAGTTGGCGATGGTCGAGGCGCAGCCGTCCGGCGTACGGCTGGTGTTCCGTACCCGGGCCACCGCGGTCGAGCTGGACACGCTCCGTACCAGGCCGGTCTACCAGGGCGCCGCGCCGCGCCCGGACGGGGTCTACGACCTGGTCGTCGACGGGCGTCTTGTGGCGCAGGCCAGTACGACCGGCGGCAATGTCCTGGTAGCGGATCTGGTCAACGGGCCGGTGGAGACCCGGCCGGGGCCGGTCGGCACCGTCCGCTTCCCGCCGCTGCCGGAGGGGGAGAAGCGGGTCGAGATCTGGCTGCCGCACAACGAGATCACCGAACTGGTCGCCCTGCGCACCGATGCCCCGGTCGAGCCCGTGCCGGCGGACGGCCGCCGGGTGTGGCTGCATCACGGGAGCTCGATCAGCCACGGTTCGGACGCCGCGAGCCCCACCACGACCTGGCCGGCGCGGGCCGCGTCCCTCGGTGACGCGGAACTGGTCAACCTCGGGCTGGGCGGCAGCGCCCTGCTGGACGCCTTCACCGCGCGCGCCATGCGCGACACCGCCGCCGACCTGATCAGCGTCAAGATCGGTATCAACCTCGTCAACACCGACCTGATGCGGCTGCGCGCCTTCACCGCGGCGGTGCACGGCTTCCTCGACACCGTCCGCGAGGGACATCCCACCGCCCCGCTGCTGGTCGTCTCGCCCCTTCTCTGCCCCATCCACGAGGACACCCCCGGTCCCAGCGTCCCGGAGTTCGACGGGGGACGGCTCAGCGTACGGGCCGGGGGCGATCCCGCCGAACGGGTGGCAGGGAAGCTGACGCTCAACGCCATCCGGGACGAACTGGCCCGCATCGTGGCGCGGCGCGCGGCCGACGACCCGCATCTGCACTACCTCGACGGTCGCGAACTGTATGGCGAGGCGGACTTCGCGGAACTGCCGCTGCCCGACCAGTTGCACCCGGACGCCGCCACGCACCGCCGTATCGGTGAACGGTTCGCGGCCCTGGCCTTCGGTTCTGGGGTGTTCGCCGCCGCGGCCGAAGACCGGGGCTGATCGGTCGACGGGTTGATCGGCTGAAGGGCCGGCGGCATCCGGCCGGTCCCTGGGCACGACGCCGCCCCGTCTCACCCGATCGGACCCGTCGGCCGGCCGGGGAACGCCCGGCCGGACCGCCGCGGCCCCGAAATTCCCGTCCTTTGCGCCCGGCCCCATTCCC
Organism: Streptomyces sp. NPDC001750; assembly: GCF_042892615.1. Classification (NCBI taxonomy): domain Bacteria; kingdom Bacillati; phylum Actinomycetota; class Actinomycetes; order Kitasatosporales; family Streptomycetaceae; genus Streptomyces; species Streptomyces sp. NPDC001750. The sequence continues at coordinate 415,446 of NZ_JBIAUE010000001.1, read as the reverse complement.
GTGACGCGTTCCCTGCCGCCCTCCCCGGCTTCTGCGACGATTCGGGACGGAGGGGGTGAATGACCCGGAAGGCAATGAGGCGCAGAGAAGGGAACGGTATGTGCGGGATCATCGGATACGTCGGTGGGCAGTCGGCGCAGGACGTCGTCGTCGCGGGGCTGAAGCGTCTTGAATACCGGGGCTACGACTCGGCGGGCGTCGCCGTGCTCGCGGACGGCGGGCTGGCCGCGGCGAAGCGGGCGGGCAAGCTCGTCAACCTGGAGAAGGCCCTGGCCGAGGCGCCCCTTCCGGCCGGCACCACCGGGATCGGGCACACCCGCTGGGCCACCCATGGAGCGCCCACCGACGCGAACGCGCACCCGCACCTGGACAACGCGGGCCGGGTCGCGGTCGTGCACAACGGGATCATCGAGAACTTCGCCCGGCTGCGCGCCGAACTCGCCGAGCGCGGCCACGACCTGGCGTCCGAGACCGACACCGAGGTCGTCGCCCACCTCCTGGCCGAGGAGTTCTCGTCCTGCGCGGACCTGGCGGAGGCGATGCGGCAGGTGTGCCGGCGGCTCGAGGGTGCGTTCACCCTCGTCGCCGTGCACGCGGACGCGCTGGACACGGTGGTCGGGGCCCGGCGCAACTCGCCGCTCGTCGTGGGGGTGGGGGCGGACGAGGCGTTCCTGGCCTCCGACGTGGCCGCGTTCATCGCGCACACCCGCTCCGCGATCGAGCTGGGCCAGGACCAGGTGGTGGAGCTGCGCCGCGACGGCGTCACCGTCACCGATCTCGACGGCAGGCCCGCGACCGTCCGCGAGTACCACGTGGACTGGGACGTGTCCGCCGCCGAGAAGGGCGGTCACGCCTCCTTCATGCTCAAGGAGATCGCCGAACAGCCCCGGGCCGTCGCCGACACGCTCCTCGGGCGGATCGACGGCGCGGGCGCCCTCCACCTCGACGAGGTGCGGATCGCGCCCCACGAGCTGCGGGAGGTCGACAAGGTCGTGGTCGTCGCCTGCGGCACCGCGTTCCACGCCGGGATGATCGCCAAGTACGCCGTCGAGCACTGGACCCGGATCCCCTGCGAGACCGAGCTGGCCAGCGAGTTCCGCTATCGCGACCCGATCCTCGACCACCGCACCCTCGTCATCGCGATCTCCCAGTCCGGCGAGACCATGGACACCCTGATGGCCGTACGCCACGCCCGCGAACAGGGCGCGAAGGTCCTCGCCATCTGCAACACGAACGGCTCCACCATCCCCCGCGAGTCCGACGCCGTGCTCTACACGCACGCCGGACCCGAGGTCGCCGTCGCCTCCACGAAGGCGTTCCTCACCCAGCTCGTCGCCTGCTACCTCGTCGCCCTCTACCTGGGGCAGAACTGCGGCACCAAGGGGGGCGACGAGATCCGTACCGTGATCCGTCAGCTCTCCGAGATGTCCGGGGCGGTCGCCCGCGTCCTGGGGACCATGGAACCGGTCCGGGCGCTGGCCCGGTCCCTCGCCGACCACGACACCGTCCTCTTCCTGGGCCGCCACGTCGGCTACCCGGTCGCCCTCGAAGGCGCGCTCAAGCTCAAGGAACTCGCGTACATGCATGCCGAGGGCTTCGCCGCCGGCGAGCTCAAGCACGGGCCGATCGCGCTCGTCGAGGACGGTCTGCCGGTCGTCGTGGTCGTGCCCTCGCCCCGCGGCCGGTCGGTGCTGCACGACAAGATCGTGTCGAACATCCAGGAGATCCGGGCCCGTGGCGCCCGCACCGTCGTCATCGCCGAGGAGGGCGACGAATCGGTCGTTCCCTACGCCGACCACCTCATCAGGATCCCGGCAACGCCTACGCTGCTTCAGCCGCTGGTCTCGACCGTGCCGTTGCAGGTCTTCGCCTGCGAACTCGCGACGGCCCGCGGCAACGACGTGGACCAGCCGCGCAATCTGGCGAAGTCCGTGACCGTGGAGTAGCGCGCCGGCCCGCCGGCGCGCGTGCACACCAGCGAGCGAGTGATGAGGAACGCCTGTGATCATCGGGGTGGGGATCGACGTGGCCGAGATCGAACGGTTCGACGCGGCGCTGAAGCGCACGCCGCACCTGGCCGACCGGCTCTTCCTGGAACGGGAACGGCTGCTGCCCAGCGGCGAGCGGCGCGGCATCGCCTCGCTCGCCGCGCGGTTCGCCGCCAAGGAGGCCATCGCCAAGGCGCTCGGCGCGCCGGCCGGACTGCTGTGGACGGACGCCGAGGTCTATGTCGAGGACAGCGGGCAGCCCCGGCTGCGGGTCCGCGGCACGGTCGCCGCGCGCGCCGCCGAGCTGGGCGTGCGGCACTGGCACGTGTCGCTCAGTCACGACGCGGGAGTGGCGTCGGCCGTGGTGATCGCGGAGGGTTGAACCATGCGTACCGCCTACAGCGTGGAGACCGTACGGGCCGCCGAGCGCGCCCTGATGGACCGACTGCCCGAGGGCGCCCTGATGCAGCGCGCCGCGGCGGGGCTCGCGGCGGCCTGTGCCGACGTGCTGCGACGGCGCGGACGGGTGTACGGGGCGCGGGTCGTCCTGCTCGTCGGCAGTGGGGACAACGGGGGTGACGCGTTGTACGCCGGTGCGCGGCTGGCCCGCCGGGGCGCCGGGGTGCGCGCCGTGCTCACCTCGCCGGGCCGCGCGCACGCGGGCGGAGCCGCCGCACTGGTCGCGGCGGGCGGACGCGTGGTGGAGCCGGGCACGGCACCGGGCGAGGGCGCGGGACCGGACGGCCCGCCGACGGCCGCCGCCTGGGGCGGGCACGTCGACCTCGTCGTGGACGGGATCACCGGCATCGGCGGACACGGCGGTCTGCGACCGGACGCCGCCGCACTGGTCCGGGCCTTCACGGCGACCGGCGCGGCCGTCGTCGCCGTCGACCTGCCCAGCGGGGTCGAGGCCGACACCGGCGAGGTGCTCGGCGACGCCGTGCGCGCCGACGCGACCGTGACCTTCGGCACGTACAAACCGGGCCTCCTCGTCGACCCGGCCGCCGAACGCGCGGGCGCACTGCACCTCGTCGACATCGGGCTCGGGCCCGAACTGCCGGACGTGCCCGACCTGGAGGCGTTGCAGTACGCGGACCTCGCCGCGCTGCTGCCGGTGCCCGCGAACGAGAGCGACAAGTACCGGCGGGGCGTCGTCGGGATCGTCGCGGGTTCGGCCCGGTACCCGGGGGCCGCGGTGCTGGCCGTCTCGGGGGCGCTGCGCGGCGGCGCCGGGGCGGTGCGGTACGTCGGTCCGGGCAGCGGCGCGGTGATCGCCCGTCACCCGGAGACCCTGGTCCACGCCGGCCCGCCGTCGAAGGCGGGGCAGGTGCAGGCGTGGGTGGTGGGACCCGGGCTCGGTGACGGCGCGGAGGCCGCCGAAGCGGTCGGCGACGTGCTGGCGGCGGACGTCCCGGTGCTCGTCGACGCGGACGGGCTGCGACTGCTCGACCGCGACGCCGTGCGGGCGCGCACCGCGCCGACCGTCCTCACCCCGCACGCGGGCGAGGCCGCCGCCCTGCTCGGCGTCCCCCGCGAGGAGGTGGAGGCCGGCCGGCTCGCCGCCGTACGGGAACTGGCCGAGCGTCACCGGGCCACGGTCCTGCTGAAGGGGTCGACGACCCTGGTCGCCACCGCCGACCGGAACGTCCCCGTACGGGTCAATCCGACCGGCACCTCCTGGCTGGCCACGGCCGGCAGCGGCGATGTCCTCTCCGGGCTGACTGGCTCCCTGCTGGCGGCGGGCCTCGTCCCGCGCGACGCCGCGTCCGCCGGTGCCTACCTGCACGGTCTCGCCGCCCGGTACGCCGCCGACGGTTCGCCGGTCGCCGCCCAGGACGTCGCGGAGGCGATCCCGGCGGCGTGGCGGGACGTACGGGCCTGAGTGATCCTGGGCACAGGCCACGACGGGCCCCGGGCACGGGCCACGACGGCAGCGCGCAAGCGTGACGGGGCGCGCGGGCACGGGGCGACACGCGCCGACAGGAGGGCCGGCCATGGGCAGGAGCAGCGACAGAAGCGGCAACGTACGCGTACGCCGGGTGTACGACCCGCCGGAGGACGGCGACGGCACCCGCGTCCTCGTCGACCGGCTCTGGCCGCGCGGCGTGGCCAAGGACCGGGCCGGGATCGACAAGTGGTTCAAGGACGTCACGCCGTCGAAGGAACTGCGCTCCTGGTACCACGAGGACCGCACCGGCGCCCGTTACGACGGCTTCGTCGACCGCTACCGGGCCGAACTGGCCGACCCCGTCCACACGGCGGCCGTCGGCGAACTGGTGGACCTGGTCCGCGGGGGCGGCCCGGTGACCCTGGTCACGGCGGTCAAGGACGTACCGCACAGCCACGTCCCGGTCCTCGTCGACCACTTGGAGCACGAGCTGCGCCATCACTGAGACGGGCTCCCCGGCGGACCGGACGGTCCGGGGCGGGCCGGTCCCGGGCCCCTTCCGGCCGTGCACGGAAAAGGCACAACACGTGCCTCTGAGAGACTGGGGCACGATGAACGAGACAGCGTCCTTGAGAGCCCGAGCCGAGATCGACCTCGCCGCACTGCGCGCGAACGTGCGTGAACTGCGCGCACGGGTGGGCGGAGCGCACCTCATGGCGGTTGTGAAAGCCGACGCTTACGGGCACGGGGCCGTGCCCTGCGCCCGGGCCGCGCTGGAGGCCGGGGCGACCTGGCTGGGCACCGCGACACCGCGCGAGGCGCTGGAGCTGCGGGCAGCCGGGCTCGGCGGCCGGGTGATGTGCTGGCTGTGGACGCCGGGCGGGCCCTGGCGCGAGGCGATCGAGGCCGACATCGACGTGTCGGTGAGCGGGATGTGGGCGCTGCGCGAGGTCGTCGCCGCGGCCGAGGAGGCCGGGGTTCCGGCCCGGGTCCAGCTCAAGGCCGACACCGGGCTCGGCCGCAACGGCTGCCAGCCCGCCGACTGGTCCGAGCTGGTCTCCGCCGCCCGCGCCGCCGAGGAGGCCGGCACCCTCCGGGTCACCGGCCTCTGGTCCCACTTCGCCTGCGCCGACGAACCCGGCCACCCCTCCATCGCCCGGCAGCTGAACGCGTTCCGGGACATGGTCGCGTACGCGGAGAAGGAGGGGATCGACCCCGAGGTCCGGCACATGGCCAACTCCCCGGCGACGCTGACCCTCCCCGAGACCCACTTCGATCTCGTACGGCCCGGGATCGCGATGTACGGCCTCTCGCCCAGCCCCGAACTGGGCACCCCGGCCGACTTCGGGCTGCGCCCCGTCATGACGCTCACCGCATCGGTCGCCCTGGTCAAGCACGCGCCGGCCGGTCACGGGATCAGCTACGGGCACCTCTACACGACCTCGCGGGAGACCACCCTGGGCCTGGTGCCGCTCGGTTACGCGGACGGCATCCCGCGCCACGCCTCCGGCCGCGGGCCCGTTCTGGTCGGCGGTGTACAGCGGCGGATCGCGGGCAGGGTGGCCATGGACCAGTTCGTCGTCGACCTCGACGGGGACGTGGTCGAGGTGGGCGACGAGGCCGTCCTCTTCGGCCCGGGGGACCGCGGCGAGCCGACCGCCGAGGACTGGGCCCGGGCCGCCGACACGATCGCGTACGAGATCGTCACCCGGATCGGGTCCCGGGTGCCCCGGATCCACCTGCAGGGGACCGCGGCCGGCTCCTGACCGGCCGGGCGCCCCTGACCAGCATGGTCCGGCGGCCCGGAGCGGTCGGTCCGGTCCGCGCCGGAGCCGACGGGCGACCCGCACGACGGGCACGACGGACACGACCGACGAGGAGCGCGGCACGGTGAGCGAGATCAGCGCGGCGGACGCGGTGACCGCGGCGGACGCGGTCACGACGGTCGGCTGGCGACGGGCCGGGATCGCCGGGGCCGCCATAGGCGTGCTCGCGGCGGGCGCGGCGGCCGGTGTCGCGGTCGAGCGGCTGACCGTGGGGCGCGGCATGCGCAGAAGGGCCCGGCTGGCGCTGGACGCGTCGGGTCCGTACGGCTCGCTGCGCGGGCTGCCGGGCCGGGCCGTCGCAGACGACGGCACCGAGCTGTACTACGAGGTCGACGAGGTCGATCCGGACGGCGCGGCGCCCTGGCACGAGAGCGACGAGACCGACACCGACGCCGGTGATGCCGACACCGGCACCGGCGTCGCCGGTACCGCGCGCGCCACCGGCTCCCGTACCGCCGGAAACGGTCCCCGCCGCCGCAGACTCTTCGGCCGCAAGGAGCCCGCGCCCGTCACGATCGTGTTCAGCCACGGCTACTGCCTCAACCAGGACTCCTGGCACTTCCAGCGGGCGGCGTTGCGCGGGCTGGTCCGTACCGTCCACTGGGACCAGCGCAGTCACGGCCGTTCGGAGCGGGGCCGCGCCCAGGCGGACGGGGTGACGGTCGGCATCGACCAGCTCGGGCGGGACCTGAAGGCGGTCATCGACGCGGCCGCACCCGAGGGCAGGCTGGTGCTGGTCGGGCACTCGATGGGCGGCATGACGATGATGGCGCTCGCCGAGCAGTACCCCCGGCTCGTCCGGGACCGGGTGGCCGCCGTCGCATTCGTCGGCACATCGAGCGGAAAGCTCGACGAGGTCAGTTTCGGGCTGCCGCTCGCGGGCGTGAACGCGGTGCGGCGGGTGCTGCCCGGGGTGCTCAGGGCGCTCGGCTCGCAGGCGGAGCTGGTGGAACGCGGCCGTCGGGCGACCGCCGACCTGTTCGCCGGGCTGATCAAGCGGTACTCCTTCGGTTCGCGGGACGTCGACCCCGCGGTGGAACGGTTCGCCGAGCGGCTCATCGAGTCCACCCCGATCGACGTCGTCGCCGAGTTCTACCCGGCCTTCACCGAACACGACAAGAGCCACGTCCTGCCCGCGTTCCGCGAAGTCCCGGTGCTGGTCCTGGCGGGCGACAAGGACCTGGTGACGCCCAGTTCGCACAGCGAGACCATCGCCGACCAGCTGCCGGAGGCGGAGCTGGTCATTGTGCCGGACGGCGGCCATCTGGTGATGCTGGAGCACCCGGAGACGGTCACGGACCGGCTGGCCGACCTGCTGGCGCGCGTGGGCGCGGTCGCCCGCAAGAGCTAACGGCCTCGCCTACGATTGGCAGTGGGAGAAGGAGCGGCGTCTGGGGCCTTCGAATCCAAGGCGGAGGAGGGAGTCGGATGGGGTCTCCCCTGCTCGAACGCAGCTGAGAGCTTGGGGAAGGGGCGTCGGGGACTGACGGCAACGCCGGAGGCGGAGGTCCCAGACACCGTGACGCCGCTGACAATCGTGGGCGAGGCCGTAACGTTGGCGGACATGGAAGCACCGCACAACAGCCCGCTGACGGACGCGCCGCGCGGCGCCGTGACGGACGAGCCACCGGGCGGCCCGGCGACGGAGGCGTCGCACAGCGGCCCGGCGACCGGGGCGGGCGAGGACGCCGGCCCGGACACCGTCACGGTCGGCCTGGCCGTCGACTCACCCGAACAGATGCAGGCCCTGGGCCGCCGGCTCGCCCGTGTGCTGCGCCCCGGCGACCTCGTGATGCTCACCGGCGAGCTCGGCGCCGGGAAGACGACGCTGACCCGGGGGCTCGGCGAGGGCCTCGGCGTGCGCGGCGCCGTCACGTCCCCCACCTTCGTGATCGCCCGCGTCCACCCGTCCCTGACCGGCGGCCCCGCGCTGGTCCACGTCGATGCGTACCGGCTGGGCGGTGGGCTCGACGAGATGGAGGACCTGGACCTCGACGTGTCGCTGCCGGAGTCGGTGGTGGTCGTGGAGTGGGGCGACGGCAAGGTCGAGGAGCTGTCGCAGGACCGGCTGCGGGTGCTCATCCATCGCACGGTCGGCGACACGGACGACGAGCGGCGCTCGGTGACGCTGGTCGGCGTCGGAGCGCGCTGGGCCGGACTGCGCGAGGCCCTGGAGGGCTGACGGGCGGGCCGCGCGAGGGTCGTGCGGGCCGATGGAGCCGGGCCGCGCGAGGCCCCGAGGACGGGTGGGAACGGACTGCGGGGGCCGTGCCCGACCCCGTGCACACTTTCCGACAGTGTGTCGGCAAATTGTTGCGTCGGGCGGGGAGGGCGTGGTCACATGGATGGTGAGAGCAGGTTAGGTCTACCTCACCAGGCCTGCCATCGGAGCCTCAGGAGGCATCCATGACGACGCCCGCCGAACGCGAAGTGCCGCCGCCGTCGATGAGCGACCTGCTGGCGGCCTGCGCGGCGGCGACGGCGGTCTCGACGCCGCCCCCGCCGTCCGACGACCGCGACGCGGACACCGCCGCGCCCGCGCCCGAGCCCTCCGCCGATGCCGCCCCGGACTCCGGGACCGACGCCGAGGCGGACTCCGGCACCGGCAACGGCGCCGCTCCCGTGCCCGAACGCCGGGCGGGCTGACCGCGGCCGGAAGGGACTGACGCGCGGCGGCGGCCCCGCCTAAAGTGTCGTGAGCCGCTCGGGGAACTCACGCATACGCGTGTGTAGCACGCCGTGGCGGCCATGAGGGGGAGGCCGGGAATGGGTGCACGGCAGGGCTGGTCGTCGGACGGGCTGCGGCTCGACGCGGGACGGATCGCCGAGGCGTACGAGCGCGTCAGACCGGACCTGGTGCGCGACCCGCTCCTCGTCGCCGACGCCGCCGCGTACGACGTCGGCGTGGACGCTCTCGACAAGCGGATGAGCGCGCCGCCGCAGGACCTCACGGCCGACACCTTCTGGGGCTGGCTGAACGGCGCCGACCAGTACCGGTGGGCGGGCCTGCGGGTGCTCGCCGAGGCGTACGCCACCTCCGGGACCGAACACCGGACGGGGCGCGTCGTCGTGCCCGAGGGGGCGATGAGGATCGCCCGCGGCGACGTGCGCGTCGACGGGGACCTGGTCCTGGAGGACCAGGCGATGGTGCTGGTGCTCGGCACGCTCACCGTCACCGGCTCCCTCATCGCCCTGCCGGACTACACGATGGTCGCCGCCGCCGAGGTCGTCTGCCGCGACGGGGTCTCGGCGGGCGAGGTCCTCGCCCTGGGCGCCGTCCGCTGCCCGGGGACGCTCTACCTCGCCCACGGCGACCACTCCTGCCGTGCGCCGCTCTGCGCGGGCGGGACCCTCGTCGACTTCGAACGGGACAACGCGTTCGGCGCGGTCGACGTCGCCGAACGGATCACCGACTGGGACTTCGCCGCCGCGGCGCGTGCCCTGGGCCTGCCGGAGGACGTGGACGACCTGCGGGAGGCGTACGCGGCGAGGCTGCTCGGCTCCTGACCGTCCGGCACCGGTTCGGGCACCGGTCACCGCCCCCGCGCCGGGCGCGGGGGCCCGTACGGCGCGCTCAGGGGCCGTCGGCCGCCGCGGCGGCGGTGCTCAGGGAACCACGACCACCGAGGTGCGGTTCCAGGCGAAGTTCCACATCGCGTCCCCGTCGGCCCGGGACATCCGCACGCCGCCCGTCTTCAGCGAGGGGTCCGGGCTCTTCATCGAGCCGTCCACCGCCGCGCTGAAGCCGACGGTCACCCCGTCCACCAGCGCGAAGCGCACCACGTGCTCGATCATCACGCCGTCCGAACCCTTGGTGGGGGGCTCGCTGCGGCTCGTCACCCGGTACGTCCCCGGGGCGGGGTTCAGCGCGCTCGGCACGACCTCGAAGGTCCTGAGCACCTTGTCGTTCTCGTCGACGAGCCACACCCGGCGGTCGGCCAGCGCGTACACCGTCCGCTTGCCGGTCCCGGAGCCGGCGGGGACCGCGGGCGGGGCCTCCTTCTCCTTCTCCGGCTTCGCGGGGGCGGTGGCCGTGGCGGACGCCTTCGGCTTCGGAACCGCGACGGAGTCGGGCGCGTTCGCCGATGCCTGGTACGCCAGGAAACCGACCGCGGCGAGGGCCGCGGCGGTGAGCCCGGCCACGATTCCCGAGCTGCCCCTAGCCACCGTGCGCGCCCCTTTCGCCTTCGTTCACAGCACAAGCGTTTGTCGTACAAGCGTTTACGTCGTTAGGTCGTACTCGCGTGTGCACGGTGACGGTAGCAGCCGGGCCCGGCCCCGCCCGTCCCGCCGGGACGCCGGGCCGGGGCGCGGTGCCCCGTCCGGCGGAGCCGTAGGCTGTTTGCGTGCTCTTGCTCGCCTTGGATACCGCCACCCCCGCCGTCACCGTCGCCCTGCACGACGGGACCTCCGTCGTCGCCGAGTACGGACAGGTAGACGCCCGAAGGCACGGGGAGCTGCTGTTGCCCGCCGTCGACCGGGTCCTCGCCGAGGCCGGTACGAAACTCGACGCCGTGACGGACCTCGTCGTGGGCGTCGGCCCCGGCCCGTACACCGGGCTGCGGGTCGGTCTGGTCACGGCCGCGACCTTCGGGTCCGTCCTCTCCGTGCCCGTGCACGGGCTGTGCACCCTGGACGGTCTCGCGTACGCCGCCGGGCGGGCCGGTCTGGAGGGCCCGTTCGCCGTCGCGACGGACGCGCGCCGCAAGGAGGTCTACTGGGCGCGGTACGAGGACTTCCGCACGCGGGTCACGGAACCCGCCGTCGACCGCCCCGCCGACATCGCCGGGGCGCTGGCCGGGCTTCCCGTCGTGGGCGCGGGCGCCGTCCTCTACCCGGAGGCGTTCCCGGACGCCCGGGGCCCCGAGCACGTCGGCGCGGGCGCGTTGGCCGCCCTCGCCGCCGAGCGCCTCGCCGCGGGCGCGGAACTGCTGCCGCCCCGGCCGCTCTACCTGCGCAGGCCCGACGCCCAGGTGCCGAAGAACTACAAGGTGGTCACCCCGAAGTGACGAGCACGAGCACGACCGCCGTGCTGCGCGAGATGCGCTGGTGGGACATCGGCCCGGTGCTGGAGCTGGAAGCCGAGCTGTTCCCGGACGACGCCTGGTCGGCCGGGATGTTCTGGTCCGAGCTGGCGCACGCGCGAGGCCCCGGCGCCACCCGCCACTACGTCGTCGCCGAGGACCCGGTCACCGGCCGGGTCGTCGGCTACGCCGGACTCGCCGCGGCCGGAGACCTCGCCGACGTGCAGACCATCGGCGTCACCCGCGACCATTGGGGCGGCGGCCTCGGTTCCGCGCTCCTCACCGACCTGCTCAAGCACGCCACGGCCTTCGAGTGCGCCGAGGTGCTGCTCGAAGTCCGCGTCGACAACACCCGGGCGCAGAAGCTGTACGAACGCTTCGGCTTCGAGCCCATCGGCTTCCGCCGCGGCTACTACCAGCCGGGCAACGTCGACGCGCTCGTCATGCGCCTGCGCGTGCACGAGGAGGCGCACCAGGACGTGGACGCGCACGCGGACGCGCAGGAAGACGTAACAAGAGCCCGTACCGGAAACTGGAACTGACTGATGGCTGACGAACCGCTCGTACTCGGCATCGAGACCTCCTGCGACGAGACCGGTGTCGGCATCGTCCGGGGCACGACCCTGCTCGCCGACGCCGTCGCCTCCAGCGTCGACACGCACGCCCGCTTCGGCGGCGTCGTCCCGGAGATCGCGTCCCGGGCGCACCTGGAGGCGATGGTCCCCACCATCGAGCGCGCCCTGAAGGAGGCCGGGATCAGCGCCCGCGACCTCGACGGGATCTCCGTGACCGCGGGTCCCGGACTCGCGGGCGCGCTGCTGGTCGGCGTGTCGGCGGCGAAGGCGTACGCGTACGCGCTGGGCAAGCCGCTCTACGGGGTGAACCACCTGGCCTCGCACATCTGCGTCGACCAGCTGGAGCACGGACCGCTGCCCGAGCCGACGATGGCGCTGCTGGTCAGCGGCGGCCACTCCTCGCTGCTCCTGGCCCCGGACATCACCAGCGACGTGCGTCCGCTGGGGGCGACCATCGACGACGCGGCGGGCGAGGCGTTCGACAAGATCGCCCGGGTGCTGGACCTCGGCTTCCCCGGCGGCCCGGTCATCGACCGGCTCGCGCGGGAGGGCGACCCGGCGGCGATCGCGTTCCCGCGCGGACTGACCGGTTCGCGCGACCCCGCGTACGACTTCTCCTTCTCCGGCCTGAAGACCTCGGTGGCCCGCTGGGTCGAGGCCAAGCGGGCGGCGGGCGAGGAGGTGCCGGTACGGGACGTGGCGGCGTCCTTCCAGGAGGCCGTGGTGGACGTGCTCACCCGCAAGGCCGTCCGGGCCTGCAAGGACGAGGGCGTCGACCATCTGATGATCGGCGGCGGCGTCGCGGCCAACTCGCGGCTGCGGGCGCTGGCCGAGGAGCGGTGCGAACGGGCCGGCGTCCGGCTGCGGGTGCCCCGGCCGGGGCTGTGCACGGACAACGGGGCGATGGTCGCGGCGCTGGGCGCGGAGATGGTGGCCCGGGGACGGGCCGCCTCGGACCTGGAGCTGTCCGCGGACTCGTCGCTGCCGGTGACGGACGCCCATGTGCCTGGTGCCCACGCGCACCATCACGGCCACGACCACGTGCACGAGATCAGCAAGGAAAACCTCTACTCATGACCGGTACGACCGTCGCGCTGATGTGGGAGGCCCGCGCCGTCACCGGCCGGGGCGCCGAACTGCTGGAGTGGGCGCGCGCCCGCGCGGCCGAACTGGCCCGCGAGCCGCTGCGGCGCGAGGTGCTGCGCGCCCCGCAGGACCGGGTCCTGGTCATCACGTGGTGGGACGCGGCCTACGGTGACGCGCTGCCCGAACTCCCTTCACCGGCGGCCGATCTGGTGACCCGTCCGGTGCACCGCTGGCGCTTCGAGTCGCTGGAGGCGGTGGAGTCCGCCGACCGGGCGGGCTTTGGCCGAGAGCCTGTCGGGTGACCTCCGGCCGGGCGGCCACGCCCTGGCACGCACGCTTCCGGCGTTGCCGGGATGTCCTGGTAGCGCCGCTACAGGACATCCCGGCGCCTTGGAGTCGCACGCACCATGTCGCGTCCGCTTTCCGGCCGAAGGTCACCCGACGGGCTCTGAGCGGAGCGGCGGGCGGCGGCCCGCGTGGCTCACGGGCGCCGCACCTCGAACTGGAAGCAGCCGTACTCGACGGCGCGGACGTGCACCAGCGCCACCTCCGGGTCGGCGAACGCCTCGTCGAAGGCGCGGTCGAACGCCTTCTCGGCGTTCTCGGGGATTTCGAGGAGACGGCCCCCGACGATGCGTCCCGCGGCGTCGTAGCGGCGGATGGTGCGCAGGGCGCCCGGCCGCACGAACGGGTAGCCGGGGGCGTCCCGCGGCCCCTCGCACGCCTCGGCGTGGATGAACACCGGGCCCGCCTCGTCGTACGCGCCGGGCTCGCCGCCCGTCGCCGAGGCCCAGCGCCGCAGCGGCGCGTACGAGACGAGCGCCACCCGCTCGCCCGGTTCGACGGGCCGCAGACAGCAGCGCAGGGGACTTCCCACACAGTCGAGCGGAACACCGTCCTCGCGCGCGGTGTACGGGCGCGACGGCCGGCCGGAGTCGTCGGTGACGCGGAGTTCCCCGAGCGCGTCGGGGTGGATGGGGAGAGCTGTGTACGCGGTCATGGAACCCAGTCTTGGCGGGCCGCACCCCGGGGCGCTGGCGGAATCGCGACACGCAGGCCCCTCCCGGGCCGACCGGGCGCGCGGGCGGAGGACCGGGCCCGTGCCGCAGGCCGGTTCGGCCGGTTCGCGGCCGGTCAGCCGGTACGGGGCTCGTGGCGGAGCAGCCCTTCGATGATCGCGTCGAGTTCCTCGGCCACCCGGTAGTCCGCGGCGTACTCCCGCCAGCGGTCCTTGAGCGCGGTGAGCCGGGGCAGCGTCGCGGCGTCGTCCTCGCTGATCATCTCGGGGAAGTACCGCATGCTGGGCGGACTCTCGACGCGGCGTTCGGCACGGCGCTCGGCCGCCCTGCGGAAGACCAGGTCGGCGTAGACGTAGCACCAGATCGTCCGGTACGCACGCACCGACCGGGCGGGGGAGAGGCCGCACGCGACGGCGCAGTCGATGATCTCCTCGACCATCCACAGCGCGTTCTTGTCGGTGAGTTCGCCCAGCGCCAGGACGTCCAGCACCCAGGGGACGCGCGCTAGGACGTCGTGCATGTGGACCGCCACGGCGAGCAGCCGCTCGCGCGGGTCCTCGGGCAGCTCGGGGCGGGGGAAGGTGTCCGAGGCGCCCGACAGGGTGAGCATCAGCAGCTCGTCCTTGTCCCGCACGTAGTGGTAGAGCGCCATCGGGGTGGAGCCGAGCTCCTTCGCCACCCGTCGCATGCTCAGGGCGGCGACGCCCTCTTCCTCGATGATCCGGCGCGCGGTGGCGACCATCGCGTCCGGGTCGAGCCTGCGGGGCCGTCCGACCGAACGTTTCCCCGCCGCCCGCTGCCCGCCCGTCGCGTCCTGCCTGCCCGTCGTCCCGCTCGCGCCGGCCGGGGTCGTCCCGTCGGCCGGGGGCTTCCCGCTCGCCGAGCTCTTGCCGCCGGTCTGCGTCTCCTGCCCGTCGGCCGGACTCCTCCCGGTCCTTCGCCGTGCGCCGCCCGTTCGCTTCTTCGCTGTTCCGGGGGCCGTTCCCGGCTCCGGTGTCTCTTCTGTCCCTGGCACCCCGGCATTGTCCCCCGCCCGGGCCCGCCGTGCCCGCACGCGTCCGCCGCCCCCGCCCGCGCCGTGATTATTTTCTATACGCGTATATTAATTAACGGCGGGACGGGAGCACGAACGAGAGGGGACGTCGTGGACGATCGTGGAGACCGGCATGGCCCCTCCGGGCTGCTGAACAGCTCCCGCCAGGTGGGCAGCTCGCTGGGGCTCGCCGTCCTGGTCCCGTCGCCGCCCGGGTCGCCGGCGACGGGCGGCGCCCGGCCGACCTGGCGGCCGGCTACACGGCGGCGTTCTGGGTCTGCGCGAGGCTGCTCGCGGCGGCGGCGCCGGCCGCCCTCCTGCTGCTGCCACGACCGGAACGGACCGCTCCGGTCGTCGCCGGAGAAAATTCCCGGAAGAATTCCGGAGCGGATGTCGATCCGGCCGTCTCCCGTTCGACGCAGGGGTGAGAGGCGGGGAACGGCCCCGCCCCTTCCGACCGAGGAGTCACCATGCCGCGCTTCATGTCGCTGATCCGTCTCGACGAGCAGACCTCCGGGCGTCCGGGCCCGGAGGTCGAGGAGCGGATGAAGGCCCTGTTCGAGGAGATCACCAAGGCCGGGGTCATGCTGGAGACGGCCGGGCTCACCCCGACCTCCGAGGGGACCAGGCTCACCTGGTCCGGTGGCCGGCTCAGCGCCACCGACGGCCCCTTCACCGAGACCAAGGAGGTCGTCGGCGGCTACGCCATCCTCCAGACCAAGGACAAGGCGGAGGCCCTGGAATGGGCCCGGCGGTTCCTGCAGGTGCACCCGGAGGAGTGGAGCATCACCTGCGAGGTCCGTCAGATCGAGGAGCCCCCGGGCGCCTGACCGGTGCCGGTGGCGGTTTTGGTACCGGCACCGGTCGCGGTGCGGGTACCGTCCCCGGTCCCGTCGCCGACCCCGCGTCGGCACCGGGACCGGGACGGCCCGCCGGACTTGCCGCCCGGCCGCCCGGCTGATCGAATGCGGATCGTGACGGTGGGGAGCACGGCGACGGCGATCGAAGCGGTCTTCAGGATCGAGTCCGCGCGGATCGTCGCGGGTGTCACCCGCATCGTGCGGGACGTGGGCATCGCCGAGGAGATCGCACAGGACGCCCTGGTGGCCGCCCTGGAGCAGTGGCCGGACTCGGGCGTCCCGGACCGGCCGGGCGCCTGGCTCATGACCACGGCGAAACGCCGCGCCATCGATCTGGTACGCCGCAAGGAGACCTACGCGCGCAAGCTCGCCGAGGTGGGGCGGGCCCTGGAGGACGTGCCGCCGCCCGAACTCGCGGAAGCCGACGACATCGACGACGACCTGCTCCGGCTGATCTTCACCGCCTGCCATCCGGTGCTCGCCACTCCGGCCCGTGTCGCCCTCACACTGAGGCTGCTCGGCGGACTCACCACCGAGGAGATCGCCCGCGCGTTCCTGGTGCCCGAAGCGACCGTCGCCCAGCGCGTCGTCCGAGCGAAACGGACCCTGGGCCGTGAGGGCGTCCCGTTCGAGGTGCCGTACGGAGCGGACCGCGCCGTACGCCTCGGCTCGGTGCTCGAAGTCATCTACCTGATCTTCAACGAGGGCTACGCGGCGACGGCCGGTGACGACTGGCTGCGTCCGGCGCTGTGCGAGGACGCGCTGCGGCTGGCCCGGGTGCTCGCGGCCCTGACGGAGGACGAGCCCGAGGTCCACGGCCTGGTCGCGCTGCTGGAGCTCCAGGCGTCGCGGGGGACGGCCAGGACCGGACCCGACGGCGCGCCGGTGCTGCTCGCCGACCAGAACCGGGCCCGCTGGGACCAGCTCCTGATCCGGCGCGGCATCGCCGCCCTGGAACGGTCCGTGGCCCTGACACGGGCGGCGGGCACCGGACTCGGCCCGTACGCCGTACAGGCCGCGATCGCCGCGTGCCATGCCGGGGCGACACGGTACGAGGACACGGACTGGGCCACCATCGCGGGCCTCTACGACCGCCTCGCCGCGATCGCGCCGTCGCCGGTCGTCGAGCTGAACCGGGCCGTGGCGGTGTCGAGGGCACGGGGTCCGGAGGCCGGGCTCGCCCTCGTCGACGCCCTCGCCGACGACCGCGCGCTCCGGGACTACCACCTGCTGCCGAGCGTCCGCGGGGACCTGCTGGCCGGCGCGGGCCGTACGGACGAGGCACGCGCGGAGTTCGTACGGGCCGCCGGACTGACCCGCAACGAACGGGAACGCGCGCTGCTGCTCGACCGCGCGGCACGGCTCGACCGATGACGCTCCTGTCCGCGGCGCCCGTTCGGCGCACGGTCGTGCCTGTCCGGCAGACCGGTCGACGCACGATCGGGCCCGTTCGGCAGGCGGCGTCCGTTCGGTGCGCGGCGCCCGATCAGCGCACGGCCACGCCCAGCGAGGCGGCGCCCATCGCCCTCGGCGCGCCCTTCTCGTAGAACACGTCGAGGTCGGTGATCGTGAAGCCCGCGGCCGTCACCATCCCGGCGATCGGCCGGGTCAGACGGCAGCCCCCGAAGAGCCGCCGCTCCAGCGGGTCGAGGCGGTGCTGCAGGCGGCGCACGTCCTCGTCCTCCTCGGGCGCCAGTCCGTGCTCCAGGAAGTGCAGGGTTCCGCCGGGCTTCAGGACCCGCCGCACCTCGCGCAGCGCCGCGTCGGCGTCCGGGATCGTGCACAGCGTCCAGGTGGACAGGGCGCCGTCGAAGGTCTCGTCGTCGAACGGCAGGTACCGACTGTCCAGCCCGGCGCGCCGCACCGGAGTGAGTCCCGCGTGGACGCGGTCGCGGGCGAGGCGCCAGCCGAGGTCGGACGGCTCGATCGCGGCCACGCCCGTGACGGTGTCCGGGTAGAACGGCACATTGCGCCCGGAGCCGAAGCCGATCTCGACGATCTCGCCGTACAGGCCCTCGCAGACCCGGCTCCGCAGCGGTTCCGTCGTCTTCATCCCGCCGACCACGTCGACGATCCGGGGCACGATCCGTTCGGCGTAGAACCCCATCAGGAACCTCCGTCTGTCCCTCTCCAGCATGGCACCGGGGCGGTCCCCGCGCATCGCACGTTGCGCGGAAGCGGTGGTCCGCGCTCGATAGGGTCGGGTCCATGTCATTGCGCACCCAACTGCCGCCGCCCCCGCCGCCCGTGGAGATACGTGCCTGGCCCGGCCATGAGGCGATGCTCGCCGACCGGGCCGGGGTGCTCGCGGAGCTGGTGAGACGGCACATGTCGTTGGGGCGGCTGGCGCTGCTGTGGCTGTGGGCCGTGCTCTGCGCGCTCGGCTGGTCGCTGGTGGGTGCGGCGATGACCGCGTTCGAGCAGACCTCCGACTTCTTCAGCGCCGTGCTCGCGCTGATCCTCGTCGTCATGGGCGTCTGCTGCGTGGTGCCCGCCGTCGTGCTCGTCGCCGTCGGGCTGCGCCGCGACCGTGACATCCGTCGACTGCTCGTATCCTGGGGCGAGTTGGGGCGCGACCCGGCCCGGGACGCGGGGCTGCGGATGCCGGGGACGGCCCTGGTGTGGCTGCTGCTGTCCTACGCGCTGTGCGCGCTCGGGCTGTACATGTGCTTCGCGTTCCCGGCGGCCGAGGAGGCGGTCCAGGAGTCCTACGGGCTGGTCACCCTGGTCATGGGGCTCGGGATGATCGCCTGGATCACCGGACTGATCGGCCTCGTCAAGGCGTTCACCCACCGCCGCTGGGTGATGCGGGTACTGGCCGGGGCGCCCGCCCCGCAGCCGCTGTTCTCCACCGGCGGCGGCGCGCACCGCTGACCCGCGCACCACTGACCGCGGTCCGGCCCGACGCGTCCGGCGCCCGGCCTCTTCGAGGGCCGGGCGGACCAGCGAGGCAAGTCCGGACGGGGCCCCGGGCCGGGGACGGGTCAGCGGCCGGCCGGCGGCCCGTCCCCGACCGGTGGGCCGGTCGGCGCCGGTCAGGTCAGCGGCCGGCCGATCAGCATCGTCGGCGCCCCGGCCACCCGGGTCAGGAACACCGTGGCGGCGTTCGGTCCCCGGAGCTTCATCCGGCGGCGCAGCTCCTCCGGTTCGACGGCCGAGCCGCGCTTCTTCACCGTCAGGACGCCCACCTCCCGCTCCCGCAGCAGCGCCTTCAGCTTCTTCATGTTGAACGGCAGCCGATCGGTGATCTCGTACCCGGAGGTGTACGGGGACGCGTACGGCCGGTCGCTCGTGACGTACGCGATGGTCTCGTCGATCAGCCGCCCGTCGCACCGCGCCACCACGTCGGCGACCAGATGGGCGCGGATCACGGCGCCGTCCGGCTCGTACAGATAGCGCCCGACCGGGCCGACCGGCGGGGCGGGCGGCGGGGCCGCCGACCACAGACCGGCCCCGGCCGGGAGCACGGTGGCGCGGTACGAACCGGCCGTGAAGCCCTCGCCGAACCAGAGCACCGCCTCCTTCACATCGCCGCCGTCCGAGATCCACTCGGCCTCCGCCCGCTCCGGGATCGCCTCGTGCGGGATGCCGGGGGCGATCTTCAGTGCGGCGCGGGGGGCCCGCAGCGCGGCACCGGTCGCCCAGGAGAGCGGCGGCGAGTACGCCTCGGGGTCGAAGATCCGGCCCCGGCCGCCGCGCCGGGCCGGGTCGACGAAGACCGCGTCGTACCCCGAGGCGTCGACCTCGGTCACATCGGCGCACCGCACCTCGATCAGGTCCGCCAGACCGAGCGCGGCGGCGTTGGCGCGGGCCACCTCGGCGGTCAGCGGGTCGCGGTCCACGGCGAGGACCCGGATGCCCGCCCGCGCGAACGCGATCGCGTCGCCGCCGATCCCGCAGCAGAGGTCCGCGAGGCTCCGCACCCCGCCCGCCTCGGCGAACCGCCGGGCCCGGTGCGTGGCCACCGACGTACGGGTCGCCTGCTCGACACCGTTCGGCGTGAAGAACATCCGGTACGCGTCCGCGGCACCGAACTTCGCCACCGCCCGCTGCCGCAGCCGTGCCTGCCCCAGCGCCGCCGACACCAGGGCGGGCGGGTGCGTGCGGCGCAGCCGGGTGGCGGTGGCCAGCTCCTGGGCGGGGTCGTAGGACCGCAGTTCGTCCAGCAGAGCCGTTCCCTCGGGAGTGCGCAGGGCCCGGAATGCGGCGAGCGGACCGTCGGCGCCGGAGGCGTCACCGGTCCCGGACGTGGCGTCGGCCCCGGACGGGGCGTCCGTGCCTTCCGGGATGTCCGCGCCGGACGTGGCGTCGGCGCCGAATGGGGCATTCGAGTTGTTCGGTCCTGCCGGGTCGGGCGAACCGGCCGGGTCGTTCGGGGCGAGAGCGTTCACCCGCCCCATTGTGAGCCAGTCGGGTCGACCGGTGGGGCCGGAGGTGGTGTCGGGCCGGAGCGCCCTTCGTGAGCTGGCAGCATGCAACGCCACGTCATTTATACGACTAATGCGACGGAGGGAAGGATGAGCCATGACGGCGTGTGAATCGGGCCCGTGCGCGTCCCGCGGGCCGGGCTCCGCAGGGCGTCGGCCGACCCGCGCGGTCCTGGCCGCACTCCTGGTCGCCGCGGTCGGTTCGGGGTGCGCCTCCGGGCCCGCGGATCGGGCGGACACCGGCCCCGGGCACCGGACCGGTGCGTCCATGGGCCCCTTTCCCGGGCTGCCCACCGAACCGCCCCCCGGGCAGCCCGGCGGACCGGGATACCACGGAGGGGCCGGAGCCCCGGCCGACCGCGGCGCCCCCGCCGGGGCGCGCGAGAACGCGAAGCTCGCCCCGGCCGTACGGGCCGCCCTCGCCAAGAAATGGGGGCTGGCCCGCGCGCCCCTGATCGCGCCCCCGCCCGCCGCCAAGCCGCGCATCACCACCCGGAGGGGCTTCGAGGTCACGGGCGGCGACGCCTCCCTGCCGCCGGTCTTCACCACCGTCCCGACCAAGGACCGGGTGGTGTTCCTGACCATGGACGACGGTGCGGAGAAGGACCCCGAACTGCTGCGGATGATGGACGAACTGGACATCCCGTACAGCGCGTTCCTCACCGACCACGAGGTGCGCGGAGACTACGGGTACTTCGGCGAGGCGCAACGGCTCGGCGTCGGCCTCAACAACCACACCCTCAGCCACCCCTACCTCCCCGGGCTCTCGTACGAGGAGCAGAAGCGCGAGATCTGCGGTCAGCAGGACATCATCGAGAAGCAGTTCGGGAAGCGGCCCGTCCTCTTCCGTCCGCCGTACGGCAACTACAACGGGGACACGCTGCGCATCGCGAAGTCCTGCGGGATCAAGGCCGTGCCGCTCTGGAACGCGGAGGCGTTCCCGGACCACATGGAATGGCGCGAGGGGGACGGGAAGCTGCGCCCCGGCGACATCATCCTCACGCACTTCCGGGGCCGGAACGAATGGGGCGCCGACATGACCGAACTGGTCCGCGCCGTCATGAAGACGATCACGGACCAGGGGTACGCGGTGGCCCGTCTGGAGGACTACGTATGACCGGAGGGCCGCGCACGAGCCGCGCGGGAGGGCGCGTACGGGACGTGCGAGGCGTACGAGACGTGCAAGAGGCGCCGGACGGGCGGGGCGGGCGCGCCGCTGACGGCGACGGCCGGGTGCGCGCGGTCGGTGCACGGGAGTGCCGAGCGCGGGCGGTCGGGCGCGCCGACGGTCTGCCCTCGGCCACCCGAGTCCCGGCACTCGCCGCTGTCGTCGCCGCTGAGGCACGGGTGGCCGGACCGGCCAGGACCGCGCGCCGGGGTGGGCACCGGCTCCGGGTGCGAGCGCCGGCAGTCCTCGTGCCGGGCCGGCACCGTCGCGACGCACAGCAGGAGCGCGGCCGACAGCTGGATCGCGCCCGCCCAGGGCCATTTTCGCCGGATCAGCGGCACGGCCGGCAGGCGGATCAGGACCGTGAGCCCGCGGTGGACGAGGGCGGGCGTCCCGTCCATCGGCGGCGGAGTCGTCGGTTCCGTTCGGCGGCGTTCCGGCGCGAGAAGGCGATGTGGACGGCGGCGACCGCGCAGATCACTCCTCCGGGGCCAGCAGGCGCCTCGGCACCCCGGGCCGACGGGGAAGTCCGGACGCCACGACTGGCTGAATTGGCACTCCGCTTGACCGAGTGCTAATCGCGGTCATAGTCTCGGTGCTGGCACTCACCGATGGAGAGTGCCAGCAGTACTGTGCGACTGGCAGGTCCGGCACCCGCGACGACGGATCCACCTGGTCGCCACACACAGACTCTTAACCCCGTGAGATCTCCGAAGGGGGAGACCGGATCGTGTCGACCGCCAGCACCAAGGTTGCGATCAAGCCGCTCGAAGACCGCATTGTGGTCCAGCCGCTCGACGCCGAGCAGACCACGGCCTCCGGCCTGGTCATCCCGGACACCGCCAAGGAGAAGCCCCAGGAGGGCGTCGTCCTGGCCGTGGGCCCGGGCCGCTTCGAGAACGGCGAGCGCCTTCCGCTCGACGTCAAGACCGGCGACATCGTGCTGTACAGCAAGTACGGCGGTACCGAGGTGAAGTACAACAGCGAGGAGTACCTCGTCCTCTCGGCTCGCGACGTGCTCGCGATCATCGAGAAGTAATTCACCCACGTCTGCTTCCGTTCCGCGCCCCTGGCCCCGTGCGTTGTGATCAGCCGGGCGGCCGGGGGCGCGGTTCGTTCGAGAGGAAAGCTCAGCTCCCATGGCGAAGATCCTGAAGTTCGACGAGGACGCCCGTCGCGCCCTCGAGCGCGGCGTCAACAAGCTTGCCGACACGGTCAAGGTGACGATCGGCCCCAAGGGCCGCAACGTCGTCATCGACAAGAAGTTCGGTGCCCCCACCATCACCAACGACGGTGTCACCATCGCGCGCGAGGTCGAGATCGAGGACCCGTACGAGAACCTCGGTGCCCAGCTGGTGAAGGAGGTCGCGACCAAGACCAACGACATCGCGGGTGACGGCACGACCACCGCCACCGTGCTGGCCCAGGCGCTGGTCCGCGAGGGTCTGCGCAACGTCGCCGCCGGCGCCTCCCCGGCCGCCCTGAAGAAGGGCATCGACGCGGCGGTCAAGGCCGTGTCCGAGGACCTCCTCGCGACCGCCCGCCCGATCGACGACAAGTCCGACATCGCCGCCGTGGCCGCGCTCTCCGCGCAGGACCCGCAGGTCGGCGAGCTCATCGCGGACGCGATGGACAAGGTCGGCAAGGACGGTGTCATCACCGTCGAGGAGTCCAACACCTTCGGTCTGGACCTCGACTTCACCGAGGGCATGGCCTTCGACAAGGGCTACCTGTCGCCGTACATGGTGACCGACCAGGAGCGTATGGAGGCCGTCCTCGACGACCCGTACATCCTGATCCACCAGGGCAAGATCGGCGCCATCCAGGAGCTGCTCCCGCTGCTGGAGAAGGTCATCCAGGCCGGTGGCTCCAAGCCGCTGCTGATCATCGCCGAGGACGTCGAGGGCGAGGCGCTGTCGACCCTCGTCGTCAACAAGATCCGCGGCACCTTCAACGCCGTCGCCGTGAAGGCCCCCGGCTTCGGTGACCGCCGCAAGGCCATGCTCGGCGACATCGCCACCCTCACCGGTGCGACCGTCATCGCCGAGGAGGTCGGCCTCAAGCTCGACCAGGCCGGTCTGGACGTGCTGGGCACCGCCCGCCGCGTCACCGTCACCAAGGACGACACCACGATCGTGGACGGCGGCGGCGAGCCCGGCGACGTCAAGGGCCGGGTCAACCAGATCAAGGCCGAGATCGAGGCCACGGACTCCGACTGGGACCGCGAGAAGCTCCAGGAGCGCCTCGCGAAGCTGGCCGGCGGCGTGTGCGTGATCCGCGTCGGTGCCGCCACCGAGGTGGAGCTCAAGGAGAAGAAGCACCGTCTGGAGGACGCCATCTCCGCGACCCGCGCCGCGGTCGAGGAGGGCATCGTCTCCGGTGGTGGCTCCGCTCTGGTCCACGCCGTCAAGGTCCTGGAGGGCAACCTCGGCAAGACCGGCGACGAGGCCACGGGTGTCGCGGTCGTGCGCCGCGCCGCCGTCGAGCCGCTGCGCTGGATCGCCGAGAACGCCGGCCTGGAGGGTTACGTCATCACCTCCAAGGTCGCCGACCTCGACAAGGGCCAGGGCTTCAACGCCGCGACCGGCGAGTACGGCGACCTGGTGAAGGCCGGCGTCATCGACCCGGTCAAGGTCACCCGCTCCGCGCTGGAGAACGCCGCGTCCATCGCGTCGCTGCTGCTCACGACCGAGACCCTGGTCGTCGAGAAGCCGGCCGAGGAGGAGGCCGAGGCCGGTCACGGCGGCCACGGCCACGCGCACTGACGCGTAACCCCGGCATCAGCCACCGAGGCCCGGTGTCCCGTCGCGGGATACCGGGCCTCGGCCTGTGTGCGGGTCCGGGCGGCCGTGCGCCGTACGAGGTGCGGGCACCGGATCCCGGGCCCCGGACACGTGGACACGCGGACGGCCCGTGGCCGAGGGGCCACGGACCGTGGGAGGAGCGGGCGGCGGAGCCGCGCCGCGGGCGGTCACGCCGACCGGGTCAGCACCCCCGCGCGGACCGGGTCCGCGAACGGCTTCCCCTGCGTGTACCGTTCCAGCTCGTCCAGCGCCTGGTCGGCCATCCGGTGCAGCTCACCGCCGAGCGAACCCGCCACGTGCGGGGTGAGCAGGACGTTCGGCAGCTCGTACAACGGCGAGTCGGCGGGCGGGAGTTCGGGATCCGTCACGTCCAGCACCGCGTGCAGCCGCCCCGACACCAGCTCCGGCAGCAACGCCTCCTCGTCGACCAGCGAACCGCGCGCCGTGTTGATCAGCGTGGTCCCGGTCGCCATGGCCGACAGTTGCGCCGCGCCGATCAGGTGATGCGTCTCCGGGAGTTGCGGTGCGTGCACCGAGACCACCGAACTGCCCGCGCACAGCTCGTCGAGCGAGGTGAGCCGTACGCCGAGCCGGGCCGCCTCCGCCTCGTCCACGTACGGGTCGTACAGCAGGACGTCCAGGTCGAAGGGGCGCAGCAGCTCGATGACGCGCCGGCCGATGCGGGAGGCACCGATGACGCCGACGGTGCGGCGGTAGTTGCCGGAGCCGCCGAGTTCCGCGAGCCAGTCGTGCTCGGCGCGCAGGGCGCGGTAGCGGTCGGCGGAGTGCAGGACGCGCTTGTTCGCGAAGAGGATCGCGGCGAGCGTGAACTCGGCGACCGGCAGCGCGTTGGCCCCGGCGGCGGAGGTGACGGCGATGCCGCGTTCCCAGCAGGCGTCGGTGATGTGGTGCTTCACGGAACCGGCCGCGTGCACGACAGCCCGCAGCCGGGGGGCCGCGGCCAGTACCTCGGCGGTCAGCGGGGTCGCGTCCCAGCAGGTGAACAGCACCTCCGCCTCGGCGAACGCGGCGGCCACCTCGGGCGACGGATCGGTCAGGTCGTGGGCGACCAGGTACGGGTCGGTGCGGGTGAGGGCGGCCAGCCGGGCGCGGTGGCGGTCGGCGAGCAGACGGTCGGCGATGCCCGGACCCATCGCGAGCAGGGCCGTCGGCCGGTTGTCAGTGGCGTGGGTCATGGTGGTACCCGTACTCCTCGGGGCTCGTGGGGGGCTCGTGGGAAGGGTCACTTGACGCTGCCAGCGGTCATACCGGCCTTCCAGTGCCGTTGGAGCGAGACGAAGGCGACGATCAGCGGGATGACGGCCAGGAGCGAACCGGTGACGACGAGCGGGTAGAAGCTCGGCTCGCCGTGGGTGTTGGTGTTCCAGGAGTACAGGCCGAGGCTCAGCGGGAACAGCTTGCGGTCCGAGAGCATCACCAGGGGGAGGAAGAAGTTGTTCCAGATCGCGGTGAACTGGAAGAGGAAGACGGTCACGAAGCCAGGCATGATCATGCGCAGTCCGATGGACCAGAAGACGCGCAGCTCACCGGCGCCGTCGATACGGGCGGCCTCCAGGGCCTCGTTCGGTATGTAGCCGGTGCTGAACACCCGGGCGAGGTACACGCCGAACGGGTTGACGAGCACCGGGATCAGCACCGACCAGTAGGTGTTGACCAGGCCGGTCTTGGAGGCCAGCAGGTACATCGGCAGGGCGAGGGCGGTCGTCGGAACGAGCACGCCCATCAGCACGAGTCCGAACAGCTTCTCCTTGCCGCGGAACTCGTACTTGTCGAAGGCGTATCCGGCGGCCACGCAGATCAGCGAGCAGACGAGTGCGCCGATGCCCGCGTACAGGAGGCTGTTGAGGTACCAGCGGAAGTAGATGCCGTCGCCGTAGGAGGCCAGGTTCGACAGGTTCTCGCCGAGGTTGAAGCCCTGGAAGGAGAACGCGTTGCCCGCGAGCAGGTCGCCGGTGTCCTTCGTGGCGGCGGTGACCAGCCAGACGAGGGGGAAGAGCATGTAGACGACGGCGAGCAGGAGGAAGCCGTTGACCGCGGTCTTCGACATCCAGCGGCCGCGGGAGGCGGGGGAGTTCATGCTTTCTTGCCCTTCCGGCCGGTGAAGCGGGTGACGACGAAGGACAGCAGCGCGGCCGTGAGCGCCAGCAGGATGGACGCGGCCGCGGCGAGACCGTAGTCGTTGCGCTCGAAGGCCGCGGTGTACGCGTACATGTTCGGCGTCCAGGTGGAGGTGACGGCGGAGCCGGTCCCCTTGTTGAGGATCAGCGGCTCGGTGAACAGCTGGAGCGAGCCGATGACCGTGAACAGGGCGACCATCACGACCGAGGCGCGGATCAGCGGCACCTTGATGCCGACCGCGATGCGCCAGGCACCGGCCCCGTCGACCGTCGCCGCTTCGAGGACGGAACGGTCGATGGCCTGCAGGGCGGCGTAGAAGATCACCATGTTGTAGCCGAGCCACTCCCACAGGGCGATGTTCACGACGGAGGGGAGGGCGCCTTCGGGCGAGAAGAAGTCGAAGCTGAGTCCGCCGGACTCCATCGCGCTGACGACCGGGCTGAGCTGGGGCGTGTAGAGGTAGACCCAGATCAGCGCGGCGATGATGCCGGGCACGGCGTGCGGCAGGAAGAGCGCGAGCTGGAAGAAGCGGCGGGCGCGGGCCAGCGCGGAGTCCAGCAGGAGGGCGAGGGCGAGGGCCCCGATGAGCAGCAGCGGAATGTAGAACAGGCAGTATCCGAGGAGTACGCCGAAGCCCTCGCGGAACGCCCGGTCGCCCAGGGCCGCCGTGTAGTTGTCGAGTCCGCTGAAGACGGTCTCGGTGCCGCCGAAGCCCAGGCCGGACTGCTTCTCGGTGAACAGGCTGAGCCAGACCGCGTATCCGATCGGCAGCACCATGGCCACGGTGAACAGTACGAAGAAGGGCCCCAGCAGGATGGCGGCGGCTCTGGTCGTCCGGGCGTGTTTCATCAGCCTGCGTCCTCGACCTTCAGACCGCGCTTCTTCAGCTCGGCGACCGTGGCGTCGTGCCCGGCCTTCACGGCGTCCTTGATGGTGGTGGAGCCGCTGGCGACCTTGCCGAACTGGTCCTTCATGGTGGTGTTCGTGGTGCCGGTCGTCGGGCCCCAGTTCCAGTTCTGGCCGATCGACGCCGCGGCGCCCTCGAACACCTGGTAGATGTCCTCGCCGCCGTAGTAGCCGGCGTCGAACGCCTTCTTCGCGACCGGGCGCAGCTCCGAAGCGGCCGGGAAGGCGCTGGAGGTGCCGGACTCGATGCGGGCCTTGATGCCTTCCTCGGTGGTCGACATCCAGGTGGCGAACTCGACCGCGGCCTCGGCCTTCTTGCTGTTCTTGGTCACCGCGAAGGTGGAGCCGCCGAGCATGCCGCTGGCCGGCTTGCCGTCCCAGCTGGGCATCGGGGCGACGGCCCACTTGCCGCTCTGCTCGGGCAGGGTGCCCTTGAGGACGCCCGCACCCCAGGCCGCGCCGAGGTAGCCGACGGTGCCGCCGCTCTTGAGCGAGTTGGTCCACTCGGGGCTGAACGAGGCGTTCGAGCGGATCAGGTCGTCGTCGAGCATGCCCTGCCAGTAGTCTGCGACCTTGTTGGTGGCGGCGTCGGTCGTGCTGACCTTCCAGGTGTCGCCCTCGGGCTTGTACCACTGGGCGCCGGCCTGCCAGGCCATCGCCTGGAACGTGGTCGGGTCGTCGGGGAAGAAGGTGCCGATCCGGGCCTTCTTGTCGGCCTTCTTGATCTTCTCGGAGGCCTTGCGGAAGTCGTCCCAGGTCTTGGGGACCTCGACGCCGTACTTCTCGAACAGGTCCTTGCGGTAGTAGAAGGCCTGCGGGGACGCGTCGAACGGGACGGCCCAGCTCTTCCCGCCCAGCGTGGTCAGTTCCACGGCCTGGGGGAGCAGCTTCTTCTTGATGTCGTCGGTGAAGTACTTCCCGATGTCCTGGAGCGCGCCCTGGCTGACGTACTCCGGGAGCTGCGGGTACTCGATGGAGACCAGGTCGGGGGCGTTGCCCGCCTTCACCGCGTTGGAGATCTTGGCGTAGCCGCCGGCGTTGCCGGACGGGATCTCCTCGTAGACCACCTTGATGTTCTTGTGCGAGGCGTTGAACGCGTCAACGACCTCCTTGGACCCCTTGGCCCAGCCCCAGAAGGTGATGCTGACGGGCTTCCCGTCGCTTCCGGAGGCGGAACTGTCGTCACCGTTGCCGCCACAGGCCGTGAGAAAGGCGAGGGCGGTGGCGGCGCCGACGACGGCGAGGGACGTTCTGCTCGAACTGCGGCTCACAGCGAGACTCCTGAACAGGCGACGACATTGGCGTTGGCCGAGATCTTTCGACCAGCCGTGACCGAAGTCAAGAGCGAAAGAGCGATTGATCGAAAAAAGATCAGATACATTACGTGTCGAAGCGGGCGGAACGCCGTGTGCTACGAACGGGTGAAGGGCGGGGGAACACCCGCCCGCCGTCTCCCGTCCCTCGGCCTTCCGCCTCGTGTTCGTGTCCGCCGGGTCCGCCGTGTCGTCGTTTCCGCGTCTCCTACGTCGTCGTTCCTACGTCGTCGTTCCTACGTCTCCGAGAGCGAGGCCCCGCAGGAGTCCCGGACCCTCAGCTGCGGCAGCAGTGTCAGGTGCCGCCGGGGCGTGCCCGAACTCCGGCCGAGCCGTTCCACCAGCAGTTCCGTCGCGTGGCGGCCCACGTCGCGCTTGGGCGGCGCCACCGCCGTGAGCGGGGTGTCCGCGAGCCCCGCGACCTCGTCGTCGTAGGCGATCAGCGCCAGGTCGTCCGGCACCCGCACGTGCAGCTCGGCCAGGCGCTGCATCACCTGGATCGCGTCCACGTCGTTGTGGACCAGCGCCGCCGTCGCCACTCCCGAGGTCACCGCCTCGCGCAGCGCCTGCACGGCCTCCTCGAAGGCCTCCGGCGCGAGTTCGGCGGGGACGGAGTCGATCACGTCCTGCGGCGGGCGCAGCCCGAGCACGTCGAGGGCCTCCGCGTACCCGGACCGCACCGCCACGGCGGTCGGGGAGTCGGCGCGGGCCATCAGCAGCGGCGCCCCGTGTCCGAGACCCACCAGGTGGCGCATGGCGAGCAGCACTCCGTACGCGTGGTCCGAGCAGACCCGGTCCAGGCCGTCGAGCGGGGAGCCCGCGGCGGGCCTGCGTTCCAGCAGGACGGTCGGCACCGGCAGCGAGGCGATCCAGTCGCCGAAGGCGGCGGGGTCGCCGGGGTGCTGCCAGCCCGGCGCGATCAGCAGCCCCTCGGCGCCCGCGGCGAGCAGGCCCTCGGTGCGGGCCTGGTCCTCCTGCGGGCGGTAGTCGGAGATCCGCAGGATCAGCCGGGCGCCCGCCCGGGCGGCGGCCTCGTGGGCGCCGCGGATCACCTCGGCGAAGTAGTACGTCGACGAGGGCGCGAGCATGCCCAGGACGAGGCCGTTGCCCCCGGTCCCTGCGGCGGGGGCAGGGGCGGCGTCGCGCGGCCAGGACACCGAACCGTGCACCCGGTCGAGCAGGCCCCGGCCGGCCAGCTCCTCCACGTCCCGGCGCGCGGTGACGGGGGAGACCCCCAGCTGTGCGGCCAGGTCCGAGACCCGGGCCGAGCCCCGTTCCCGGACCAGGGCCAGCAGGCGGTCATGACGTTCAGCAGCACTTTCGCGCACGGCGGCAGTCCCCTCGCAGTGTTGTGGCCCGATCTCCGGACCTGCCGGTGCCGGAGCCGTTGTCCGACCCTAGACCAACGTGATCGAACGATGGGAGTTTCGATCATTCAAACGCGATCCATTGACGTTCGATCAATCCGAGTCCAGGATTCCGGGCAGTCCGAGTCCGGGATTCCGGCAGGTCCGAGCCCGGTTGTCCGGTGGCGCCGGTTCGCCCTGCCCGGCTCCACCGACCGTCGACCCGCTCCGTTCCGTTCCCGGACCCGGCCCGGCCTCGATCCGGACCTGATCATTCGCCCGCCCTCGATCGTCCGTCCTCGATCATTCACCCTCGGTCATTCGCCCCGACCTCGACCGTTCGTCCCGACCGTTCATTCGACCTGACCGTTCGCCCGGCCCCGTTCCCAACCGATCGTCCGTTCCCAACCGATCGTCCGATCTTGACAGTTCGTACGGAGGAATTGTGAGTCATCGTGTCACCGCTGCCGCGCTCGCGGCCCTGACGGTCGCCGGCCTGACCGTCGTCGGCCAGGGCGCCGCGCAGGCCGCGCCCAACGGCCGTACCTACCACGTCGACTGCGCCGCCGATCCGGCCGGTGCCACCGGCAGCAGGCAGCATCCGTGGACCACGCTGGCCGAGGCCAATGCGCACACCTACGGCCCCGGTGACCGGCTGCTCTTCAAGCGCGGCGCCACCTGCACCGGCACCCTCGCCCCCGAGGGCGCCGGTTCCGCCCGTTCCCCGTTCACCATCGCCGACTACGGCAACGCCCCGGACCGTGCCAAGCTCGACGGGGCGGGCGCCCACGACGTCGTCCTGCTCGCCAACACGCAGTACGTGCACCTCAAGGCGCTGGAGATCACCAACGCCGACAACCCCGGCAGCGAGCGCAACGGCGTCCGCCTGCGCCTCACCGACTACGGTGTCGCCCGCGGCTTCGTCGTCTCCGGGCTCTACATCCACGACGTGCGCGGTGGCGACTACAAGACGCTCACGGGCTCCAGCGCGATCCAGATCGCCGTCGAGGGAACCGCGAGGGCCAGCTGGTACGACGGCCTGGACATCGCGCACAACCGCATCGAGGACGTCGACCGCGAGGGCATCTACTTCAAGTCGACCTTCTCCAAGCGCGATCTGGTCGGCCAGCAGCAGGACCCGAACGTCTACCCCGGGGAGTGGACGCCCAGCACCGGCGTCCGCATCCACCACAACACGCTGAAGTCCCTGGCCGGTGACGGCATGAAGCTCGACACCACCAGCGGAGCGCGCGTCGACCACAACCGGATCGACGGCTTCCAGCTGCGCTCGCCCTCGGCCAACGCGGGGATCTGGACCTTCAACACCGACGACACGCTCATCGAGTACAACGAGGTCTCGGGCGGCGGGAACACCCACGACGGGATGTCCTTCGACGCCGACGGCGCCTCGCGGAACACGGTCTTCCAGTACAACAACAGCCACGACAACAAGGGCGGCTTCCTGCTGATCTGCCCGTACAGCGGCGCCAAGACCGTCGGCACGGTCGCCCGCTACAACGTCAGCCGGAACGACGGTGCCCGCCTGATCCAGAACTGCTGGGGCCCGATCCTCGACACGAAGATCTACAACAACACCTTCCACAACAAGGAGCAGATCCCCGGATACCTCGTCCAGGACGACGCCGGCAGCCCCGCCACCACCCAGCACGAACTGTCCATCCGCAACAACGTCTTCGTGAGCGAGGGCATCGGAGGCTACGCCTTCAAGAACCCGACGCCCGGGCTCTCCTTCGACCACAACGCCTTCCACGGCATCGACATGACCCGCCCCAACCCCGGCGGCATCACGGCCGACCCGAAGCTGCGGGCCGACTTCCGCCTCGGCGCGGGATCGCCCGCCCTCGCCGCCGGAGCCGTCATCGAGGACAACGGCGGCAAGGACTACTTCGGCAACAAGCTGAAGCCCGGCGCCCCGAACATCGGCGCCTACGCGGGCCACGGGGTGCGCTGAAACCCCTCCGGGAACCGGATCCCGCCGCCCCGGCACCGGATCGCGTCGTCGCGCGGTGGACAGCGGTCCGACGACACGGCCCGTCAGGCCACCGCCCCTCCGGTGCCTGACGGGCCGACATGGCCCCTCCCCGGAAACGGAGTCCCCCGGCCGGGCGACCGCGTGCCCGGAAGGCCCGCGCCCGGAAGGCCCGCGCCCGGAAGGCCCGTGACCGGGAACCGCGCAGCCGGATCCCCGCCGTCGGCTGATCCGGTAACGACCTCGTCCACGATTGGCAGGGGGGAAGGAGCGGCGTCTGGGGCCTTCGAATCCAAGGCGGAGGAGGGAGTCGGATGGGGTCTCCCCTGCTCGAACGCAGCTGAGAGCTTGGGGAAGGAGCGTCGGTGACTGACGACAACGCCGGAGGCGGAGGTCCCAGACGCCGCGACGCCGCTGACAATCGTGGACGAGGTCGTAACAGGCCCGCGGGGGACCGTTCGCTCACTGGGGTCCGTACTTGCGGCCCGTCTTGGAGGCGGC
This sequence comes from Streptomyces sp. NPDC001750, assembly GCF_042892615.1. Lineage (NCBI taxonomy): Bacteria > Bacillati > Actinomycetota > Actinomycetes > Kitasatosporales > Streptomycetaceae > Streptomyces > Streptomyces sp. NPDC001750. Next base: position 383,553 of record NZ_JBIAUE010000001.1, on the reverse strand, counting down.
CCCTCCGAGCAGGCCGCGCGGCGTCAGCTTCACGACCCCCATCAGCGCCTTGTACCGCGGGTCCGGCACCGACAGGGACTTGCCGCGCGCCAGGTCCGCCAGCGCCGCCGCCACCAGCTTGTCGGCGTCCAGCCACATCCAGCCGGGGATGTTGCCGGTCCCCATTCCGGCCCGCTGGTGGAACTCCGTGCGTACGAAACCCGGGCACAGCGCCATCAGCCGCACCCCCGAACCGGCCAGGTCCTTCGCCGCGCCCTGGGTGAACTGCACGACCCACGCCTTGGACGCGCCGTACGTCCCGCGCGGCACGAACGCCGCCACCGAGGCCACGTTGACGACCCCGCCCCGTCCGCGTTCCCGCATCCCGGTCACGGCGGCCGAGGTCAGGCGCAGCACCGCCTCGCAGTGCACCTTGAGCATGTTCAGCTCGTCGGCCATGGGCACTTCCAGGTAGCGGCCCTTGTTCCCGAACCCGGCGTTGTTGACCAGCAGGTCAACCGGATGTTGACGGTCCGTCAAGCGTTCCTCGACCGTCGCGATCCCCTTGTCCTCGGACAGGTCGGCCCGCAGCACCTCGGCCTCGATGCCGTGCCGGTCGTGCAGTTCGGTCGCCTGCTCGCGCAGTCGCTCGGCGTCGCGCGCCACCAGCACCAGGTTGTGCCCGTCGGCCGCGAGCCGCCGCGCGAACGCGGCGCCGATACCCGCGGTCGCGCCCGTAATCAGTGCAGTCGTCATGGGCGGCACGTTAGTGCCTGCCCGCCGGATCACGGCCGGACGGTGACCCGGACGGCGCCTCGGTCGGGTCGGGCCGCCCACGGACGCGCGGTCCGTGCCGGCGCCCGGGCCGGCGCCCGGACCGATGTCCGGTCCGCCGTCCGGGCGCCCTGCTCACCGGGCCGCCGAACCCTGCTCCCCGTGCCCTTGTTCGATGTACTTCAGGGCGGCGCGCAGGGTCTCCGGATGCAGCGCGTCACGGGCCGCGAGCAGCCGGGGCAGCAGTTCGCGCCGGGTCGTCGACGCCTGGAACTCCATCCGCACGGTGACGTCGTGGCCGGGCCGGTGCACGATCTTGACCGGGTCCCCGGCACGGATCTCGCCCGGCGCGATCACCCGCAGGTACGCGCCCGGGGCGGCTGCCCGCGTGAACCGCTTGACCCAGCCCTTCTCTCCGAGGTGCCCGGCGAACGTGCGGCACGGGATCCGGCTCGACGCGACCTCCAGCACCAGGTCGGGGCCTATCCTCCAGCGCTCCCCGATCCTCGCGCCGTTCACGTCCACCCCACTGGTCGTGAGGTTCTCGCCGAACGAGCCGTTGGGCAGCGGGCGGCCGGTCTCCCGTTCCCAGGCGTCCAGCTCCTCGCGGCCGAAGGCGTACACGGCCTGGTCGGAGCCGCCGTGATGGCGCAGGTCGCACACCGCGTCCCCGACCAGGCCGCTGCCGCCGGTGCCCTTGGGGCCGGGGTCGAGGACACGCACCGGACCCTCGACCGGCCGCTTGCCGATGCCGGTCGCTCCGCCCGGGGCGTCGGTGTGGGCGACGATCCTGGGCCGTCCCACGTTCACGCTCAGCACCTTCATCGGCCTGCCACCGCCCCCTCGCCGCCTCTCCATGCCTCTTCGGCTCCGGGTTGCCTGTTCTGCCCCGGGCCTTCGCTCCCCGCCGTCCCGCCCCACCAGGGCCACGCACAGGATGCGCACCGGACGCGTCTCGGGCGCGCACGGAGAACGCTAACCGCCCCGCCCCCAAAGGCGCATCCGGGTAATTAGCGCCACTCCCAAGAGATGCTTATGGTTGAGGGGTGATCGAAGCCCGTCATCTCCGTGTTCTGCGCGCCGTGGCCGCCACCGGCTCGTTCTCCGCCGCGGCCCGCGAACTGGGCTGCACACAGCCCGCGGTCAGTCAGCAGATGAAGGCCCTGGAGTCCTCGGCCGGGACCACGCTGCTGATCCGCACCGGACGCGAGATGCGACTCACGCAGGCGGGCGAGGCCCTCGTTCGGCACGCCTCGGGCATTCTGGCCGGGCTCACCGCCGCTGAGGAGGAGGTCGCCGCGATCGCCGGGCTGCGAGCGGGCCGGGTCCGGCTCGTCTCGTTCCCCAGCGGCAGTTCCACCCTGGTGCCCGGGGCCCTCGCGGCACTGCGCGCGGCCCATCCCGGAACCCGGGTCTCCCTGGTCGAGGCCGAGCCGCCGCGTTCGGTCGAGATGTTGCGCGAGGGCGACTGCGACATCGCGCTGGCATTCCGCTACGGCGCTCCGGGCGCCGAATGGGAGGACCTGGTCGTGCGTCCGCTCCTCGCCGACCGGCTGATCGGCCTGGTCCCCGAGGGGCACCGGCTGTCCGGTACGGGGGCGGTCACCATCGCCGAGCTGGCCGAGGAGTCGTGGATCGCCGGCTGTCCGCGCTGCCGGCGCCAGTTGGTGGAGGTCTGCGAGGAGGCGGGCTTCACGCCCCGGATCGATTTCGCCACCGACGACTACCCCGCGGTCGTGGGCCTGGTGGGGGCCGGGCTCGGGGTGGCGGTGCTGCCGGAACTGGCGATCGAGTCGGTACGCACCAAGGGGGTCCGCACCGTCACGGTCGAACCGGCCGTCGAGCGCGAGATCGTCGCCCTGACCCTCCCCGACCTGGCGCAGGTGCCCGCCGTGGCGGCCACGCTGGACCGGCTGTCCCTGGCGGCCGCCCGCTGACCGGGGGACCGCCCGTGACCGCCTGCCGGCCGGGCGCTGCCCGTGACGCGGTGCGGGAAGCCGCGCGTGTGACCCGTACCGGGGCCCGGGCGGCTCGGAAGCGTGCGTGACCCGGCTCGGGGCCTGCCTGTGACCCGGCCTCCCTCGGTGGTCGGGTGGTGATGAAGAGACGTTTTTTTGTCTTACGGGCCGCGTTTTGTCCTACGGGCCGCGCGGGCCGCCGGGATCAGCCGTGCCCCGCCGGGGACGGAACGCCGCCCGACGGTGCCGATGCCGCGATCAGACGATTGCGGGCCCGCCCCATGAGCTCCTCGCGCTCGTCCTCGGTGAGTCCGCCCCACACACCGTAGGGCTCCCGTACGGCCAGCGCGTGTGCCGCGCACTCCGCGCGTACCGGGCATCGCATGCAGACCTCTTTCGCCGAGTTCTCGCGGGCGCTGCGTGCCGCCCCGCGCTCACCCTCGGGGTGGAAGAACAGCGAGCTGTCGACCCCGCGGCAGGCCGCCAACAGTTGCCAGTCCCACAGATCGGCGTTGGGTCCGGGAAGGCGGGAGAAATCTGCCATTGCTTGTCCCCTCAAACCATGCTGAGTCGGAAACGTCGTTGTCGTCCGGTGTCGCCTATTTGATGGTGCTCATGACACGTACATCCACGGTGCAAGTAGATGTAAATATGACTGATTGCGAATCTAGCCACAGACACCGGGAAAAGGGAAGAAGACCCGCTAAATGGGGCATACCTTCATATGGAAAACCAGTTGATGACTGGACGATCCGCGTCGCTCTCCTCCGTGCACGCTCCCTCACGTAGAGTGCCGAACCCGGCCGTCGAACCCGTAACTCTTTCGAGTGACCATCGTTGAGAGGGCGGAAGTGGTTGACAGAAAAAGCGATCGGGCAGATGTCCGAGAGCGTCAACCGCTCAGGTGACGAATTGTGAACAGCCTGGAGGCTCAAGGTGACGCGCATCAGCTGCGGAGGGCGGCCATGACATCCGTCCTCGTCTGCGACGACTCCCCGCTTGCCCGAGAGGCGCTCCGTCGCGCGGTCGCGACCGTGCCCGGCGTCGAGCGCGTGACGACGGCGGCCAACGGCGAGGAAGTCCTCCGCCGCTGGGGCGCCGACCGTTCGGATCTGATTCTGATGGACGTACGCATGCCCGGCCTCGGGGGTGTGGAGACGGTCCGGCGGCTGCTCTCCGCCGACCCCGGCGCCAGGATCATCATGCTGACCGTCGCCGAGGACCTGGACGGTGTCGCGCTCGCGGTCGCCGCCGGTGCCCGCGGCTATCTCCACAAGGACGCCTCCCGCGCGGAGTTGCGGGCCACCGTCACCCAGGCGCTGGCCGATCCGACGTGGCGGCTCGCTCCGCGCAGGCTGCGGTCGGCCGAGATGGGCGCCGCGCCCACGCTCACCGCGCGGGAGATCCAGGTGCTCGAAGGGATGAGCCACGGTCGCTCGAACGCCGAGATCGGCCGTGAGCTGTTCCTCTCCGAGGACACGGTGAAGACGCATGCCAGGCGTCTGTTCAAGAAGCTCGGCGCCTCGGACCGCGCCCACGCCGTCGCTCTCGGCTTCCGCTGGGGCCTGGTCCGCTGAGGGCCGGTCGTGACCGGCGGTCGACCGTCTCCCCGCCCGCGCTCCGGCGGGCGGGGTGCCGGGACCGCCGTGCGCGGGGCGGGCGCCGCCGCACCGGTGGTGTCCGCCGGGCCGACCGCGTCCGCCGGGCCGACGGCATGTGACGCTTCACGGCCGATGCCGCATCCTTGAGACGTGGAGTTCCTCGGGAACGATTCGGTCGTGCGGAAGGGGAGGGCGCAGGACATGACTTCCGGCGCACCCGCTCATAACGCTTCGGTGCACAACTACGGACGCGGCGGAGCGGAAGACGAGACTCCGAGGCACCATGGTCCGATGCGCGACGACGAGACGACGGTGATCGGTGCACTGGTGCACCGCGCCGTCGAGGGCGATGCGCAGGCCACCCATGATCTGCTGGCCCATGTTCACCCGCTTGCGCTGCGTTACTGCAGGTCGCGGCTGAGTCGTCTGCCCGGTGACGCGCGCCACTTCGTCGAGGACCTGGCACAGGAGGTCTGCGTCGCGGTGCTCATGGCGCTGCCGCGCTACAAGGACACCGGCAGACCCTTCGAAGCCTTCGTCTTCGCCATCGCGGGCCACAAGGTGGCCGATCTCCAGCGGGCCGCCATGCGGCACCCGGGGTCCACGGCCGTGCCGTCCGACGAGATGCCCGAGCGGCCCGACGACTCGCTCGGCCCCGAGGAGCGCGCGCTGCTCAGCAGCGACGCGGCCTGGGCCAAGAAGCTCCTGGCGAACCTCCCCGACAACCAGCGCGAGCTGCTCGTGCTCCGGGTCGCGGTCGGCCTGACCGCCGAGGAGACCGGGCAGATGCTGGGCATGTCGCCGGGCGCCGTCCGGGTCGCCCAGCACCGTGCGCTGAGCAGGCTGCGGGCGCTCGCCGAGCAGTGAATCGGGGTCGGCCGAAGGGGCTTCCCAGGCTCCGGCTCCCGTTCCGGTCACGGTTCCGGGTACGTCCCGCGCCTCTCGTGCGTACCGTTCGTGCACGATCCGTGCCGCTCCGGTTCCGTACGAACCTACAGAACCTGTAGGTGATCTTGCACGTGGAATGAGACACGTGCGAAGGCCGTTAGCATGGACATCCGCACCGATCAAGGCCATTTGGGGAAGGTGTCATGACTGCAAACGTCGACGGAGTGCCCGAGAAATTCGCGACGCTCGGGCTGACATACGACGACGTGCTGCTGCTGCCCGGCGCGTCCGACATGGCGCCCGATCAGATCGACACCTCCTCGTACATCTCCAAGAACGTGCGGGTGAACATCCCGCTTCTCTCCGCCGCGATGGACAAGGTCACCGAGGCCCGCATGGCGATCGCCATGGCCCGGCAGGGCGGCGCCGGTGTGCTCCACCGCAACCTCTCCATCGCCGACCAGGCCAACCAGGTCGACCTGGTGAAGCGCTCCGAGTCCGGCATGGTCACCGACCCGATCACGGTGCACCCGGACGCGACCCTGCGCGACGCCGACGAGCTGTGCGCCAAGTTCCGCATCAGCGGCGTCCCGGTCACCGACGCGGCAGGCAAGCTGCTCGGCATCGTCACCAACCGCGACATGGCGTTCGAGCCGGACCGCTCGCGCCAGGTGCGCGAGGTCATGACGCCGATGCCGCTGGTCACGGGCAAGGTCGGCATCTCCGGCGTGGACGCCATGGAGCTGCTGCGCCGTCACAAGATCGAGAAGCTTCCGCTGGTCGACGAGGCGGGCGTCCTCAAGGGCCTCATCACCGTCAAGGACTTCGTCAAGGCCGAGCAGTATCCGAACGCCGCGAAGGACAAGGAGGGCCGGCTGCTGGTCGGCGCCGCCGTCGGTGTCGCGGGGGACGCCTTCGAGCGGGCCCAGGCGCTGATCGAGGCGGGTGTCGACTTCATCGTCGTGGACACCGCCCACGGCCACTCCCGTCTGGTCGGCGACATGGTCGCCAAGATCAAGTCGAACGCGTCCGGCGTCGACGTCATCGGCGGCAACATCGCCACCCGTGACGGCGCCCAGGCGCTGATCGACGCCGGTGTCGACGGCATCAAGGTCGGCGTCGGCCCCGGTTCCATCTGCACCACCCGCGTCGTCGCCGGTATCGGCGTCCCGCAGGTCACCGCGATCTACGAGGCTTCGCTCGCCGCGAAGGAGGCGGGCGTCCCGGTCATCGGCGACGGCGGCCTGCAGTACTCCGGCGACATCGCCAAGGCCCTGGTGGCCGGCGCGGACACCGTGATGCTCGGCTCGCTGCTCGCGGGCTGCGAGGAGTCCCCGGGCGAGCTGCTCTTCATCAACGGCAAGCAGTTCAAGTCGTACCGCGGCATGGGTTCGCTCGGCGCGATGCAGTCCCGCGGCGACCGCAAGTCGTTCTCCAAGGACCGCTACTTCCAGGAGGGCGTCGCCTCCGACGAGAAGCTGGTCCCCGAGGGCATCGAGGGCCAGGTCCCCTATCGCGGCCCGCTCTCCGCGGTCGTCCATCAGCTCACCGGCGGTCTGCGCCAGTCGATGTTCTACGTCGGCGGCCGCACCGTGCCGGAGCTCCAGGCCAACGGCCGGTTCGTCCGGATCACCTCCGCGGGCCTCAAGGAGAGCCACCCGCACGACATCCAGATGACGGTCGAGGCGCCCAACTACAGCAGGAAGTAACGACCCTGCCCACGATGGGCGGTGGGGGAAGGAGCGGCGTCCGGGGCCTTCGAGTCCAAGGCGGAGGAGGGAGTCGACGCGGAGCGTCGGTGACCGACGACAACGCCGGAGGCGGAGATCCCGGACACCGCGACGCCGCAGACGATCGTGGGCAGGGTCGTAACGCGCGCCGGCGCCCCGAGGGGCGGACCCGGGCTCTTCCGGCCCCGCTGGGCGACCAGCGGGGCCCGGGAACTCCCGGGGCCGCCCCTCCGCCGTGTGTCGGGGATACTGGACAGCGCAGACATAGAGGGAAAGGCCACACCATCGTGACTGAGATCGAGATCGGGCGCGGCAAGCGCGGCCGCCGGGCATACGCGTTCGACGACATCGCCGTCGTTCCGAGCCGCCGAACCCGCGACCCGAAGGAGGTCTCGATCGCCTGGCAGATCGACGCCTACCGATTCGAGCTGCCGTTCCTGGCCGCCCCCATGGACTCGGTGGTCTCCCCGCAGACCGCGATCCGCATCGGTGAGCTGGGCGGTCTCGGTGTCCTCAACCTGGAAGGGCTGTGGACCCGGTACGAGGACCCGCAGCCGCTGCTGGACGAGATCGCCGAGATGCCGGCCGAGTCCGCCACCCGCCGTCTCCAGGAGATCTACGCCGCTCCGATCCAGGAGGAACTGATCGGGCAGCGCATCAAGGAGGTGCGCGACGCCGGGGTCGTCACCGCCGCTGCGCTCTCCCCGCAGCGCACCGCCCAGTTCTCCAAGGCGGTCGTCGACGCGGGTGTGGACATCTTCGTCATCCGCGGTACGACGGTCTCCGCCGAGCACGTGTCGGGCGCGGCCGAGCCGCTCAACCTCAAGCAGTTCATCTATGAGCTGGACGTCCCGGTGATCGTCGGCGGCTGCGCCACGTACACCGCCGCGCTGCACCTGATGCGTACCGGTGCGGCCGGTGTGCTCGTCGGTTTCGGCGGGGGCGCCGCGCACACCACGCGCAACGTCTTCGGCATCCAGGTGCCGATGGCGACGGCGGTCGCCGACGTGGCCGGGGCCCGCCGCGACTACATGGACGAGTCGGGCGGCCGGTACGTGCACGTGATCGCGGACGGCGGCGTCGGCTGGTCCGGCGACCTGCCGAAGGCCATCGCCTGCGGTGCGGACGCCGTGATGATCGGCTCCCCGCTGGCCCGTGCGACGGACGCGCCGGGCCGCGGCCGGCACTGGGGCATGGAGGCCGTCCACGAGGACGTGCCGCGCGGCAAGCTGGTGGACCTCGGTTCCGTCGGCACGACCGAGGAGGTCCTCACCGGTCCCTCGCACTCGCCGGACGGCTCGATGAACATCTTCGGCGCGCTGCGCCGGGCGATGGCGACGACGGGATACAGCGAACTCAAGGAGTTCCAGCGCGTCGAGGTGACGGTGGCGGACTCGCAGCACCGCCGCTGACCGTCTCGCGTCCTCCGCCGGTCGCCTCCGGCGACACATGGGCGAAGGCCCCGGAACCGCACGTGGGTTCCGGGGCCTTCGCCCATGTCCGGCGGGGCGCGCCTTTTCGATCACGCCTTCGCGGGAACGCCGTCCCGGTCACGCCTTCTTGGCGCCACCGAAGGCCGCCACGGCTCCGAGCAGCAGGAAGGCGTAGGTCATGAAGTCCGATCCCTCGCTCCACGCCTTCGTCAGCACGTCGAAGTGGTCGATGAAGAGGGTGGACGCGGACTGGTGGATCAGGTCGGACAGGATGATCGAGATGCCGATCAGCTGGCCGAGGTAGACGGCGCCCACGGACAGGACGGCGCTGACGACGGGCAGGATCGGGTTGCGCCCGCCGACCTTGCTCGCCGCGAAGCCGACGAGGAAGCCGACGCCGATGGCGATGTAGCCGACCTCGCGCTCGATCGCTCCGGCGATGACGCCGTAGAGGAAGGCACCGACGAGCGCGGCGACCACGGCCGCGACCAGCCCGAGGGCCACCTTGTCGCGGGGCGGCGCCGGCGGGGCGAAGGGCGCGCCGCCGAACGCGGGGGCGGGCTGGCCGTAGGCGCCGGGCTGCTGACCGGCGAACGGGTTGCCGGTCGGGGCACCGGGCTGCTGGCCCGCGTACGGGTTGCCGTCTCCCGGCTGGGCGCCGGGATGCTGGGCGGCGTACGGGTTGCCGTCGACGGGCTGGGAACCGGGCTGCTGGTTCGGCGGCGGCACGGGCTGGCTCATGGTGGGATCCCCCTTGGAGCGGAAGCGCACGATTGTGCGAGAAGTGACGCCGCAGGCTAGCAGTCGGCTATGACATCGCCTACCGAAATCCCCGAAGACCCCGAAGCTTCCGCAGCCCCCGGAATGCCCTGGTTCACAGCCGGTGCGCGGCCCCCGCCGGGGTCGCGCCCCGGGTGTCCAGGAGCAGTTGGGCCTTCACGGCGAGACCCTGGAGGTCGTACGTGCGGTGGTGCTGGAGCAGCACCGTGAGGTCGGCGTTCGACGCGGCCTCGTACAGCGAGTCGGCGCGCGGGACGGGGAGGTCGCGTACCCGCCAGTCCAGGACGTACGGGTCGTGGTAGCCGATCTGCGCGCCCATGTCGAGCAGCCGGGAGGCGATCTCCCGGGCGGCGGACGCCTCCTGGTCGGCGAGGTCGGGCTTGTAGGTGACGCCGAGGAGCAGCACGCGGGCGCCGCGCACCGACTTGCCGTGCTCGTTCAGCAGGGTGGCGCAGCGCTGGATCACGTACTGCGGCATCCGGTCGTTGATCTCCTGTGCGAGCGCGACCATGCGCAGCGGGTGGCCGGGGGTGCGGCTGTGGTACGGGAGGCGTCCCGGGTCGACGGGGACGCCGTGTCCGCCGACGCCGGGCCCCGGGCGGAACGCCTGGAAGCCGAAGGGTTTGGTCTCGGCGCACCGGATGACGTCCCACAGGTCGACCCCGAGGTCGTGGCAGAGCACCGCCATCTCGTTCACGAGGGCGATGTTGACGTGCCGGAAGTTGGTCTCCAGCACCTTCGTCATCTCGGCCTCGCGCAGCCCGCGGGCGCGGACCACCTTGTCGGTGAGCCGGCCGTAGAAGGCGGCGGCGGACTCGGTGCAGACGGGGGTGAGGCCGCCGATGACCCTGGGAGTGTTGGCGTGGACGTGGGTCCGGTTGCCGGGGTCGAGGCGGCTCGGCGCGTGGGCGAGGTGGAAGTCCCGTCCGGCGCGCAGTCCCGAGCCCTCTTCGAGGAGCGGCCGGATGTGTCCCTCGGTGGTGCCGGGCTGTACGGCCGACTCCACCAGCACGGTGGTGTGGGGGCGCAGTCGGGCGGCGAGCGCGCGGGTGGCGTCGGTGAGCGCGGCGAGGTCGGGGGTGCGGTCGGCGCCGAGCGGGGTGGGGGCGCAGATGACCGCGGTGCGGACCCGGCCGAGTTCGGCCGGGTCGGTGCTGGGCCGGAAGCCCCCCGAGAGCATCCGGCGGACGTCTGACGCGGTGAGGGAGCCCTCGACGGGGGTGCGGCCCGCGGCGAGTTCGGCGTGGGCGCGCGGATCGGTGTCGTAGCCGACGGTTTCGATGCCGGCGGCCACGGCGGCCTGTGCGAGGGGCAGGCCGAGGTGGCCGAGTCCGATGACAGCGAGGTCTGCGGGCATAGGGGGCCGTCCTTCCCTCGGACCGGGCGGGGCACGGAGGTTGGCGTCCTCCGTGTAACCGGCCGGTACATGACCATGAGAGCAGAAAGCGCAACCGCTGGGGACAGCGCAATGTCAGACTAGGCGTAAATATGACCTGTATGAAGCATTTGTCAGGTGTCGCGAGGCCCGTGCCGCCCCCGCTGTCGTCCGTGGTTGTCCCCAGGCGGTGGCCGAAGTCGTGGACGGCGGACAGAATCGAGGGGTGGGCCGGGGCGTCCGACCGATCGGTCGGGTCGCGTCCCGTGCCGGACCAGCCCGAGCCACCCGGGAGGCAGCAGTGAGGACAGCGACACTGGGACCCGCGGATCGCGCCGAGGCGCTCGCCGCCATGGCCGAGCGCGAACTGGACGTGCTGGTCGTGGGGGCGGGCGTGGTCGGCGCCGGTACGGCGCTGGACGCCGCGACGAGAGGGCTCTCGACCGGCCTGGTCGAGGCACGCGACTGGGCCTCGGGCACGTCGAGCCGGTCGAGCAAGCTGATCCACGGCGGGCTGCGATATCTGGAGATGCTGGACTTCGCGCTCGTACGGGAGGCGTTGAAGGAGCGCGGACTGCTCCTCCAGCGGCTGGCCCCGCATCTGGTGAAGCCCGTGCCGTTCCTCTACCCGCTGCGGCACAAGGGCTGGGAGCGGTTCTACGCGGGCTCCGGCGTGGCGCTCTACGACGCGATGTCGGTGTCGTCGGGACACGGCCGCGGTCTGCCCGTCCACCGGCACCTCTCCCGCCGCAACGCGCTGCGGGTCGCCCCGGCGCTGCGGAAGGACGCCCTGGTCGGGGCGTTGCAGTACTACGACGCGCAGATGGACGACGCCCGCTACACGGCGGCGCTGGTGCGCACCGCCGCCGCGTACGGCGCCCGGGTGGCGAACCGGGCGCGGGTGGTCGGCTTCCTCCGGGAGGGCGAACGGGTCGTCGGCGCCCGGGTGCAGGACGTCGAGGCGGGAGGGGAGTACGAGGTCAGGGCCAAGCAGGTGGTGAATGCGACCGGCGTGTGGACGGACGACACCCAGGCGCTGATCGGGGAGCGCGGGCTGTTCCACGTCCGGGCGTCGAAGGGGATCCACCTGGTCGTCCCGAAGGACCGCGTCCACTCCTCGACCGGCCTGATCCTGCGGACCGAGAAGTCCGTCCTCTTCGTCATCCCGTGGGGACGGCACTGGATCATCGGGACGACCGACACCGACTGGGACCTGGACAAGGCGCACCCGGCGGCGTCCAGCGCCGACATCGACTATCTCCTCGAACACGTCAACAGCGTGCTGGCCACCCCGCTGACCAGGGACGACGTCCAGGGCGTCTACGCGGGGCTGCGCCCGTTGCTGGCCGGCGAGTCGGAGGCGACCAGCAAGCTCTCGCGCGAGCACACGGTGGCACATCCGCTGCCGGGCCTCGTCGTCGTGGCGGGCGGCAAGTACACCACGTACCGGGTGATGGCGAAGGACGCCGTGGACGAGGCGGTGCACGGTCTCGACCAGCGGGTGGCGGAATGCGTCACGGAGGACGTCCCGCTGCTGGGCGCGGAGGGGTACCGGGCGCTGTGGAACGCCCGCGCGCGGATCGCCGTCCGGACGGGTCTCCACGTCGTCCGCGTCGAGCATCTGCTCAACCGCTACGGCTCGCTGACGGAGGAGATCCTGGAACTGATCGCCGCCGACCCTGTCCTGGGCGAGCCGCTGCCCGCCGCCGACGACTACTTGAAGGCCGAGATCGTCTACGCCGCCTCGCACGAGGGCGCCCGGCACCTCGACGACGTCCTGACCCGGCGCACCCGGATCTCCATCGAGACCTTTGACCGGGGCACGCGCAGCGCCCGGCTCTGCGCGGAGCTGATGGCGCCGGTGCTGGGCTGGGACGAGCGGCAGATCGACCGGGAGGTCGAGCACTACGAGAAGCGGGTGCAGGCGGAACGGGAGTCGCAGCGTCAGCCGGACGACCTCACGGCGGACGCGGCACGGCTCGGCGCGCCGGACATCGTGCCCCTCTGAGAGCCTGTCGGGTGACCTCTGACCGGGCGGCCATGCCCTGGCACGCACGCTTCCGGCGTTACCGGGATGCCCTAGTAGCTCCTTCCTCAAGCTCTCAAGGAGCAGGGGAGACCCCATCCGAAGACATACCGGCGCCTTGGAATCGCACGCACCATGCCGCGTCCGCTTTCCGATCGAAGGTCATCCGACAGGCTCTGAGGGCTGTCCCGCCCCAGGCCGAGCGCTTCCCGTCCCAGGCCCCGTCGTCAAACGTGCGGTGCGGTGCGGCGGGGCGGGCTCAGTCGCCGTGCGCGCGGGGGCAGAATTCCGCTTCGAGCAGCGCCCGTTCGAGTCGCGGCGTGCCGGCCAGGCTGTCCGTGTCGACCCGGAACGTCAGGATGTGGCGGCCCCGGGGGGTGGCCGCGGTCCGGACGTAGCTGCCCGGGATGTGCCCGTTGTGGCCCCAGACGGTGACGGCGCAGGAGAGTTTCTGCGGATAGACGCCCAGGCCGTAGACGCCGCGCGTGGCGGTGGTGTCGAGCAGATCCGCGAGCTGGGCGGAAGGGAGGAGACGGCCGCCGAGCAGGGCCGTGTAGAAACGGTTCAGGTCGTCGAGCGTCGAGATCAGTTCCCCGGCCGCGCCCGCGGTGCGCGGGTCCAGTGCGGTGACGTCGCGCAGGGAGCCGTCGGCCGGGTCGCGCGTGAAGCCGCGGCCGTGCGGTGAGGGCAGCGATGTCCGGGAGCCCGGCAGGGATGTGCCGGTGAGACGCAGGGGGGTGATGATGCGTCGGCGGATCTCCTCGGCGTAGTCGTGCCCCGTGACGCGCCGGACGACGAGTCCGAGGACGACGTAGTTGGTGTTGGAGTAGGCGTAGCGGCCGGGGGTGTTCGTCGGCGGGTGGGACAGGGCGATGCGGACCGTGTCGACGGCGGACGGCGGCCGTACGGGGGAACCGGCGGAGACGGGCAGGGGCGGGGCGTCGGCGGTGTAGTCGGGGAGGCCACTGGTGTGATTGAGCAGGGCACGCAGGGTGATGCGGCGGCCGTCGTTGCCATTGCCCCGGATCAGGCCGGGCAGCAGCCGGTCGACGGAGTCCGAGAGCCGCAGCCGCTTCTCCCGGGCGAGTTGGAGCACGACCGTGGCGACGAAGGTCTTGGTGATGCTGCCGACCCGGAACCGGTCCACCCTGCGGATGCCGGGCCCCGTCGAGCGGAAGGTGCCGTACGGTGCCGAGGAGGCACGACCGGCCAGCAATGCCGCCGTGGGAGCGCCGCCCTCGGCGACAAGCCGGGGAAGGTGGGAAGCCGCGGGGGTGAGGTGTGGTTCCCTGTGCAGGGGCGTCGTGCCCAGTCCCAGCAGCGCCAGCAGCAACGGGACGGAGAACAGCGCCCGGAGTGTCGGCATGGCGGGGATTCCCTTCCTCGGAGCACATCATGACGGGTCCGTGGGCCGGGTACCCGACCGGGGCGCTGACCTGGCACCATGACCGGCCCGTGGACCGGACCCACGACCGGGCCCGTGGACCCGGCACCAGAACCGGTCCCGGGGTGAGGGACAATGGACGCTCTGCCAGGGCGGGTTGATCGCAGAGGGGACGCATGTCGGAGGCGGAGCAGGCACAAGAGCCCCAGCGGGACAAGGACGGACGTCTTCTCGCGGGGCGGTACCGGCTCGGGGCGGTGCTCGGCCGGGGCGGTATGGGCACGGTCTGGCGTGCCGTCGACGAGACGCTGGGGCGCACGGTCGCGGTCAAGGAACTGCGGTTTCCCTCGGCCATCGACGAGGACGAGAAGCGCCGTCTGATCACGCGCACACTGCGCGAGGCCAAGGCGATCGCCAGGATCCGCAACAACGGCGCGGTGACGGTCTACGACGTGGTCGACGAGGACGACCGGCCGTGGATCGTGATGGAGCTGATCGAGGGCAAGTCCCTCGCCGAGGCCATCCGTGAGGACGGTGTACTGACTCCGAGGCGCGCCGCCGAGGTCGGCCTCGCGATCCTCGACGTGCTGCGCTCGGCGCACCGCGAGGGCATCCTGCACCGCGACGTGAAGCCGTCCAACGTACTGATCGCCGAGGACGGCCGGGTCGTGCTGACCGACTTCGGCATCGCGCAGGTCGAGGGCGACCCGTCCGTCACCTCGACCGGCATGCTCGTCGGCGCGCCCTCGTACATCTCGCCGGAGCGCGCGCGGGGGCACAAGCCGGGACCGCCCGCCGACCTGTGGTCGCTCGGCGGCCTGCTGTACGCGAGCGTCGAGGGGTCCCCGCCGTACGACAAGGGGTCGGCCATCGCCACCCTGACCGCGGTGATGACCGAGCCGCTCGACCCGCCGAAGAACGCCGGTCCGCTCAAGGAGGTCATCTACGGCCTGTTGGCCAAGGACCCCGACCAGCGGCTCGACGACGCGGGGGCGCGCGCCCTGCTCGACGACGTGATCCACGCACCCGAGAAGCCGGAACCGGTGGTGCCGCCGCCCGCCGAGGCCACCCGGACCATGGCGCTGCCCGGGAAGTCCGCCGAGGGCGACGGCCGGACGGCGGCGAAGTCCGGTGAGCCGGGCGAGGGCACCCGAGACCGGCTGCGGGGCGCCCTGCGTTCCGTACGCGGTGCGAAAGCGGCACCGGCCGCCGCCGCGACCCCGGCCACCGCACCGCCCACGCCCTCGGTGCCGCCGCCCGCCGCGTCCCCCTCGCAGGCGGCGGGATCGGCGAAGAGGGCGGGCGCGGCAGGAGGCGCGGCCACCGCCGCCGTACCGCCGCAGCGCCGGGCCACGTCCCCGGCCGCCCCGCCCCGCGCGTCCCTCACGGACGTGGTGCCGCGCCGCACCCTGGCCATCATCGCGGCCGTGATCGTGCTCGCCGTCGCCGCCACGGTCCTCGCGCTCACGCTCGGCAACGACGACGACAAGAAGGACGCGAGCGCCGGCAACGGCAAGAACGACAAGGCCACCTCGGCCGGGGCCTCCGGCAGCTCCCCGGACGCCGACAGCGGCGACGGCGCCAAGCCCGCGGACGGCGGCGCCCCGGATCAGGACAAGGGCGCGGGCCAGGACAAGGGCCAGGGCGACGGCCCGGACACGGGGACGGACGGTTCGAAGGACGACAAGCCGGACGACGCGCTGCCCGACGGCTACAAGGCCGTCGCCAACAAGAAGTTCCACTTCTCCATCGCGATGCCCGAGGACTTCCGGTTCGACCGCACGGCCGGCAGCAACTCGGGTGCCATCTACAACACCGACGGCGGCTTCCCGCGCCTCCAGGTCGACTACACCGATTCGCCCGGCGGTGACGCGGCCGCGGCCTGGAACGCCGCGAAGAAGGGTGTCGCGGCCACCAGCAAGGGCTACCGCCACCTGGGCGTGAAGAAGGTCGACTACAACGGCTATCCGACGGTCGCCGACTGGCAGTTCGAGCGCATCCAGCAGGGCGAGCGGGTCCGCGTGCTCAACCGGGGATTCAAGGTCGACGCGAAGCACGGTTACGCGATCATGATCAGTTGTCCGGCGAGCGAATGGGACGACGAGGAGTGCCGGACGCTGCGCGCCACCGCGCTCGGCACCTTCGAACCCGCCGACTGACCCGCGGGCGGGGGAGGGCCGGGACGTGCCGCCCCCGGCGCGGTGCTGTCACGCGCCACGTATCGTGAGAACCTGAGTCCGTACACGATGGGACGGTCGGTCAACCGCACGCCGAGCGCACGTGGTTGACGTGTGCGAGTGGTCTTCATGGCCGGGGGTAGGCACGCTCTGGGGAGGCGTCATGAACGACTACATGGGTCGGGTGCTCGCCGACCGCTACCGCCTTCCGCTGCCTCCGTCCGACGAGTACGAACTGGTCGAGACCCGGGCGTTCGACACCTACAGCGGGCAGGAGGTGCTGATCCGTCAGGTGCCGCTGCCCGAGGTGGTGGACGCCGAGGTGCTCGACGCGGAGGGCCCGGTGCTCTCGGTCCGGCAGGTCACCGGGCGGGCCGTGCGACGTCCCGCGGACCCGGCGGTGCGGCGGGCCGTCGAGGCGGCGCAGGCGGCGGCCCGGATCCCCGACCACCCCAGACTCGACCAGGTCTTCGACGTGTTCGCGGAGGCCGGATCGCTCTGGATCGTGAGCGAGTTCGTCGCGGCCCGCCCGCTCGCGGCGCTGCTCGCCGAGCGTCCGCTCGACCCGTTCCGCGCCGCCGAGATCGGCTCCGACGTGCTGACCGCGCTGCGGGTGCTGCACGCCCACGGCTGGACCCACCGCAACATCACCGTCCGCACGGTGCTGATCTGCGACGACGGACGCGTCGTACTGACCGGCCTGGCTGCCGGGGCGGCGGAGGAGGCGCTCTGCGGGTACGTGTCGACGCCCCGGCCGGACGACGAGGAGGAACTCTCCTACGGCCGCCCGGCGGGCGGGACGGATCCGGCCGGGGTGTTCGCCCCGCCCCGGCCGTCCCTGCCGCCGCCGCCGGCGGAGCTGCCGGCCTCGCCGGGACCGGTGTCCGTCGAGAAGGGCCGGACGGACGGTGACGCCGACGACGACGCGCGCGGGGGCGCGGACGACGAGGCCCACGAGGCCGATGGTGACCACGACACGTACGCGTACGCGGACGGCGACGTGCACGGGGACCGGGACGGCGACGACGCCGGGCACGGAGACGCGTTCCGGCGGGACGCACGGAGCGGCGCGGCCGGTGAACTGGAGGCCGTGCGACGGCCGGTGGGCCCCGCACTCCCGGCGCCCGAGCCCGTGGAGGACGGTACCGAGCGGTCGCGGGCCGAGCGCGCCGGGGCCGTCGCCGCCTACCGCGAGGGGGCCCGCGCCGCCGCACGGATCGGCGAGGAGCGACGCCGCGCCGGTACGGGGGAGTCCTCCGGGGGCGCGGAGGACACGGCTCCGCTCCCCGTCCAACGTCCCGCCCGGCCGGACGACCACCCGGACACCGCGGACTCGTACGCCGACGGCCCGCGCTCCGAGGCCCTGTACACCGACGGTCCGTACAGCCGCGACGCGTACGCCGACGCCCTGTACGCCGAGGACCCGCGCGCCGAGGCCCCGTACGGCGACGCCCCCTACGGCGACGAGGCCGACGGCTACGACGACCACGACGGCACCGGTCACGACGACGGCGACGAGGACGGACTCCTGCCCCCCGCCCGCCGGATGCACCTCACCGGCATCTGGAGCGACGGCCCGGGGGACGGCCGCCCTGTCCCCGCCGGAGGCACCGGCGAGTCCGCCGCGCACACGGACACCCGGGGCCCGGCCCCGGTCCCGGCGCTCCCGGCACACCACTCGGGGCAGGAGCACCGCCCCGGTCGCTGGGACGACCTCGTGACGAGCGGGCATGCCGAAGACACCTCGTACCGGGGCCCCGACACCTCACTCGCCGCCGAGCGCGCCCGGCAGGCCCGCATCGCCGTCGTCGGCGCGGTCACCGAGCGCTGGGCGCCCGAACAGGGCGGGCCCATACACGAGAACTGGCGGCTGGCCCCGCCGATCGGCCCCGCCACCGACCTCTGGGCGCTCGGCGCGCTGCTCTACCGCGCCGTCCAGGGCCACGCCCCGTACCCCGAGGAGAACGCCGCCGAACTGGTCCAGATGGTGTGCGGGGAACCGCCCGCCTTCGCCGAGGAGTGCGGCCCGCTGCGCCCCGTCGTGGAGTCGCTGCTGCGTCAGGACCCCACCGACCGGCCGGACGTCGAGGAACTGAGCGGCTGGCTGCGTTCCCTCGTGCGGTCCGCGCCCGAACCCGAGGCCGGTCTGGACGTCGTGCCGCTGCCGTCCGCCGACGCCCCCCGGCTCCCCGTCGTGCGCCGCCGCGGCGAACTGGTCCGCAGGCGTCGCTTCGGCCGGGGCGCGGCCCACGGCCGCCACCGGCACACCCGCGAACGGCCGGAGCGCACCGAGCCGCCCCGCGAGGAGCAGGGTCCCCGGCCGGAGAAGGCGCCCCGGACGGCCCGGGCGCCGCGCGAACCCAAGGGCCCCAAGGCGCTGCGCACCCCGCCGCCCGGTTCACCGTACGGCGAGGCACGCTCGCCGAGGCGGCTCGGACGACTCCTCCTGGTGCTGATCCTGCTGGCGCTGGCCGCCGCCGTCGGATACGCCGTGCTGTTCATGCCCAAGGCGGACGACAGGACCGGCGCCGAACCCGGCACCGGCGGCCCGGACACGTCGGCGTCCGGCGCGCCGCGGGGCGGCACGGAGCCATCGGGCGACCAGTCCTCCGCGCGGCCCGGCGGCGCCCAGCAGCCTCAGACCACCCGCTCCGCCGTGGCCCTCGCCGCCGGATACGCCCTGCGCGAGGACCCGGAGGGCTTCGAGGTCGGCGTCCTCAAGAGCTGGCGGCGCACCCCCGCCAACGCGGACCGTCAGATCCGTTACGAGGGCGACGGTTTCACCCTGCTCGTCGTCCCCGGGCGTGACTCGGTCGAGACCGAGGGCGCCGACCCCCTGGCGTACCAGGCGGACAAGGAGCGGGAGTTGCGGCCGTTCCGCGAGTCCGGCTGGTCGGGGTCGAGCGGGCTGCGCCGGATCGACGTCGGCCGGCAGACCATGGCCGAGGGCCAGTTCACCTGGCAGGACGCGAACGGCCGTGAGGTGTACGCCCGCAATCTCGCGATGATCGTCGACGGCCGATACCACGTCGTCCAGGTCATCGGCCCGGAGAACCGGCGCGACGAGGTCTCGGAGATCTACCAACAGGCCGTCGGCTCCTACCGGGTGACGCGCTGATCCGTTCCGGTCCGCCGCGCGGCAGAAGGCGGGGCGAGCGACAAGCATCACAGTGCGGTCACCACGGGGATGCGAGGTTCCGTGGCCGAGAGCCCCTCCGTAATCTGGCCTCCGAGGGAACGGGGCGGGGATCACGTGGAACGAGCACAGGGTACGGACGCGGGACTGGTTTTGGCCGGGAGGTACCGGCTGGGCGAGGTCCTCGGGCGCGGCGGCATGGGCAAGGTCTGGCGCGCCCACGACGAGGTGCTGCACCGCACGGTCGCGGTCAAGGAACTGACGGCCGGGCAGTACGCCGCCGAGGCGGACCGGATCGTCCTGCACGCGCGCACGCAGAAGGAGGCGCGCGCCGCCGCCCGGATCACCCACCCGGGCGTGGTCACCGTCCATGACGTGATCGAGTACGACCACCGGCCGTGGATCGTCATGCAGTACGTCGACGGTCCTTCGCTCGCCGACGCGGCCAAGAAGACCGGCGAGATCGAGCCGCGTGAGGCCGCCCGGATCGGCCTGCACGTGCTGGGCGCCCTGCGCGCGGCGCACGCCGCGGGGGTCCTGCACCGGGATGTGAAGCCCGGCAACGTACTCCTCGCCGCCGACGGCCGGGTACTGCTCACCGACTTCGGGATCGCGGCCATCGAGGGCGACTCGACCATCACCAGGACCGGTGAACTCGTCGGCTCCATCGACTACCTGGCGCCGGAGCGGGTACGGGGCGGCGATCCGGGCCCGGCCTCCGACCTGTGGTCGCTCGGCGCCACGCTCTACACCGCGGTCGAGGGCCGCTCGCCGTTCCGGCGCACGTCCCCGATCTCCACCATGCAGGCCGTCGTCACCGAGGAACCGCCGCCGCCGGGGCGCGCGGGCCCGCTCGGCCCCGTGATCACCGCGCTGCTCCGCAAGGAGCCCGAGGACCGGCCGTCGGCGGCGGAGACGGAACGGATGCTGCTCGACGCCATGGAGGGCCGCGAGCCCCAGGCGGCACAGGCGTACGTGCCGACGCAGCGCGTCCCCGACGAGGTCCTGCGCACGCTCGGCACGGTCACCGCCGACCCGGGCGCCGCGCCCGGCGAGACGGGGGCGGCCGGCACGGCCCAACTGATGGCCCCTCCCGGCGAGTCCGCCGCGGGGCCGGTGAACGGCCCGACATCGGCCCCGGTGACCCGGCGCAGCCGCGGCCGGTGGCGTACGGCGGTGCTGGTCCTCGTCGCCGCCGCGCTGATCGGCGGCGGCGCGGGACTCGTCGCGATGCGGTACGCGGACCGTGGCGACGACACCACGGCCCGGCAGGGGGGTGCGGGCAGGCACGCGCCCGCCACCCCCAGCGAACCGGCGAACAGCCCCTCCGAGAAGCCCGATCCCTCGCGCAAGAGGACGGGGGCCAAGGAGATACCCGACGGCTGGCACCGGGTGGACGACCCCGAGGGCTTCAGCCTGACCGTGCCGGACGGCTGGGAGCGCCGGGCGGACGGCAATCAGATCGACTACACCCCGGACAACGGCTTGCACTACATCCGGATCAGCGTCGACCCGGAGCCCGACTACGAGAACTCGTACATGCACATGCTGAACCTGGAGAAGCAGCTCTCCGAACGGCTCCCCGGGTACGAGCGCGTGACCCTGCACTCCAACACCTACCGGGACCGGCCCGGCTCGCTCTGGGAGTTCACCTGGACGGAGACGAAGAACCATCCGGGGCCGCGCCACGCGATCGACCAGATGTACTTCGGGGAGACGGGCGGCCCCGAGTACGCGCTGTACATGACGGGACCGGCGGAGGACTGGGACACGACCCGTGCGCAGTTCGACACGATCCTGCGCGGCTGGCGCGCGCCCGACGAGTCCGACTGACGGCTGCCGGCGACCGACTGCCGGATGGCCGGCCGACGGCCGTCGGCCGGCTCCCGACCGGGCTCCGGGTCGGGTCTCCTGGTGGTGAAGGGGGCCTGATCAGGGGCTTTGTTGCCAGTGATCGCTGGCGTCTTTGTGGGGTGTGTGAAAACCTGTTACCCACGGGTACCCAAAGTGGTCGGGTGGACGTACTCTCGGCCTCATGACGGACTCGCAGGCCCCCCAGCCCACCCCCGCGGCCCCGGCCGGCGGTACTTCCGCGACCCCGGTCGGCACCAACCCCGTGGCCGCAGCCCCGGCGG
The DNA here is from genome assembly GCF_042892615.1 of Streptomyces sp. NPDC001750. NCBI lineage: Bacteria > Bacillati > Actinomycetota > Actinomycetes > Kitasatosporales > Streptomycetaceae > Streptomyces > Streptomyces sp. NPDC001750. Next base: position 362,177 of record NZ_JBIAUE010000001.1, on the reverse strand, counting down.
GCGTGCGTACCGCCGCCGACGTGGTGACGCCCGACCTGGTCGCCCGGCTGACCCGTGACGTGGCCGGCTCCGGCCGCACCGCCAACCACACCCCCTTCACCGGGGAGAAACTGGCCGATCTGCCCGAGTCCACGCCCGAGGACGTGGCGGGCGCCTTCGAACGGGCGCGTGCCGCCCAGCCCGCCTGGGCAGCGACCCCTGTCCGCGCCCGTGCCGCCGTCCTGCTCCGCTTCCACGACCTCGTCCTCAGCCGCCAGGCCGAGGTCCTCGACCTCATCCAGCTGGAGACCGGCAAGGCCAGGCTGCACGCCCACGAGGAGGTGCAGGCCGTCGCAGTCGTGGCCCGGCACTACGGGCGCCGGGCCGGCGCGTATCTGCGGCCGAAGCGGCACACCGGCGTCGTGCCGACCCTCACGAAGGTGACCGAACTGCGCCAGCCGCGCGGTGTCGTCGGCCAGATCGCGCCGTGGAACTACCCGCTCGAACTGTCCGTCGGGGACGCCCTGCCCGCGTTCGTCTCCGGCAACGCCGTCGTAATGAAGCCCGACACGGAGACCGCGCTCACCGCCCTGTGGGCCCGGGACCTGCTGATCGAGGCCGGGCTGCCCGCCGAGGTCTTCCAGATCGTCCTCGGTGACGGACCGGTCGTCGGCCCGGAGGTCGTCAAGCATGCCGACTACGTCTCGTTCACCGGCTCCACCCGCACCGGCCGTGAGGTCGCGCAGGGCGCGGCGGCCCGGCTGGTCGGGGTCTCGCTGGAGCTCGGCGGGAAGAACGCGATGCTGGTGCTGGAGGACGCCGACGTGGAGAAGGCCGCCGCGGGCGCCGTCCGCGCCTGCTTCTCCTCGGCGGGTCAGCTCTGCATCTCCATCGAGCGGCTGTACGTCCACGAGTCGGTCGCCGACGACTTCGTGGCCCGCTTCGCCGCCCGCACGAAGGCGATGCGACTCGGCAGCGCCCTCGCCTACGGTGCCGACATGGGCTCCCTGGTGAGCGAGCGTCAGCTGGAGACCGTGACCAGGCACGTCGCCGAGGCCGTCGAGAAGGGCGCCACGGTCGTCGCGGGCGGCGTCGCCCGCCCCGACATCGGCCCGCTGTTCCACGAGCCGACCATCCTCGACGGCGTCGAGGCGCCGATGGCGGTCTGCTCGGAGGAGACCTTCGGACCGGTGGTGTCCCTCTACCGCTTCCGTGACGAGGACGAGGCCGTGGCCCTCGCCAACGCCACGCCGTACGGCCTGAACTCGAGCGTCTGGACCAGGAACTCCGCGCGCGGCCACCGGGTCGCCGCCCGGCTGCGGACCGGCACGGTCAACATCAACGAGGGGTACGCCCCCGCGTACGGCAGCGTGCAGTCGCCGATGGGCGGCATGAAGGACTCCGGCCTCGGCCGGCGGCACGGCTCCGAGGGCATCCTCAAGTACACCGAGGCACAGACCGTCGCCCAGCAGCGGCTGATCCAGCTCGCGCCCTCGTTCGGGATGGACGACGCGGGGTACGCGGCGTTCATGACGCGCAGCCTGAAGGTGATGAAGGCGTTCCACCTGCGCTGACGGCCTCCGTACCGCCCCGCTTTCCGCCCGTTCCGCACCGAGCCTTTCCGTACCGAGCCTTTTCGCACTGAGCCTTTTCGTACCGAGGAGAGCCATGCCCGAGGACAGCCCTGCCCGGAACCGGACCGTTTCCCGGAACGCGACCGCCTCTCCGGAAGAGGCCATGTCCGGGGAAGGGACCGACGACGACGCCGCGTACGACTACGACGTGCTCGTCGTCGGTTCGGGCTTCGGCGGGGCGGTGTCGGCCCTACGGCTGACGGAGAAGGGATATCGCGTCGGGGTCCTGGAAGCGGGTCGCCGCTTCACCCGGGGCACCCTCCCCAAGAACTCCTGGGACCTCAAGAACTACCTGTGGGCCCCGGCTCTCGGCCTCTATGGAATCCAGCGCGTGCACCTGCTCGGCAACGTGATGGTGCTGGCCGGCGCGGGCGTCGGCGGCGGTTCGCTCAACTACGCCAACACCCTGTACGTGCCGCCGGCGGCGTTCTTCGAGGACCGTCAGTGGGCGTCCATCACCGACTGGCAGGACGAGCTGAAGCCGTACTACGACCAGGCCAGGCGGATGCTCGGGGTCCGGCTCAACCCGACGACGACCCCCTCCGACGTCCATCTGAAGGCGGCGGCGCAGGCCATGGGCGTCGGCGACACCTTCCACCTCGCCCCGGTCGGCGTGTTCTTCGGCGACGGCGAGGACGCCGACGGCACGGCGCGGGCGGAGCCCGGCGGCACGGTCGCCGACCCGTACTTCGGCGGCGCGGGCCCCGCACGCCGGGCCTGCACCGAGTGCGGCGAGTGCATGACGGGCTGCCGCCACGGCGCGAAGAACACGCTCGAAGAGAACTACCTCCACCTCGCCGAGAAGGCCGGGGCCGTCATCCACCCGATGACCACCGTCGTCGCGATCACCGACCATCCGGAGGGCGGCCACCGCGTCCTCACCGTCCCCACCGACCGCCGCCGCAAGGCGAGGCCCACCCGGCTGCGAGCCCGCCAGGTGGTCGTGGCGGCCGGCACGTACGGGACCCAGACCCTGCTGCACACCATGAAGGACCGGGGGCTGCTGCCCCGGATCCCGGACCGGCTCGGCGAGCTGACCCGTACCAACTCCGAGGCGATCGTCGGCTCGCAGACCACCGACCGGCGCTACCGCAGGAAGCACGGTGCCGCGCGCGCCGACTTCACCCGCGGCGTCGCGATCACCTCGTCGATCCACCCCGACGAGAACACCCACATCGAGCCGGTCCGCTACGGAAAGGGCTCCAACGCGATGGGCGCGCTGTCCATCCTCCAGGTGCCCTACGGCGGCCGGGCGCCGCACGGCGGCAGCCGGGTGCTGGGCTGGCTCGCCAACGTCGCCCGGCACCCCGCCCTCGCCGTCCGCTCGCTGTCCAACCACCGCTGGTCGGAGCGGACCATCATCGGGCTCGTCATGCAGTCGCTGGACAACTCCCTGACGACGTACCGCAAGCCGGGAGGCATCGGCAAGGGACTGCTCACCGCGCGGCAGGGGCACGGCGCCCCCAACCCGACGCAGATCGAGGAGGCGACGCGCGGCGCCACGCTGCTCGCCGAGGAGATCGACGGCTTCGCCGGCTCGAACGTCGGCGAGCTGATGGGCATGCCGCTCACCGCGCACTTCCTCGGCGGTTGTCCGATAGGCGCGAGCGCCGAGGACGGAGTCATCGACCCGTACCACCGCCTCTACGGACACCCCGGCATATCGGTGGTCGACGGTGCCGCGGTCTCCGCGAACCTCGGGGTCAACCCGTCGCTCACCATCACGGCCCAGGCGGAACGCGCGATGTCCTTCTGGCCCAACAAGGGCGAGGAGGACCCGCGCCCGGCGCAGGGCGAGGCGTACGAGCGGCTGGCCCCGGTCGAGCCCCGGTCGCCCGCCGTGCCGAAGGACGCCTTCGGCGCGCTCAGGCTGCCCTTCCTCGGCATGCCGACGGTCCCGCCGAAGAAGAAGCCGTGAGCGCTGTGAGTGCGGTGGGCACCGCATGCGTCGTGCGCGTTGTGACCACCGTGAGTGCGGTGAGCGTTGTGAGTGCGGTGAGCGTGACGAGTATGTCGCGACGAACACGGGGTGTAGTGAGTGCGCTGCGACTGCTGTGACGCACGTGACCTCTGGGCGGAAGCGGCAGAAGGGGCCGAAAGGGCTGCACCCCTCCGAGCGCAGCCCTTCTGCGCACCTCGCGCCCTCACCGGGCGTGACCGGTCGTGCGCATGGTTGACCTGCGGTTCGCCGCAATGGTTGCTCGGAGACTCACAAATCCCGGCTGTGACGCCACTCACGCCGGCCCGGCCCGTCACATCGCCCCGGCCCGTCGCTCGTGCCCGGCCCGTCGCATCGGCGTGGAGAGGTCATGAGCGAGGGCCCCGCCGGACACCGGCCGACGGGGCCCTTCGCGCATCGATGTCGGGTCGGTGCCCGGGCGCCGGGGCCGGGACCGTACGGGACCTTGCGGTAAGCGCCGTTCCCGACCGGGACACGGTCGGCTCCGGGCGTCCCCGGAGCCGACCGCGTGGGTGACCGGACTGCTGTCCCCTGCCGACCGGTCACGCACGCCGGGCCGTGGTCCCACGGCGTACCTGCAGTACGCCTCACGTCCCGGCGGAGCCACGCGTGGTTTCCTTCCAAAGCCGCCCCTGGCTGGCACGGACACCGGGACCAACGAAGCCGTCGCGGACCCGGTCACGCGCCGTACGGGTGAGAGCGGCACCGAACTGGGATACGCCCGCAGACACCCCGGACGGCAGCGCCGTCAGACCCGGCCGCGGCACAGCTCCAGCAGGGTCATGGCGAGGGAGGTGCCGGGCTTGCCGAGCGCGTCCCGGTACTGGCCGAGGATCTCCATCTCGCGGGAGAGGTTGACGCGACGGCCGCCGGATGTGATCCGTGCCTCCTGGATGACGGCCGAGACGGCCATCCGTTCCTGGACGAGACCGATGATGCGGTCGTCGAGGGTGTCGATCCGGGACCGTGCCTCGGCGATCAGCGCGGCGGCCTCCTGGGTGCGCGCGCCGGTCCTCTCCTCGGGGCTCTGCGTGTCCGTGACGCTCTTCGCGTCCGTGCCGGCCGGGGCGGTGGCGGTGCTGGTCATGGTGGGGACTCCTCGTGGGGTGCGGGTGCGGTCCCCGGAGCCGATCGGTCCGGAAACGCCGAGGCGCCCCGGGCCTTTCGGCCCGGGGCGCCTGGAACGTTGCTTGTCAGTGGATCAAGCAGCACGACCATGGCAGCCGGCGGGCCGGATGCCATAGGTAAAGACGAAGGTCGTGTGCTGACGCATAGGCCCAGTATGGACCGCCCGCGCGGTCTGTCCAAGCGCGACCGGATGCTGAGACCCGTCCGTTCGGCCCCGACCGGTCCTCCCGTACGCACGCGAAGCCCGGTCCCGTACGTGCCGGAACGGCACGGCGCCCGCCCCTCCGCCCGTACGGGAGGGCGGGCCTCGCCCCCGGGACGGCGGGCTCGCCCCACGGGGCCGACGGCCGACTCCGCACCCCCGGTAGAATCGACAGCACCGACCCCCTTTTCACCGTTCACCGCCGGAAGGCCGCCCCCGTGCCAGCAGCACCCCCCGCCGCTCCCGACAGCGCGACCGACGTGGTTCTCGTTGTCGACTTCGGCGCCCAGTACGCCCAGCTCATCGCCCGTCGCGTCCGCGAGGCCCGGGTCTACAGCGAGATTGTCCCGTCCACGATGCCGGTGGCCGAGATGCTGGCCAAGAACCCCCGGGCGATCATCCTGTCCGGCGGCCCCTCGTCGGTGTACGCGGAAGGCGCGCCCACGCTCGACCGTTCGCTGTTCGAGGCCGGGGTGCCGGTCTTCGGCATGTGCTACGGCTTCCAGCTGATGGCGACCGCGCTCGGCGGCACCGTCGACGACAACGGCGCCCGCGAGTACGGCCGCACCCCGCTCACCGTCACCAAGAACGGCTCCACGCTGTTCGAGGGCACGCCCGCCGAGCAGTCGGTCTGGATGTCGCACGGCGACGCCTGCTCCGCCGCCCCCGAGGGCTTCACCGTCACCGCGTCCACGGACGTCGTCCCGGTCGCCGCCTTCGAGAACGACGAGAAGAAGCTCTACGGCGTCCAGTACCACCCCGAGGTCATGCACTCCACGCACGGCCAGCAGGTCCTGGAGCACTTCCTCTACCGCGGCGCCGGAATCGAGCCGACCTGGACCACGAGCAACGTGGTCGAGGAGCAGATCGCCGTGATCCGCGAGCAGGTCGGCAGCAAGCGCGCCATCTGCGCCCTGTCCGGCGGGGTGGACTCCGCGGTCGCCGCCGCCCTCGTGCAGAAGGCCATCGGCTCCCAGCTGACCTGCGTGTACGTCGACCACGGTCTGATGCGCAAGGGCGAGACCGAGCAGGTCGAGAAGGACTTCGTCGCCGCCACCGGCGTCCAGTTGAAGGTCGTCGACGCCTCCGAGCGGTTCCTGAGCGCGCTGGCCGGGGTCTCCGACCCCGAGCAGAAGCGGAAGATCATCGGCCGCGAGTTCATCCGCGTCTTCGAGCAGGCGCAGGCCGAGATCGTCGCCGAGGGCGCCGCCGACGGCGAGGACGTCGCGTTCCTCGTCCAGGGCACGCTCTACCCGGACGTCGTCGAGTCCGGCGGCGGCAACGGCACCGCCAACATCAAGTCCCACCACAACGTCGGCGGTCTCCCCGAGGACATCGAGTTCCAGCTCGTCGAGCCGCTGCGCAAGCTGTTCAAGGACGAGGTCCGGATGGTCGGACAGGAGCTCGGCCTGCCCGAGGAGATCGTCCAGCGCCAGCCGTTCCCCGGCCCGGGGCTCGGCATCCGGATCGTCGGCGAGGTCACCCGGGAGCGGCTCGACCTGCTCCGCGAGGCGGACGCCATCGCCCGCGAGGAGCTGACGGAGGCCGGCCTGGACCGCGAGATCTGGCAGTGCCCGGTGGTCCTGCTCGCCGACGTCCGCTCCGTCGGCGTCCAGGGCGACGGCCGCACCTACGGCCACCCGATCGTGCTGCGCCCGGTCTCCTCCGAGGACGCCATGACCGCCGACTGGTCGCGCCTCCCGTACGAGACCCTCGCCAAGATCTCGACCCGGATCACCAACGAGGTGGCCGATGTCAACCGGGTCGTGCTCGACGTGACGAGCAAGCCGCCGGGCACCATCGAGTGGGAGTGATCCCCGCGCGCCCAGCGCCCGGGAGCACCCCCTCACCAGGGTCAACGCCGATGCCGTCGCTCATTTGTTTGGGCGGCGGCATCGCCGTTCGTGCTGGGTACGCTGGCTGAGGAGACGAGACTCTGCCCCATGGGAGCAATCATGAGCGCCGCAGCCACATCGTGCGGGTGTGGAACTTACGCTGCGGACCCCGAGCGACCTGGACGTCGACCGCGAGGGTGAGAACACGGCTCCGGGCCCGGTCGGCTCCCCGGCACCCCTGGCCACTTGTCGCGACCAGCGGTAGCTTCCGCCTCCCTACGTCCTGGGAGCCGAGGAGGCGTCATGCCCGAGCCCGAGCCCACGCCCGAGCACATGCCGGAGCCCACGCCCGTACCCGTGGACCGGCTCCACTTCGCGATGCCGCCCGTCCACGAGTCGGTGCGGGAGGAGCGTGCCCATCGCAAGGAGCGGCTGGCCGGGGCGCTCCGGCTGTTCGGCGAGTACGGGTACGAGGACGGTGTCTCGGGTCATCTCACCGCGCGCGACCCGGAGTTCGCCGACTGCTTCTGGGTCAATCCCTTCGGGGCGCCTTTCGACGGGATCACCGCGGACGAGCTGATCCTGGTGAACGGGGACGGTCAGGTCGTCGAGGGGCAACACCACGTCAACCAGGCCGCGTTCGCCGTCCACGCGCAGGTGCACCGGGCCCGCCCCGATGTCGTCGCCGTCGCGCACACCCACTCCGTGCACGGGCGGGCCCTGTCCGCGCTCGGTGAGCTCGTCGAACCGATCACCCAGGAGGCCTGCGCCTTCTACGAGGACCACGCTCTCTACGACGCTTACACCGGGGTCGTCGTCGACGCGGAGGAGGGGCGCCGGATCGCGGCGGCGCTCGGCGGGCGCAAGGCGATCGTGCTGCGCAACCACGGGCTGCTGACCGTCGGCGGCACGGTGGATGCCGCCGCGTGGTGGTTCATCTCCCTGGAACGCTGCTGCCAGGTGCAGTTGGCCGCGCGCGCCGCCGGGAAGCCGGTGTCGATCGGCCACCGGGACGCCGTCGCCACGCGGGAGCGTCTGGGCGGCGACCTGGTGGCCTGGACCAACTACCAGCCGCTCTGGCGCCGGATCAGCCGTGCTTTCTGACGCGTCGACGAGTCGCATCTTCTGGTGACATCGGGCGACTTCTGACGGCCGGATCACTCGCACATTCTTGCGAGGTGTGCCGGTGCGTCTCCCCGATGCGGCCCCAGGCCCTTCCGTACGGCACAATTCGCAGCAATAACAGTCGAGTTGACTGGACCGTGGCTGGATCGGGGCTGGAAAGGGCGGCGTTCTCCGTGGCGTTGGACGAGGCGAGGGCGAGCGGCACGCACGGCGGCGGCTGTACGTGCGGCGGCTGCCCGCACGGGGCACGCGAGGGCCATCGGCGCGCGGTGGCGGCCTTCCTGGCCAAACGGGACGAATTCGCCGCGGGGCAGGGGGTGCCGCCGGGGGTCGCACAGTCCGTCTCCGCGACCCGGCAGTGGGTGTCGGACGAGCTGACCCAGTCGGCCAGGACCGTCGCCGAACGGGGCCGGGAGGCGGGGGACGCCTGGCTGTACCGGGTATGGCGGCGCACCCTGATCGCGGTGTGGGGAGGCGTGGCCGTGCTGGTCGTCGCCGAGACCGCCACCGCCATCGGTGCGGGCTGGAGCAATGCCCGTACGGCCGGCCTGATCGCCGGAGTGGTCACCGCGGCCCTGCTGACCGGCGCCGCCCACGTCCACCGGGCCCGCGGCGGTCTGCTCGCCCCGGTGACAGGGGAGGACAACCGGCTCTCCACCTCCCGGGCGGTCGCGGCGTCCTGGGTGCTGCTCGCCGTGTTCTCCGTGCTCGTGCTGGCGCTCCAGCTGGCCGGCGCCTCCGACCACGCCGAGCGCGATGCGCTGATCGAGGGACTGGACCTGGCCAGGGGCGCCGGGGTGGTGACCGTGCTGGCGCTGGTGTGCGCCGTCGCCGTGGTCGTGCGCCGGGTGGTGGGCGTACGGGCCCTCTCCGGGCGGCTTCAGAAACTGCGGGCCGAACGGCCGCGCGCCGCCGATCTGCTCACCGACGACTCGGGGCGGGGCAGCTTCACGGACGTGCAGTACGTGCTGGTGAGCACCGTCGCGGTGCTGTTCGCCGCGATCCGGCTGGCCCGCAGGCCCGAGCAGCTGCCCGACCTGCCCTGGGGGCTCGCGCTGCTGGTCGCCGTCTCGGCGGTCGCGTACTTCGCCGGGAAGTACACGGAGGGCGGGCGCCCGGTGGTCCTCTCGGTGGTCCGGTCCCGGGAGGCCGGGGACCTGGACGCGCCGATCCGTACCGGTGACGACATCGAGATCCGGGGCGCCGGCTTCGTGCCGCCCGGCGCCGGGACCCCGGACCGGCTGGCGGGCATGGTCGTGCGGATCGGCCGGGTCCATGTGCACGTACCGCTCGTCCCGGTCACCGGCGGCTTCGCCAACCCGACGGACGGCGTGCTCACCGTTCCGGTACCGGTGGACGTGGAGCCGGGCCGGGTGGAGGTGCAGGTCGTGACCGCCGCCGGGGTGGAGACGAACCCGGTGGAGATCGAGGTGACGGACTGACCGTCGGCCGCCCGGCCGACGTACTCCGCGCCGCCGGGGCCTCCCGCTGACGGCGCTTCATGCAGATGGGCGTCCCGCCGACGGATCTTCCGGCCGGACGGCCCATCGGGGGGAGCGCCGTGTTGCCCCTTCTACGTATCGTCTGATGACGGGATTACGGAAGGATGGGCAGTCACATGCAAGGTTTGCAGGAATTGCCGGGTCTGCGCGGCTACGGAGTGACGATGGGCAGTCCGGGCGGGGCGCGGGGGCTCAAGGAACTCGCACGGGAGTACGCACTGCTGCCGCTGCGGATCTTCCTCGGCGTCACCTTTCTCTACGCCGGGATCGACAAGCTGACGACCGACGGTTTCTTCCGCGCGAGCGGCCCGGGCTCCATCGGCGAGATGATGCGCGCAGTGCGCGACTCGTCCGCGATCCCGGCCCTCGTCGACCTCGCGCTGAAGAACCCCGGGGCCTTCGGATACGCCATCGCCTTCGGCGAGATCGCAGTCGGGATCGGCACTCTCATCGGACTGTGGGCACGGCTCGCCGCGCTCGGCGGGGCACTGATCTCGCTGAGCCTGTGGCTGACCGTCAGCTGGCAGGTCAAGCCGTACTACTTCGGCAACGACCTGGCCTATCTCATGGCCTGGCTGCCGCTGCTGCTCGCCGGGGCCGCGGCGTTCTCCGTGGACGCCCTCCGCGCGTCACGACGGCGGCGGATCACATAGTTCGCGCAGGTCACGGTGGTGGCCAGCCAGAGGCCGCCGAAGAACAGCGGGAAGAAGAAGACCCACGGGGCGTCCCAGGCACCCGCCGCGTCCGCCGCGTAGCCCGCCGCCAGGGCGAGCATCACCAGGCCCGCCACCGCCCGGCCCGGACGGATCTCATGAAGCAGCACGGGTGACCTCCACCTGTCCGATACCGATCTCCAGAGTGAGCTCGACCGTACCCGCGGGCTTGCTCCCCGGGGCCGGCGGCAGTGTCCTGTGTTCGTTGCGCGACGGCCTGACGTCCACGTCGCCCGGAGGCCCGGACGGTGCCTCCCCCGTGCGGTCGACGGGCAGCGTGATGTCGCCGAAGCCCGCCCGGGCGTTCAGCCTCACCGTGACCGCCTTCGGCACGACGACGACCAGACGGCCCGCACCGACCCTTGCCGCCGTCGCGACGGTCTCGCCCTCGGGAACGCTGATCCCGGTGAGGTCCAGTCGCGCCTGCCCGGTGCCCAGCGCGTACTCCGACCGGACCGCCGCCGCCGTGGCGGGCCGCCAGCCTTCGCGCATCCACTGCGTGGTGATGTCCTTCGGCAGCGCGGACGCGCCTGCCAGCAGCACCGCCGTGATCATCGCCAGCATGACCGTGCCGAACCCGGTCCGGCCGAGGAACGAGCTGACCAGCATCCCGAGCCCGAACACCGCGAGCGCCCCGGCCAGACCGAACTGCAGGCTCGTGCCGAGCGGCTGGGACTCCCAGGTCAGTGACGTGCCGAGCCCGCCCGCGATCAGCGCCAGCAGGAAGACGAGACCACCGATGGAGACCGGGCCCATGGTGCCGGGCTCCCGTCGGGGCGCACGGTACGGATTCCGCGGTGCCGACCCCGGCGTGCGCGGGGGCCGCCCGCCGGGCGACGCGTCGGCCGGACCCCACAGATACCCGTGTGCCACCGGCCCCGTCGTGCCGTCCTTGACGATCGGGTCCCGCCACCACGACGGGCTGCCCGGCGACGGCGGTGCCTTCACCTCGGGCGGCGCGTCCGCCACCGCCTGCGCGGTCGCCGGGTGCGACGGATCCCGGGGCACCACCGCCTTGCGGTTCTGCGTCCAGACGGCGAAGCCGACGACCGCCAGCGACAGCATCGCGGAGAACGCCAGCGTGCCGCCGTTGCCCAGCATGGAGAGGAACAGCCCGCACCCGATCAGCGCGAGCAGCACCGCGATCAGCGACGCGCCCTCGACACGGCCCGACAGCAGCCTGCGTGCCTCGTTCTCCTCCTCGCCGTCCAGCGGGATCAGCAGCCAGGCGAAGCCGTAGAAGATCAGCCCGATGCCGCCCGTGACGGACAGCACCCCGAGCACGATCCGGAAGATCACCGGATCGACGTCGCAGTACCGGCCGAGTCCGCCGCAGACCCCGGCCACGACTTTCTGGCGCGGGCTGCGCCGCAGTTGCGGTCGCGGTTCGGGGGGCGGCGCGACACCGGGGGAGGTGTCCTGGGGATGGGTCATGGCTCCATGGTGACGGGCCGGGCGCGTGTCCGGGACCCGCCCCCACCCTGGCCGATCCCTGATATTCGCCCACGGGGCCCCTGGGGGAGGCCCACCGCCGACGGTCCGGGGCGCACGGCCGGGGCGCGGCCGCCCGGTCAGAGGTCATCCGACAGGCTCTCAGGGTGGAGTCCGGGACGGACCCTGATGCCGCGTCCCTTCCGGGCATGTGACCATCGGGTCATGCAAGCCGCCACGCCCCGGGCCATGAGCTCCGTCAGGACCGAGCCGGAGGAGCCGCCGACACGCAAGCTGTACCGCAGCGCCGACGGGCGGCTGCTCGGCGGCGTCGCACGCGGTCTCGCCGGACACCTCGGGCTGCCCGTCGCCTGGGTGCGCTTCGTCTTCGTCGGCCTGTTCTTCGCCGAGGGACTCGGCGCACTGCTCTACGCCGTGTTCTGGATCGTCGTCCCGCTCGGTGTCGGTGGAGTGGAGGCCCCGCGCCCCCTCTTCGAGACCGGACCGGACGGCAGACGCAGGCTCCGCAAACCCGACAGGGGACAGGTCTTCGCCCTCATCGCGCTGCTCATCGGCGCGATGATCTTCGTCGGCAACGTCGACATGGGCGGCGGGGCCGACCGTTACATCTGGCCCGCGCTGCTGATCGGCGCCGGTTCCGTGCTGGTGTGGCGGCAGGCCGACAACGCCCGCCGCGCCCGCTGGATGGAGACCGGCAATCGCCGCCGGGTCCTGCACCTGGCCCGGGGGCTCGCCGGGGTCGCCCTGGTCGGCCTGGGCCTGGCCGTCTTCATGGTGGTACGCGGCTCCGCCGCCCAGCTCGGCAACGTCCTGACCGCCGCGATCGCCGTCCTCACCGGCATAGCGCTGCTGGCCGGCCCGTACCTCGTGCGCATGACCCAGGACCTCTCCGAGGAGCGCACCATGCGCATCAGGGCCCAGGAACGCGCCGAGGTCGCCGCGCACGTCCACGACTCGGTGCTGCACACCCTCACCCTGATCCAGCGCAACGCCGAGGACGCGGGCGAGGTCCGCCGGCTGGCCCGCGCCCAGGAACGCGAACTGCGCAACTGGCTCTACAACCCCGAAGGCACCGGCAAGGAGGAGGACGACGAACCCGAGACCCTCGCCGAGGCGGTCAAGCGCGCCGCCGCCGAGGTCGAGGACAAGCACGGCGTCCCGCTGGAGGTCGTGGTCGTCGGGGACTGCCCGCTGGACGAGAAGCTGGGGGCACAGATGCAGGCCGCGCGCGAGGCGATGGTCAACGCCGCCAAGTACGGTGGCGAGGGCGGTGCCGTGCAGGTCTACGCGGAGGTCGAGGGCCGTACGGTCTTCGTGTCGGTGCGCGACCGGGGGCCGGGATTCGACCTGGACTCCGTACCGGGGGACAGAATGGGCGTACGAGAGTCGATCATCGGCCGGATGCAGCGCAACGGTGGCACGGCGCGACTGCGTTCGGTGCCCGGCGGGGGCACGGAGGTCGAGCTGGAGATGGAGAGGGCGAGCGATGACGGAGACCACTGAGACGGCCGGGAGCCAGGGGCCGGCCCGCCGGGTGCGGGTCGTGCTCGTCGACGACCACCGGATGTTCCGCACCGGCGTCCAGGCCGAGATCGGCCGCACCGAGGAGACGGGCGTCGAGGTGGTCGGCGAGGCCGCCGACGTCGACCAGGCGGTCACGGTCATCACGGCGACCCGCCCCGAGGTCGTCCTCCTTGATGTGCACCTGCCGGGCGGCGGCGGCGTCGAGGTGCTGCGCCGCTGCGCCTCGCTGATGGGGGCCGTCGACGACCCGGTGCGGTTCCTGGCGCTGTCCGTCTCGGACGCCGCCGAGGACGTCATCGGCGTCATCCGCGGCGGCGCCCGCGGCTACGTCACCAAGACGATCACCGGCACCGACCTGATCGACTCGGTCTTCCGGGTCCAGGAGGGCGACGCGGTGTTCTCGCCCCGACTGGCCGGCTTCGTCCTCGACGCGTTCGCCTCCACGGACGCGCCGCCGGTCGACGAGGACCTGGACCGGCTGACGCAGCGCGAGCGCGAGGTGCTGCGGCTGATCGCCCGCGGCTACGCGTACAAGGAGATCGCCAAGCAGCTGTTCATCTCGGTGAAGACGGTCGAGTCGCACGTCTCGGCGGTGCTGCGCAAGCTCCAGCTGTCGAACCGTCACGAACTGACCCGCTGGGCGACGGCCCGACGGCTGGTCTGAACCGGCCGCCCCGGGACGACCGGAACACCCGGTCCGACCGCTCCGGAACGCCGGCCCCGGGGCGCCCGGGCCGGCTGCCCCCGACGCCCGGTCGGTGCGGGTGCGTTCCGGAGCGTCCGGCCCGGGGACATCGCATCCGTGGCCCGGACCGTTCCGTCCTCCCGCGCGGCGGTGGCTCAGCCGTCCGCCCCGTCGTGGGCGAGCGGGACATCGGGTTCGTCGGGTGCGACGTCCGGTCCGGTGAGTGAGATGTTCAGCTTCTCGCCGACCCTGCGGTAGCCGATGCCCGCGTAGATCCGTTCCACGTCCGCGTCGGCGGGCTCCAGCCACACCACCCGGCAGCCGCGCTCGAAGGCCGTCGCCGTCAGGTGCGCACAGAGCGCGGCGCCGATGCCGCGGCGGCGGAACGGGGCGGCGACCGCGACCCCGGCCAGTTCGCTGAGGCCGTCGACCGGGACCGAGCAGCCGCCCGCACCCGCCGGCACCCCGTCGAGCACGGCGAGCGCGGCGGCCCCGCCGCCCTCGGCCGCCGTGCGCAGCCACGCCGCCTCGCCGCCCTCGGGCTCCCCGGTCCCGCCGTAGCCGTGGTGCTGGACCCGGGCGGCGGCGTCGAACTCCGCGTCGGTGACCGGCTCCGCGATCACGAGGGCGTCCACCGGTTTCGGCGGCAGCAGCCCGTCCGGGGCACAGGCCAGGACCGGGGCGCGGTCCTCGACGGTGAAACCGGCGGCGAGCACGGCGGGTTCGACCGCCGGAGCCCAGGTGGGCAGGAACTCCAGCCGGGGCAGCCGCCCGCGCTCGCGGAACGCCGTGACCAGGGCGTCGACCTCCGCCGCCGTCGGCTCGGCGTCCCGATCGGGAATCGCGTAATTGGCGTACTTGAGCGACCAGTGCGGGTCGTACCGCACGGTGAAGGGCCCGACCCGCAGATGGTCGGGGGAGCGCAGCGCGAGCGTACGGGCATGGGTCTGGACGTCGACGTCCATGGTCATGTGCGGGTGTCCTTCGGCCGGTTGATCCGGTGACGTCCCGGTACGTACGGCCCGGTGGCGGGCCGGCCGGGGAGCGTGATCGGATTCGGGAGCCTACGCCACCCGGGTCGCCCCGGCGAAGGGCATCTGGTCGAGGGGCGCGATCCGGACGGGGGCTCCCGGACGCGGGGCGTGGATCATGCGGCCGTTGCCGATGTACAGCCCGACGTGGCTGACGCCCGGGTAGAAGAACACGAGGTCGCCCGGGGCCAGTTCGGAGCGCGACACCCGTTGCCCCGCGTTGATCTGGGTGTACGTGGTGCGGGGCAGCGAGACACCGGCGGCGCGCCAGGCGGCCTGGGTGAGCCCGGAGCAGTCGAACGAGGACGGGCCGGTCGCGCCCCAGACGTACGGCTTGCCGAGAGCCCCGTACGCGAACGCCACGGCCTCGGTGGCGCGGGCGTTCGGCGCCAGGACCGGGCCGCGCGCCAGGTCGCGGTCGGCGCGGGCACCGGATCGCGCACCGTCCGCGTACGCGGCGCGGTCGGCCGGGGACAGGGAGGCCAGAAGCCGCCGCGCCTCGGCCAGCTTGCTCCGGATCGTCGCCCGGTGCTTCCTCATCTCGGCCCGGCGCGCCTCCAGGTCCGCCAGTTTCTTCCCGGCCTCCGAGCGCAGCTGGGCGATCCGGGCGACCTGCCGCTCCGCCACGTCGACCTCGACGGCCCGGCGGTCGGCGATCCGGTCCACGTACGAAGCGCGTTCCAGGTACTGGTCGGGGTCGGACGAGAGGGCCAGCTGCACGGACGGGTTCAGCACCCCGCTGCGGTACTGCGCGGTGGCGAGCGAGCCCAGGGCGTTGCGCGCGGTGTTGAGCCGGTCGGTGCGGCGGGCCGCCTCGTCGCGCAGGGCATCGACGTCCTCGGCGGCGGCCCTCGTCCGCTCCTTCGCGCCGTTGTACTTCTCGGTGGCGACCTCCGCGTCCCGGTAGAGCCGGTCCACCTCGGCCTCGACCCGGGCGGGGGTCCGCCGGGGGTCGGCGTGCGCCGAGCCCGGCAGAGCGGCAGCGGTCGCGGCCCCGGCGAAGGCGAGGGCGGCCGCGGTGCGGGCAGCAGTGCCGGTGTACGGGCGCTGCTTGGGTTTCCGATGCGCTGCCACGGGGGCGTGCGTCCTTCCTGGCGACTGCCCGTCGGGGACTACCGGCGGGCCCGCCCGAGGCCCGGCGGCGGGGCACCGGTACGGGAGCGGTCCGCCGCCGGAGCACTCGGCGGGGTGGCCGGCGCCTTGTCCGGATGCGGAGCGGGGTGGGGCCGGTCACCTGGTCAGGGACGCTAATCCGAGGGCACGGGAAAGAGTCGTAATGACGCTTATTGTCCGAATTTGGCGTGCCGTTGTCGCCAATCGATCAGGGGAAGTGCATCGGAGTCGGGCAATTGGTGCAGACACGAGTGTGGCTTCAGGAACGTGCACCTGCCTGTCGAGTGGTGATATGGGCAGGGTTAGGCTGCGCCTCATGGACGTACTCATTCATGTCTTGGTCGCCCTGCACATCATCGGGATCGCCTCGCTGCTGGGCGGTTTCCTGACCCAGATGAAGGCCATGGGCGCGGGCGCGGCCCGGTTCGTCCCGGCGATGCTGCACGGCGCGCTCACGATGCTGGTCACCGGCGTCGCGCTGGTCGGCCTCCACCAGGCCCAGGGGCACGAGGTGAACAACATCAAGATAGGCGTGAAGCTGCTGATCCTCGTCGTCATCCTCGCGCTCGTCTACATCAAGCGTGACGAGGAGAAGGTCGACAAGGGCGCCTTCGCGGCGGTGGGCGGGCTGACGCTCGCCAACATCTTCATCGCCACGCTCTGGGTCTGAGCCCCGATCCCGCCGCGCGAGCCCCTGCGAGTCGTCGCAGGGGCTCGCCGCCGTTCCGGGGCCGTGCGACGCCTGCCACGCACGTTCGCGGCGTTGCCGGAGTCGTCCTCGTGCGTCCGGTACGAGGGCGATTCTCCGCCTCGCGATCGATGGCGTCTCTCCTGATCGATGGGGTCTCTCCTGTTCGAGCGAAGCCGAGAACTCGGGGAAACACCGGACGCCGCACGGCCCGGCCTCCGGCCGGACGACGGCACTTCGACGAAACGGCCTAGACTCGTTCAGCGATGAGCAGCCTCTTTGACGACAGTTTCCTGGCCGGCCTCCAGCACTCGGAGGAAGGGCCCCCGCCGCCCCCTGAGGAGTCGGCGCCCGAAGACGTGCCGGAGGACCTCTTCGCGGGCGTGTTCGACGGGCCCCCGCCGCCCAGGGACGCGTTCTACCGCGACGGTGCGCCCCGCCCCGTCGTCGATCCCGCGGCGCTCCTCGACGGGCTGAACGAGCAGCAGCGCGCCGCAGTGGTCCACGCGGGCTCGCCCCTGCTCATCGTCGCCGGGGCAGGCTCCGGCAAGACCCGCGTACTGACCCACCGGATCGCCCACCTGCTGGCCACGCGCGGGGTGCATCCCGGGCAGATCCTGGCGATCACCTTCACCAACAAGGCCGCGGGCGAGATGAAGGAGCGCGTCGAGCAGCTCGTCGGCCCGCGCGCCCATGCCATGTGGGTCATGACGTTCCACAGCGCGTGCGTGCGCATCCTGCGCCGCGAGTCGAAGAAGCTCGGCTTCACCTCGTCGTTCTCGATCTACGACGCCGCCGACTCCAAGCGGCTGATGGCCCTGGTCTGCCGCGATCTGGACCTCGACCCGAAGCGCTTCCCGCCGAAGTCGTTCACGGCCAAGGTCTCCAGCCTGAAGAACGAACTGATCGACGAGGAGACCTTCGCGGGCCAGGCGGGAGGGGGTACCTCCCATTCGAGCGAATTCGAGAATGGGGGAGGCTTCGAGAAGACCCTCGCCCAGGCGTACACGATGTACCAGGCGCGGCTGCGCGAGGCCAACGCGCTGGACTTCGACGACATCATCATGACGACGGTCCATCTGCTCCAGGCTTTCCCCGACGTCGCCGAGCACTACCGCCGCCGCTTCCGGCACGTCCTCGTCGACGAGTACCAGGACACCAACCACGCCCAGTACACCCTCGTACGCGAACTGGTCGGCCCGGCGGGCGAGGGCGAAGTCCCCGCCGAGCTGTGCGTCGTCGGTGACGCGGACCAGTCGATCTACGCCTTCCGGGGCGCGACCATCCGCAACATCCTCCAGTTCGAGGAGGACTACCCGGACGCGACCACGATCCTGCTGGAGCAGAACTACCGCTCCACGCAAACCATCCTGTCCGCCGCCAACGCGGTCATCGAGCGCAACGAGAGCCGTCGTCCCAAGAACCTCTGGACGAACGCGGGCACGGGAGCCAGGATCACCGGCTACGTCGCCGACACCGAGCACGACGAGGCGCAGTTCGTCGCCGAGGAGATCGACCGGCTGACCGACGCGGGCGACGCCAGGGCGGGCGACGTCGCGGTCTTCTACCGCACCAACGCGCAGTCCCGTGTCTTCGAGGAGATCTTCATCCGCGTCGGCCTGCCCTACAAGGTCGTCGGCGGGGTGCGCTTCTACGAGCGCAAGGAGGTCCGGGACGTCCTGGCCTACCTCCGGGTCCTCGCCAACCCCGAGGACGCCGTCCCGCTGCGCCGCATCCTCAACGTGCCCAAGCGCGGCATCGGCGAGCGCGCCGAGGCGATGATCGAAGCCCTGGCACTGCGCGAGAAGATCACGTTCCCGCAGGCGCTGCGCCGGGTCGACGAGGCGTACGGCATGGCAGCCCGGTCGGCCAACGCCGTCAA
The DNA here is from genome assembly GCF_042892615.1 of Streptomyces sp. NPDC001750. Classification (NCBI taxonomy): domain Bacteria; kingdom Bacillati; phylum Actinomycetota; class Actinomycetes; order Kitasatosporales; family Streptomycetaceae; genus Streptomyces; species Streptomyces sp. NPDC001750. The sequence goes on along the minus strand of NZ_JBIAUE010000001.1, from coordinate 343,724 downwards.
GCGGTTCAACACGCTGATGGAGGAGCTGCGCACGGTCGTCGAGTCGGGTGTGGGCCCGGCGGTGGTCCTGGAGGCCGTTCTGGAGCGTACGGGCTATCTCGCCGAACTCCAGGCGTCCACCGACCCGCAGGACGAGACCCGCATCGAGAACCTCCAGGAACTCGCCGCCGTAGCCCTCGAGTTCGAGCAGGAACGGGGCGAGGCGGGCGAGGAGGGCGCCGGCACGCTCGCGGAGTTCCTGGAACGGGTCGCGCTCGTCGCCGACTCCGACCAGATCCCCGACGAGGACGAGGAGGGCTCCGGCGTCATCACCCTGATGACGCTGCACACCGCGAAGGGCCTCGAATTCCCGGTGGTCTTCCTCACCGGCATGGAGGACGGCGTCTTCCCGCACATGCGGGCGCTGGGCCAGACCAAGGAGCTGGAGGAGGAGCGGCGCCTCGCGTACGTCGGCATCACCCGGGCCCGTGAGCGGCTCTACCTGACCCGGGCGGCGATGCGCAGCGCGTGGGGGCAGCCCTCGTACAACCCGCCGTCACGGTTCCTGGAGGAGATCCCGGACCAGCACCTGGAGTGGAAGCGGACCGGGCCGATGGCCGCCCCGGCCGGACCGACGTCCGGCATCGGCTCGTCGCTCTCCTCCTCGCTGTCCTCGTCGCGTTCGCGCTCCGGCCCCTCGGGCTTCGCGACCCGGCGGACCTCGGACAAGCCGACGATCTCGCTGGCCGTCGGGGACCGGGTCACGCACGACCAGTTCGGGCTCGGCACGGTGACGGCGGTCGAGGGCGTCGGCGACCAGGCGAAGGCCACGGTCGACTTCGGCGACGACCGCCCGAAGAAGCTGCTGCTGCGGTACGCCCCGGTCGAGAAGCTTTAGCCGGTCGGCCGCCCGGTTCCTCCGGGCGGCCGACCGCCAGGACGCCCCGGGGGCACGGCCCTCCGGGGTCCGGGCGGGACGGGTGGCTCAGGTCGGGTCGACGCCGTGACTGCGGAACCATGCGAGTGGGTCCGTCGGCGTGCCTCCACCGGGCCGTACCTCGAAGTGCAGGTGCGGGCCGGTCGAGTTGCCGGAGTCCCCGGAGTACGCGATGACGTCACCGGCCTTGACCGGGCCCGAGCGGATCTTCGTGGTGCTGAGGTGGCAGTACCAGGTCTCGGTGCCGTCGGCCATGGTGACGATGGCCATGTTCCCGTAGGCGCTGTTCCACTGCGTGCGCACGGTGCCGTCGGTCGCGGCCATCACCGGCGTGCCGGTGAAGACGGGGAAGTCGATGCCCGTGTGCACGGACATCCAGTTGACGCCCCCCTGGCCGAAGTACGCGCTGAGGCCGTGCTGTGCGACCGGCATGACGAACTTGGGGCGCAGCGCCTCCTTGCGGGCGGCTTCCTCCAGGCGCTTCTTCTTCTCGGCGGCCTGGCGTTCCCGCAGGTCGATGCGTTCCTGGGTGCGGCTGGCGCGGTCGGCGAAGTTCTCGGCGTCGGCGCTGAGGTTGGCGAGCTGGGTGTCCAGCTTGCTGTTGGCAACGGCCGGCTTCACGGAGCCGGAGGCCGCGGCCGCCAGCGTGGTCGTGTCGTCCTTCTTGTCCTCGCCGCCCAGGCCGCTGACCGAGGCCGCGGCGATACCGGCCACGCTCATCACACAGGCGGAGGGCACGGCGACCGTGAGAAGCGCGGAGCGCTTCGCGGGGGAACGCCGTCGGCTCCGGCCGCCGCGCGCGTCGGCGCGGCCGGGGGAGCGGTGGGGGTCGAGCACGATGTCGGCCGTGTCGGCGGCGTCGCCGCCCCCGGCCTCGCTCTCCGAGTCGGCGGTCGCCCCGGCCGGCGCGTCGGCCGCACCGGCCGTGTCGTCGAACGTGGTGACCGCGGCCATCGTGGCGGTGGTGGCGTCGTGGACCGGGTCCCGGCGGGCCGTGGCGGGCTCGTCGGCCCGTTCGTGTTCCGCTGCCGTCGGCACCTCGTGCGGCGCTTGCGGGGTGTGCGCGGCGAGCCCTTCGTGCTCCGGTTCGGGCGCGGCGCCGGTGTTCCAGGCGGTGGCGTCGTACGCGCCGGTGTCGTATGCGCCCGTGCTGTACGCGGCGGTGCCGGTCGTCGCCCACTGGCCGGTCTCGTACCAGCCGCCGGTGTCCCACTGGCCGGTGACGTCCGGGGCGTCGGCCTGCGACGGGACGTCGGCGAAGGCGGTGGTGGTCATGGTCGTGGTCGCAGCCGTGCCGTATGCGGCGGACGTCCACGTGGCTGTCGTGTCGTACGTCTGACCCGGGGCGTAGATCTGCTGCGCCTGCGTGTCGTACGAGGTGTAGGCGTCGTACGCGGCGGTCGGGTGTGCGCCCGTGTCCCACTGCGTGGAGTCGTAGTGGCCGCTGTATCCGGCCTGCTCGGTCTGCCCGGCCTGTCCGGTGCCGTAGCCGCCGTCGGCGTACGTGCCGTCGTGGCCGCCGGACATGGGGCCGAAGAGCGGATCGATGGCGAAGCTGCCGGTGGCTTGGCTGTCGTATCCGGCGTACCCGGCGTGGGGGTGCTGGTCGTTCACCAACTTCTCTCTCGCCTCGGCAGCAGGACCTGTGTTCCGGGGGCCAGCGGGCGGATCCCGGGGGAAGCAGTGGCCGCGACTGTACCCGGCGGTATGCGGCGCGGACAATCTTCGGCGGGTGTGGACGACTCGGGAAAGGGGCAATCGGCCGTCTTTCGACGGGCCGTCCACAGAGCCTTGGCTCTATGTTCGAAGATCGTTCTATTTATGAGGCCCGGGGTGGGGTGGGGCGGGGCGTCGAGGCAGGGGCAGGGGTGGGCGGGTGTGAGGGCGGGCGGGCGCCGGGGTGACGGAGCCGGTCCGGGTCAGGCCACCGGAGCGGTTCCGTCGGATGGAGTTGCCCCGTCGGACCCGGTGACTTCGGAGCTGCCCGATGCCCGCGCGGTCCCCTCCGCCTCCGCCTGCTCCGTAGCCCCCTCTGCGGACTCCTCCGTCGTTTCCCCGGCCGTTCCGTCGGTCGTTCCGGCCGCCGGGGTGCCGGACTCCAGCGCCTGCCGGACCGCGGTGGCGACGGTGGGGTGCGCGGGGAGGGCGAGGTGGCCGACCCCGGTGACCCGTACGTTCAGCGCGTCGAGGTCGGGGTGATCGATACGGGCCGCCTCCGCCGGAACGATCACCCGGTCGATGTCGCTCCAGAAGCTCACGAACCGGGTGCGGCAGCCCGGTGCCGGTCCGCGTAGTTCCTCGATCGGCGCGGAGTCCGTACGCATCTGGCGCACGAGGGGATGGGCACTCGCGGGCGGGGCGACGGTGGTCCCGCCGTGCGGTGTGCCGAGCGTGACCAGGGTGCGGACCCGCTGGTCACCGCCCAGACATTGCACGTAGTAGCGGGCGATCAGACCACCGAGGCCGTGCCCGACGATGTCGACCTCGTGGTGTCCGGTGCGGGCGCAGATCTCCTCGACGTGCCGGCCGAGCAGTTCGGCGGCGGTGCGGAGGTCGCAGGTCAGCAGCGAGTAGTTGAGCGACTCCAGATGGCGCCGGCCGTGCCGGGCGAGGGTGCGGCGCAGCAGGACGAAGACCGAACGGTGGCCGATGAAGCCGTGCAGGAGGACGACGGGAGTGCGGTCATCGCTCCCGGCACCGTCACTGTTTCCGTTCCGGCTTCTGCCACGGCCTCTGCTGCTGCCCCGGCCTCCGCCTTTGCCTCTGCCTCCGCTTTCGCCTCTGCCTCCGCCTTCGGCGAGGAAGGGCAGGACTTTCATGGCCGACCTCCTCCTGCTGCGGCGAGCGGGGGAAGCGGCTGCGACCCCGCGGGCCCTCATGGGAAGCCGTGGGGGAGCGGTGCCCGGGTCCGGACCCGATGAGGGCCGTACCACCGTGCCGCGCGGCTGGGGGCGCGGTGGTACGGCGACCTCGTAGCGGCTCCCCCGGCGGACGTTTCCGCGACGGCAGGCGTACCGCATCACGTGGGAACGGCGCCAGGCGAACATGTCCCACGTGTGATTTCCCCCTCCCCGTACACCGCGAAACGACGGGTTGCGGGATGCTGTCGATAACGTTCGTTCACATCCCCGGCCCTTCAGGCACGGGAGACGCATGTGGAGGCAGTGATGGGTGTGACAGGTCCGATCCGTGTGGTGGTGGCCAAGCCGGGCCTGGACGGCCATGACCGTGGAGCCAAGGTGATCGCCAGGGCGCTGCGCGACGCCGGTATGGAGGTCATCTACACCGGGCTCCACCAGACGCCCGAACAGATCGTGGACACCGCGATCCAGGAGGACGCCGACGCGATCGGCCTCTCGATCCTCTCCGGCGCCCACAACACGCTCTTCGCCAAGGTGATCGAGCTGCTGAAGGAGCGCGAGGCGGAGGACATCAAGGTCTTCGGCGGCGGCATCATCCCGGAGGCGGACATCGCGCCGCTGAAGGAACAGGGCGTCGCGGAGATCTTCACCCCGGGCGCCACGACGGCCTCGATCGTCGACTGGGTCAACGCCAACGTCCGGCACCCCGCGGACGCCTGAGCACGCCGCGAGTCGGCGGCCGCACGGCCCGCCCGCCCGGAACGGAACGCCTGCTCCGAACGGCATCGCGACGTGCGCCCGCAGGGCGCGGTACGGGCCTGCGGCGATGGCTCCGCACGGTCGGGCGGGTACGGCGGTACGGCCGTAACCCGGTTCGGCGACGGCCGGTATGAGCATGCGGGCGTGCGGCTTCGGGTGTGCCCCGTCTGCCCGGGCGGCCCGGGCCGGGCGGCCGGAGAGGTTGGGCCGGTCGGGGCGAGCGGAACGCGTCGGCATCGGGCCGCCCACCTGCCGACCGGGCAGGCGGAACCGGTCGGTCATCCGGTCGGCCCGCCCGGACGACCGGGCGGGCCGACCGGACACGTCGTGGCCGTACCGCCGGTCAGGAGTGCCGTGCGGCCGTTGAGTCCGACAGCAGCTCCGACTCCATCGCCGCGCGCAGCCGAAGCGTGGAGACCAGGCGCTGGAACGCCTCCGACCAGTAGCCGTTGGCGCCCGGAGACGCGTCCTCCGGTTCGTCCTGGGGCGTGGTGAGGACTTCCAGGCGGTCCGCCTCGGCCGGGTTCAGGCAGCGTTCGGCGAGTCCCATCACGCCGCTGAAACTCCACGGATAGCTGCCCGCGTCCCGCGCGATGTCCAGGGCGTCGACGACCGAGCGGCCGAGCGGTTCGGCCCAGGGTATGGGGCAGGCCCCGAGCAATTGGAACGCCTCCGACAGCCCGTGCGCGGCGATGAAGTCGGCGACCCACGCGCTGCGTTCGGCCGCCGGAAGTAGGGCGAGGAGCTTCGACCGCTCGGCGAGCGACGCCGTGCCGGGGCCGTTCGACGGAGGGACGGCAGGGGCGCCGAGCAGTGCGCGGGCCCACTCCGGATCCCGCTGACGCACCGCCGCCCGGCACCACGCCGCGTGCAGCTCCTCGGCCCAGCCGTCGGCCACAGGCAGGGCGACGATCTCCCGCGCGGTGCGCCCGCCGAACCGGGCCGGCCAGGCGGTCAGTGGGGCGGACTCCACCAACTGCCCCAACCACCAGGACCGTTCGCCCCGACCGGGCGGCGGAACCGCCACCACACCGTCGCGCTCCATCGCGGCGTCGCATTCGTGCGGGGCCTCCACGGCGACGCGGGCGTCGTCACCCGTGACGTCCGGACTCACGAAGGACAGCGCACGGGCCGCCATCCGGCCGGCGAACGCCGACTCCGGCAGCGCGGAGAGCAGTTCGGCGGCGGTGGAGCGGACGTTCCGGCTGCGGTCGCAGAGCGCCCGCTCCAGGAAGGGCTCGTCCACCGGGGACAGCCCGGTGCGCAGGGAGTCGAGGAACATCAGCCGGTCCTCGGCCCGCTCGGTGGTCCAGGTGCCGGAGAGCAGCGCGAGCGCCTCGGCCGGGTCATGCGCCCGTACGGCCCCGAGCAGGGCGACCCGTTCGGCGAACAGCCCTTCCTCCCACAGCCGGGCGACCGCGTCCCGGTCCGGGACGTCGGGCAGTGCCGAACCACCGGAGGAGCCACGCAGCGCGAACCTCCACTCGGGGTTCAGCCCGGCCAGCCACAGCCCGCGCGGCCCGGCGAAGGCGAGCGCCTGCGGCCGCAGATCGGTACGGGACCTGGCCGCGTCCAGCAGTTGAGGGAGCAGCGCGGCAGGGGCGCGGAAGCCGCGCCGGTTGGCGATCGCCAGCCACTGGGGGATCAGTTCGGTGAGATCGGGCGCCGTGCCGCGTCGGCCGCCCGAACCGCCCGGCGCCGACCGGTCCGCGAGCAACTGAGCCAGTCTGCGTCGCGCGGCCGGGGGCAGCGGCGGCCGGGGATCGACCGGGGACGGCGCGGGTCGGGCGGCCGCGGGGGCGGGCAGCAGCCCCGCTCGGCGCCGTACGGTCAGGATCGCCGCGGCGTCCAGCAGCTCGGCCGGTCCGCCACCCTGCCGCGCGGGTCGTCGGTCGGTGCCGAGCAACGCCGACGTGACGAGCTCCTCCCACGGCTCGGGCCTGGTGGTACGAGGCATTGGTCCTCCTCGGACGTCGAATCGGATGCCATCGGAAGTCGTCGGAAGCCATCGGATGTCAGACGAGCGGGACGATCTCGACACCCCCACTTCCGACGCTTCCGACACCGTGGTGCTCTGTGCCGCCGGTGTCGGCCCCGACGGACCGCGGCACGCCCGGGGTCGCTCCCGCACGCGTACCCACCGATCCCGCCGTACCCGCCCTTGCGTCCGGGGCCGCAGTGCCGTCCCGGTCCGCGTCCGTGGTCGTGGCCCAGGCTGCCAGCGGGTCGAAGCCGCGATGGCCGCACTCGCCGAAGACGGTGACCGGCGCGCCGCCGGAGAGCGCGACCAGCTTCCACAGCCCGGGCCGGGCCCGCGCCGGCGCAGCGACGGGCAGGGCGCCGTCGCCCGCGGCATCGACCAGCTGCCAGCCCTCCGGACCGGACGGCACCGGTATCACCTCGCGCAGCGTCGTCGGCCAGGCGTCCAGCCACGGATCATGCCGCAGGGCGCTTCCGTAGGCGGCGAGCGCGTCCCCGGTCGTACCGCCCCCGGGCGGCGTACCGGCCGGTGACGGGAGGCCGAACCGCTGTCCCGGCTCGGCCCGCAGCTGACCGGCGCCGGGATACGGCGTGATCTCGGCGTCGACCGTGGTGCCCACCGGCAGCGAGAGCTCGGGCGAACGCCCGGCCGCCCCGAAGGAGAGCAGCAGTGCCGTACGCCCCGACTCCCTTCCGTACAGCCAGACGCGGCGCGTGACGAGCCTGCCGTCCGGGGTGTCGTACTGGGCGAGGACCAGCCAGCGGTCCCGGACGGGTGGGCCCGAGGCCGGGACGTTCAGCCCGACGCGCGTACGGACCGTGGCCGCCAGCGGTTCCGGCAGCCGGTCGATCTCCAGCCAGGCCCGGTCCAGCAGATGCAGCAGTGCGCACTCCTCCAGCAGCCGCACCGGCCAGCCCGGCCCCGACGCCGGTACGGCACCCAACTCCCGGACCCGTGCGGCGAGTCCGGGCGCCTGGGCGTCGACCATGCGCGCCGCGGTCTCCTCCCACATCCCGTACCCCGACTGGTCGGCCGCGGCCAGGCCGCCTCGCAGCAGGTCGGCCAACCGCTGCTCCAACTCCTGGGCACCGCCGGTGATCCGCTCCGCCCGGCGCTCGGCCCGCCGCCGCGCGGCCTCAGGGTCGGCCGGACCCGCCGTGGTCCCGTTCGCGCCCCCCTCCTTCTCCGCCGCCCGCCCACGGCGGTCCGTCAGCCACTCACCGGCCCAGCCGGGCGCCTCGCTCACGGGCAGGGCCGACTCGTCGGCCACCCAGACCAGCAGCAGACCCAGCGCGTGCTTGCACGGGGACTTCCGACTGGGGCAACTGCATCCGTACGCCGGGCCGGTGGTGTCGACGACCGTTCGATACGGCTCGCTCCCGCTTCCCGCGCACAGCCCCCACACCGCACCCGAATCGTCGTGTCCGCTCCCCGACCACGACCCGGACGAACCGAGTCCGCGCCCCGCCGTGCGCGACGGCGCGTCAGGAGCCAGCGCCAGAACCTGCTCCACCGTCCACCGCACGGCCGGGGCAGCCGTGCGCGAAGGTTCTCCCCCGTGAGATAGCAGCATGGGAACGACGGTAGAGCGCCCCACTGACAATCGGTCCGACCTGACTCCTCACGGCGGGCGGCTGCGTCGCGGTCTCGCCGGTGGCCGGCTGAGCACACCGCCCGCGGCGTCCACCCGCCGCGGGCGAACTGCCCCGCCGCGACGGGCGAATCGGCGACGCACGAACCGGCGACGCATGAACCGGCGACGCATGAACGCATCGCGAGGAAGCGAACCGGCCGCGACGCACGAACGTGCGGTATGAACGGACCGCGGCCGTCGGCGGACCTGCGGCCGCGGACGTACCGGCCGGGATGCGCGGATCGGCCTCCGGCCTGCGACGGGGGCCGACTGTCAGTGCCATGGTGCACGGTGGGAACCGCAACAGGTCGACCGATCTGGAGGGGGACCCATGACCGTGTCCGAAACCGCCGCTGCCTCCGCCGCCGCTGCCACCACCGATGTCGGGACACAGGCCCTGCGACCGCACGCCGAGGACGCCTTTGCCCATGAGCTGAAGGCCCTCGCCGAGGCCGACGACCGTCCCAGGCCCGCCCGTTGGCAGTTGTCCCCCTGGGCCGTCGCCACCTATCTCCTCGGCGGCACCCTGCCCGACGGCACCGTGATCACCCCCAAGTACGTCGGTCCGCGTCGCCTGGTCGAGGTCGCCGTGACCACACTCGCCACCGACCGTGCCCTGTTGCTCCTCGGCGTCCCCGGCACCGCCAAGACGTGGGTCTCCGAACATCTCGCGGCCGCCGTCAGCGGCGACTCGACGCTGCTCGTCCAGGGCACGGCGGGCACCCCCGAGGAAGCCGTTCGCTACGGCTGGAACTACGCGCGACTGCTCGCGCACGGCCCCGGCAGGGACGCGCTGGTGCCGAGTCCGCTGATGCGCGCCATGGCCGAGGGCATGACCGCGCGCGTCGAGGAACTCACCCGCATCCCCGCCGATGTGCAGGACTCGCTGATCACGATCCTGTCGGAGAAGACCCTCCCCATCCCCGAACTGGGACAGGAGGTCCAGGCGGTCCGCGGCTTCAACGTCATCGCCACGGCCAACGACCGCGACCGAGGGGTCAACGAACTGTCCAGCGCCCTGCGCCGCCGGTTCAACACGGTCGTCCTGCCGTTGCCCGCCACACCGGACGCGGAGGTCGACATCGTGTCCCGGCGGGTCGACCAGATCGGGCGCTCGCTCGACCTGCCGTCCGGAACCGACGGACTGGCCGAGATCCGACGCGTCGTCACCGTCTTCCGCGAGCTGCGCGACGGAGTCACCACCGATGGACGCACCAAGCTCAAGTCACCGACCGGGACGCTGTCGACGGCCGAGGCGATCTCCGTAGTCACCAACGGACTTGCGCTGGCCGCCCACTTCGGCGACGGGGTGCTGCGCCCCGGCGACGTGGCGGCGGGCATCCTCGGCGCGGTCGTCCGGGACCCGGCGGCCGACCGCGTGGTCTGGCAGGAGTATCTGGAGACGGTGGTACGGGAGCGGGACGGGTGGAAGGACTTCTACCGCGCCTGCCGCGAGGTGTCCGCATGACCCGGACCGCGGGATCGGGCGGCCCCCTCCTGCTGGGGGTGCGCCATCACGGGCCGGGCTCGGCCCGCGCCGTCCGTGCGGTCCTGGAGGCAGCGCGTCCGCGGGCCGTCCTGGTCGAGGGCCCGCCGGAAGGGGACCCGCTGCTTTTGCTGGCCGCCGACGAACGGATGCGTCCGCCGGTCGCGTTGCTGGCCCACGCCGTCGACGACCCGGGGCAGGCGACGTTCTGGCCACTGGCCGCGTTCTCCCCCGAATGGGTCGCGATCCGCTGGGCCCTGGCGCACGACGTGCCGGTCCGCTTCATCGACCTTCCCGCCGCGAACTCCCTGGCCATTGCGAGGGCGGCCGAGCAGCGGGCAGCCGGGGAGGAGGACGCGGCCGGGGGAGGAGACCCGGACCGAGGCGGGGAGGAAGGGCCGGGTGCCGATGGTTCGTCCGGGCGCGTCCCCGTCGACCCCGTCCGCGTGCTCGCGCAGACCGCTGGTCACGACGATCCGGAGCGCTGGTGGGAGGACGTCGTCGAGCACCGTGCCCAGGGCGGCGACACCGACCCGATGGCACCCTTCGCCGCGCTCGCCGAGGCGATGACGGCCCTGCGCGAGGTGTACGGGGACGGTGACCATCCCCGTGACACGGTTCGCGAGGCACACATGCGCATTCAACTGCGCAAGGCACGAAAGGAGTTCGGCGACGACATCGCGGTCGTCTGCGGCGCCTGGCACGTCCCCGCGCTCGCCACGAGGACCACGCTCGCCGCCGACAGGGCCGTGCTCAAGGGACTGCCCAAGGTCAGGACCGAGCTGACCTGGGTGCCCTGGTCGCATCGCAGGCTGGCCCGGAACAGCGGGTACGGGGCGGGCATCGACTCGCCCGGCTGGTACGGACACCTCTTCGACGCGGCCGACCGCCCGATCGAGCGATGGATGACCAAGGTCGCCGGACTCCTGCGCGACGAGGACCGGTTCGTGTCGTCCGCCCATGTCATCGAGGCCGTCCGGCTCGCCGAGTCCCTCGCCGCCGTGCGTGGCCGCCCGCTCGCCGGGCTGAACGAGACGACGGACGCGGTCAGAGCCGTGATGTGCGACGGCTCCGACGTCCCGCTGGCACTCGTACGGGACCGGCTGATCGTCGGCGAAGTTCTCGGCGAGGTGCCCGACACCGCCCCCGCCGTACCGCTGCAACGCGACCTCACCCGTCAGCAGCGTTCCCTCCGGCTCAAACCGGAGGCGCAGGAGCGGGAGTTGGAGCTCGACCTGCGCAAGAACACCGACGCGGCACGGAGCCGGCTGCTGCACCGGCTGCGGATCCTCGCCGTCGACTGGGGCGAGCCCACGACCGGCCGGACGAGCACCGGAACGTTCCGCGAGAGCTGGCGGCTGCGTTGGGAACCCGAGCTGTACGTGCGGGTGGCCGAGGCCGGGACGTGGGGCACCACCGTGCTCTCCGCAGCGACGGCCAAGGCCGGGTCCCGGGCCGCTTCCGCCGCCTCCCTCGCCGACATCACGGCCCTCGCCGAGCACTGCCTGCTCGCGGAACTGCCGGACGCCCTGCCCGTGGTGATGCGGGCCCTCGCCGACCGCGCCGCGCTCGACGCCGACGTCGGCCGGCTCGCCGACGCCCTGCCCGCACTGGCCCGCACCCTGCGCTACGGCGACGTGCGGTCCACGGACACCGGGGCGCTCGGGGAGGTCGCCGCCGGGCTGGCGGAGCGCGTCTGCGTCGGCCTGCCGGCGGCGTGCACCGGACTCGACGCCGACGGCGCCGCCGAGATGCGCCGCCGGATGGACGGCGTCCACACCGCGATCGGACTGCTCGGCGGGGCCGCTGCCGCGCGTTCCGAAGCGGACGGGCTGCGCGGGCGCTGGACCGCCGTACTCCACCGGCTCGCCGCCCGGGACACCGTCGCGGGCATCATCAGGGGACGCGCGGCCCGCCTGCTGCTCGACGAGGGGCGGATCGCGGAGGACGACGCGGCACGGCTGATGGGTCTGGCGCTCTCGCCCGGCTCGTCGCCCGCCGATGCGGCGGCCTGGATCGAGGGGTTCGTCGGCGGGGCCGGCGGCGGAATGCTCCTCGTCCACGACGCACGGCTGCTCGGGTTGGTCGACGCCTGGATCACAGACGTCCCGGCCGACTCCTTCGCCGACGTACTGCCCCTGCTGCGTCGTACCTTCTCGGCCTTCGAGGCCGGGGTGCTGCGCACGCTGGGCGAACTCGTGCGGCGTGGTCCGGCCGCGGGCGGGGCGGCTGCCGATGCCACCGGTGCCGGTACGGGCGCCGGCGCGGTGGCCCCCGGCTTCGGGCCCGGACTCGACGCGGCGCGGGCCGAGGCCGTGGAGCCCATTCTGTGTCTCCTGCTCGGCACCACCATCGACGCGACCGCCGAAGCCGAGCCCGAAGTCCGAGCCGAAGCCGATAAGGGCACCGGCACGACCGCCGACACCGCTACCCCGACCGGCACCGGCACGAACGTCGGCACCGGCCCCGGCACCCGCACCGGCCCGGCCGTGGTCCCCGCCGTGCGGCCGGGCGGAGGCGACCCGGACGACAGGACCCGAACCGTCGAGGAATCACTGGCCGAGGAACCCCTGGGGGCAACGGGATGACCACGAACACGGCAGACACCACGACCCACCCGCCCCACGACATCCGGTCCGGCCCGACGGCCGACGAGCGACTGCGCCGCTGGAGGCTGGTGCTGGGCGGGGACGGCGAGGAGGGCACCGGGCGCGGCCTCACCGGCCACGACGCCTCGATGGACGGGGCGCTGACCGCGCTGTACGGCGGCGGTGCCGGGGCGGGAGGCCGGGAGGGGAACAGCCGCTCGGCCGGGCTCGGGGCCTCCGCCCCGTCCGTGGCCCGCTGGCTCGGCGACATCCGCACGTACTTCCCCAGCTCCGTCGTCCAGATCATGCAGCGGGACGCCATCGACCGGCTCGGCCTCTCCGCGCTGCTCCTCGAACCGGAGATGCTGGAGGCCGTCGAGGCCGACGTCCACCTCGTCGGAACGCTCCTCTCGCTCGGCAGGGCCATGCCCGAGGCGACGAAGGAGACCGCGCGGGCCGTCGTGCGCAAGGTCGTCGACGACCTGGAGAATCGGCTCGCGACCCGCACCCGGGCCACCCTCACCGGTGCACTGGACCGCTCGACGAGGAACGAACGCCCCCGGCACCACGACATCGACTGGGACCGCACGATCCGGGCCAACCTCAAGAACTACCTTCCCGAGTACGGCACCGTCGTCCCCGAACGGCTCATCGGGTACGGGCGGGCCGCACGGTCCGTGAGAAAGGACGTCGTCCTCTGCGTCGACCAGTCCGGGTCGATGGCGGCCTCCGTCGTCCACGCCGCCGTCTTCGGCGCGGTCCTTGCCTCCATGCGCACGCTGCGCACCAGGCTCGTCGTCTTCGACACGGCCGTCGTCGACCTCACCGACCAACTGGACGACCCCGTCGACGTGCTGTTCGGGACGCGGCTCGGCGGCGGTACCGACATCAACCGCGCGCTCGCGTACTGCCAGTCCAGGATCACCCGCCCCGCCGACACCGTCGTCGTGCTCATCAGCGATCTCTACGAGGGCGGCATACGCGACGAGATGCTGAAGCGGGTCGCCGCGATGAAGGCGTCCGGGGTGCAGTTCGTGGCCCTGCTGGCGCTGTCGGACGAGGGCGCGCCCGCCTACGACCACGACCACGCGGCGGCCCTCGCGGCCCTGGGCGCACCGGCGTTCGCCTGCACGCCGGACCTCTTCCCCGAGGTGATGGCCGCGGCGATCGAGAAGAGACCGATACCCGTACCGGACAGGGAGGCCCCCCGTGCCCGCGACTTCCGGACGGCACCCTGAGCCCGTCCCGGGAGCCCTGCCACATCGGCCACCACTCCGTCCACCGCGCCCCGGCCACCCGCCGGATCTGTGACCGTAATCACCGCTCAGGTGTGATCTGCGATTTAGGGTCACGCGGAGCGCGGGGATAACCTGCGAGATGGACATGCCGCGTACACCGGGTCACCCTGTGCGCCTTCCTCGTGACAGAGCAGTCGCATTTGCCCCTCGCGGCACGCCCACGCAGAAAACGAACCGCGAGACCACTGATTAAGGGACGGACGCGCGTGGACCTGTTCGAGTACCAGGCGAGGGACCTCTTCGCCAAGCACGGTGTACCGGTGCTGGCCGGTGAAGTCATCGACACGCCTGAGGCAGCCCGCGAGGCGACCGAGCGGCTGGGCGGCAAGTCGGTCGTCAAGGCGCAGGTGAAGGTCGGAGGCCGCGGCAAGGCCGGCGGCGTCAAGCTGGCCTCCACGCCCGACGAGGCGGTCGCCCGCGCGACCGACATCCTCGGCATGGACATCAAGGGCCACACGGTCCACAAGGTGATGATCGCCGAGACCGCTCCCGAGATCGTCGAGGAGTACTACGTCTCGTACCTTCTCGACCGCACCAACCGCACCTTCCTGGCCATGGCTTCGGTGCAGGGCGGCATGGACATCGAGGAGGTCGCGGAGAAGACCCCCGAGGCCCTCGCGAAGGTCCCGGTCGACTCCAACACCGGCGTCACCATCGAGAAGGCCCGCGAGATCGTCGCCCAGGCGAAGTTCCCGGCCGAGGTCGCCGAGCAGGTCGCCGAGGTCATGGTGACCCTGTGGAAGACCTTCGTCGCCGAGGACGCGCTCCTCGTCGAGGTCAACCCGCTCGCCAAGGTCGCCTCCGGCGACATCCTGGCGCTGGACGGCAAGGTCTCGCTCGACGACAACGCCGACTTCCGTCAGCCCGAGCACGAGGCGCTGGAGGACAAGGCCGCGGCCAACCCGCTGGAGGCCGCCGCCAAGGCCAAGAACCTCAACTACGTCAAGCTCGACGGCGAGGTCGGCATCATCGGCAACGGCGCCGGTCTGGTCATGTCGACCCTGGACGTCGTCGCGTACGCCGGTGAGAAGCACGGCAACGTGAAGCCCGCCAACTTCCTCGACATCGGCGGCGGCGCCTCCGCCGAGGTCATGGCGAACGGCCTGGAGATCATCCTCGGCGACCCGGACGTCAAGTCCGTCTTCGTCAACGTCTTCGGTGGCATCACCGCGTGCGACGAGGTCGCCAACGGCATCGTCCAGGCGCTCGAACTGCTCAAGTCCAAGGGCGAGGACGTCACCAAGCCGCTGGTCGTGCGCCTCGACGGCAACAACGCGGAGCTGGGTCGCAGGATCCTCTCCGACGCCAACCACCCGCTCGTGCAGCGCGTGGACACCATGGACGGCGCGGCCGACAAGGCCGCCGAGCTCGCCGCGGCTGCTGCGAAGTAAGGGACGAGGGACTCCAACACCATGGCAATCTTCCTCACCAAGGACAGCAAGGTCATCGTCCAGGGGATGACCGGTGCCACCGGTATGAAGCACACCAAGCTCATGCTCGGCGACGGCACGAACATCGTCGGTGGCGTGAACCCGCGCAAGGCGGGCACGTCGGTCGACTTCGACGGCACCGAGGTACCCGTGTTCGGCACGGTCGCCGAGGCGATGGAGAAGACCGGCGCGAACGTGTCGGTGCTCTTCGTGCCGCCGGCCTTCGCCAAGGCCGCCGTGGTCGAGGCGATCGACGCCGAGATCCCGCTCGCCGTCGTGATCACCGAGGGCATCGCCGTCCACGACTCCGCCGCCTTCTGGGCGTACGCGAGCTCGAAGGGCAACAAGACCCGGATCATCGGCCCGAACTGCCCCGGTCTGATCACCCCCGGCCAGTCCAACGCCGGCATCATCCCGGGCGACATCACCAAGCCCGGCCGCATCGGTCTCGTGTCCAAGTCCGGCACGCTGACCTACCAGATGATGTACGAGCTCCGCGACATCGGCTTCTCGTCCGCCGTCGGCATCGGTGGCGACCCGGTCATCGGTACGACGCACATCGACGCCCTCGCCGCGTTCGAGGCCGACCCCGACACCGACCTGATCGTGATGATCGGCGAGATCGGCGGCGACGCCGAGGAGCGCGCTGCCGACTTCATCAAGGCCAACGTCACCAAGCCGGTCGTCGGTTACGTCGCGGGCTTCACCGCCCCCGAGGGCAAGACCATGGGCCACGCCGGCGCCATCGTCTCCGGCTCCTCCGGCACCGCGCAGGCGAAGAAGGAGGCCCTGGAGGCCGCCGGCGTCAAGGTCGGCAAGACGCCGACCGAGACCGCCAAGCTGGCGCGCGAGATCCTCGGCGCCTGACCGTCGCTCCGACCGGGGCGGCACGCCCCGGCGCGGCACCGCACAGACGGCGCGGGCCCGTATCCCTGGTCAGGGGTGCGGGCCCGCGCCGTTTTCGTTCCGCCGCAGGACCGCCCGTTCGCCCGGCCCCGTGACAGCCCGTGTGCCCGGCCTGCGCGGCGGTCGGGAAGGCCCCGTGACGGGCGGGAAGACGGTCAGTCGGCCCGGGGGCTCAGGTGGGCGGGCCCCTGGACGAGTTCGCCGTCCAGCCGCGTGCGCGGCTTCAGGTCCTGCGGGGTCAGCGGCTGGGGACCGAATCGCGGCGGCGCCTCCTCCCCCCGGTGGACCGGGGACTCCGCGGGCTCGTACCGGGCCGGCGTCGTGACCGGGGCGAACAGCGGCAGACCGATCAGCAGCGCCGCGCAGGAGAAGACCACCCCGGTCCACCGCCGCGCCCTGCGCTCGCTGCCGGTACGGACAGCGCCGGGCGCGGGGAGCGCGGCGGACGCCTCGGGGTGCCCCCGGGCGAGCACGCCGATCCGTTCACGCAGGAGGGCCGACCGTTCGGCGGTGGACGAGGGGTTCGCCAGCTCGGGCAGTCGCTCGACGACCGCGGCACGCGCGTTCATCAGCCTGCTCGCCGTCGCCGGGGTGCTGGCCTCCGTCTCCGCCGCGGTCTCCGGCAGGGCCAGGCCGACGGCGTCGTGGAGCACGAGCGTGCGCCGGTAGGACGGGGGCAGCGCGAGCAGCGCGTCGAGCAGGGCCCGTGCGCCGGACTCCTCGGGCAGCGGGTCGACGCCGCGGTGCGCGAGGCGCAGCCGGTGCCACGGCGACAGCGCGTACTCGTACGCCGCCGCCCGCACCCAGCCGACCGGGTCGGGGTCCACCGCGACCTCGGGCCAACGCTCCCAGGCCAGTGCGAAGGCCCGCGCGACGGACTCGCGGGAGCGTCCTCGGCGCCCGGTCAGCAGGAACGTCTGGTGGAAGAGAGCGGTCGAGCAGTGCGCGTACAGGGCGTCGAACGCCTCGACCGCCGCCTCGGACACATCGCGCGGCTCGACGGAACCACGATCCCCTTCCTCGGGTCCGGACCTGCCGCCGCCGGCAGGCCCGGACCCGCCGGTGGACACCGGCCCGCTGGGCGCGGGCACGGCCCCGGCAGGCAGGGGCACGGTGGGCAGGGCGGTTGGTTCAGGGGTGTCGCGGGGGCGCCCGGCCGGCGTCATGAACGGACCCTCGTAGGTCTGCGCCGAGTCATTGAGTACATAAACGCATATTGAGCGACACAGTGGTCGTTCTTACACGAAATAGGCGCGTGTCGTTGGCAGCATGATGGCGTGACCCAAGTGACCGGAGGCAGCCCGCCGTTGTCGGCGGAACAGGCCGCGGAACAGGCCGCGAGGCGGACCGCGGAACAGACCGGGAGAAAGACCGAGGGGCCGACCGGCGTCCAGGCGGCGGAACGATCCGCACGACGCAGCCGCTCCGCCGTACTGGTCTTCACCTTCCTGCGCGGAGGGCTCGCGGCCGGGCTGGGGCTCGGCGCGTTCACCGTGCTCGTCATGGTGCTGTGGATCAGTTCCCCGAGCTCCGACGACGGGCCCTCCGGAGCTCTTCACACGGCGGCCGGGCTTTGGCTGCTCGCCCATGGCGCCGAGCTGATCAGGACCGACACGCTCGACGGGATTCCCGCCCCGGTCGGCCTCGTCCCCCTGCTGCCGGCCGTGCTGCCGCTGTGGCTGGTGCACCGTGCGGCCCGGGACGCCCTGGAGGCCGAGGAGGGGCGCGCGGCGCCTTCGGCGTCGGCCGCGTTCGGCCTGGTCACGGGCGGGTACGCGGTGGTCATGGCGGCGGTCGCGCTCCATGCGCGAGACGGTTCGCCGACCGTGCGCGTGGTGTCGCTGCTCTTTCCCGCGGCCGTGGTGGTGGCCGCTGCCGCGGCGGCCGGCGTCTGGACGGCGTACGGGCACCCGGTCGGTCCGCTTCCGGCCCGGGTGCCGATGCGCGTCCGTGCGGCGCTGGCGCGCTCCGGGTCCCGGGAACGCGCCGCGACGGTGTGGCGATCCGCCGCGGCGGGCGTGACGACGCTGCTGGGCGGCGGGGCGCTGCTCGTCGCCGTGGCGCTGGTCTGGCACGCCGACGCGGCTCATCAGTCGTTCGTCCAGCTCGTGGGGGGCTGGGCGGACCGGGGCGCGGTGCTGCTGCTGGCGCTGGTCCTGGTGCCGAACGCGGCGGTGTGGGCTGCCGCGTACGGGCTCGGCCCGGGCTTCGCGCTCGGTACGGCGTCCACGGTCACCCCGCTCGCCTTCTCGGGGCCCCCGGCGCTGCCGGTCTTCCCGTTGCTGGCCGCGGTGCCGGAGCGAGGGGAGGGGACGTGGCCGAACTGGGCGGCCGCGGTGGTGCCGGTCGCCGCCGGGGTGGTGGTCGCCCGGTTCACGGTACGAAGCGCCGTCCCCGTCCACGACGCGGGTGACGGCGGCGACGGAGACGCAGGCAGCGGCAGAAGTGGCGGAGATGCGGACAGGGGCGGGCCGGGGGAGGCGTGGAGCGCGGGCGGGACAGCGCTGACGGCCGCGCTCGGGGCGCTGGGGTGCGGATCGCTGATGGCCGTGCTGGCCGCCGCCGCGGGCGGGCCGCTCGGCACCCGGGCGCTCGCGGAGTTCGGCCCGGTGTGGTGGCTGACGGGTGCGGCGGCCGCGGCGTGGACGATGGTGCTGGCCGTTCCCGGGGCGTTGTTGCTGCGGGCCTGGCGGCTGCGCGGGTGGAACGGCGGACGGGGACGGGGCCGTCGCCGGAACGCGGCCGACGGGGCGGAGGAGACGGCGCGAACGGGTCGGGCGGCGCGAAGCACGGACCGGACGGCGGGGACGGAGCGGGCGGAGGGAGCGGCGGGGGCGGAGGGAGCGGCAGGCGGGCCCGTCGGTCAGGCGCCCGCCGAGGCACCCGTTCCACCGACGCGCCCGAGATGGGCACGGACCGGCCGGGGCTCCGCGAGGGCGTCCACACCACGCGGGGCGGTGGCCGTCGGCGGGGCGGAGGGGTTCGAGGACGACGACGCGGAGCAGTACGACTTCCTGCCGACCGACCCCTGGCACGCGCGGACGGCCCGGCGTACGGGGGGAGACGCCGGGCCGTCGGGGAAGCCGTGAGACGGGCCGCCGCCGGAGGGGACGGCCGGTCCTCGGATCCGAGGACCGTTCGGTCCTCGGTGAAGGACGGTCAGTTCTTGATGCCGAAGATGGGCTCCAGCGGCTTGGGCAGCAGATCGTTGCAGGCGAGCTGGCCGGACTTGGTCAGGGCGTCGTTCACGCAGGTGTAGTAGTCGCGGTAGACCAGCTGCACCGTGAACGTCGTCGCGACGACCGAGAGCGCGAGCACGGCCGTCACCAGACCGCTGAGCGCGGCCGTGGTCTGCTGGCGGCTGTAGCTCGGGGCGGGGGAGCCGGGAGCGGACCCGGCCGCCGGGACGTGCCCGGTGCCGGACCCCTGGAGGGAGCCGACGGCCGGTGCGCCGCCCGGCGCGGCCGGGCGGGACGCTCCGGCGCCGCCCGGCGCGGAGGGATCCTTCGGCTTGTTACGGAGCGCGCTGATCGACCAGTACACGGCGAGCGCGCCGAGCAGCAGGGCGATCTCCGGGAAGTCGAACAGCGCGAAGAAGAACGCCCACATGCCGCCGAGCAGTGCGTAGCGCGCTCGGCGCTGGGCCGGGTCGGTCGGGTCCCAGCGCAGTCCGCCGGGGCTGCCCTCGGGACCGCCAGGACCGCCAGGACCGTTCGCGCCGCCCGAGCCCCCGGGCCGTCCGCCGAAACCGCCGCTCTGTCGGCCGGGCTGCCGATTGCTCCACTGGCTGCCCCAGGCCGGCCGGTCGCCGGAGGAGCCGCCCTCGGGCGATCGGCCGCCCTCGCTCCCGTTCCCGCCGCGTTCGTCGCCGTGGCCGCCGTTCTCCCGGCCGTCGTCGGCGTTCGAGGGGGTGCGGGGCCGCCAGGGCCGGTCGGGGCGGTTCTCGGGCGGTGCCGCGAACGGATTGTCGTCGGCGGGACCGGAGGACCCTTGAGAACGCGCGGAACCGGGGGCGCCCGCGGTGTCCGGGGAGGACGGGGAGGAGTCGGCGGAGGACCGGTACTCGCGCAGCAAGGGCGAGCCAGGCGCGGGCAGCGGCCGCGACGACGTCGAGGGCGCTCCGAACGACACCGAGGGCGCTCCGAACGACGGCTGCGGCAACAGTGAGGCCGGCCCGGGCAACGGCTGCGACGAGTGGTGGAAGGCGGTGCGGCGGCGTCGGTCCGTCATGTGGTGAACGTCTTCCCCATCTCGTCATTTCCGTCCTGCGGACGGATCCCTGTCCCCTGACGCTACCTCCCGGCCAGGAGGGGCCGAAAGCTGGGAGTGGCCGCGCCGAGCGGCCGGACCGCGACCCCGGGCCCGCCCCGGGCCCCGTGGTGGCCGATATGCGACGGATGCGCGGTCCCTCACCCCGTCCCGAGGGGGCTCGCACGGCTCCCGGTATCGTTGCTGACGGTCGACCGTTCGTAGAGTTCCCCGTATCGAGGGGCGCGATTCTTTCGTACGACCATACAAATTCAGCGTCACTTGCTCCATGCCGCTTGATTCATCGTCGCCTGCTTCATCACGCGAGAAAGGGCCCAGCCGTGGCCTCCCCGCCCCCTTCCACCGGACCGGCCCGCCTGGTCGTGCTGGTCTCCGGTTCCGGAACGAATCTCCAAGCACTGCTCGACGCCATCGGTGACGACCCCGAGGGCTTCGGCGCGCGGGTCGTCGCGGTCGGAGCCGACCGCGACGGCATCGTCGGTCTGGAGCGGGCGGAGCGCGCCGGGCTGCCGACCTTCGTGTGCCGGGTCAAGGACCACGCCACGCGCGAGGAGTGGGACGCGGCGCTCGCCGCCGCGACCGCCGAGCACCACCCGGATCTCGTGGTGTCGGCGGGATTCATGAAGATCGTGGGCAAGGAGTTCCTCGCCCGGTTCGGCGGCCGGTTCATCAACACCCACCCCGCCCTGCTCCCCAGCTTTCCCGGTGCCCACGGGGTGCGCGACGCGCTCGCGTACGGCGTGAAGGTCACCGGGTGCACCGTCCACTTCGTCGACGACGGGGTCGACACCGGTCCGATCATCGCGCAGGGCGTGGTCGAGGTGACCGAAGAGGACACGGCGGAGGGCGAAGCGGCCCTCCATGAACGCATCAAGAAAGTCGAGCGCAAGCTGCTCGTCGAGGCCGTGCGGCGGCTCGCCCGCGACGGCTATCGCATTGAGGGACGAAAGGTTCATCTCGGTCATGTCGGTGAATAAGCCCATCCGCCGCGCCCTGGTCAGTGTCTACGACAAGACGGGGCTCGAAGACCTCGCCCGCGGTCTGCACGAGGCGGGTGTCGAGCTCGTCTCCACCGGCTCCACCGCCGGGCGGATCGCCGCCGCCGGGGTGCCCGTCACCAAGGTCGAGGAGCTGACCGGCTTCCCCGAGTGCCTCGACGGCCGCGTCAAGACGCTGCACCCGCGCGTCCACGCCGGCATCCTCGCGGACCTGCGCCTGGACGCCCACCGCGAGCAGCTCGCCGAGCTGGGCGTGGAGCCGTTCGACCTCGTCGTCGTGAACCTGTACCCGTTCAAGGAGACGGTCGCCTCCGGCGCCTCCGCCGACGAGTGCGTGGAGCAGATCGACATCGGCGGTCCGTCCATGGTCCGCGCCGCCGCCAAGAACCACCCGTCGGTCGCCGTGGTCACCAGCCCCGAGCGGTACGCCGACGTCCTCGCCGCCGTCAACGCGGGCGGCTTCGACCTCGCCGCCCGCAAGCGCCTGGCCGCCGAGGCGTTCCAGCACACCGCCGCGTACGACGTCGCCGTCGCCTCCTGGTTCGCCGCCGACTACGCCGCCGCCGACGACTCGGGATTCCCGGACTTCTTCGGTACGACGTACGAGCGCGCGAACGTCCTGCGGTACGGCGAGAACCCCCACCAGCCCGCCGCGCTCTACACCTCCGGCACCGGTGGCCTGGCCGAGGCGGAGCAGCTGCACGGCAAGGAGATGTCGTACAACAACTACACGGACACCGACGCCGCGCGCCGGGCCGCGTACGACCACGTCGAGCCGTGCGTCGCGATCATCAAGCACGCCAACCCGTGCGGCATCGCGATCGCCGACGACGTCGCCGAGGCGCACCGCAAGGCGCACGCCTGCGACCCGCTGTCCGCCTTCGGCGGGGTCATCGCCGTCAACCGTCCGGTGACCGTGGCCATGGCCGAGCAGGTCGCGGAGATCTTCACCGAGGTCATCGTCGCCCCGGCGTACGAGGACGGCGCGGTCGAGGTCCTGGCCCGCAAGAAGAACATCCGCGTGCTGCGCTGCCCCGACGCCCCGACCGCCCCGGTCGAGGTCAAGCCGATCGACGGCGGCGCGCTGCTCCAGGTCACCGACCGCCTCCAGGCCGAGGGCGACGCGCCGGCCAACTGGACCCTGGCCACCGGTGAGGCGCTTTCCGAGGACGAGCTGAAGGAACTCGCCTTCGCGTGGAAGGCGTGCCGCGCGGTCAAGTCCAATGCGATCCTGCTCGCCAGGGACGGCGCCTCGGTGGGCGTCGGCATGGGACAGGTCAACCGGGTCGACTCCGCGAAGCTGGCCGTGGAGCGGGCGGGCGAGGAGCGCGCACGGGGCTCGTACGCGGCCTCCGACGCGTTCTTCCCGTTCCCGGACGGCCTGGAGATCCTGACCGCCGCCGGTGTGAAGGCCGTGGTCCAGCCGGGCGGCTCGGTCCGTGACGAGCTGGTCGTCGAGGCCGCGCAGAAGGCGGGCGTGACGATGTACTTCACGGGTACGCGCCACTTCTTCCACTGAGCGCCGCGCGCCTGAGCACAAAGGGCCGGGACTCCGCGAGGAGTTCCGGCCCTTTGTGAACCGACGTCAGGTCTGCGTCAGCTCTTCTTGACCACCAGCGTGCCGGCGGCACGGTCGTGCCAGCCCTGCAGCTTGCCGGAGTTGTCGAAGAACGGCGACAGGTAGACGAGGACGGCGCCGATGTAGCAGAGGAACGCGCCGACGATCGGGATGATGTAGCGGATGAAACCGGCACCGAGGCCCGGCTTCTGACCGGTGCTCTCCTTGACGACCTTCAGGCCGAGCGCCATCTTGCCCAGGGTCGCGCCGACCAGAGAGATCATCAGCCACTCGTAGAGCAACGTGACCAGGACGAGTATGGCCAGCATGCTGAACATGGTGGCGATGAAGCCGGCGCTTGCGTCGTTCATGCAGGAGTCGTAGCCGGCGGTCCCGTAGGTGCAGTCCTCGGTGCTCTTCGCGAGGCCCAGGGCGCCGGCCACGCCGATCGCGCTGATGATGCCGTACAGCACGCCGATGGCCAGACCGTCGATCAGACGCGCGCCGAGACGCAGGCCCATGGTGCCGATCTGGACCGTGCCCAGGTTCGGCACGTTGATGTAGCCGTTGTTGGCCTGGAGCGTGCCCGGGGCCGGGGGTTGCTGCGGGTAGCCGTAACCGGGCTGACCCTGCGGCGGCTGACCGGGCTGCTGCGGGTAGCCGTAACCGGGCTGCCCCTGCTGGGGGGCGCCGCCCTGCTGCGGGTAGCCGTATCCCGGCTGGCCCTGCGGCGGCTGACCGGGCTGCTGCTCGTACGGGTTGTTCGGGTCGCCGAAGCTCATCTGGGGAGTTCCTCCAACGTGCACATGGGGACGATGCGGCCGCACGGAGGAAAGAGAAGGTCTGTGGTCCGCCCCCCGGTACTACTGCGGCACAGCGCTCATAATCGTTATAAACAGAATGTAAGTTTGTCCAGTCGGGATGGCTGGATGTTGCTCAAGCGAGACATGACGGCTGTTCCCGGGCGCCTGGAATTGGTATACGGGCGGGGTCATCCGCGAGTATGGGGACATGAGCGCCCAGATTCTCGATGGCAAGGCCACCGCAGCCGCGATCAAGTCCGATCTCACCGTCCGCGTGGCGGCCCTCAAGGCACGGGGCGTCAACCCTGGCCTCGGAACACTGCTCGTCGGGGACGACCCGGGCAGCCGCTGGTACGTGAACGGCAAGCACCGCGACTGCGCAGAGGTCGGCATCGGCTCCATCCAGCGCGAACTTCCCGACACCGCCACCCAGGAGGAGATCGAGGACGTCGTCCGGGAGCTCAACGCCGACCCCGAGTGCACGGGGTACATCGTGCAGCTGCCCCTGCCCAAGGGGATCGACACCAACCGCGTCCTGGAGCTGATGGACCCCGCCAAGGACGCCGACGGTCTCCACCCGATGAACCTGGGCCGGCTCGTGCTGAACGAGACGGGTCCGCTGCCGTGCACCCCGCAGGGCGTCGTCCAGCTGCTCCGCCACCACGGTGTGGAGATCAACGGGGCGCACGTCGTGGTCGTGGGCCGGGGCGTCACGATCGGCCGTCCCATGCCACTGCTGCTGACCCGCAGGTCCGAGAACGCCACCGTCACCCAGTGCCACACCGGTACGCGTGACCTCTCCAAGCACCTCAAGCACGCCGACATCATCGTCGCCGCCGCCGGGGTGCCCCACATCATCAAGCCCGAGGACGTGAAGCCGGGCGCGGCCGTGCTCGACGTCGGCGTCAGCCGGGACGAGAGCGGCAAGATCATCGGAGACGTCCACCCGGGTGTGGCCGAGGTCGCCGCCTGGATCTCCCCGAACCCCGGCGGTGTCGGTCCGATGACCCGCGCCCAGCTGCTCGTCAACGTGGTCGAGGCGGCCGAGCGCGCCGCGTCCGCCGCCGCCTGACCCGGCGGACCCGAATCCGGAAGGAACCCCCATGGGTGCTGGTAGGAGCCCGGCCCGCCCGGCCGCCGAGGTGGACGCCGCCACTGCGGACGCCGCCACGGCGGACGAGGGCGCGCCGGGCCGGGCCGCGTCGAACGAGGACGCGTCCGGCGAGGCCGCGGCGAGCGAGGTCGCTCCGGGCGAGGGCGTGTCCGCCGAGGCCACGTCGAACGACGCGGCTCCGGGTCAGGGCGCGTCCGGTGAGGCAGCTTCGAACGAGGCCGCTTCCGGCGAGGGCGGTGACGCCGGTTCCGGTTCGTCGCGGCGGCCCCCCTTGTTCACCCGGGACACCGCGCGCCCCGAGGGCGGCGGCCGGGCCGCGCCCGGGGACGCTCCCGCACCGGCCCGGCAGTGGCCGCTGCTCGCGGTGCTCTGCGTGGCCGGCCTCGGGCTGCTGATCGTGGCCGTCGACCCGTTCGCCGAGGCGTTCCGCGTGGGCACGATCCTGATCGGTGCCTCCCTCATAGGCGGCGCGGTGCTGCGGCTCGTGGTCCCGTCGGTCGGGATGCTGGCGGTCCGTTCCCGCTTCACCGACCTGGTGACGTACGGACTCCTCGGCTTCCTCATCGTGATGCTCGCGCTGGTGGCCCAGCCCAAGCCGTGGCTGGACATCCCGTTCCTGGAGGACGCGGTCCACTTCACGATCCGCTGATTCCCGCCCGCCCGCCCGTACGACAACGGCGCCGCCCCAGTGGGCGGCGCCGTTGTCGTGGCGCCCGTCCCTTCCCCCGAGGAGGGACGGACACCGGGGTCGGGGGGCCACCGGAACTCGTGTTCCGCATTGTGGCGACTTGCGTGGCCTTGCCCCCGTCCTGACCTCAGCCTCGTGGACGGCGGAGGGCGGTTCAAGGGAACCCTGGGGCCTGTGGCACGGAAGTGACCATTCCGCCACGGTGTGATCGCCGCGCAACGGTGTCGGCCCCGTTCCGTACGGCTCCCCCTAGGACGACGGACGAGGCCGTACGACGTGCGCTCATACGCGTACGAGCGCACGTACGAGGGCCCGTACACGGACCGTACGCATACGAGCGATACGGACCCGCACGCGTACGACGGACCCGCACGTGTACGACGGACCCGCACGCGTACGAGCGAAACGGGCGCGCCGTGCGCACAGGTGGCCGGGAATCAGCCCCGAGGAAGAGGACGAAGGGGGCGGGAACGAAGGGGGAAACGGATACGACCGGGTGAGCAGAGCGGGACGGCTCGTGCGTGGTCCCACAGGGGGCCAAACGGCCAGGAGGTTCCGGGTCGGATAGCCTGGCCGATGGATATCTCTTCACATCAAGATTCAGGGATGTCCAGCTCCAGGGGCCAGGAACCCCCACCGCCAGCTGTCTAACGGAGATCGCCATGACCCGCACTCCCGTGAATGTCACCGTGACCGGCGCAGCCGGCCAGATCGGCTACGCACTGCTCTTCCGCATCGCTTCCGGCCACCTGCTCGGCCCGGACGTGCCGGTCAACCTGCGCCTCCTGGAGATCCCGCAGGGCCTGAAGGCCGCCGAGGGCACCGCGATGGAGCTCGACGACTGCGCCTTCCCGCTGCTGCGCGGCATCGAGATCACCGACGACGCCAACAAGGCCTTCGACGGAGCCAACGTCGCCCTGCTGGTGGGCGCCCGCCCGCGTACCAAGGGCATGGAGCGCGGCGACCTGCTCTCCGCCAACGGCGGCATCTTCAAGCCGCAGGGCAAGGCGATCAACGACCACGCCGCGGACGACATCAAGGTCCTCGTCGTCGGCAACCCGGCCAACACCAACGCGCTCATCGCGCAGGCCGCCGCCCCGGACGTACCGGCCGAGCGCTTCACCGCGATGACCCGCCTCGACCACAACCGCGCGATCTCGCAGCTGGCCGCCAAGACCGGCGCCGCCGTCTCCGAGATCAAGAAGCTGACGATCTGGGGCAACCACTCGGCGACCCAGTACCCGGACATCTTCCACGCGGAGATCGCCGGCAAGAACGCCGCCGAGGTCGTCAACGACGAGGCGTGGCTGGCCGACACCTTCATCCCGACCGTGGCCAAGCGCGGCGCCGCGATCATCGAGGCCCGTGGCGCGTCCTCGGCCGCCTCCGCCGCCAACGCCGCCATCGACCACGTCCACACCTGGGTCAACGGCACCGCCGCCGGTGACTGGACCTCCATGGGTGTTCCGTCGGACGGCTCCTACGGCGTGCCCGAGGGCCTCATCTCGTCCTTCCCCGTCACCACGAAGGACGGCAAGTACGAGATCGTCCAGGGCCTGCACATCAACGAGTTCTCCCGCACCCGCATCGACGCGTCGGTCCAGGAGCTCACCGAGGAGCGCGACGCGGTTCGCGAGCTCGGCCTGATCTGACCCGTTCCTTCCGGGACGTACGTCTTCACGCGCGTACACCACCGCCCCCGGCGACGACTGCGGATGCAGCGCCGCCGGGGGCGGTGGCGTACCCGCCCGCTGTCCGACCGGCCGTGCGACCGGTCGGACAGCGGGCGGTCGCGGACGGTCAGTGGGTGGTCACCCCTTGAGCAGTTCGTCGGCGGTCTCGCGCAGGGCGGCCATGGCCCGGTGCTGCAGCCCGGGGCCGAACGTGATCCGGGTGGCGCCCAGCTCCCCCAGGCGGCGCGGCGGCGGCCCGTCGAGCAGGGCGACCGCGTTGAGCGGCCCCGGGACGGCGGCGGCCAGCCGGGGCAGGGCCTCGGGCGGCGCCATGATCGGGTAGACGCAGTCCGCGCCCGCCGCCACGTATGCCTTGGCGCGGCGGACCGTCTCCGCCTCCTGATCCGTGCCGTCGGGGACGCCGCAGACGTACGTGTCCACGCGGGCGTTGACGAAGAGCCGGTCACCGGCCGCCGCGCGCACCTCCGCCAGCCGGTCCGCCTGCCGCTGGACGTCGATGAGGAAGCCGTCGACCGAGTCCTCCAGGTTGCAGCCGACGGCACCGGTCTCCAGAAGGCGTTCCACCAGCTCTGCGGCCGGCAGCCCGTACCCCGCCTCGATGTCCGCCGAGACGGGAACGGTCGTGGGGACGGCGCGCACGATCCTGGTCACGGCCGCGAACATCTCGTCGGCGGGTGTCTCCCCGTCCCTGTGGCCGAGCGAGGCGGCGATACCGGCGCTGGGCGTGGCGAGCGCGGGGAAACCCGCCTCGACGAGGACCCGGGCGCTCGCCGCGTCCCACGGACCCGGGAGGATCAGCGGGTCATCGGGTGCGCGGTCGAGGTGGAGGGCTCGAAGGACTGACGCGGTCATCGTGGACTCCCTGGAGAAGAGGGCCATGTGCGGGGCGGGTGCGCGGAGTGTGAGCGGGGGCGTGCGGCGCGATCAGAGCCTGCGGGCGGACCCGGAGGCGCGGGGGATGCGCAGGGCCTTTGCGGCGGCATGCTAGGTCAGCGGGCGCGCGGGGCACGGGGGACGCGCAGGGCGTACGAGGCGCGCAATCCGCGCAGAGGTATGCGGAGGTGCGCGGGGCACGAAAGGCGCGCGGCCAGCGGAGTGAGCCGTGAGACCTGCGGTTCATGACTCATGGCCTGTGCTCCCATGTCCCGTGACACCCGCACCCCCGGGTCCCGCGACATGACCCAGGACCTGTGCCCCCATGTCCCGCGAGTGGTGAGATGCGCACGCCGAGGCCCGTGCGACGGAGGCCGCGCACGGTCGGGGCCCGTGCGACGGGAGTGCACGGACCCGGTGCGGCACCGATCGGTGCCCGTCAGTGCTTGTTGTCGCCCGGCTGGTAGTGGCCCGGGACCATGCGGGTGGTCACGGCGAACCGGTTCCAGGCGTTGATGGTCGTGATCGCGGCGACGAGATGGGCCAGTTCGGTCTCGTCGAAGTGCTTGGCGGCGTTCTCCCACACCTCGTCCGGCACGAACCCGTCGGTCAGCACGGTCATCGCCTCGGTCAGCTCGATGGCCGCGATCTCC
Organism: Streptomyces sp. NPDC001750; assembly: GCF_042892615.1. Lineage (NCBI taxonomy): Bacteria > Bacillati > Actinomycetota > Actinomycetes > Kitasatosporales > Streptomycetaceae > Streptomyces > Streptomyces sp. NPDC001750. Next base: position 315,216 of record NZ_JBIAUE010000001.1, on the reverse strand, counting down.
TTGGGCGTGTAGAAGTGCCGCGCCTCCTCCCACGCGCTGAGCTGGACGATCCGCTGGACGGACTCGCCCGCGGCCAGGGCGTCCTTGGAGTGCATGTCGAGGCAGAAGGCGCAGTGGTTGATCTGGGAGGCGCGGATCTTCACCAGCTCGCCCACGACCGGGTCGAGACCCCCGCGGGACGCCCTGTCGAGCCGGACCATGGCCTTGTAGACATCGGGCGCCAGCTCGGCCCAGGCCGTACGGGGGGTGTGCTCGGGGTTGAGCTCGGAGGTGGTGCTGGTGTTCTCGTTCGTTGTCATGGGGACGACGTTACGGGAGGGTGGCGCAGCGATATGGTCCATTTCCATGAAGGATTCCTGGGCCACTTTTGGAGCCGATCTCCACCTGGAGACGAAGGGTTCGACCGGGCTGCGGGCGGGGCTCATGGACGCCCTGCGCGAGGCCGTGCGCACGGGGCGGCTGACCCCCGGCACCAAGTTGCCGTCCTCCCGCAGCCTCGCCGCCGACCTCGGCATCGCCCGGAACACCGTCGCCGACGCGTACGCGGAGCTGGTCGCGGAAGGATGGCTCACCGCCCGCCAGGGATCGGGCACGCGGGTGGCGCGGCGGGCCGAGCCCCGCCGGACGGCCACCCGGGCGGTGCCGTCCCGTCCGGTGAGCTCCCGGCCCGCCCGCAACCTGATGCCCGGTTCGCCGGACGTCTCCTCCTTCCCGCGCGCCGAGTGGCTCAAGGCGTCCCGGCGCGCCCTGACCGCCGCCCCCAACGACGCCTTCGGCTACGGGGATCCGCGCGGGCGCGTGGAACTGCGTACCGCTCTCGCCGGCTATCTGGCCCGCGCCCGCGGCGTGTACGCGGACCCGGAACGGATCGTGATATCCGCGGGCTTCGTGCACGCCCTGAAACTGATGGGGACGGTGCTGCGCAAGCGCCGGGTGCGCGAGGCGGCCGTCGAGTCGTACGGACTGGATGTGCACTGGCGGCTGCTCACGGACGCAGGTCTGCGCATCCCGCACCTCCCGGTGGACGAACACGGGGCCAGGACGGATGACCTGGACCGGATACGTGGCATCGGGGCCGTGCTGCTCACACCGGCCCACCAGTTCCCGACAGGGGTACCCCTCCACCCCGACCGGCGGGCCGCCGCGGTCGACTGGGCGCGTCGCACGGGCGGGCTGATCCTGGAGGACGACTACGACGGCGAGTTCCGTTACGACAGGCAGCCGATCGGTGCCCTGCAAGGGCTGGATCCGGAACATGTCGTGTACCTGGGCACGGCGAGCAAGTCCCTGGCCCCCGGGCTGCGGCTGGGATGGATGGTGCTGCCGGAACGTCTGGTGGGGGAGGTGGTCGAGGCGAAGGGTATCAACGACTGGTCGTCGAGCGCGCTGGAGCAGCTGACGCTCGCGGAGTTCATCGAGTCGGGCGCGTACGACCGCCACGTACGCGCGATGCGCCTGCACTACCGCCACCGCCGCGACCAGCTCGTCGCGGTCCTGGCGGAACGTGCCCCCGACGTCCGGGTCAGCGGCATCGCCGCCGGTCTGCACGCCGTGCTCGAACTCCCCGAGGGTGGCGAGGCGTCGGCGCTGCGCGCGGCGGCGTGGCAGGGGCTCGCGCTGGAGGCGTTCTCACGCTTCCGGCACCCGGAGGCCGCGCCGGGCCCTGACGCCCTGGTCATCGGCTACGGGACGCCGACCGACAGCGCCTGGGCGGGCACGCTGGACGCGCTGGTCCATGTCCTGTGGTCCGTGACCTCCGAGCCCTGACGGGGCCGGGCACGGTGGTCGGTTCGACCACACCGTGTCGGCCTGCCGACCGCAGCACTTCTACGGACCGGGGCTCGCGGGCGGCGGCGGCACGGTCGGCTCGATGGTTGACCGGACGTAGATCCGAGTGGTACCGGGCCTGAACTCGTGCGCGAACAGGTCGACGCAACGCCGAAGGTGCACGCCTTCGGGAGAGGCGAGGCCGTCGGGGCACAGGCTGGCCCGCCGCAGTCCCCGCACGAGCGTCTCGGGTTCTGCCAGCCCAAGATGGGAGAAGGCCGCGGCGGGCCGGTAGTCCTTCTGCTTCGGACGGAAGTTTCCGATCATCCTGGTGCCCTCCGGGAGAAGTCGGCCCGTGTACGCCTCCGCCTCCTTGCTGGGCAGGACGAAGGACAGCAGTCCCGTGTCATAACGCTCGCCCACTTTGTAGCCCGCACGCCGGTCCGATGCCGCTTCCGGAATACGGACACCCATCTGCCCGCGCGTCGGCAGCCGGTGGCGAGGTCGCGCAGGATGGCGGGGCACGGGGGCAGCTCGGCGAGTTGGTACGTACGGCGCTCGCCGGTGCCGGTCCATAAGAGCCACAGGTCGTGTGTGGCCGGTGGCTCGACCGCCCAGAGGCGTGCGGCGTGCTCGGTTCGTCCGCGGTGCTGGTTGTCGTGTGCGGCGAGTTCGCACAGCGCGTAGCCCTCCAAGCCGGTGTCGGGCGGGTTGGCGGGGCCGCCGGGCATGGTGGTGAGCGCGACGAGCACGTCCATCTCGGGAACGTCGGTGAGCGCGGTGCGTGCACTGCAGCATGTGAACTCTTCTCCGGGGTCGCGGGCGGAGGCGGGCAGGAGTCAGGGGAGTTCGACGACGGTGGCGCCGCGCAGTTGACGGTGGAGGCGGGAGGCGAGCATGCCGGGGAGGCGGGGTGCGGCGTACGGGGAGAGGACATCGTTCTCGGACGTGTGCCATCCGGTGGCGGTCAGCCGGTAGACGGTGCCGGACACGCCGTAGAGCTGAGGTTTGCGTACGCGCAGTACGGCGTGGTCGGCGCGGCGCAGGAACGGGCACTGAAGCACGGATACGCGGGCGTGTTCGGCACACAGGGGTGGCATGGAGGTGATCGATTTCTCGGGCCAGACCGGCGGCGAGTCCGGCCGACGCCAGTCGAGGAACAGCCACCCCTGCTCGTTCCGGTCGGAGGGTTCGCCGCAGACCTGGCACAGCAGGTTCTCCATACAGGCACGCTGCCGGTGCACGTGCATGCGGTTGTACTGCACGCGTCCGGTGGTGGATTGGTCCATGCGTACCCATAGGTTGCCGTGGTGGTCGCGGTCCCCCGGTCGTGGGTGGCGGTAGGCGAGCCGGGGCCCGCTCCGGGCGAACTCGATGGTCAACTCCGCTTCGCGTACGGGCTGTTCGGTGGTGCGCAAGGCGACGTACGGCGTCAGGAGGGGCATGAGGGCGCTTCCTTTTCGGCAGACCGGGCGAGGGCGATGGGGGGGAGGAGGGGGCACGGGCTGTGCCGGTGATGTGAGGGGTACGCGGCCATCAGCGCACGAAGCGCGGGTGCGGGCGCAGGCACGGCCGCGGGGGCAGACGTGGGCACGGGTGTGGGCGCGGGCCGTAACACGTATGGGGGAATCCGTGGGGTGCCCGGTTCCGGGTCCAGTCCGTTCGCGATTCGTGCGGCCTGGCCGTGGTGCCACCGGGGGGCGAGCCGAGGCGTCGTGGCGAGGGTTGCGCCGAGCCGGGCGGTCGTGTGGCCATCACCCGCGTGTGCTGCGGAGGGGGAACGGTCCTGTCACAGCAGCTCACCACGGCTGCGACGGTTGGCGCGGGTGAGCTCGGCGCGCAGCCGCTGTATCGGGTCGGCCGGCCGTACGTCCTCCGGATCGACGGTCCACTCGACCCCGCCCCCGACCGGTCGCAAGGACCACTTCCCGCACCACTCACCGCGGAACTCACCGACGCGGTCCTGTGATAGGTCCACCATGAGCGTGCTGGGGGCCGGGGCCGGGGTCGGGGTCGGGGCGTGTGGGGGTTCCTGTTCGTCCGAAGCGCCGTACTTCGTGGACACGGGCCACTCCTCTCCGTAGTGATTCCACTACCAAGGCGGCTCAGCGTGACCTACCGCCAGCCCCTCTTCAACTTGCATAAAATGCTCAGAGAGTTGGATGCCTCAAATGGTGAACCGCAAAGAACTGGATCCCGAGGAATCGCCGGGCGCGGCGTTCGGCCAGCGCTTACGCATGCTGCGGGACGAGCGCGGCTGGACGCAGGACGAGCTGGGCGACCGCATGGGATGCTCTGGGACGCATATTTCCGCTGTGGAAACTGGCCGTCGCCCTCCAACTCGCCAGTTCGCAGCAGCCGCCGACAGGGTGTTCGGCACCGGTGACAGGCTCGAACGCCAAAGTCGGGCGGTGAGGCAGACATCACTGATTGAGGGGTTCCCGGACTACGTCACCCTGGAGGCTCGGGCCTCGGAGATCCGACTCTACGAGGTAGGTGTCATTCCTGGACTGCTGCAGACTCCTGAGTATGCGACCGAGCTGGAGGCCGACGCAGTACGTCGGGAAGCCATCACCCCTGAACAGGCTGGCGAGCGAGTGGAATTGGTGGCGAGACGGCAGGCCGCTCTTGTCCGCTCGCCCTCACCCCTCATCTCCGCAGTGCTGGATGAAGGGTGCGTTCTCCGCCCGATGGGTGCCTCGGCGATCATGGACGCTCAGTTCGCACGACTGTTGGAGTTTGCCGAGCTACCGAACACTGTGCTTCAGATCGCCCCGTTCCGCATGGGAGCACGTCGGCCGTTCAGCCTGCCCGTAACCATGCTGACGCTGCCCGACCGGTCCCTTGTCTCCTACGCCGAGTCCGCGCACCGGGGGCATCTGGAGCGTGAAAGCACGTTCGTACTGCCCATATTGGCGGCCTACCATCAGCTACAGGCCGAAGCACTGTCCCAGGCAGAATCCGTGGCCGTGATCAACCAGTTGCGAAAGGGCACCCCGTGACAACCGAATCCCCCCGCTGGTTCAAGTCTTCATACAGTGGCAACGGCGGCCAGTGCATCGAAGTCGCCGCCAACCTCGCCGCCTCACGCGGCATCGTCCCCGTCCGCGACTCCAAGGTCCCGGGCGGTCCGGCGCTGAGCACGAGCACCGACGCATTCGCGTCCTTCGTGGCGGGCGTCAAGGCTGGAGACTTCGGCGTGTTCTGACCGTCCGGTTCGCGTACCCGTTGAGGTTGCCCCACCATGCGTCGCATGGGTTTCTCGTGCTGCAGTGGACTTGGCCCTGCTACAAGCCGAGGCGTTGTCTCAGGCGGGCACGGTGTGGCACACCCGGTCCCCCAGGGACCACACCCGCGTACGCGGGGGACCATTCCAGCGAGCATGCGGACGTGGGCGCGGGCGGGAGACCATCCGAGCCGGAACCCGCCCGGTAACGGAGCCCCGGGACCACCCCCGCGTGCGCGGGGACCATCGTTATGCCGACCTCGGGATGCACGTCCACCCGGGACCACCCCCGCGTGCGCGGGGACCATCTGCGGCGCGCCATCCCGGAAGCGCGCAACGCTGGACCACCTCCGCGTGCGCGGGGACCATCACGTCCTGTTCATCGAGCGAGGCTGGGACCCGGGACCACCCCCGCGCGCGCGGGGACCATGCGAACTGCTGGCCGGTGTGGAGGCCGTAGTAGGGACCACCCCCGCGTGTGCGGGGACCATGCAGTCTACGTACACGGTGCGTCAATCCTGCTGGGACCACCCCCGCGTGCGCGGGGACCATGCGGGCCACCAGGATCGGGCCGTGAGTCGCGAGGGACCACCCCCGCGTGCGCGGGGACCATCTCGTCCCGCACCACACCGGCAAGGCCGGCGTCGGACCACCCCCGCGTGCGCGGGGACCATGCGCTCGGGGCCGCGATTTTCGTCATCACGAAGGGACCACCCCCGCGTGCGCGGGGACCATACGTACGCCTGCCCCTCGGCCGGCGGCCAGTTGGGACCACCCCCGCGTGCGCGGGGACCATCGACAGCCGCCGTGTCGCCCGCTTGGCCGCGTGACGCACCGACGGGCCGCCCGGGACCACCCCCGCGTGCGCGGGGACCATACTCCCGCACGGACAGGGCTGACCGGGGACCGGACCACCCCCGCGTGCGCGGGGACCATTGCATGGGCGTCGACAAGGCGTCCGACGCCTCGGGACCACCCCCGCGTGCGCGGGGACCATAGTTCCTGACCTGCGGGTTTAGGTGGCGCCGCGGGTGTTTTTGCCCACTTCCTCGGATTGCGACATCGGGGTCAAAGTGTCCTTTTCGGTGTGCCGGATTGCTCGCGTACCGCCGCTGTGCACATCTCCGGCGTCGGGAACTGCCGTGGCTTGGAGACTACTCGGCGACGGTTCCTCTCCGGCGGAGCTTGTCCGCGCGTAGTCGCTGTCTGATAGTGCGTCGGCTCAAGCGGTCCGCCCTCCCATCCCCTCTCCCGCTGCGTGTCTTCCTCGGCCAACGGCTCTGAGGCGAACGGTAATTGAAGTTACCGGCGCACTTGCTCGCGGTGTACGCCGAGGCGGCCCGACGGGGCCTTCTCGCCCCGGAAAGAGCCTCTCGTCCTCTCGCCATCCCCGCAGTGCCGCCCGGCCCGTGAGTGGTGTCCGGTGCGGGCCTCGTGCCCCCACTTCCCGACGCGATCCGCCGCGTTCTAATCTGACAAACGGTCGAACTGGCCGGATTTATACGACGGGGGAGACGGAAACATGGCCATACGCAAGTTGAGGTCGAGCACCGTGGTGCTCGGCGGCATGGGGATGCTCGCCGCGGTGATCACCTCCTGCGGTTCGGAGCCGGACAAGCGGTGTGTCGACCCGCTGTCCCACAAGGAACTGCCCAGCTACAAGTGCAAGAGCGGCAGTGGCAGTGGCAGTGGGAGCGGCAGCAGCAGTGGGAGCGGCGGCGGTTCGTACTACTACGGCGGCAAGAGCAAGAACGGCAGGGTGGAGGGCGGCAGTTTCGACAAGGCGGCCGTCGAACGCGGCGGCTTCGGCTGCTCTGGCACCGGAGGCGGCTGAACCGCGATGGAACGCCGCACCACACAGCCGCGTCCCGGCTGGCAGGAGACGGTCGAGAGCCAGGGCGTCGTCTACCCGCTGACCCGTTACCCTGACGGGTCGCTGCGGCCGTATTGGGACGAGAGCGCCTACTACGTGTTCTCGCTGCCCGAGGTCGAGGCGCTGGAGGAGGTCGTCAAGGAGTTGCACACGATGTGCCTGGCCGCCGCCGCGCACATCGTGGAGCGGGACAGGTTCGCCGAACTCGGCATCACCGACCCCAGGTTGGCGGATCTGATCAAGGAGTCCTGGCGGCGTCGCGACGAACTCCCCTCCATCTACGGCAGGTTCGACCTCCGCTACGACGGGGCCGGGCCGGCCAAGATGCTGGAGTACAACGCGGACACCCCCACCTCGCTGGTGGAGGCCGCGAGCGCCCAGTGGTTCTGGATGGAGGACCGCTTTCCGGACGCCGACCAGTGGAACTCGCTGCACGAACGCCTCGTCGAGGCGTGGCGTCGGCAGGCCGGGCTGCTGCCGCCCGGACCGGTGCACTTCGCGCACTCCGAGGGCGACGAGATCGGCGAGGACCTGATGACGGTCGCCTATCTGCGGGAGACCGCCGAACAGGCCGGCCTCGACACGGAGGCGCTCTCCGTGGAACAGATCGGCTGGGACCGGCTGACGGGCCGGTTCGTGGACGAGCGCCTGGGGTTCATCCGCAGCTGCTTCAAGCTGTACCCGTGGGAGTGGCTGGCGACCGACAAGTTCGGACCGCACGTCCTGGACACCCTCGACAACGGCGGCGGCACCGGCACCACCTGCTGGATCGAGCCCGCCTGGAAGATGCTCCTCTCCAACAAGGCGCTGATGGCGATCCTCTGGGAGCTCTATCCGGGCCACCCGAACCTGCTCGCCTCCTACCTCGACGGCCCACGCGAACTGGCCGGGCACGGCACGGGCGCCGGGGCCGGTTACGTCGCCAAGCCGCTGTTGGGCCGGGAAGGCGCCGGGGTCACGATCCACGAGCCGGGGAGCGCCGAGGTACTGCGCGACGAACCGTGCTGCTACCAGGAGTTGGCGCCCCTGCCGGACTTCGACGGCAACCGGGTCGTGCTCGGGGCGTGGGTCGTCGAGGGCGAGGCGGCGGGTCTCGGCATCCGGGAGTCGGACGGGCTGGTGACGGACGAGTACGCCCGATTCCTGCCCCACGTCATTCTGTGAGGCCTTCCCGCCCCTCACATCATCCTGTGAACGGGTCCCGGGGTTCCGGCGTTCTGAACGGGTTCCGAGGTTCTGAACGGGTGCCGGGTGCCGGGTGGCGGGTGCCGGTGCTGAGCGCCGGGTGCCGGATGCGGGGTGCCGGGGCCGTTCGACGGTCCCGGCGCCCTCGGGAGCTCCCGGGGTGCGTCGGGAGTTGTCGGCTCAGCCGCGCAGCACGCCGCGGATCTGCTCCAGGCCCCAGTCCAGGTCCTCCTTGCTGATCACCAGCGGCGGGGCGATCCGGATCGTCGAGCCGTGGGTGTCCTTGACCAGCACTCCCCGGTCCATCAGCTTCTCGGAGATCTGCCGGCCGGTGCCGTGGCGCGGGGCGATGTCGACGCCCGCCCACAGGCCGCGTCCTCGTACCTCTTCCACCGCGCCGCCGCCCACCAGCAGGTTCAGCTCCTGGTGGAGGTGTTCGCCGAGTTCGGCCGCCCGCTGCTGGTACTCGCCGGTGCGGAGCATCGCGATGACCTCCAGGGCGACCGCACAGGCGAGCGGATTGCCGCCGAACGTCGAGCCGTGCTCACCCGGCCGGTACACACCGAGCACGGCCCGGGAGGAGACCACCGCCGACACCGGCACCACGCCACCGCCCAACGCCTTGCCGAGCACGTACATGTCCGGCACGACCCCCTCGTGCTCGCACGCGAAGGTCTTCCCGGTGCGGCCCAGGCCCGACTGGATCTCGTCCGCGATGAACAGGACGTTCCGCTCCCGGGTCAGTTCGCGTACCCGGGGAAGGTAGCCGGGCGGCGGCACCAGCACCCCGGCCTCGCCCTGGATCGGCTCCAGCAGCACCGCCACCGTGTTCTCGGTCATCGCCTCCGCGAGCGCGGTCAGGTCCCCGTACGGAACGATCTCGAACCCCGGCGTGTACGGGCCGAAGTCCTCCCGCGCCTCCGGGTCCGTGGAGAAGCTGATGATCGTCGTCGTACGGCCGTGGAAGTTGTTCGAGGCCACGATGATCTTGGCCATGCCGTCCGGGACGCCCTTCACCCGGTAGCCCCACTTGCGGGCGGTCTTCACCGCGGTCTCCACGGCCTCCGCCCCGGTGTTCATCGGCAGGACCATCTCCATGCCGCACAGTTCGGCGAGCCGCGTACAGAAGTCGGCGAACCGGTCGTGATAGAAGGCGCGCGAGGTGAGGGTCACCCGCTCCAGCTGGTCCCTGGCCGCGTCGAGCAGGCGCCGGTTGCCGTGGCCGAAGTTGAGCGCCGAGTACCCGGCGAGCATGTCGAGATAGCGCCGGCCCTCGACATCGGTCATCCAGGCGCCGTCCGCCGAGGCGACGACGACGGGCAGCGGGTGGTAGTTGTGCGCGCTGTGCGCCTCGGCGGAGGCGATGGCGTTGTCCGTGGTCGACACGGGATCTCCGATCGTCGTGCGGCGTGGGCGGAGGATGGTGCCCACTTTGTATCGTCGGTCACAACCGGGGCGAGGAAACCTGCGATCCACGGCGCGCCCGTCCGGTCTCCGCGACGTCGCTGTCCGTGTCCCTGCGGCGCGCCCGCCCGGACCTCCTGTCACATCGCTGTTCGTGCCCTCGCCGCATGTCTGCCCCGGCCCCGCGACATCGCAGTCCGCACCCCCGCGCCGTGCCCGCCCGGCCGCCACGGCGTCCCTGCCCGTGCCGCGCACCGTGCCCGCCCGGCGCCCCTGCCGTACGCCCGCACCGCCCGGCGCCGCCCGCCGTACCGACCGCCCCGGTCCCGTGCCGTCCGCGCCGCACGGCTGCGCCACCGGCTGCCGGAGCTGCGTGCCGCACCTGAGACAATGGGGCCATGGCCTCTGAACGTCCCCGCGTGCTCTCCGGAATCCAGCCCACCGCAGGCTCGTTCCACCTCGGCAACTACCTCGGCGCGGTGCGCCAGTGGGTGGCGCTGCAGGACTCCCACGACGCCTTCTACATGGTGGTGGACCTGCACGCGATCACCGTCCCGCAGGACCCCGCGCAGCTGCGCGCGAACACCCGGCTCGCCGTCGCCCAGCTCCTCGCCGCCGGTCTCGACCCCGAGCGCTGCACGCTCTTCGTCCAGAGCCACGTGCCCGAGCACGCCCAGCTCGGCTGGGTCATGAACTGCCTGACGGGCTTCGGCGAGGCGTCCCGCATGACGCAGTTCAAGGACAAGTCCGCCAAGCAGGGCGCCGACCGCACCACCGTCGGCCTCTTCACGTACCCGATGCTGATGGTCGCCGACATCCTGCTGTACCAGGCCGACCAGGTCCCGGTCGGCGAGGACCAGCGCCAGCACCTGGAGCTGACCCGCGATCTCGCCGAGCGGTTCAACGGCACCTACGGCGACACGTTCACCGTGCCGGACCCGTACATCCTCAAGGAGACGGCGAAGATCTACGACCTCCAGGACCCGTCGTCGAAGATGAGCAAGTCGGCGGCCACCCCGAAGGGTCTGATCAACCTCCTCGACGAGCCGAAGGCCACCGCCAAGAAGGTCAAGAGCGCCGTCACCGACACCGACACCGTCATCCGCTTCGACCGGGCCGAGAAGCCCGGCGTCAGCAACCTGCTGACCATCTACTCCACGCTCACCGGCACCGGTGTCGCGGATCTGGAGCAGAAGTACGAGGGCAAGGGCTACGGTGCGCTCAAGACCGACCTCGCCGAGGTCATGGTCGACTTCGTCACACCGTTCCGCACCCGCACCCAGGAATACCTGGACGACCCGGAGACGCTGGACTCGATCCTGGCCAAGGGTGCGGAGAAGGCCCGTGCCGTGGCGGCCGAGACCCTGGCCCGGACGTACGACCGGATGGGCTTTCTGCCCGCTAAGCACTGAGTCCAAGGACCCTGGCGGTTTTGTCGCCCCAGGCGTCACACTGGCGATGGGAAATCCACCGGGCGGATGGCCGAAAAAGGGCTGTTCACCATTGAGGACCACCGACCTTCGAGGATTGAGGAGAACGACGTGGGGACCGTAACGCTCGGCGTTTCGATCGCGGTCCCGGAGCCCTACGGCAGTCTGCTCCAGGAGCGGCGCGCGAGCTTCGGGGATCCTGCCGCGTACGGCATTCCCACCCATGTCACCCTCCTTCCGCCGACCGAGGCCGCCGCGGCCGACCTGCCCGCGATCGAGGCGCACCTCGCCCGGATCGCGACGGCCGGCCGGCCCTTTCCGATGCGGCTGTCCGGGACGGGCACCTTCCGGCCCCTCTCGCCGGTCGTCTTCGTGCAGGTCGTCGAGGGCGCCTCGGCCTGCTCGTGGCTCCAGAAGCGGGTCAGGGACGCCTCCGGGCCGCTGGTGCGCGAGCTCCAGTTCCCGTACCACCCGCACGTGACCGTGGCGCACGACATCCCCGAGCAGGCGATGGACCGGGCGTACGAGGAGCTGGCCGACTACGAGGCCGCCTGGACCTGCGGTTCCTTCGCCCTGTACGAGCAGGGCCCGGACCTCGTGTGGCGCAAGATCAACGAGTTCCCGTTCGGCGGCGGGGGCGGCACGCCCGCCGTGCCCGCGCAGGGCGGCTCCTCCGTGGACGAGCCCTCCCTGCGGTCCTGACCCGTCCCGTGTACGCGCCCGTCCCGGTCCCGCCGGGGCGGGCGCGTACGCATGTCGGACCGGTGGCGTTCGTGCGTCACATCGGCAGGCGTCGGAACAGCGGGCGCGGCACGTGCCGCAGCGCCGACATCACCACGCGCAGCGCGCCGGGCACCCACACCGTCCCCGAGCGTCGTCGCAGCCCCGTCACGATCGCCGTCGCGACCGCGTCCGGCGTCGTCACGAGAGGCGGTGCCTCCAGCGGTGCCGCGGCGATCCGGGAGGCGGCGTCCCCGTACCGGGCGAGCCGTGCGGCCGTGATCCGTGACGGCACGGACTGTGACGGCGCGGACCGCGGCGGCATCGACCGCGAGGTCGTGGGCCGTGGCGTCGTGGGGCGCGGTGCCGCGGGCTCGGCGGGCGTCGCCGTCTCCGGCCGTACGACGCCGGGGCGCACGACCATCACGTGCACCCCCGTGCCGCGCAGTGCCTCTCCCAGGCCCTGGGCGAACGTGTCCAGGCCCGCCTTGCTGGACCCGTAGATGAAGTCCGCGCGGCGGGCCCGCTCGCCGGCCACCGAGGACAGCACCACCAGCGAGCCGTGCCCCTGCGCCTGGAGTCTGCCGGCGCACACCAGCCCGGCGGAGACGGCTCCCGTGTAGTTGGTCTGGGCGACCCGGACCGCGCCCAGCGGTTCCTCCTCGTCCCGTTCCTGGTCGCCCGCGATGCCGAAGGCGAGGAGCACCACGTCGATGTCGCCCTCGGCGAAGACCTTCCCGAGGACCGTCTCGTGGGTCTCGGGGGCGAGGGCGTCGAAGTCGACCGTGCTGACGTCGGCGCCGTACGCGCGCAGCTCCTCCGCGGCCGATTCGAGGGCGGGTGAGGGGCGCCCGGCCAGCCGGACGGTACGGGTGCGCGCGGCGACCAGCCGGCGCGCGGTGGCGAGGGCGATCCTCGACGTGCCGCCGAGCACGAGCAGGGACTGCGGAGCACCGAAGGCGTCCTTCACGGAACACTCCTTGCGGACGGGGATGTGGACGGGGATGCGTACGGGCATGCGGGCGGGCGCGGCCGGGGGCGGCACCGGAGAAGGAACGGGACGGGGCAGGGCGCGGCCGGCCCCGGACGGCCCGGTCAGAGCGACAGGCGCCGCGACAGGTCCGAGCGGAAGGCCCCGTGCGGATCCAGTTCCGCGCGCAGCGACCGGAACTCGTCCAGCCGCGGGTACATGGCGGCGAGCATCTCCGGCCGCAGCCGCGCGTCCTTCGCCAGGCACACCCGGCCACCGGCCGCCGCCACCTCCTCGTCCAGCGAGTCCAGGAACCGGCCCAGACCGGGCAGGGCGGCGGGCAGGTCAAGGGCGAGCGTCCAGCCGGGCACCGGGAACGAGAGCCAGCCCGGGTCGCCGGTGCCGAGCCGCTTCAGCACCGCGAGGGGCGAGGCGCAGCGCCGCCCCGAGATCCGGCGCACGATCCGGCGCAGCGTCTCCTCCTGTCCGTGCCCGACGACGAACTGGTACCGGACGTATCCGGCGCGGCCGTGAAGGCGGTCGAGGTGGTCGAAGCGGTCGAGAAGGCCGACGAGATCGAGGCGGTCGGGACGTTCCGCGCGGTTCGGGCGGCCGTGAGGTGCCGGGCCGTGCGGGCGGTCGAGGCGGCTGCCGTGCGAGGGGCCGTCCATGGGGTGGAAGAACGCGGACAGCCGCTGGAGTTCGCCGATCCGGTAGGACGGTGCCCGGCGGTAGCGGAGTTCGTTGAGAAGGGCCACGGAGGCACGGCCGAGCGGTCCCGCCGGTACGAGGGCGGGGGCGGCGGGCAGCCGTGCCGGGCGGAGGGCGAGAGGTGCGCGCCGGGCGCCCGGCGGGAGCGCGTACGGGGGCGCGTGCTCTCCTCGGGTGAGTACGGAACGTCCCGTCGAGCGGCCCCTCGCCTGGAGGTCGATCCAGGCGGACGAGTAGCGGTAGCGGTGGTCCCCGGAGGAGAGCCGGGCGAGCAGGTCGTCCAGGTCGACGGCCCGTTCGGTGTCGACGGACATCCACGCGCTGCCGACCCGGTGCAGCCGCAGCGTGGCCGAGAGGATCACCCCGGTCAGCCCCAGCCCGCCCGCGGTCGCGTCGAAGAGGGCGGTGCCGGGCCGGACCGTACGGATCTCGCCGTCGGCCGTCAGCAGCTCCAGCTCCCGCACGTGGCGGCTGAAGGAGCCGGAGACGTGGTGGTTCGGCCCGTGGACGTCGGAGCCGATCGCGCCGCCGACGGTGATCCGGCGGGTGGCCGACGTGACCGGCGGGAACCAGCCGAGCGGCAGCAGGACCTCCATCAACCGGTGCAGGCCGACCCCGGCGTCGCAGACCACCAGACCGGCCCCGGCGTCGATGGTGCGGATACGGTTCAGCGCGGTCATGTCGAGCACGGAGCCGCCGCCGTTCTGTGCCGCGTCGCCATGGGCCCGGCCGAACCCCCGGGCGATGGAGCCGCGCGGCCCGCAGCCGCGCACCATCTCCACCGCCTCCTCGTAGGTGCGCGGGCGAAAGCGCAGGGCGGTCGTCGGGGCGGTACGGCCCCAGCCGGTCAGGGACACGGTGTCGACGGACATGACGGTGACCGTATCGCCTGAGAAAACCCATTCGGGGGATTTATCAATGTGCTCACCTATATGGGCGATTCAAGATGTTTCGATACGTTTCAACTCGTTCGCCGGTGAGGGGAGTTTCGGGTTTCGGCGCCCGGACAGGTAGTCGTATGTCATGGACTGGCTGAAGAACCTCCCCGTCATCGGGCCGATCGTCTCCCGGCTGATGGCGACTCACGTCTGGCGCTCCTACGAGACCCTGGAACGGGTCCACTGGACCAGGCTCGCGGCGGCGATCACGTTCATCAGCTTCCTGGCACTGTTCCCGCTGATCGCGGTCGGCGCGGCGATCGGTGCCGCGCTGCTCACCGAGGGGCAGCTCCACCGGATCGAGAACGTGCTCGCCGAGCAAGTGCCGGGCATCTCCGACCAGCTCGGCATCGCGGATCTGGTGGCCCACGCCGGGACGATCGGGGTGGTCGCCGGTGCGGTGCTGCTGTTCACCGGCATCGGCTGGATCGGCGCCCTGCGGGACTGCCTGCGCGCCGTGTGGGGGATCGACGACGTGGACACGGGCAACCCCGTCGTCCGCAAGCTCAAGGACGCGGGGCTGCTGCTGGGGCTGGGCGGGGCCGTGCTGGCGACGCTCGCGATCTCCTCGGCCGGTTCCGTCGCCGTCGGCTGGACCGCCCGGCTGCTGGACATCCCGGACCGGGGCGCGGGCGGTGTGCTGCTCCAGGTGGCCGCCCTGCTCGTGGCGGTCCTCGCCGACTTCCTGCTGCTGCTCTACCTGTTGACGCTGCTGCCCGGTGTGGAGCCGCCGCGCCGCAGGCTGCTGGTCGCCGGGGTGATCGGCGCGGTCGGCTTCGAACTCCTCAAGCTGCTGCTCGGCGGCTACATGCGAGGCGTCGCCTCGAAGAGCATGTACGGCGCCTTCGGGGTGCCGGTGGCGCTCCTGCTGTGGCTCAACTTCACCGCGCGGCTGCTGCTGTTCTGCGCCGCCTGGACGGCGACGCCGAGCAACGGCGAGGAGGCCGGTGAGGACGAGGGCGAGGACAGCGGCGAGGACGACGGAGGGGGCGCCGGGCCCGTCAGTGACGGGAGCGGCGACGCACCAGGTCCGGCAGCGGCCAGCGCCGGTTGATCAGGAACGCCGCTCCGCCCACCAGCGCCACGACACCCGCGGCGATGCCCAGCGCGATCCCGGCACCGCTCCCGCCGCCGTCGGAGGCCGCGGTCCCGGCGGCGTGCGAGGAGCTGTTTCGGCCGTCGCCCGTCCCGTTCGCGGCCGTGGGGCCCTTCCCCGTCCCACTGACGGTGTCGTCCTCCGTACCGGTCCCGGCGGACCTCGGCGGCACCAGCTCGCCGACCGGGGTCACCTTGCCGCTCGCCTCGAAGCCCCAGTCGAGGAGGCTCGCGGCCTCCTTGTAGACGGCGTGCTGCTTCTCGGACGACGGGTTCATGACGGTGACGAGCAGCACCCTGCCGTCGCGCTCGGCGACCCCGGTGAAGGTGTTGCCCGCGTGCGTGGTGTAGCCGTTCTTGACGCCCGCGACGCCCTTGTACGGGGCGACCCCGTCCGCGCCGGTGAGCAGCCGGTTGGTGTTCTGGATCGCGAAGGTCTCGCGCTCCCCGTTCTTCTTCTTCTCGCCGGGGAACTCCGCCTCGGCCGTCGAGCAGTACTCCCGGAAGTCCGCCTTCTGGAGGCCGCTGCGGGCGATCAGCGTCAGGTCGTACGCGCTGGAGACCTGCTCTGGAGCGTCGTACCCGTCGGGCGACACCACCTTCGTGTCGAGCGCCTGCAACTCCTCGGCGTGCGCCTGCATGTCGGTGACCGTCCGGGGGACGCCCCCGTACATCGCGGACAGCGCGTGCACGGCGTCGTTGCCCGAGCGCAGGAACACCCCGAGCCACAGGTCGTGGACCGTGTAGGTGAGGTTCTCCTTGACCCCGACCAGGCTGCTCCCCTCGCCGAGATCGGCGAGGTCCTCGGGCCGTACCGTGTAGGTCCGGGTCTTCGGCTGGAGCTTGGGCAGCACGGTGTCCGCGAAGAGCATCTTCAGCGTGGAGGCGGGCGGCAGCGGCCAGTGCGCGTTGTGTGCGGCGAGCACGTCGCCGTTCTCCGCGTCGGCGACGATCCACGATCTGCCCGTGAGGCCCTTGGGCAGGACCGGCGCCCCGGCCCCCAAGTCGACCTGCGTACCGGCCCGGCTCAGCAGCTCGCCGCCGACCTGCGACATGCCCGAGGGCGGCTTCGGCTTCTTGTCGGAGGAGTCCTTGTCGGCCGCCGATGCCGGATTGACGGCAAAAGCAGACAACATGGCGGCAGATGCGACCGTCAGTGCGATCTTTTTCAGTGCGGGCACGGTCGGAAACGTACAGGGTGAAGATATGAACGCGGGCGCGGATGGCCTGACCCGCCGTATGCTCCGCCAGGACGGCCCACCCCGGGCGACCTCGCCGGAGCGCGGCGGTGATACTGGGTCCATGAAGCTCAGCCGCCCCGTCTCCTGGTTCCTGCTCGCCTTCGGGGTGTGGAGCTGGGTCATCTGGATCACTTTCGTCAAGAACCTGTCGAAGGACGCCAGCGGGCTCGCCTTCGACGACGCGGGTGACCCGACTGCCTACTTCTGGGTGCATCTGCTGCTCGCCGTCACGTCCTTTCTCCTGGGGACGGCAGTCGGGGTGATCGGGTTCCGAGGTCTGCGGGCCCTGCGCCGCGAGCGTCGATAACCGGACGGACGAGCGGCGGGGGAGACGCACATGACCGTGGCGGGTTTCGCGCTGGTGGTGCTCGTGGTGCTCGCGCTGCTGGCAGGAGTGCACCGCTACGTCTGGCAGCGCCTCGTCGGCGACACGACCACCAAGGGCAGCGCCCTGCGCCGGGCCGGCACGGTGGCGGCGTACCTGCTGCCGCTGCTGAGCATCGGCGCCCTGGTCGCCGGGCGCGTCGGCGCTCCCTTCCCGCTCCAGCAGGCGCTGGCCTGGCCGGGCTATCTGTGGCTGGCGGCGGTGCTGTACCTGACCCTCGCGCTGCTGGTGGGCGAGGCGGTACGGCCGGTGCTGCGACGGGTGCTCGCGCGCCGGGACGCCGTACGGGGACGAGGGGACGCCGTACGCGGGCGAGGGGACGGGCGTGCGGCGGACGAGGTCTCGCGGGGCGGGGCGGCGGACGCGGAAGGGGCCCCGGCGGCGCCGGCTGCCTCGGTGGCGGCTTCCCCGGCGACGGAGGGGCCGTCGGCCACGGCTTCCCCGGTGGCGCAGGCTCCCTCGGCCGTGATGGTGGGTGACGGTGACGGCGGCTCCGCAGCCGCGCGCACCGACTCCGGGACTGCCGGCACCGGGGCTGAACACTGACAGCGGCACGGCCGCCCCTGCCATTGTCCCCGTCGCCGCCTCCGCCCTCACGCGTCGCCTGTTCGTCGCGCGGGCGGTCGGGGGTGCCGCCGCCGTCGCCGGGCTCGGCACGGTCGGCCACGGCACGTACGGCGTGCTGCGCGGGCCGCGGGTCAAGCGGGTCACCGTCCCGCTCGCCAGACTGCCGCGCTCCGCGCACGGTCTGCGGATCGCCGTCGTCAGCGACATCCATCTCGGGCCGATCCTCGGCCGCGCCCACACCCAGCGGATCGTCGACACGATCAACCGGACCCGGCCGGATCTGGTCGCGGTCGTGGGCGACCTGGTGGACGGCACCGTCGACGACCTCGGTACGGCGGCGGAACCGCTCGCCGGGCTGGACGCCCGTCAGGGGAGCTTCTTCGTCACCGGGAACCACGAGTACTACTCCGGCGCCGCCCCATGGGTGGACCACGTGCGGGAATTGGGCCTCCACCCGCTGGAGAACGCCCGGGTCGAGATCGACGGATTCGACCTCGCCGGTGTCAACGACATCGCCGGGGAGGCCGAGGGGCAGGGCCCGGACTTCGAGGCCGCGCTCGGCGACCGTGACCCCGCGCGCGCCTCCGTCCTCCTCGCCCACCAGCCCGTCGTCATCGACGACGCCGTCGCCTGGGGCGTGGACCTCCAGTTGTCCGGACACACCCACGGCGGGCAGCTCTGGCCGGGCGACCTGGTCGCCGGACTCGCCAATCCCACCGTCGCCGGACTCGACCGTTACGGCGACACCCAGTTGTACGTCACGCGCGGGGCGGGAGCCTGGGGGCCGCCGGTACGGGTGGGCGCGCCCTCCGACATCACCGTTGTGGAGCTGGCCTCGCTGCGGGTCTGACACTCCGTCGTTGTCTTGTTACAGACCATGTTGAAACCGGCAAGGTTTCAAGTGCCGAACAAAAGGCTATGAGTCCCAGTTTTGGTCTTCCAGATGTGAAAGTCGTGTGATTGGGTGAACGCGAGCATGCGGTGGCCTGCGTGTCTGCGCGCGACACCGAGGTGGGGCTGGTAATAGGGAGAGCACGTCCATGCGGTCGATCCGGGTACGGATTCTCGCGATTTTCGCGGTTTTGGTCATCGCCGGCGTCATCGCCTGGCAGTTGCTCCCCTCCGACGAGGTGAAACGTGATCCGATCCTGGTCGGCACCACGGACGACGTGACCTCGCTCGATCCGGCCGGTGCGTACGACGTCGGTTCCTGGGCGATGTACAGCAACATCTACCAGTCCCTCCTGACGTTCAAGCCCGGCGGGACCGTTCCCGAGCCCGACGCCGCCGAGAGCTGCCAGTTCATCGGCCAGAAGCTCCAGACGTACCAGTGCAAGCTCCGGGACGACCTGCACTTCTCGAACGGGCGCCAGATCACCGCCGCCGATGTCAAGTTCTCCATCGAGCGCATGATCAAGATCAAGACGGATGTCGGTCCGTGGGTGCTGTTCCCGAGCCTGAAGAACGTGGTGACCGAGGGCCGCACCATCACCTTCAACCTCTCCTCGCGCGACGCGACGTTCCCGCAGAAGCTGGCCACCGGAGCCGGTTCGATCGTCGACCGCGAGTCGTACCCGGCGAACAAGCTCCGGACCGGGAGCACCGTCGACGGCTCAGGCCCGTACCTGCTGAAGTCGTATCAGCCGGGCAAGGTGGCCGAGTTCGTTCCCAACCCGCACTACAAGGGTGTGGTGAAGAAGTCCGGTGTGCCGGTCACCGTGCATTACTACAAGGAGTCGGAGGAGCTCCTGGCGGCCTGGAAGGCCGGCAAGCTCGAAGTGACGCACCGGCAGCTGCCGCCGGCCACGCTCGCCGCGCTGAACCCCGGCGACCCCGACCTGCGCATCACCGAGGCGGACAGCGCCGAGATCCGCAACCTCGTCTTCAACGTCCGCCCCGACTCCCCGTTCGCCGACAAGCAGGTCCGGCAGGCGGTCGCGTCGGTCCTCGACCGCGGGCCGCTGGTGACCGACATCTACCAGGGCACCGTCGAGCCCCTCTACTCGCTGATCCCGCAGGGCGTCATCGGGCACAGCACGCCGTTCTTCGACGCCTACCCCTCGCCCGACTCCGAGCGCGCCAAGAAGCTGCTGCAGGAGGCCGGTGCGCAGACCCCGGTGTCGATCGACATCGCCTACGGCCGGGGCGACGAGGCGTACGTCAAGGAGAGCGCCGAGATCCGCCGCCAGCTGGAGAAGGACGGGCTGTTCAAGGTCAGCCTCAAGTCCGTCGACTGGCAGCAGTTCCAGAAGGACTACGCGGCGGGCAAGTACGACGCGTACACCATCGGCTGGGTCCCCGACTACCCGGACCCCGACACGTTCAGCCAGCCGCTCGTCGGCAGCGGCAACAGCCTCCACAACGGCTACTCCAGCAAGAAGATGGACTCCCTGATCTCGTCCACGCTCCAGTACAGCGACCGCGGGCGCACCTCGTCGGACTACAAGCAGCTCCAGGCGCTGGTCGGTGAGGACGTGCCGCTGGTGCCGCTGTGGCAGAAGAAGGACTACGTCCTCAGCAAGACCGCGGTCTCCGGTTCGCAGTACCTCTCGAACGGCACCGGCATCTGGCGGCTGTGGGAGCTGCGGCGGATCTGACGGACGGCGCGGGCGTGCGTGCCGCCCGAGCGGTGCGCACGCGCCGGGCACGCCGCCCGGCCGGACTCGCTGCCGGTTCCTCGGCGGTTCACGGGATGGGGCACCGGCTCCCCGGTGACTGAACTATCGTACGAACGTGGACCAGTTGATCACCGAGGACCCGGCGTACATAGGCCCGTACCGACTGATAGCCCGCCTCGGCGCGGGCGGCATGGGCCTGGTGTATCTCGGCCGTTCGGAAGCGGGCCGGACCGTGGCGGTGAAGGTGGTGCAGGCCGAGCACGCCCAACACCCCGAATTCCGCAAGCGTTTCGCGCGGGAGGTCGCTGCCGCCCGGCGGGTGGGCGGGTCCTGGACGGCGGCCGTGCTCGACGCCGACACCGAGGCGCCGGTGCCCTGGGTGGCGACCCAGTACATCCCCGGCCCCGACCTGACCACCGTGGTCGCCGAGGACTTCGGCCCGCTGCCCGAGCACTCCGTCCGGGTTCTCGCCAACCGCCTTGCCACGGCCCTTGGTTCGGTGCACGAGGCGGGGCTGATCCACCGCGACCTGAAGCCGTCCAACGTGCTGGTGACCGTGGACGGGCCGCGCGTGATCGACTTCGGCATCGCGCGGGCCATGGACAGCCTCGGCCCGGACAGTCTGCACACCCGCACGGGAATGCTGATCGGCTCGCCCGGCTTCATGTCTCCCGAACAGGTGCGAGGGCTCGAACTCACGGCGGCCAGCGATGTGTTCTGCCTGGGCGCGGTCCTCGTGTACGCCGCCACCGGCCGCCTCCTCTTCGGTGCCGCGGAGTCCGGTCTGAACGCGCACCTCTTCCGGGTCGCGGAGGAGGAGGCGGACCTGACCGGCGTACCGGAGTCGCTCGTCGACCTCGTACGCGCGTGCCTGCACAAGGACCCGGCGCGGCGGCCCACACCCGCCGAGGTGGCCGCCCGTACGGCCGCGGACGGGGCGGGGGAGTGGCTGCCCGGTTCCGTGCTGGCCCAACTCGGCCGTCACGCGGCCCAGTTGCTCGACTTCGCGCCGGAGACCCGAGCCGCGCGCCCGGACCCGCGCATCCCGGCCGGGCCCGAGCCCGCCGTCCCGCCCCCGCAGTCCGAGCCCGCCGTCCCGTCCCCTCGGCCCCAGCCCCCGGGGCCCGCCGCGCAGCCGCCCCGGCCGGTCCCGCCGCCCGCGTACACACCGACGGCCTGGGCGGGGTACGGCCCGGTCCCGGCCGGTGTCGTGGGCTCCCTCCCCGGACGGTGGTGGGGGCTGGTGACGGCCGTGCTGGCGCAGATGCTGGTGCTGATCGGCGCGACGACCACGAGCGTGGCGCTGCCGGCCGTCTACGCCGACCTGGGCCTCTCGCCCGACGACATGCGCTCGATGACCGAGGGCAGGGCACTGGCCTTCGGCTTGCTGCTGCTGCTCGGTGGGCACCTGTGCGACCTCCTGGGCCGCAAGCGGGCGGTGGTCGTCGGCCTGGCCGGTTTCGCGGTGGCCTGTGCGGTCGGAGGCTCGGCCGGCTCGGCCGGTGCGCTCATCGGGGCGAACATCCTGCAGGGCGCGTTCGCCGCGCTGCTCTCGTCGGCCGTGCTGGCCCTGGTGTCCAGCGGCTTCACCTCCCCCGGCGAACGCGGCGTGGCCTTCGGGATCTACGCGGTGGTCATCGGCAGCGGCACGGCGATCGGCCTGTTCGCCGGCGGGTGGCTGACCGAGATCCTGACCTGGCGCTGGTGCCTGTACGCCGCGGTTCCGGTGGCGGTCGTCGCCGCGATCGGTACGGCCCTGATCGCGCGCGACCATCCGGCCCGCACTCCGGCCCGTCCCGATATCCCCGGCCTGCTGCTCGGTGCCGTCGGCCTCGTCGCCCTCGTCCACGGCTTCATCGAGGCCGGGGAGCGCGGCTGGACCGACCTCCTGGTCGTGGTCCTCCTCGCGGGCGGGGTCGCGCTGCTGGCGGCCTTCGCGTGGTGGCAGACCAGGGCGGCCGGCCCGCTCCTGCCGCCGTACGTCTTCAAGGACCGCGACCGCTTCGGCTCCCTTCTCGCCCTGGCACTCGCGGGTGTGGGTGTGTTCCTCGTGTGCCTGATCCTGAGCATGTACCTCCAGGGCGCCCTCGGTTACAGCCCCGGTGCGGTCGGCGTGGCCGTGCTGCCCATGGCCGGTGCGGTCGCGATCGGCTCCGTCCTGGTCTCCGCCCTGCTGTACCGCAGGCTGGCGCCCCGCGTCCTGATCGTGTCCGGGCTGGTGTCCGCGGCGATCGGCCTGCTGCTCCTGACCGGCCTCGACGCCGACGGCGCGTACACCACCCAGGTGCTGCCCGGCATGCTCCTCTTCGGCTTCGGCATCGGCCTGGCCTTCATGCCGCTCCTCGCCACCGCGACCGGCGGGATCTCCCCGCAGGACTCCGGCGGGACGGCCGCGGCGGTCTGCGCGGCCCAGCAACTGGGCGGCTGGGCCGGCATGCCCCTGTTCGGCACCCTTGTCGCGGGAGTGGTCTCCGTGCGGATGGGCCACGCGACGGGTCTTCCGGACGGCCTGGCCGAGGCGGCCGAGAAGGGGATCCTGTTCCGCGGGCAGGCGCTTCCGGGGCAGCTCTCCGGCGCCGTGGCGAAGCTGGACGCGGCGGTCCTGGAGGGGTACTCCGTCGTCCTCTGGTGGGCGGCCGGGCTCACCCTGCTCGCGAGCCTGCTCGCCGGGCTGCTGGTCACGGCCAGGGCCCCTGGGCGGTGACACGCCGCCGGTCCGCACGGCCGGGGCCGGTCACGGCCCCGGCCGTGTCCTTTGCCGGGCACCGTCCACGAGAGCGGGCAGCAGACGTTCAGCGCCCCGGGCAGCACCGGGATCGAGGCGACGGTGTGCGTGAGCACCGACAGCACCCGCGCGCAGCCGGGGCAGCTGTCCGCCGGATACGCTCCCGGTATGAAGATCATGGTGGGTGCTCTTGCGGCTGGGGTGGGATTCGGCGCGGCCACCTCGCTCATCAACGCGCTTTCCTCCCCGTACGCGGAGCTCGGCGCCCCTCTTGTCGGCACCGTCTGGGCCGATGCCGCCAAGCTTCTCAGCCTGCTGGTGGACGCCGGTTGGTCCTGGGCCGCGCTGGCGGTGGCGATGGGCTGGCTGGCCGGGACACCGGTCCGAGGCGCGTCGGCCGGGGCCCTGGCGCTGTTCGCCGCCACGGGGGCGTACTACGCGACGGACGCCTTCGCCATGGGGGCCGACACGGACCTGGTCAGGTGGTGGGTGGCGGGACTGCCGCTCGGGCTGATCCTGGGCGCGGTGGGTGCGGCCATCAGGCGGCCCGGACTGATCGGCCTGCTCGCGGCGTTGACGGTTCCGGTGGGTGCTGCCGTGCAGATGGTCGTGCTACCGCCCCGACCGCACCTCACCTTGACCCCGCTGATCGTTCTCGCCGAAGTCGTCGTCTGGACGGGCGCCGTGCTCGGTGCCGGCTGGGCCGTCCACCGCTTCCGGGCCACGAGGCGTGCGGCCGTGACCGGATAGCTTCGCGGGCCGGACGGGGCTCTCGCAACACGCCCTAGGACACGCGTCCGGCGGCGCCCGGCAGGAACTCCACCAGCACCTCGTGGATCTGTCGCACCAGCGGCCTCAGCGCCCGGAAGCGTGACAGGGCGATGGCGCGTGCGGCGATCGGCGCGGCGCGCTCGACCAGGCGGCGGCTGCGCTCGGTGTGCTCCGTGCGGTCGTACACCCAGTACAGCACCAGGCCCATGTGCATCAGCCACATCAACTGTGGCAGCAGCTCGGCCAGTTCGGGATCGGCCTTGGTGTCGGAACCGGCCAGGCAGCGCCGGTGGATGGAGATCGCGGCCTCCCGGGCGGCGACCGAGTCCGCCGAGAACGGGCTGAGCGGACTCTCCGGATCGGCGGCGTTCTTGAAGAACTGGGCGGCGAAACGGTGGTACGGCTCCGCCACGTCCAGCCAGGTGAGCAGGACCCCGCGCACCCGCACCGCGAGGTCCTTGTCGCCGTCCAGGACCGGCCGCACAGCCGCCTCGTGCTCGGCGGCGAGCCGGTCGTAGAAGCCCTGGACGAGGTGTTCCTTGTTCGTGAAGTAGTAGTAGGCGTTCCCGACGGAGACCCCGGCCTCCTGGGCGATGGCCCGCATCGTCGTCTTGTCGTAACCGCGCTCCTGGAAGAGCCGGAGGGCGGTTTCGAGGATGAGTGTGCGGGTCTGCTCGCTCTTGGGGACCCTGGCATCCTTCCCCTGGGACACCCCGGTTTCCTTCACGTCCTTCGCTTCCTTCACCACAGCCCCGAGCGTATCCGCCCCGGTCGGTCCACGGCTCCGCGGACCGTACAGGTGGCGTCCCCGTCCCCGCCGCCGCTTCCGTCGCCGCACGGCCTCGCGGTCAGTGAACGGTACTTCGCGGCGGCGAGCACGGCCGCCCGGGCGAACGGGCGGCCCGCCGGGGTGGTCAGCCAGTGGGACGTGGGCCGGTGCTCGGCCAGCGCCCAGAGGCAGACGATCCAGGCCGACGTCCCCCGGTAGACCTGCCCCAGGTCACCGACCACCGTGATCTCGTCGAGCGTTCCGGCGTGGTCGAGCCGGGGGAAGCGGCGGCGCGCCTCCTCGGACGCCGCCGGAACGAGGTCGAGCGGGACCAACTGGCGCTGCCCCACCAGCCACTGACGCAGATGGAGACAGAGCGGACAGTGCGCGTCGTAGAGCACCGTGAGGCGTCCGACGGGCAGCCGTATCGGCCGCCGGCCGCCCGCATCGGTCGTCACGGCGGGCTCAGGCCGTATGGGTCGGAGCGGCCCAGGGGCCGTCGCCCGGTCCGGTCCAGCCCTGCGGAGGCACCGGCGGGACCTGCTCGCGCTCCATCAGCCCGCGGCGGCGGATCCTGCTGAACACGTAGACGTTCCCGAGGTGCAGCGCGCCGAGGACGAGGAGCACGACGCCGAGCTTCACCGACAGCGCCTCGAACAGCCCGCGGGCGTCGGCGACCCCTTCGCCGCTCCTGAGGTAGAGCGTGACGAAGCCCAGGTTGACCAGGTAGAAGCCGACCACCAGCAGGTGGTTGACGGCATCGGCGAGCTTCTCGTTCCCGTGCAGCACATCGGCGAGGAACGCCTTGCCGTTGCGGCTGAGCGTGCGCGCGACCCAGACGGTGAGCGCCACGCCGATCAGAAGGTAGATGACGTACGCGATGACAGTGAGGTCCATGCCCCACCCTCCTTTGAACGCGTTCAAAAGGTGTTGTCATCGACTGTAGACCCACTTTTGAACGTGTTCAAGCATGCGTGGACCGATACCGGTCGGCATGAAAGGAGGGAGAGGGTCCGGCTCCGGCTGCGAGGGCGGCCCTCGGCCTCGCGATCGCGCACCGGGAAAGTCGGCCGCCGGAACGCCGCGCGCCGTACGGCCCGGTCTCAGGCCGTACGGCGGCAGTGCGAAGGGGGGGCAGGGGCGACGACGGCGCGCGGCGCGCGGTGCGCGGCACTCGGCCTGGCGGTCGCCCCGACGGAACGTCAGGCGCTCATCGCGCGCGCCGAGTTGAGCTGCGCCATCACCCACGGGAAGGTCTCCGGACCGGTCGCCGGGATCATCGTCGAGTGGTGCTTCCCGTCGCTGGTCACCGAGACCTGGATGAAGCCCGTCGTCTTCTTCTCCTTCATCAGGAGGAAGAGCAGACCGACCAGGCAGAGCAGGGCGAAGACGATCGCCAGCACGATCGCGACCGTGGGGATCCGCTCCTCGGTGTGCGACAGGTCCGTGGCGGACCACACGGCGCCCTTGAGCGGCATGGTGCCGACCGGCGTGATGATCTGGTCGTTCACGATGGTGATGTCCCCGAGCGCCAGCAACGGGGCGCCGGCCACCGGCGTGCCCGGCTGCGCATAGCCGGGACCGGGCACCATCGGCTGGGCCGCGGGCCCCGGGGGGTAGCCGTAGGCGGGGCCGGGCTGCGCGGCGGTTTCGGGCAGCGGCTGCGGGTACCCGTAGGCCGGAGCCCCCGCACCGGCGGGCCCGTTCCCCTGCCCGCCCGGTTGGGGAGGGCCCCACTGGTACGAGTCGTCCGCGTGCGGATTCGGATCGCTCAACGTTCCCCGCTCTCGATCAAGCCTGTGCCCCGGGCTCTGTCGCGCCGGCAGCGGCACACCGGTGTCCGTTCCGCACGACCGTACCGCCCGAACCGGAACCGCGCAGCAAGCGGTCCCGCATCCGGCGGGACCGGTTCGGACACGACCGGTTCCGCCGGGTACGTCCGGCCGGATGCGGTCCGGCCGGATGCGGTCCGGCCGGACACCGGCCGAATCGTCGTCACCCGGCCGACGGGTACCGGGTCACATCCGTCACCTTGCACTTCGTGTCCGCCGGAGAGTCGCCCAGCCCCTGCGCCTTCTGCGTCGACTTCTGCCCCGGGGCCAGGTTGTTCGCCGCGGCCATTCCCTCGGCCACCCGTGTGCCGGACCCGTCCACGAACTCCACGGTCACGATGTAGTTCGACTTCACGTCGCTGTGGTTCATGATCTCCACGTCCACGGACGGCCACTTGGTCAGATCGTTGACCTCGCACTTGGACAGCTTCACGTCCGCCGCGGCGTCCGCCTTCGCGCCGTTTTCCTTCTCGGCGGGCTTCTCGGCGCGGGGCTTCTCCCCGGAGGGGTCGTCCTTCGCCGGTGCGTCCTTCCCGGGGGCCTCGTCCACCGACGACTCCCCCGAGGAACTGCTCTCGTGCACGGTCCCGTTGCTCACCACGGACACGACCAGGGCCCCGCACCCGCCGAGCAGCACCAGGCCGCCGAGCACGGACAGGGTGATGATGAGCCCGGTCCGGCGCTGCTTCGGCGGCGGCACCGGCGCGCCCCATCCCGGTCCCTGCGGGTAGGGCTGCTGCTGGTACGGCTGCTGCGGGGACGGGCCACCCCACTGCGGAGGCTGCTGCGGTTGCTGCGGCTGAGGGCCGGGCGGCGGGAAGCCCTGAGACATGCGTGATCCCCCCAAAGGATGCTGGCGTGAGGAGACACGCTACGTCCTGGCCGGAACATGCCGCATCAGAAGTGCCGGAATCGTGACGGAACTGTGCAGGTCGTGGCTTCTCGCACGGGGCGTGGCTTCTTGCCCGGAGGTCGCCTCTCGCGCGGCCGGGGAAGGGGCGGGCGGCTCCGTGCGGTGTCCCTGCGGCCGGTACGGCGAACGGCCCCGTCCCGCGCAGAGGCGCGGGACGGGGCCGTGGGAGACGGCGGTGCCGTGAGCGGCCGGTCAGAAGCGGCGCGTGATCAGCGCCCGCTTGACCTCCTGGATCGCCTTGGTGACCTCGATGCCACGCGGGCAGGCGTCCGTGCAGTTGAACGTGGTGCGGCAACGCCACACGCCGTCACGGTCGTTGAGGATCTCCAGGCGCTGCTCGCCACCCTCGTCGCGCGAGTCGAAGATGAAGCGGTGCGCGTTGACGATCGCCGCTGGGCCGAAGTACTGGCCGTCGTTCCAGAACACCGGGCACGAGGACGTGCACGCGGCGCACAGGATGCACTTGGTGGTGTCGTCGAAGCGCTCGCGGTCCTCGGCGGACTGCAGGCGCTCGCGGGTCGGCTCGTTCCCCTTGGTGATGAGGAAGGGCATGACGTCGCGGTACGCCTGGAAGAACGGCTCCATGTCGACCACGAGGTCCTTGAGGACCGTGAGGCCCTTGATGGCCTCGATCGTGATCGGCTTCTCCGGGCTGATGTCCTTGATCAGCGTCTTGCAGGCGAGCCTGTTCTTGCCGTTGATCCGCATCGCGTCGGAGCCGCAGATGCCGTGGGCACAGGAGCGGCGGAACGTCAGCGTGCCGTCCAGGTCCCACTTGATCTTGTGGAGCGCGTCGAGCACACGCTCCTTCGGGTCGATCGTGATCTGGAAGTCCTGCCACTCGGCCTCTTCGGAGACCTCGGGGTTGAAGCGGCGGATCCGGAAGGTCGCCGTGATGTACGGCGAGGCGGCGGACTGCGTCTCGACCTTGTCCAGAGTCGGGGTTGCCATCAGTACTTACGCTCCATCGGCTGGTAGCGGGTCTGGACGACCGGCTTGTAGTCGAGCCGGATCGACTCGGTGCCGTCGTCGGCGACCTCGCGGTACGCCATGGTGTGGCGCATGAAGTTGACGTCGTCGCGGTTCGGGTAGTCCTCGCGGTAGTGACCGCCGCGCGACTCCTTGCGGGCCAGCGCGGAGACCGCCATGACCTCGGCCAGGTCGAGCAGGTTGCCCAGCTCGATGGCCTCCAGGAGGTCGGTGTTGAACCGCTTGCCCTTGTCCTGGATGGACACGTCGTGGTACCGCCTGCGCAGCTCGGCGATCTTGTCGACGGCCGTCTTGATGGTCTGCTCGGTGCGGAACACCATCACATTGGCGTCCATGCACTCCTGCAGCTCCTGACGGAGCGCGGCGACCCGCTCGGAGCCCGTCGAGTTGCGCAGCCGCTCGATCTGCTCCTCGACCAGCTGCGCCGGGTTCTCCGGGAGCGGCACGAAGTCGCTCTTGGCGGCGTACTCGGCGGCACCGATGCCGGCGCGGCGGCCGAACACGTTGATGTCGAGCAGCGAGTTGGTGCCCAGGCGGTTGGCGCCGTGCACGGACACGCATGCGACCTCGCCGGCGGCGTACAGGCCCGGGACGACGGTGGTGTTGTCGGCCAGCACCTCGCCCTCGACGTTGGTCGGGATGCCGCCCATGGCGTAGTGCGCGGTCGGCTGGATCGGGATCGGGTCCGTGTAGGGCTCGATGCCGAGGTACGTACGCGCGAACTCGGTGATGTCCGGGAGCTTGGCGTCCAGCTGCTCCGGCGGCAGGTGCGTGAGGTCGAGGTAGACGTGGTCGCCCTCGGGACCGCAGCCGCGGCCCTCACGGATCTCCGTGTAGATGGAGCGGGAGACGACGTCACGGGACGCGAGGTCCTTCATGACCGGCGCGTACTTCTCCATGAAGCGCTCGCCGTCCTTGTTGCGGAGGATGCCGCCCTCACCGCGGGCGCCCTCCGTCAGCAGGATGCCCATGCGCCAGATGCCCGTCGGGTGGAACTGGAAGAACTCCATGTCCTCCAGCGGCAGACCGCGGCGCCACGCGGCGGCCTGGCCGTCACCGGTCAGGGTGTGCGCGTTCGACGTCACCTTGAAGAACTTGCCGGTGCCGCCGGAGGCGAAGATGATCGACTTCGCCTGGAAGACGTGGATCTCGCCGGTCGCCAGCTCGTACGCGACGACGCCCGAGGACTTCGTGACGCCGTCGACGTCCTGGAGCAGCAGGTCGAGGACGTAGAACTCGTTGAAGAACTCCACACCCTCCTTGACGCAGTTCTGGTACAGCGTCTGGAGGATCATGTGGCCGGTGCGGTCCGAGGCGTAGCAGGACCGGCGGACCGGGGCCTCGCCGTGGTTGCGGCTGTGGCCGCCGAAGCGACGCTGGTCGATGCGGCCCTCGGGCGTGCGGTTGAACGGCAGGCCCATCTTCTCCAGGTCGAGGACCGAGTCGATGGCCTCCTTCGCCAGGATCTCGGCGGCGTCCTGGTCGACCAGGTAGTCGCCGCCCTTGATCGTGTCGAAGGTGTGCCACTCCCAGTTGTCCTCCTCCACGTTGGCCAGCGCGGCGGCCATGCCGCCCTGCGCGGCGCCCGTGTGGGAGCGGGTGGGGTAGAGCTTGGTGAGCACGGCGGTACGGCTGCGCTTCGTGGACTCGATGGCCGCGCGCATGCCGGCGCCGCCGGCGCCGACGATGACGGTGTCGTACTTGTGGATCTGCATGATTTCCTCTGGTCCCTCTGGCCCGGCGCGCCTAGCGGATGTTCGGGTCGAAGGTGAAGATCACCAGCGTGCCCAGCAGGACGGTGAACACCGTGGCGGTGTACAGGAGCATCTTCAGCCAGAAGCGGGTGTTGTCCCGTTCGGCGTAGTCGTTGATGACCGTACGCAGGCCGTTGGCGCCGTGCAGCATGGCCAGCCACAGCATCCCCAGGTCCCAGATCTGCCAGAACGGCGAGGCCCAGCGGCCCGCCACGAAGGCGAAGCCGATCTTGGTGACGCCGCCGTCCAGCACCAGCTGGATCAGCAGGTGGCCCAGGACCAGGACGACCAGGACGATGCCCGACAGGCGCATGAAGAGCCAGGCGTACATCTCGAAGTTGGTGCGCGAACCCTTGGGGGTCTTGCCGGTGCGCTTGCGCGGCGGCTCGATGACCGGGGCCGGGTTGTCGACGTCGTAGAGGCTGACGCCCTCGACGGAGCCGATCGCGGCGGAGGACTCGGTGGACATGGGCCTCAGCTCCCGAAGACTTCGCGTACGGCGTGACCGAGGACCGGGTACAGGGCCCCGACCATCAGCACGATCCAGATGCCCACGACGGACCAGAGCATCTGCTTCTGGTAGCGCGGGCCCTTGGCCCAGAAGTCCACGGCGACGATGCGCAGACCGTTGAGCGCGTGGAAGAGAATGGCGGCCACCAGGCCGTATTCGAGCAGCGCGACGATCGGCGTCTTGTACGTGGCCACGACGTCGTCGTACGCCTCGGGGGACACACGGACGAGAGCGGTGTCCAGGACGTGTACGAACAGGAAGAAGAAGATGAGGACACCGGTGACTCGATGAGCCACCCAGGACCACATGCCTTCCCGGCCGCGGTACAGCGTTCCAGCCGGCACGGAAAAACCCTCCGGGAGCGGGGATCGGGGCCGGCCGGCTTGACTGTCGGTCTGACCCGGCCGGGTACGGTCCACCGGCCCCGGCCATCGTAGCGACGGTTTGTCGGTTCGCTCGCGCCGGGGCCTGTGGTGTGATCAAAGTGGCAATCAAACAGCCACGGACGGGCTAGAACGGGACGTGTCGGCACGGCCGGACCGCCCTGTTCCGTTATGAATCCGATATCAGACCGATGATGCGGCCCCGGGCGAGTCGCCTCATCTCGTCGGCCGTGGTGACCCGTTCCTGGTCGGGATCGTGGCCCAGCCGGGCCCGGATCCCGGCGAGCACCTGGTCCGGATGCTCG
Organism: Streptomyces sp. NPDC001750; assembly: GCF_042892615.1. Lineage (NCBI taxonomy): Bacteria > Bacillati > Actinomycetota > Actinomycetes > Kitasatosporales > Streptomycetaceae > Streptomyces > Streptomyces sp. NPDC001750. Next base: position 284,133 of record NZ_JBIAUE010000001.1, on the reverse strand, counting down.
GCGGGGTCGTACGCGTCCAGGCAGATCACGAAGACGTGCCCGAAGCGGCTCTCGTACGCTGCGTGGGCGGCCCGCAGCGCCAGATGGGCGGAGTGCGGGGCGGTCTCGCGCAGCCCCGGCGCGGGCTCGGCGGCGAGCGCCTCGGCGAGGTCCGCGGGGGGCATGTCGTACCCCGCCTCCTCGGCGGCGGCCAGCAGCGCGCCCGGATCGGGGTACGGGCGGTGGGCGGCCAGCCGCCGCGCCCAGCGACGGCTGCCGCAGCAGGCGAGGAGGGCGGCTTCGGCGTCGGCGGGCGGCAGGGCGTTGAAGCGGGCGAGACCGGGGAAGCGGTGGGGGTCGGTGTTGGGCGCGGACGCGGGGGCAGGTGCCGCCTGGCCGGGGTGCTGAACGGGCAGGGCCGTGCGGATGGCCGGTTGCCGCGGTCTCTCCGGGAGGCCGGCGTGGGACTCGCTGGACCTGGACAGCGTGGTGCTCCTCGGATCAACGGGTTCTGCGCACCTGGAGTCGGTGGGACGGGTGAGACCAGGCGGAGACAGGGTGAAGAGAGAGACGAATGGGCCTCAAAGCTAGCGAGGCCGGGCAACAGTCGTATGACGGATACGCGAACTTCACCCGGACGGGAGAGTTTCGGAACGCCTGGGGGACCGTTGGGATGTATCCAAACGTCTCGGCGGCCGTGTTCCAAGGAGCTCGTCGGCGTTTCGCCGTCACGGCGTGTCGTCCGCCCGGCGTTCGTTCGCCGCGGCGACCCGGCCGTCCCGGTGTCTCCCTCCGCGCCATGGAGGGGCGCAGCCCTCCGTTCGCTCCCGACCGCTTCCCCTTTCCTTTCTCATACCGGAGGTTTCTGACCGATGTCGCCCTCACGCGGCGCCCTCGTGACCGGGGCGGTTCTCACCGCGGCGGCTGCCGTGACGGTCGCCGTCGTCGTCTGGCCTGATGGCTCGGGCGGCGGACCGGGGGAGACGGGGGCCCGTACCCCCATCGGCTCCCCGGCCACCCCCTCGCCGAACCGGACCTATCCGCTCTCCACCGCCCCCCGCACCATCCCGGCCGTGCGCGAGCACATCGCGGCGCGCGGCCCGGGCTGGCGGCCCGGACCGGATGCCGGGGTCGTCCTCGCGGGCGGCAGCGGCGCGCTCGCGGACGAGGGCCGGTTGCTCGCACAGGAGCTGAGCATCCACTACCGGGGAGACGTTCCCGCCCGTCCGGGCGACGTGGAGCTGGCCCTCACCCCGGGCAAGGGCACCCCGGAGTCGTACACCCTCGGGGCCCGCGACGGACGGGTCACGATCAGCGGCCCCGACCAGGCCGGTGTCTTCTACGGGACGCGCACCCTGAAGCAGTCGGTGCGCGCCGACGGCGTGATGCCCGAGGGCGAGGTGCGCGACCGCCCCGACCGGCCGCAGCGCGGATTCAACCTCGACATCGCGCGCAAGTACTACTCCGTCTCCTGGATCGAGGACCGGCTGCGCGAGATGGCCGACCTCAAGCTCAACCAGTTCGGCCTGCACTTCTCCGACGACCAGGCGTTCCGCATCGAGTCCGAGACCCATCCCGAGGTGGTGTCGCCGCAGCACCTGACCAAGGCCGAGGTGCGGCGGATCCTCGCCCTCGCGAACCGGCTGCACATCCAGGTCGTCCCCGAGATCGACTCGCCCGGTCACCTGGGCGCGGTCCTGAAGGCCCACCCCGGCCTCCAGCTGCGCAACGTGTCGGGGGTGCCCTCGCCCGGTTCGCTCGACATCTCCGACCCGGGGGCGGCGAAGCTCCTCGACGAACTCCTCGGCGAGTTCACCGAACTGTTCACCGGCCGGTACTGGCATCTCGGCGCCGACGAGTACCTCGCGCTGATGGCGCGGGACCCGGCGGCCTCCTACCCGCAGCTGCAGCGCGCCGCACAGCAGAAATACGGGCCACAGGCCGGTATCAAGGACCTCGCCACCGGCTGGCTCAACGACCGCGCGGCGGTGGTGCGTCCGCACGGCAAGCAGCCCAAGGCGTGGAACGACGGATTCTTCCGGGGCGGCGTCGTCCACGCCGACAAGGACATCGAGGTCGAGTACTGGACGGGCAGGGAGTACGGAGCCCGGCCGCCGGAGGAGTACCTGGGCGAGGGGCGGAAGGTGGTGAACCTCAACGACGAGTTCCTCTATTACGTGCTCGGCCAGCCCAACAACTTCGTCTATCCCACGGGCAAGCGGATCTATGAGCAGTGGACCCCGCTCGTGCTGCGCGGCACCCAGCCGGTGGCGTCGCGCTGGTCCGGCCAGATCCTCGGCGGGCGGTTCGCGGTCTGGGGCGATATCCCGCAGGCCCAGACCGCGGAGCAGGTGGCGGCAGGGGTCAGGATGCCGCTGCGGGCGACCGCCCAGAAGCTCTGGCACCCGGGCAGGCCGACGCTGAGCTGGGACCAGTTCCAGGCGCTGGCGAAGCGGATCGACACGGCGCGCTGACTGGGCCGGACCCGGCGGGAGGAACGGCGGGGCGGGCCAGTCGGGCGGGTCGCCGACGGCGATGAACGCGTGGTGGGGCGTGCGGGTCTGCTCGCCGGTCCTCCCGGTACGCGTCCGGGGCGTACTGGCGGGCCGAGGAGGCGGAGGGGACCGTGGACTCGGCCGGCCCGGTGACGGTGGCCGACGCGCTCGACGTCGTGGCCGCGGTCCTCGCGGTCCTCTTCGTACGGAAGCTGCCCCGGTTCGTACGGAAGCTGCCCCGGATGCGGCGGGAGCGGGCGGCACTCGGCGGGGAGCCGCTGCCCTCCGTCCTGCCGCGCGGGGCGGAGAACGAGGACGACCGGGGCCGCCACCCCCCACAGGAGAGGCCCCGGTCGTCTTCCACGGGGCCGCAGGACGACCCCGTATTCCACTCAGCGCCGCCGCGGCGATTTCTGTCACACCGCACTCTGTCCGAAGAATGTTGCAGGTTGTACAAGCCGTGGACGTACTCACGCGTAAGGTCGTAGCGTGCTGACTCGCGCAGGGTGACGCGGCAGTGATGACCAGCTGCTATTCAAGACAGCAGGGCAGGTTGAGGGAGTGCTGGGGGACGACGCTGAGCTGACTGCGGCCGTACTCGCGGCGCAGGGCGGGGACGAAGATGCCTTCCGTACTGTGTACCGCGCCGTGCAGCCGCGATTGCTCGGCTACATACGGACACTCGTGGGGGAGTCGGACGCCGAGGACGTGGCGTCCGAGGCGTGGCTGCAGATAGCCCGCGACCTCGACCGCTTCAGTGGCGACGCGGACCGGTTCCGCGGCTGGGCGGCGCGCATAGCCCGCAACCGCGCCCTGGACCATCTGCGGATGCGCGGCAGGCGTCCCGCCATAGGCGGCGACGAATCGGAGCTCTCGGACAGGCCGGCCGCCTCCGACACCGCCGACGAGGCGATGGAGGCCCTGGCCACCGGCAGCACGATGTCGCTCATCGCCCAACTGCCGCAGGACCAGGCCGAGGCCGTGGTGCTGCGCGTGGTCGTCGGACTGGACGCCAAGAGCGCGGCGCAGACGCTGGGCAAGCGGCCGGGTGCGGTGCGCACCGCCGCGCACCGGGGGCTGAAGAGGCTGGCCGAGCTGCTGCGTGTGAATGGTGCGAGCAGTGTGAACGGCGTGGGCGGCGAGGGCGACGGAGAAGCAGGAGGAGCGGGGGGAACGGAACAGGCGGACCACGCTCGCGCGGATGATCCGGCGGGCCAGGGCGCGACGGGCCGGACGACGGAGCTCGGTGCCGTGCCCGCCCAGCGTCCCGCGCACCAGGGGCTGGCGGCCCCGGCCGGTGTGACGCATACGCGTCCTTGGACGCAGAAGGACATGTGATGGCCGACGAGCGGTACGAATGGCTTGACGAGGACGCGGCGGAGCACCTGCTTCGCGGCGAACCGGTCGCTTCCCTCGACGGTCACCAGGCTGCGGAGGCGCAGGAGCTGGCGGCGGCACTGGAGGCCGTCGCCCGGACCGCCCGCCCGGCCGCCGGCGAACTGCCGGGCGAGGCCGCGGCGCTCGCCGCCTTCCGCGCCGCCGCGCGCTCCGCGTCTTCCGTGCCCACGAACGCGGGCGATCTCGCCACGAGCACGGAGACGTCGGAGCACGCCGAGGTCACCGGGCACGCGGAGGAGGCGGGCGAACCGGTCACGGTCGGCGTGCTCGACCCCGTCCGTATCCACTCCGCCACCGGCGCATCCGCTTCGACCGCCCCGTCGGCCGCGGGCTCCCCGGCGGCGGGCCGCGGCCGTGCCCGTGCCCGTTCCCCGCGCCGGAACAGACCCGTGCGGTTCGGTCTGGTCGCCTCCTTCGCGGGCTGCGCGCTCGGCGGGGTGGCGATGGCCGCGAGCGCGGGCATGCTCCCCGGGCCGTTCGGCGGCCACGCCCCCGCGCCTGCGAGTTCCGTGTCGGCCGACGCGTCTCCCGACGCGGTCGGCTCACAGGACATCACCGGCACGCACCCGCCCACCGATCCGCCGGTCTCCCCGGACGCGCCGCCCTCCGCGCCCCGGACCGGCTCCTCCGCCCCCGACGACCGGGACGCCGACGGGAGCGGCGAGGACGCCGACCCCGGCAGCGGCGACGGCCGGACGACCGGCCGCGGGCCGGACGGCAAGGCGTCCGAGAAGCCGGGAAAGGGGACCTCCGGCCGCTGGTACGCCGAGGCGAAGCGGGCGTGCCGGGACTACCGCGACGGCGACCTGGACGACGACGGCAGACGCGCCCTGGAAGCGATGGCGAAGGGTGCCCGGAACCTGGAGCGGTTCTGCGACCGGATACTCACCAAGGACGAAAAGGGGCGGAACGGGCAGGGCGGGCAGGGTGATCAGGACGGGCAGGGCGGGTCGGGCGACGGCGACCGCACCGCCGAGGACAGCGACGACGACGGTCAGGGCCAGGGCGAGGGTGTCGCGAACGAGCGGAGCGTGGGGAACGGGCGGGGCGAGGGGAACGGGCGGAACCAAGCCTTCCCGGCGGCCCGGTTCACCACCGCTCCGAAGCGGCCGTCCGTGACCCCGACTCCGCGGCGCCCCGCGCCCCGGTACCCGTCACCGTCCGCCTCGCCCTACGTGGCACCGCCCCCCTCGCCGTCCACGATCCCGTCCTCGGCGTACCGGGCGGCGGATGGTCCGGCGGCCGACTCCTCGGGCCACGGGCCGTGCGCACGGGGCTGCGGCAGCGACGCCCACCACCAGGTGTGACGTTTTTCGAGGCCGTGACGCAGTACTGAATGCCGACTGGTCATCGGCAGCGCGACGAGCCGAGGTTCCCCCCGTACCTGTGGCTCAGCGCATCGGCGCGGGTGGGACATGTTCCCCCTGTCCCGCCCGCGCCACCCCGCTTCCGGCCGAGGACTACGGCCCTCAGCCGTGGACGACGACCTTGTCCCCCTCCCTCACCTGGGCGAACAGCGCGGCGATCTTCTGCTCGTCGCGGACGTTGACGCAGCCGTGCGAGGCTCCGGCGTAGCCGCGGGCCGCGAAGTCCGCCGAGTAGTGCACCGCCTGGCCGCCGCTGAAGAACATCGCGTACGGCATGGCCGTGTGATAGATCGTCGACACGTGGTGCCGGGACTTCCAGAAGACGGAGAAGGTGCCCTCGCGGGTCGGCGTGTACTGGGAGCCGAAGCGGACGTCCATCGACGAGACGACCCGGCCGTCGACCATCCAGGACAGCGTGCGGCTGTTCTTGCTGATGCACAGCACCCGGCCCGTCATGCAGCGCTTGTCCGGCTTGGCGACGGGCAGGGTGGTCGGCGGGCGCAGTTCGGCCGCCGTTGGCGGGCGCGTCATGTCCAGCAGTCGCTGCCAGGTGACGGTGTCCGTCTCGCCGGTGGCGGCCAGGCCGCGCTTGGTCTGGAAGGACCGCACGGCGGTGGCCGTGACCGTGCCGTAGTAGCCGGTGGGGGAGCGGTCGAAGTGACCGATCTGCCGCAGCCGGGCCTGGAGCTCGCGCACCCGGTCCCCCTGCGTGCCGCTCGCGATCAGTGGCGTGCCCTGCGGGTCCGGTTTTGTCGACGGCTCGGGCGTGGCGGTCGGCCCGGCGGTCGCGGTGGCCGTCGGGGAGGCCGACGAGGGCGCGGCCTTCGGGGACGTGGCCGACGCGTCCGGGGACGCCGACCGCCGCGCGACGGGCTTGGCGTCGTCGCTCGGCGTGGACCCGGGCGGTGCCGGTGGCGGCGCCGAGCCGTCGGCGGCCGGGGCCTCGCAGCCGGCGGTCGCGACGGCCACGGCGAGCACGGCGAGCGTCGCCTTGGCCGTGGCCCCCGCCCAGCCGTGTCTCCTGCGCCCCGCCCGGACACTGCGGCCCGTCCGCGCGGTGGGTGGTTCGGTGTCCCGCGACCCGGGCGGTGCCCCGCCCCGCGACGCGTCTGCCATGGTGCTGCGTATCATCTCGGTCCCCTGCTCCTCCGGGTTGCTCCGGTTTCCCCAAGGACTGTCCTGTGATCCCTGGCGGGCGCGCGACGACGGCTGCGGCACCTCGCCGCGTGGTCGGAACGTCCGTATACATCCGGTATGCCAACGCCCCTCCGCCTTGCGATGCACCACATCCGACGCCGCACGCCGATCCACCATGGATTACGGGGCACCCCTCAGGGGCGGATTCCCGCCCTTCCCGGTCGCCAAAGCCCGCACACGGCGGGGCAACCCGCGCATGATGGGGGGAAGCGGTCACGGCGACCCCCCGGGCCGGGCGGGTGCTGTGAGCAAGGTCCCAGCGTCCGCCCCTCCATCGGCCTCGTGCCCGCCGATACAGTCCGTCGCGGGAACCCCATCATTACCGGTAAGTAGCTTGTGGTCGACAAGCGGCTTGGTGAAGCAGCTTCAGCGGGAGGCACAGCAGATGACGCGTGAGTCGGAGTCGGGACTGCCGATCGAGCCGGTGTACGGACCGGACGCACTCGACGGCTGGGACCCCGCGGAGAAGCTGGGGGAGCCGGGCTCGTACCCCTTCACCCGCGGGGTCTACCCGACGATGTACACCGGCCGCCCGTGGACGATGCGGCAGTACGCGGGCTTCGGGACGGCCACCGAGTCCAACGCCCGGTACAAGCAGCTGATCGCCAACGGCACCATGGGGCTCTCCGTCGCCTTCGACCTCCCCACCCAGATGGGCCACGACTCCGACGCGCCCATCGCGTCCGGCGAGGTCGGCAAGGTCGGGGTCGCGATCGACTCGGTCGACGACATGCGGGTCCTGTTCGACGGCATCCCGCTGGACAAGGTCTCCACGTCCATGACGATCAACGCCCCGGCCGCCCTGCTGCTGCTCCTGTACCAACTGGTCGCGGAGGAGCAGGGCGTCGGCGCCGGGAAGCTGACGGGCACGATCCAGAACGACGTGCTCAAGGAGTACATCGCGCGCGGCACGTACATCTTCCCGCCGGGCCCCTCGCTCCGCCTGATCGCGGACATCTTCAAGTACTGCCGGGCCGAGATCCCGAAGTGGAACACCATCTCGATCTCCGGGTACCACATGGCGGAGGCCGGTGCCTCGCCCGCGCAGGAGATCGCGTTCACGCTCGCCGACGGCATCGAGTACGTCCGCACCGCCGTCGCCGCGGGCATGGACGTCGACGACTTCGCGCCCCGCCTCTCCTTCTTCTTCGTCTCCCGTACGACGATCCTCGAAGAGGTCGCGAAGTTCCGCGCCGCCCGCCGGATCTGGGCCCGGGTGATGAAGGAGGAGTTCGGCGCGAAGAACCCCAAGTCGCTGATGCTGCGCTTCCACACCCAGACGGCCGGGGTGCAGCTGACGGCCCAGCAGCCCGAGGTCAACCTGGTGCGCGTCGCGGTCCAGGGCCTGGCGGCGGTCCTCGGCGGCACCCAGTCGCTGCACACCAACTCCTTCGACGAGGCGATCGCGCTGCCGACCGACAAGTCCGCCCGCCTCGCGCTGCGCACTCAGCAGGTCCTGGCGTACGAGACGGACGTCACCGCGACCGTCGACCCGTTCGCCGGTTCGTACGTCGTGGAGAAGATGACGGACGACGTCGAGACGGCGGCCCTGGAACTGATGCGGAAGGTCGAGGACCTGGGCGGCGCGGTGCAGGCGATCGAGCACGGCTTCCAGAAGAACGAGATCGAGCGCAACGCGTACCGGATCGCTCAGGAGACCGACAGCGCCGAGCGCGTGGTGGTCGGTGTCAACCGCTTCCAGCTCGACGAGGAGGAGCCGTACGAGCCGCTGCGCGTCGACCCGGCGATCGAGGCGGAGCAGGCGGCCCGCCTCGCGAAGCTCCGCGCGGAGCGCGACCAGGGCGCGGTGGACGCGGCGTTGACCGAGCTGCGGAAGGCGGCTGCGGGCACGGACAACGTCCTGTACCCGATGAAGGACGCGCTCAGGGCGCGGGCCACCGTCGGCGAGGTCTGCAACGCGCTGCGGGAGGTGTGGGGGGCGTACGTGCCGACGGACGCGTTCTGAGGCCCTCTCTCCCAGAAATCACCGCCTCTCCGAGAATTCACCGCTTCCGTCTGGACGGAGTGTCGTACTCACGTGCGACACTCCGTTCATGCTGGGTGTCACCGACCTTCCTACCTATCTCGCCGGTCTGGCAGTGATCGTGCTGCTGCCGGGACCGAATTCGCTGTACGTGCTGTCCGTCGCCGCCCGGCGCGGGGTGCGCACCGGGTACGTGGCGGCGGCCGGGGTGTGGACCGGGGACACCGTGCTGATGACGCTGTCCGCGCTGGGTGCCTCGTCGCTGCTGCGGACCACGCCGGTGCTGTTCGCCGTCGTCAAGTTCGCCGGTGCTGGATATCTGACCTGGCTGGCCATCGGCATGCTGCGGTCGGCTGTGGCGATGTGGCGCGAACGCCACCGGCGGGTGGCCGAGCTGACGGAGGAGAGCGCGGGGGCGGAAGCCGCCGGGGCGATGGAGCGGCCCTTCCGCCGGGCTCTGGTGGTCAGCCTCTTCAACCCGAAGGCCATCCTGTTCCTGGTCTCCTTCTTCGTGCAGTTCGTCGACCCCGGATACGCGTACCCGGCCCTGTCGTTCCTGCTGCTGGGCACGCTGCTGCAGATAGCCAGCGTCCTCTACCTGTCGACGCTGATATTCGGTGGCACCCGCCTGTCCGCCGCGTTCCGCCGCCGCAGGAGGCTGTCGGCGGGCGCGACCTCGGCGGCGGGGCTGCTGTTCCTCGGGTTCGCGGCGAAGCTGTCGTTCAGCAGCGTGTGACGGCGTATCTGGTGTCCCTGGCGTCCCCGAGTCGTTGTCCTCGCGAGGGCGCCCACGGAGTGCGGGAGCGCGGGGGGAGTGCATGCGGGGCGTGTGGTGTGTGCTGTCCGTGAGGAGTCGTCCATCTTTCGTTGCTTATGGTGACGAACTCCTCACGTGCTGCCGTCGCTACCTCTACCGTGAAGGGGCTTTCCGCTCCACTTGGCACAGCGCGAAAGGTGGTCAACCATGGCTACGCGCAAGGAGATCGACGGCTCCGAGGGCGTCCCGCAGTTCTACGGACGGCTACCTGGCGCAAGAGCAGCTACAGCAACGGCGACGGCGGTGATTGCCTCGAAGTCGCGGACGGCCACCTCGGTCTCGTCCCCGTCCGCGACTCCAAGTGCCGACGGCCCGGTGCTCGTGCTTCCCGCGTCCGCGTGGACGCCGTTCGTCGAGTCCGTCAAGGCGGCCTGACCACCGCACGCCTGACGGAACACGATCCCGGGCCCGCCCCTCTCGTGCGATGTCCGCACCGCCCGGCGGCTCCATCGGTCCCGCCGTCGACGGCGCGCCCGCGAGACCGTGCTGACGGCAGCCCATAGATGCGCCAGGACCCTTATGCGGCGTGGCGGTGCGGGGTGAGATCGATGGTCAGGTCGGCGTCGAGCGCGCGGGCCAGGCGGCGCAGAAGGGGGATGGTGGGTACGGTGCCGCCACCTTCGATACGGGAGATCTGCGGCTGCTTCATGCCGCAGCGCTCGGCGAGTTCGGTCTGCGACAGGCCGAGGGCGGTGCGCCGGTCGTACACCATCTGGCCCAGATCGTGGGCGAGTTCGGCTTCTTCGTAGAGACGGTCGAACTCGGGGTTGTCCTCGGTCGCCTCACCCAGGAGCGCGCGGTGGCGGCGGGTCTTCCACTCGGCGTGGTTCATGACTGGTCCTCCTTGATGTCGCGGCTGTAGGCGGCGTGCTCAGCGGCCGGCTCATGGCGGGCCTCACAGATGGACAGGGCCACCTGCGCGCGCTCGACCTCCGTGGATTCGCGCATCCTGGTCTTGCGGAACACGGTCAGGAGCACGACGCGGCGACCGGGTGCGATCCAGTAGGTGATGCGCTGGGCGTTGCCGTCAAGGTCGAAGCGCAGTTCGCGGAGCTTGCCGCCGAGATGGCGCGTGTAGGGCTCGCCGAGCGTGGTGGCGTTCGCCGCGAGCCGGTCCACTTTCTGCTCGACGAGGACGTACTGGCGGGCAGGGATGCCCTCCAGCCAAAGCCGCACCTCGGGCTCGATCTCGATTGCGTACCGCTCACCATCGGCCATAACAGGAATGATATATGGCGGCGATGATATGAGTCCTGCGATGTCGGTCCCTGGCTGGTCCGATCGCGCGCCGGCGTCGCCGGTAAACGCCTCAGGGGCTCTATCGAACGTTCGGTCGATAGAGTCCCTGAAGTTCTCCGCGAGGCTGCTTCGCGCCTCGGGCCGCCCGCACCGCACCGGGGCGGCCCCACCCGTCAGCCCGTCGCCGCTCGCCTCAGCGTGCGGGCCTTGCGGGCGAGGCGGCGGACCGTCGCGTTGCGCGGGATGAACGCGAGCTGCTGGGGCACGGCGCCCGGCAGGCCCAGCGCGGTCAGCCGGCGCCGCTTGAAGTAGCGCCGGATGTCGTCCCGGTACCGGCTCAGGTAGCGCTCGGCCTCGGGCCGCAGCCCGGCCTGGAGCTGCGGCTGCATGGCGTATCCAACCGCGCTGATCAGCCCGGTCGGCTTCCCCCGGACCTCGTCGGCGGAGGGCGGCGACCAGCCGGTGACGGCGGACGGATCCTCCAGGTCGGGCAGCAGCGCGTCGACGATCGTCAGCGGGATGCGGTTGCTGTTCTGGTACGGAGTGAGCCGTTCCAGCACGGTGTCGGTGCCGACGCGGGCCACCGGGAGCCCGTAGAACGACGCGGCGGTCAGCAGCGCGGTGGAGAAGCAGCCGACGACCAGGGCCGGCCGCATCGTCCCGAACAGCGTCTCGGCGAGGACGGGGCTGTCCAGGACGGTCAGGTCGGCGCCGAGCCGTTCCGCCTCCAGCTCCAGCAGCCGCGCCCAGTGGGCCGGTGCGCTGGGGTGCGGCTTGAAGACGACCCGGGTGTGGCCGAGGGCGACGGCGCCGCGCAGCATCCGCGCGTGCAGCTCCTCCTCCTGCTGGGGCGTGAGGATGCCCAGCGTGGAGAGGTACTGGCCGAGCAGCAGGGCCGGGGCCGATGCCGGTCCCAAGGAGGTGGGAGAGGCGCCGAACGTGGCATCCAGCGAGGCGTCGAGGGCCGCGGATCCGGCCAGTTCGTCCAGCACCTCCAGGAAGACATCGGTTGGTACGACCTCGGACTCGACGCCGAACTCGGTGAGCAGCAGCGGTCGCAGGCCAGGCACCAGGTCCAGATGGAGCAGCCTGCGGATGCGGGTGCCGAGCAGCTGGTCGAGCCGGCTGCGGGTCGGGCCGTAGCTCATCAGGCCGTCGGCGTAGATGTGCACGGGGCTGTCGCCGAAGACCACGGCGAGGGCCTGGGCGGGGTTGGCCTGGATGGACTCGCAGGCGATCTCGACGGGCCCGTCCCCGAGGTGCCACTCCCTGCGCACGGCGCGCTGCCACAGCGAGGCGTCCTGCTCCCGGGGCGACCATCCGGCGGGGTGGAACGGACGGATGAATTCGTTCCAGGAATACACGTCATCGAATTCGGACTCCAGTTTCTCGAAACCGGGCCTGCGGTGGAGCGGTGTGCCCAGTTCGGGAGAGGCGGAGGTGTCGCTCACGACGAGAATGCGACGGTGTTCGGACCGGGGACCGAACAGGCCCGCACGCAACGCGGCGACGACCGTCGCGGCGGCGTACTGCGTGCACGCGGAGAAGATCTGAGTGGTGGACCGGCCGACCGGCGCCGTGTACGTACCGGACATCAGGCCGCGACCTCCCGCGACACGGAGCGGCGGCGTACCCGGCGCAGCCGGTCCGCACGGCGGTCGCCCAGCGAATTCAGCGTGTCCGAGAGAATGTCCTGGGGCATGCGCCGCAGAGAGGCCGCGCTCAGAGTGCGCAATTTCCGTGCCACTGCCGGTTCGAACCTTTCGATGGATTCCAGGTGATGTGCCATGACCGCGCAATAGGTCCGTACGGCCTTCGGCAGCAGCCGGTCGGCCTCCGGATCCCGCGCCGTTTCTTCGAGCACCTGGTCGAAGGCCCGGATGAAGTCGAGCTGTCGCACGTCGCCGATCTGCGTGAGCGAGGACGCCACCCCGCGCCGGTAGAAGACCCCCTGGAGCCCGACCACCGCGAAGGACTCGGCCTCGCGGTGCAGGCGCCAGATCCAGGGCCGGTCCTCGGCAGTGCGCAGCCCGTCCCGGAAACGGAGCAGCCCCGACTCGACGAGTCGGCGGTGATAGGCGCCGGCCCAGGCGTACGCGTAGTCCACGGGCGTCGACCGGTCGGCCGGCAGGATCACGTCGCGCGGCCGCATGACGGTGTCGCGCAGGCCGTGCGGGACCTGGTGGACCGTGCGCGTCCGGTCCGTGAACTGCACATGGTCCGTACGGACGAAGTCGCAGCCCAGCCCGGTGATGGCGGCGAGCAGCCGCTCGTAGTAGCCGGGAACCACCCAGTCGTCGCCGTCGAGGAAGGTGAGGTATTCGCCCCGCGCCGCGTCGATCCCGGTGTTGCGGGCGGTGGCCAGGCCCCCGTTCGTCTCGTGTCCGACCAGGACGGCACCCGGGATCTCGCGCTCCGCGCGCGCGAGGATCTCCGGCGTCCCGTCGGTCGAACAGTCGTCGACGAGGATGAATTCGAAATCCTCGCGGGCGTTGGCCCGCAGACTTCGCAAGGTATCGGAAGCATATGCCTGCACGTTGTAGAACGGCACGATGACGGAGAGCTTGACCACGTGCCACACGCTAGGCGCGGGGCCGTCATTTGCCTTGGCCCCGGAAAGGACGGCAGGTGAACGAAGAATGTCGAAATGATGAACCGGTTCGATTGCCTGTCCGGCCCGGGGTTTTTGTGAGGGTGATTCGCCGATCGTCGGCGGGCTGTTAACCAGCTGTTGTGGTCGCGTTGGGCCGCGAATCGAAATGCCTTCCTAAGTTCTGGGGCGTGGCTCCACGTACCGATAAGACGACCGCCCTCCGGGTAGCCGTGCTCGCCGACTCCGACACCCGGTGGAAATGGGGCGCGCTCACCGCGCGCCGACTCACCGCCGGCGACCGGGGCGGTCCGGCGCAGCGCGTCGAGATCAGCGGACTGCTGCTGCGCGGCCGGGCCACCCCGACCCCGCGCCAGCTCGCCGAGGTCGGAGACGTCGGCATAGCGTCCGACCGGGTGCGCGAGGTCACGGCCGTCGAGTTCCTGCACGCGGTACGGGACGAGGGGTACGACGTCATCGTCCTCGCCCTCGTCGGGGGAGCCGTCCAGGCGATGCTGCACGGACTGGCCGCGCTGGGCCCGGCGGCCCGGCCGGTGGTCGTCACCGGCTATGTCGGCGTCGTCTACGAGAAGCTCGCCGACGGGCTGCTGCTGCGGCACGGCGCGGACGTCGTGCTCGCCAACTCCCGCCACGACGCGGAGCGTTTCCGCGCGGTGTACGAGGGGGTCGGCGCCGACGCCTCGGCCGTCACGGAGGCCGCCCTGCCGTTCCTCGGCGGCGAGCCGTACCGCCCGAAGGAGGGCCGCGACACCGTCGTCTTCGCCGCCCAGCCGTCCGTTCCGGCCTCCCGAGCCGAACGCACGTACCTGCTGCGCCGGCTCGTCGAGCACGCCCGGCTGCACCCGGACCGCGAGGTGCTGCTGAAACTGCGGTCCAAGCCGGGCGAGCACACCACGCACATCGAGGAAATCCCGTACCAGCGGCTCGCCGAGAGGATCCCCGGCGGACCGCCGCCCAACTTCCGTCTGATGTACGGGCACATGGGCGAGGTCCTGGACGGCGCCGACCTGCTGGTCACGGTCTCCTCGACGGCCGCCCTGGAGTCCCTGCACCGGTGCATCCCGACCGCGGTCCTCACCGACCTCGGCGTCCGCGAGGCCCTCGGCAACCACCACTTCATCGGCTCGGGCCTGCTCACCTCCTGGGACCACCTGGACGGCGGCCACCGCCCGGAGCCCGACGCCGGATGGCTGGCCCGCCAGGGGGTCGCCGCCGACGGTACGTACGCCACCGCCTACGACGCCGCCCGCGCCCGCGTGGAGGACCTGCTCGCCGCCGGCCGGCTGCCCGGGATCGCCCCGTACTACACGCCCGCCACCGCCCCCGGCTACCTCCCCGGCATCCTCGCCCGCCACCACCTGGGCCCCGACGGCCGCCCGCTGCCGGGCACGCAGCGGTCGCGCGAGACCGGCGGGCTGCGCGGCGCGGTCCGCGAGGCGGTACGGGAGGCGGCACGGGGCGCGTACCGGCAGGGCGTCCAGCGGGTCGCCCCCGTCATCCGGCGGATGGGCGAGCTGTGACCGTCGCGCCCGGGCCCCCGGACCCACCACCGGCCCGTCCGACACCGCCGGAGTCGCCGACACCGGCGCTTCCGGAGCAGCCTCGCCGACCACCCCCGGACCCGCCGCCCCGTACTCACCCGTCCACCGGCCCCACCACCCACCGACCCCGACCCCAGGAGCAGCGATGACGCCGCCCACCGTGCTCGCCGTGATCCCCGCCCGCGGCGGATCCAAGGGCGTCCCGGCCAAGAACCTCGCCCAGGTCGGCGGCGTACCGCTGGTCGCCCGCGCGGTACGCGCCTGCCTGGCCTCCCACGAGGTCACGGACGTCGTCGTGACGACCGACGACGCGGCCATCGCGGACGCCGCCCGCGCGGCCGGTGACACCTCCGGCACCCCGGAGCGGCTGCACATCGTGCGGCGTCCCACGGCCATCGCGGGGGACAGGGCGAGCAGCGAGGACGCGGTGCTGCACGCCCTGGACGCGTACGAGGCGATGCGTGACCGTGCCGCCGACGTGGTGCTGCTGGTCCAGTGCACCAGCCCCTTCGTCACGCGGGAGGACATCGACGGCGTCGCCGCCGCGGTCGCCCGCGAGGGGGCCGACACGGCGGTCACGGTCGCCCCCTTCCACGGCTTCCTCTGGCGCGACGGCAGCGCCCTGGAGGAGGGCAACTACGGCGTCAACCACGACAAGTCCGTCCGCCAGATGCGTCAGGACCGCCCCGAGGACCTGCTGGAGACCGGCGCCGCGTACGCCATGGACGTCGCCGGGTTCCGCGCCCACCGCCACCGCTTCTTCGGCCACACCGCCCTGGTGCGCACCGACCCCGCGCGGGTCCTGGAGATCGACGACCCGCACGACCTGGCCCGCGCCCGCGCGCTCGCGCCGCTGCTGGACCCCTCCCCGCTGCCCACCCTCGCCGACGTCGACGCGGTCGTCCTCGACTTCGACGGCACCCAGACCGACGACCGGGTCCTCATCGACGCCGACGGACGCGAGATCGTCGCCGTCCACCGCGGCGACGGCCTGGGCATCGCCGCCCTGCGCAAGGCCGGGCTGCCGCTGTTGATCCTCTCCACGGAACAGAACCCGGTCGTCGCGGCCCGCGCCCACAAGCTCCGCATCCCGGTCCTGCACGGCATCGGCCGCAAGGACCTGGCCCTCAAGCAGTGGTGCGACGAACAGTCCATCGCTCCCGAGCGCGTCCTCTACGTGGGCAACGACGTCAACGACCTGCCGTGCTTCGCACTCGCCGGCTGGCCCGTCGCCGTAGCGAGCGCCCACGACTCGGTGCGCGCCGCGGCGCGTGCCGTCACCACCACGCCGGGCGGCTCCGGCGCGATCCGCGAGATCGCCGCCTGGCTGCTGGGCCCCACCCTCACGAACACCACCCCAGTGATCCCGGGTCCCCCCAAGACCCACACCCCGAGTTAAGGAAACACACCTCATGAACACCTCCCGCCTGCGCACCCTCGGCACCCGCACCGCGGGCCCCGGCCGCCCCGTCTACGTCACCGGTGAGATCGGCATCAACCACAACGGTGACCTCGACAACGCGCTCGCCCTGATCGACGTGGCCGCCGAAGCCGGCTGCGACGCCGTCAAGTTCCAGAAGCGCACCCCGGAGATCTGCACCCCGCGCGACCAGTGGGACATCGAGCGCGACACCCCCTGGGGCCGCATGACGTACATCGACTACCGCCACCGCGTCGAGTTCGGCGAGGACGAGTACCGGGCCATCTCCGAGCACTGCGCCCGGCGCGGCATCGACTGGTTCGCTTCCCCGTGGGACACTGAGGCCGTCGCCTTCCTGGAGAAGTTCGACGTGCCCGCCCACAAAGTCGCCTCGGCCTCCCTCACCGACGACGAGCTGCTGCGCGCCCTGCGGGCCACCGGCCGCACCGTCATCCTCTCCACCGGCATGTCGACCCCGAAGCAGATCCGGCACGCGGTCGAGGTCCTCGGCTCGGACAACATCCTTCTCTGCCACGCCACTTCGACGTACCCGGCCAAGGCCGAGGAACTGAACCTGCGGGTCATCAACACCCTCCAGCAGGAGTACCCCAACGTGCCGATCGGCTACAGCGGCCACGAGACCGGCCTCCAGACGACCCTCGCCGCCGTCGCCCTCGGCGCCGTGTTCGTCGAGCGCCACATCACCCTCGACCGCGCCATGTGGGGCTCCGACCAGGCCGCCTCCGTCGAGCCGCAGGGCCTCAGCCGCCTGGTGCGCGACATCCGCACCATCGAGGCGTCGCTCGGCGACGGTGTCAAGAAGGTGTACGAGTCCGAGCTCGGCCCGATGAAGAAGCTCCGCCGGGTCGCGGGCGTCGTCGCCGAGAACGAGGCGGCCCCGGCCACCGAGCCGGTCGCGGTCTGACGGGCCGACCGGTGAACCTCGCCTTCGTCGAGAGCCCGGTCCAGCTCCTGAACGTCCTGGAGTGGGCCTACGCAGAGGGAGGCGACGACCACGTCCTGGCGGACGTCACGGTCGTCGTCCTCCCCCCGGTCGACCCGATGTCGCGCGGCCAGCTGCGCCGGATGGCGGAGCTGGCCCGCGACGAGGGCGTCAACGTCCGATGGCAGGAGGCGCGCGGCGGTGCGGGCGCGCCCCTGAAGACCCTGCGCGCCCTGACCGGACTGCTGCGCGGCGCGGACCGGATCGTCATAGGGGACCCGTTCTCCCGTTACGTCCAGCTCCTGCTGACCATGGTCCGCGCCCGCCGCATCACGGTGGTCGACGACGGCACGGCCACCATGGAGTTCGTCGCCCAGCTCGCCCGCGGCGAACGCCTGGTGCGCTGGCACCGCAAGGGCAGCTCGGGCCCGCGCGAACTGGTCCTGGCCCCGGTCACGGCACGCGCCCGCAGCCGCTTCACCCCCTCTGCGACGCGTACCGTCGAGGTCTTCACGGCGATGCCGGTCGAGGCCCCGCCCGGCGTCACCGTCACCCCCAACACCTTCGCCTGGACCCGTGCCCGCTTCGGCCCGCCGCGGCTCACCAAGGGCGCCGACCTGGTCGGCACCTCCCTCGTCGAGACCGGCGTGGTCGACCAGGACCGCTACCTGGAGGCCGTCGCCTCCCTGGCCCGCACCCACCAGGCCGCCCGCTACTTCGCCCACCGCCGCGAGTCCGCCGAGAAGCTCCATGCCCTGGAGGCGGCCACCGGCCTGGAGATCGTCCGCCCCGACCTCCCCCTCGAACTCATCGCCCGCCGCGGCCCCATCGGCCGCACCGTCCTGAGCTTCCCCTCCACGGTCGTCCACACCCTGCCGCTCGCCCTGGCGGGCACGGAGGCCAGGGTCGCGGTCTGCGACATAGCCCCGGAATGGCTCCGCGACACCGCCTCCCCCCGCGCCCACGGCTTCCTGACCGGGGTCACGGAGACCGCTCGCGACGTCCAACGCCTGGCGCCCTGGCGGGCGACGGCGGTCGGGGAGGCGTGAGAGCGGCCTGACGCGGGCCCGACGGAAAAGGGCGCGGAACGGGGCCCGCGCGTGATCGGACCGTGCCCCCGGGGCGCCATCACGGGGTGCCCCGGGGGGTTCGTCGGGGACGCGGCGCGCGGCCTTGCCCTCAGGCGTTCCGGCGCTCCAGCATGCGGGACAGCAGGTTGCGGGTGGCCCGCTGCACGTGCGGGTTCACGAAGCCGGGCTCGTAGAGCGCCAGCGGCCAGTAGAACGTTCCGGCGACGAAGACCTGCGTGCCCCGCCCGTCGATGCACAGGCTGGTGTTCTGCACGGTATGGCCCCGGCCCAGCCGGTCGTCGTAGGGGGACGCGGAGAGCAGCGTCTGCGTGGTGCCCGCGGGCCGGGGCATGGCCGGATCGAAGCCATCGGCCTCGACGGCGATCAGGTCCGGAATCCTGTCGCCGTCCCGCAGACCGGTGCCCGACCAGAACCAGTGGCCGCTCTCCCGGACGACCAGGGGCGCGGGCGTCTTGAGTATGCCGTTGTACTGGACGCCGAGCAGCCCCTGCTCCGCGTGCCGGTGCTTCGTACCGAGCTCGCGCCACCGCACCGTGGGCCCGCTCGGCCCCGGTTCGGGGTCGGTGTTCTCCTTGTAGCAGGTCACCACACGGTTCGGACCACCGCCGTCGGCTTCCTCGACGCGGATCTGGAAGTAGACGTTGTTGGCGGTGAGGAACGCGAGATGGGTTCCGGCGGAGACGGCGTGCTCGGCGCAGTCGCGCATCTCCCTGGACCAGTACTCGTCGTGTCCGGAGAACATCATCACGCGGTGCTTCGAGGGGTCGACCCGGCCCTCGTGCAGGTCCACGCTGCTGGCATACGTGATGTCGTAACCGGCGCTCTCCGCCCACCGCGCCGCGCTGGTGTCCAGCTCGAACCAGTGCGGCGTACCGGACAGCGGGTAGGGCCGGTCGAAGGAGACCTTGAACGCGCGGTCCTCGGGTGCGCCCCACACGCCTTCGGTGCTGTAGCCGCGGTACAGGTTCTTTCCGGTGCGTCCGTCGTAGGGCCAGAGGTTGTACGCCTGGTACGTGGTGAAGGGGACGACCATCAGGATGTCGGAGCGGCGCTCGGTGTCGCGTACGACGAAGGGCGTGCAACTGCCGTACCCGTCCTCGGTCGTGAAGACCGCCACGTAGATCCCCGACCCCCACGACCCCGGTACGCGCAGCGTCCACGAGACCGGCCAGTCGCAGGCGATGAGCCGGGCGTCGCCCTCGGCAGCCGGCCTGGTTCGCGGGTGCACGGGCACCGGCTCGCTGGTCAGCAGATGCCGGGTTCCCGTTCCGCCGTAGTGCCCCACGCGGTGGACGGCCACCGTGCACGTCTGGCTGCGGTGCGACGACAGGTGGAAGTCGATCGACTCCCCGCGGCCGACGGAGGTCTTCGACGCGTAGCCCTGGATCTGGCCGACGGTGTCGGAGACCTTCTTCGTGCCGCCCCGCAGCCTGTCCCATTCCTTCGGGACCGCACGACTGCGCGGCACCGGGGGGCTGTTGCTGACGTGTGTGGCCGGGGTGGTTCCGTCCTGCACCCGGCATCCGGCAAGAGCGGCAGCACCGATTCCGAACGCAGCCAACGCCTCTCTACGGGACACCTTCGACACAGACACGCTCCGAGACCTGGACGCCGGGCCTGGTGCCCCGCACGCGGACATGGGCGACCGGCCGACGCGGGAGTCCCGGCGCCGTACCCGTCGGCGACCGTTCCCACTCCTGGTGAATGTGACCGATCGTGAAGGATGATGGGGAGAAGATGTGGTTGGTTGCCTGCGGAAGGCATCGCGATGAACAGAGCGCCTGAAATGTAATTTTTAGTCCGAAATCACGTCACTCTCGCCGATTCGGTTTGATGCGAGGCGTGATGGCCCGCTTCCGTCGCCCCTTCCGTCGGTCTTCC
Organism: Streptomyces sp. NPDC001750; assembly: GCF_042892615.1. NCBI lineage: Bacteria > Bacillati > Actinomycetota > Actinomycetes > Kitasatosporales > Streptomycetaceae > Streptomyces > Streptomyces sp. NPDC001750. The sequence goes on along the minus strand of NZ_JBIAUE010000001.1, from coordinate 264,170 downwards.
TTCCGCCGAGCCCGCCTGTCGGCCCTCTCCTTCGGCTCCCGCTTCCGGTCCGGGGCGGGCGGAGGAACCGGTGTCCGCGCGCCCCGTGCCGGAGGTGTGGCGGGAAGGTGCCACCCCGAGCTCGGAGCGGCCCGCGCTCAGGGTTCGTCGGGGGCCATCCCTGATGGTGGAAGGGGCGGCCCGGAGCGAGTATCGGCCCATGGAACGAAGTGAAGTGACAGCCCGTCATATTCCTTTCCTCGGTGCGGCCCTGATCGCCGGACCCGTCCTGATGGCGGCGTACGGGGTGGTGCGACTCGTCGGGCGGGGGCTCGGCGACTACGGGCCCGGGGTGTGGTGGTCGGCGGCCCATCTGCTGTTCCTGGCCGGGGTGTTGGCGTTCGTGCCGGTCTTCTTGGGGCTGTGGAGGGCGGCGAGCGTACGGGGTGGCAGGGGGGTGGCGGTCGGGGCGGCGGCCCTGATCGGGCTGGCCGGTGCGGCGGCGGTCGCGGTGCAGGCGGGGATCGACCTGGTCGTCGGGTTCCTCGCGGCGGACGAGGACGCCATGAGCGAACTGTTCGAGAGGGTGCAGGACGTGCCCGGGGTGGTGCCGCTCGTCTACACCGTGGTGCCGGTGCTGTTCTGGCTCGGCCTGCTGGCCCTCGTCACCCTGCTCGCCGTCTTCCGTCGGGACCTGGTGCCGGGGTGGACCCCGCCGCTGGTGCTGGTCGCGACGGTGCTGATGGCGGTGAGCCTGGACCTGCTGCCGGTCGGCGGGCTGTGCCTCGGGCTCGCACTGCTGCCGGTGCGGCGTGCGCTGTCCGGCGCGCGGAGGTGAGGGAGGTGAGGCAGAGGAGGGGTGGGAGGCGGACGAGGTGAGGGGGTGCGGGCCCGTTCACTCGAACGGGCCCGTCTTGCGCCCCGCGTGCGCCCGGCGATCGAAATGCGCGAGTTTACCCACCTCGTCTTCAGCTCACACGCGGCAACCCGGTCATTTATTCGTCTGTGTGGCTGAACTTTTCTTGTTTCATGGTCAGTTGAAGGGGGAAGAGACGTACCCTTCACCAGGTGAACCACTTGATGTCCCGCGCGTCCGATGCTGTTCCCACGACCTCTGGCGACCCCCTCCCCGGCACCCTGTCCGACACCCTGCGCGCCGAGTTGATCGCCTTCCGGCGCGACCTGCACATGCACCCCGAGCTGGGCAACCAGGAGTTCCGCACCACCGCGGCCATCAAGGCCCGGCTGGAGAAGGCCGGGCTGCGGCCCCGGGTCCTCTCCACCGGGACCGGACTCGTCTGCGACGTGGGCACGCGGGACGACTCCACCCGGCCGATGCTCGCCCTGCGCGCGGACATCGACGCCCTGCCGATCCCGGACACCAAGTCGGGGGTCCCGTACCGCTCCACCGTCCCCGACCGGGCGCACGCCTGCGGACACGACGTCCACACCGTCTCGGTCCTCGGCGCCGGGCTCGTGCTCGCCGAGCTCGACCGCGAGGGGCTGCTCCCGAACCCCGTGCGCCTGATCTTCCAGCCGGCCGAGGAGGTGCTGCCCGGCGGGGCGCCCGACGCCATCACGTCCGGGGCGCTGGAGGGCGTCGGCCGGATCATCGCCGTGCACTGCGACCCGCGGGTGGACGTGGGCCGGATCGGGCTGAAGGTCGGCGCGATCACCTCCGCCTGCGACCGGCTGGAGATCGGCCTCGACGGCCCCGGCGGGCACACCGCCCGGCCGCACCTGACCACCGACCTGGTCACCGCCGCCGCCAAGGTCGCCACCGAGGTGCCCGCGCTGCTGTCCCGCCGCGTCGACGCCCGCGCCGGACTCGCCGTCACCTGGGGACGGCTGCGCGTCGGGCACGCGTGCAACGTGATCCCGCAGCACGCCGAGCTCTCCGGCACCGTGCGCTGCCTGGAGCTGGCCGCCTGGCGCGATGCGCCCGACCTGGTGCACGCGGCGGTCGACGAGGTCGCCGGGATGTACGGCGCCAAGACCTTGATCAACTATGTCCGCGGCGTCCCGCCCGTCGTGAACGACGCCTCCGTCACCGATCTGCTCGCCGCCGCGATGACCGCGCGCCGCGGCGCCGACGCGATCGAGAGCACCGAGCAGAGCCTGGGCGGCGAGGACTTCTCCTGGTACCTGGAGCACGTTCCCGGCTCCATGGCCCGCCTCGGCGTCCGCACCCCCGGCGACAGTGCCCGGCTCGACCTGCATCGCGGCGATTTCGACGCCGACGAACGGGCCATCACGGTCGCCGTGGAACTCTTCACTGCCTCCGCGTTGCTCGAGAAGGCCGCTTGACACTCCGGTGCGGCTTTGCGGTCTGCCCGGTGAGTTCATCGGCGGATCGTTCTTGGGCGTGGCCGCGTCGGCCTGGTGCCTGCTGTCGGCGCCAGTCGGACCAGTGCAGGGCATATGTCATGGCCGAGGCCACCACACGGCCCCGGGAGTCCCCGGTGATCGCGCGGTGGCCTCAGCCGTTCCCGGCAGGGTCTGCCACCGGGCCGAAGCCAGGGCGCCCTCAGGCCGAGCGGGATTGTGCGGGACACTGCCCTTGCCGGCACAGGCCGGACAGCGCCCTCGGCACCGTCAGATGCGGTAGACGTTCACGCCCACCTTGTACACACCGACATCCGGGCTGTCCGAGCACTTCGCGCTGGACGTGTCTCCGTTGCCCCGGCCCCGGCGGTACACGACCCACTGCTTCCCGCGAGGGTCGATGCAGGTGACCTTCACGCGGAACTTGTCGAAATTCGCCATGCCGCTGCAGTAGGCAGAACCGGACCATGGTGCACTGTTGGACGCCCAGGGGTTGCAGTCGCCGACTCGTGCCTTGGCCGATGCGCTGGCGCCGGCGTGAGTGTTCCCGCAGCGAGAGTGAGAGGGATTCCCGCGATGGCGGAGATCCCCTTTTTCACGGTTCCCCCTCCGTTTTCTTTCCAGAAAAGCCTGGCCGGGCGGTCGGCGCAGTGCCCGGTTTTCGGATGGTGAGATATTTTTCCCATTGCAGTGCGCAACTCTTTGAAAGGTCCGCACCGGCGTGGGTGAAATGGTCGGTAAATTCTTGTCGGCGCACAATCCGGCTTGGCAATGGGATAGAAAAAATGCGCAGGCGAGGTCGCTGAATGGAGGATTCCGCTCCGGATTCACGCGACTCCTCCGCCCTGCGACTTTGAGTGACGGTTGCGATGAGTGGTCGAATGGTTACTCCAAGGCGCCTGGGGGTTGACCCCGTCGTGGTTCGCGACGATCCGATAACGACTGGTGAACGGGTGCTTAAGTGACATCTACGCGCGTTACGATCGCCGCGAAACCAGCGCCGGAAGAGGCGCTTCGGTCAGGTTTGAAGGAGCCTTCCCTTGCGCCGGGTATCCAAGATCACCGCTGCGTGTGCCGTCACCGCGACCCTCGCGCTCACCGCCTCCGCGTGCGGTGAGTCGTCCACCGAGAGCTCCGGCTCCGACAAGGGCAAGATGAAGATCGGCATGGCCTACGACGTCGGCGGCCGTGGCGACAACTCGTTCAACGACTCCGCGGCGCGCGGTCTCGACAAGGCCAAGTCCGAGTTCGGAGCCGAGACGAAGGAGCTCACCGCCAAGAGCGGTGAGACCCCCGCCGACCGTGAGCAGCGCCTCCAGTCGCTGGCCGAGGGCGGCTACAACCCGGTGGTCGCGGTCGGTTTCGCGTACAAGGACGCGGTCGACAAGATCGCCCCCAAGTATCCGAAGGTCAGCTTCGGTCTGGTCGACTCCGTCGCCACCGCCAAGAACGTCGACAGCATCGTCTTCGCCGAGGAGCAGGGCTCCTACCTCGCCGGTGTCGCGGCGGCGCTGAAGTCGAAGGACGGCCAGGTCGGCTTCATCGGCGGCGTGGACCTGCCGCTGATCAAGAAGTTCGCCGCAGGCTTCCAGCAGGGTGTCCTGGAGACCAACCCGAAGGCCAAGGTGCAGATCCAGTACCTGTCCACCGGATCGGACCTGTCCGGCTTCGGCAGCCCCGACAAGGGTGCCGCCGCCGCGAAGGGCATGCTCGACAAGGGGGCCGACGTCATCTTCGCCGCCGCGGGCGGCTCGGGTGCCGGTTCCATCGAGGCCGTCGCGGGCAAGAAGGGTGCCTGGTCCATCGGTGTCGACTCCGACCAGGCCCTTGACCCGTCGCTGGCGAAGTACAAGGACACGATCCTCACCTCCGTCGTCAAGAATGTCGACGGCGGTGTCTACGACCTGGCCAAGTCCGTCAAGGACGGCAAGCCGCTGGCCGGCACGCGGGCGTACTCCCTGGCCGAGGACGGCGTCAGCCTGACCACCACGGGTGACCACCTCAAGGACATCCAGGCCAAGCTCGACGAGGCGAAGAAGAAGATCGTCGACGGCGCCATCACCGTCAAGTCCACCCTCTGATCCGGCCGGTCCGGCCGATTCGGACCAGATCGCGGACGGGGGCCCGGCGAGCCGCTTCGGCTGTTCGCTCGGGCCCCGCGCGTGTACGGATTCCGCTTCTTTCGTGTAGCCATACGCGCACGGGTCGCCACCTGCTGTCAGATGGTCAACGATTTGGTGATGCTACGCGCGTAGCGTGCACGGGGCGCGGTACCTTTTCACGCTCCCTGTCATGTCCGTCCTGCGGGTTTCCTCCCGCCGCGTCCGCCCCCCGTCTCCTCCGAGTCCCGAGTCACCCGTCCCCGTCCCGTCGCCTCCGCCCTCCGCTCCTGTCCAAGGAGAGTGCGCCATCAACGCGTCCAGCAGTCCCCATGCCGTGGAACTCCGCGGTATCACCAAGCGGTTCCCCGGGGTCGTGGCCAACCACGACATCGACATCACCGTGCGCCGCGGCACCGTCCACGCCCTCGTCGGCGAGAACGGCGCCGGCAAGTCCACTCTGATGAAGATCCTGTACGGCATGCAGAAGCCGGACGAGGGCACCATCGCGGTGGACGGCGAGCAGGTCTCGTTCCACAACCCCGGCGACGCCATCGCGCGCGGCATCGGCATGGTGCACCAGCACTTCATGCTCGCCGACTACCTCACCGTCCTCGAGAACGTCGTTCTCGGCTCCGAGAAGCTGTACGGGATCGGCGACCGGGCCCGCGCGAAGATCAAGGAGATCTCCGACACCTACGGGCTCGGCATCCGCCCGGACGTCATGGTCGAGGACCTCGGGGTCGCCGACCGGCAGCGCGTGGAGATCCTCAAGGTCCTCTACCGCGGCGCCCGCACCCTGATCCTGGACGAGCCGACCGCCGTCCTCGTGCCGCAGGAGGTCGACGCGCTGTTCGACAACCTGCGCGAGCTGAAGGCCGAGGGCCTGACCGTCATCTTCATCTCGCACAAGCTGGGCGAGGTGCTGTCGGTCGCCGACGACATCACCGTCATCCGGCGCGGCACGACGGTGGGCACCGCCGACCCGAGGAAGACCACGACCAAGCAGCTCGCCGAGCTGATGGTCGGCAGCGAGCTCCCGTCGCCGGAGACCCGTGAGTCGACCGTCACGGACGTGCCGATGCTGACCGTCGAGGGGCTGCGACTGAGCGCCACCGACCCGGACGGCGTGGTGCGCTCGGTGCTCGACGGCATCGGCTTCACCATCCACAAGGGTGAGGTCCTCGGCATCGCGGGGGTCGAGGGCAACGGCCAGTCCGAACTGGTCGACGCCATCATGGGGATGCGCCCTCTGGACGCCGGGACCGTCACCCTCGACGGCGCCGACATCAGCCGCGCCCCGACCCGCAGGCGCCGCGAGGGCGGCATGGGCGTCATCCCCGAGGACCGCCACCGGCACGGGCTGCTGCTGGAGGCCCCGCTCTGGGAGAACCGCATCCTCGGGCACGTCACCGAGGCCCCCAACAGCAAGGGCGCGTTCCTCGACCTCAAGGGCGCCCGCGCGGACACCGAGCGGATCGTGCGCGAGTACGACGTCCGCACCCCCGGCATCGACGTCACCGCGGCCTCCCTCTCCGGCGGCAACCAGCAGAAGCTGATCGTCGGCCGCGAGATGAGCCATCACCCCAAGCTGCTGATCGCCGCGCACCCCACCCGGGGCGTCGACGTCGGCGCGCAGGCGCAGATCTGGGACCAGATCCGCGAGGCGCGCCGCGACGGACTGGCGGTGCTGCTGATCTCCGCCGACCTGGACGAGCTGATCGGGCTCTCCGACACCCTGCGCGTCATGTACCGGGGCCGGCTGGTCGCGGACGCCGACCCGGCGACCATCACCCCGGAGGAACTCGGCTCGGCGATGACGGGCGCGGCCACCGGACACCTCGAAGCCGCGGACGGCCCGGCCGCCGACGCCGACGGCACCGACACCGACCCCCGGGACGGGGGAGAGGACCGATGAAGAAGATCGACAAGGAGCGGCTGCTCCTGGGGATCGCGGCCCCCGTACTCGCGATCGTGGTCGCCTTCCTGGTGACCGCGCTCGTGCTGGCCGCCACCGGCAAGGAGCCGTTCAGCGCCTTCGGCATCATGTTCGACTATGGCCTGAAGTCGGACAGCCAGGTCTACATCCTGAACAAGGCGACGACGTACTACCTCGCGGGTCTCGCGGTGGCCGTCGGCTTCCGCATGAACCTCTTCAACATCGGTGTCGACGGCCAGTACCGCCTCGCCGCCTTCTTCGCCGCCGCGGTCGGCGGCGCGCTGACCCTGCCCGGCGCCCTCCAGATCCCGCTGATCATTCTCACCGCGATGATCGTCGGCGCGATGTGGGCCGGGATCGCCGGTGTCCTCAAGGTCACCCGGGGCGTCAGCGAGGTCGTCGCCACGATCATGCTGAACGCCATCGCGACGGCGGTCATCGGCTACCTGCTCCAGCAGGGCCGCCTCGGCCACCTCGACGAGGCCGGTACGAAGATCTCCACCAAGCCGCTCCCCGAGTCCGCGCACTTCTTCGAGTTCCCGACCACCCCGACCCCCGTCTGGGGCTTCATCGTGGTCGCGGCCGTCGCCGGCGTCCTGTACTGGTTCACGCTCTCGCGCACCCGGTTCGGATTCGACCTGCGCACCGTCGGCCAGTCCGGCTCGGCCGCCGAGGCCAGTGGCGTGGACGTCAAGAAGATGGTCGTCACCTCGATGGTGATCTCCGGCGCGGTCGCCGGTCTGGTCGGCATGCCGACCCTCCTCAACGACAGTTACGAGTACAGCGGCGACTTCCCGGTGGGCATCGGCTTCACCGGCATCGCCATCGCGCTCCTCGGCCGCAACCACCCGGTCGGCATCGCGCTCGGCGCCCTGCTCTGGGGCTTCCTGGAGCGTGGCACCGGCAAGCTCGAATTCGAGGGCTACGACAAGGAGATCGTCGGCGTGATCCAGGGCGTGATCGTCCTGTGCGTCGTCATCGCCTACGAAGTCGTCCGCCGCTATGGACTCAAGCGCCAGCAGAGCAAGGTCGGCGCGGAACTCGCCGCACAGGCCGCCACCCGCGCCGACGACCAGGCCGCCCGTACCAACGATCAGCAGGAGGTGTCGGCGTGAGCGCCACGGCGACTTCCACCCCGCCCGCCGCGGCCCCCAAGGTCTCCGGCGGCAAGGGCGGCCGCACCCGCTTCTCCCTCCCCGTCGTCCTGCTGATCGTCGCGGGCGCCCTGCTCGCGCTGTCCGCCGTACGCGCCGTCACCGGCGCCCAGGACGTCACCTCCGCCGGGCAGATCAGCGCGGCGCTCGCGATGGCCGTGCCGATCGGCCTTGCCGGACTCGGCGGACTGTGGGCCGAGCGGGCCGGCGTGGTCAACATCGGCCTCGAAGGCATGATGATCCTGGGCACCTTCTTCGGCGCCTGGGCCGGCTGGCAGACCAGCCCCTGGCTCGGCGTCCTGGCCGGTGTCGTCGGCGGGATGCTCGGCGGACTGCTGCACGCGGTCGCGACCGTCACCTTCGGCGTCGACCACATCATCTCCGGTATCGCCATCAACATCCTGGCGCTCGGCTTCACCACCTACTTCGCCAAGCTCTGGTTCAACTCGGGAGAGGCGGCGGCCAAGGGCGGCAGCCCGAAGCAGTCCCCGCCGGCCGACGACATCACCTCGGTGACGATCCCGGGCCTCTCCGACTGGCTGCACTCCGTCGAGAAGCACCACTGGTTCTTCGTCTCCGACCTGGCAGGCGTGCTCGGCGGCCTGGTCACCAAGGTGTCGCTGCTGACGATCCTGGCCGTGGTCCTCTTCGCCCTCACGTTCTTCGTGCTGTGGAAGACCTCGTTCGGGCTGCGGCTGCGCTCCTGCGGCGAGAACCCGGTCGCCGCCGAATCGCTGGGCGTGAACGTCTACACGTACAAGTACATCGCGGTGATCGTCTCCGGCGGCCTGGCCGGACTCGGCGGCGCCTTCCTCTCGCTCGTCACCTCGCACATCTACAACGAGGGACAGACCGGCGGCCGCGGCTACATCGGCCTCGCCGCGATGATCTTCGGCAACTGGCGGCCCGGCGGACTCGCCATGGGCGCCGGGCTGTTCGGTTTCGCCGACGCGCTCCAGCTGCGCAACGGCGGCGAGTCCGTCCACGCGCTGCTCCTGCTGCTCGTGGTCGTCCTCGCGGTGCTCGCCGCCTGGAAGCTCTACCGCAAGAGCTTCGTCCAGGGCGTGGTCAGCGCCGTCGTCGCCGCCGCGGTGCTGGTCTGGTACCTCGCCACGGACAGCGTGCCCACCGAGTTCGTGAGCGCCACCCCGTACATCGTCACGCTGCTCGTCCTCTCGCTCTCCGCGCAGCGGCTGCGGATGCCGAAGGCGGACGGCATGCGCTACCGGAAGGGCCAAGGCAAGTGACCGTCCCCGCCGAGGTCGACTGGGCGGCGCTGCGCAGCGCCGCGCGGTCCGCCATGACGCGTGCGTACGTCCCCTACTCGCACTACCCGGTCGGGGCCGCCGCGCTCGTCGACGACGGTCGGATCGTGTCCGGCTGCAACGTCGAGAACGCCTCGTACGGCATCGGGCTGTGCGCCGAGTGCGGACTGGTCTCGCAGCTCCACGTCACCGGCGGCGGGCGGCTGACGCACTTCACCTGCGTGGACGGGGCGGGCGAGATCCTGGTGCCGTGCGGCAGGTGCAGGCAGTTGCTGTACGAGTTCGGCGGGCCGGAGCTGGTCCTCCAGACGCCGGACGGGCTGCGCACGCTCGACGAGATGCTGCCGCAGGCGTTCGGACCGGGGCATCTGAAGCCGTAACGACCTCGACCACGATCGGCAGTGGGAGAAGGAGCGGCGGTCTGGGGCCTTCGAATCCGAGGCGGAGGTCCCGGACGCCGCGAAGCCACTGACAATCGTGGGCGAGGTCGTAACCGGCGGCACAGGGCCACGGACAGGGCCATCCCCGCCGCCACCCTCTATGCGCGTAGAGTCATACAGGACTCTTGCGCACGTACGTACAGGCCGGAAGGACTCCCAGGACATGGACGCCATCTCCGTCATCCGCACCAAGCGCGACCGGGGCGAGCTGAGCCCCGAACAGATCGACTGGGTCATCGACGCGTACACGCGCGGTGAGGTCGCCGACGAGCAGATGTCCGCGCTGGCCATGGCGATCCTGCTGAACGGCATGAACCGCGCCGAGATCGCCCGCTGGACCGCCGCGATGATCGCCTCCGGCGAGCGCATGAGCTTCGCGTCGCTCTCCCGGCCCACCACCGACAAGCACTCCACGGGCGGCGTCGGCGACAAGATCACGCTGCCGCTCGCCCCGCTGGTCGCCGCGTGCGGCGCCGCCGTGCCGCAGCTCAGCGGCCGGGGCCTCGGCCACACCGGCGGCACGCTCGACAAGCTGGAGTCCATCCCCGGCTGGCGCGCGCACCTCACGAACGAGGAGATGCGACACGTCCTGGACACCACCGGCGCGGTGATCTGCGCCGCCGGTGACGGGCTCGCCCCCGCCGACAAGAAGCTGTACGCACTGCGCGACGTCACCGGCACCGTCGAGGCCATCCCGCTGATCGCCAGCTCGATCATGTCCAAGAAGATCGCCGAGGGCACCGGCGCACTCGTCCTGGACGTCAAGGTGGGCTCCGGCGCGTTCATGAAGACCATCGAGGACGCCCGCGAACTGGCCTCCACCATGGTCGCGCTGGGCACCGACAGCGGCGTGCGGACGGTCGCCCTGCTCACCGACATGGCCACCCCGCTCGGCCTGACCGCGGGCAACGCCCTGGAGGTGCGCGAGTCCGTCGAGGTGCTGGCGGGCGGCGGCCCGAAGGACGTCGTGGACCTCACCCTGGCCCTTGCCCGCGAGATGCTGGACGCGGCCGGACTGGAGGACGCCGACCCGGAGAAGGCCCTCGCCGACGGCTCGGCGATGGACGTCTGGCGCCGGATGATCTCCGCCCAGGGCGGCGACCCGGACGCCGCGCTCCCGGTCGCCCGCGAGCGGCACGTGGTCACGGCCCCGGCCACCGGCGTGCTGACCCGGCTGGACGCGTACGACATCGGCGTGGCCGCCTGGCGGCTCGGCGCCGGACGGGCCCGCAAGGAGGACGTGGTGCAGGCGGGCGCGGGCGTCGAACTGCACGCCAAGCCCGGCGACCCGGTCACGGCCGGTCAGCCGCTGCTGACCCTGCACACCGACACGCCCGAGAAGTTCGAGTACGCCCTGAAGGCCCTGCCCGGCGCGTACGACATCGCCCCCGAGGGCACCGACTTCACCCCGACGCCGGTCGTGCGCGAGCGCATCGCCTAACGACCTGGGGACCGATAGGGAGCGGGCTCGCGCCGCCCTGATCCACTCCCTATCGCTCCCCAGGTCGTAACGCGGACCGCGCAGGCGCGCGCGTGCCGCCCCGGACCACCGGACGGGACCCCACTCCCGTCCGGGGAACGGCAACGGCCCGTCCGGACGGATTCCTCCGCCCGGACGGGCCGTTCCCGTGTACCGGTCGGTCCTACTTGCCGAAGTAGGCGTTGTAGATCGCCACCGAGGACTTGTTGCCCTTCTTGTCGGTGACATCGGCCTTGTAGGAGATGGACTTCCCCTTGGCCGGGTTCTTCACCGAGAGCTTGCCCGACTTGACCGCGGTCTTCTTCCAGGTCTTGCCGCCGTCGTAACTGACGTACACCGTCAGTGACTTGAGGTTCTTACCGGCAGCCGTGCCCTGGACCGTCACCGGCACGGACGCGGTCTTGCCCGCGGTGACCTTGCCGTCCAGCGTCACATTGGGCGTGAAGCGGACCGTGGAGACCGGCAGCGCGGTCGGGGCGCCGGCCTTCTTCGACCGGAAGGTCCAACTGGCGTCGACACGGCTGGAGACGGCCGACACCTTGGGGGAGACCCGCACGGAGGTGGTCAGCCGATAGTCGGCCGCGCCGGACGGCACGGCGATGGGCTCGCCCTCCAGCGGGTTCTCGTTCTGGACGAGCTTCTTGCCGTTGCGGTACAGCACGGTCTTGACCGAACTGTAGGGCTGCGCCCCGAGGTTGCCGCTTCCGTCGGCCGTCAGCAGCACCTGCCCGCCGATTTCGTCGCCGTCGCGGAAGAGCCCCAGGCCGGTGCCGAGCGCGGGGCCGAACACCGCGGTGTTGGCCTTCTTGGTGTACGTGCCGCCCGCCTTGAAGGTCCGCGGGTCGCCGAGCGTGTAGCCGGACTCGATGTTCGGGTAGCCGTCCGGGTCCACCCCGCCTTCCTGCAGGAAGTCGAAGGACCACTTCACCTTGTCGGCGGTGGACACGTACGCGGTGACGATGCCGGGGATCTTGTGCGTGGACAAGTCCCCCCAGGAGCCGGACGAACCGGGGAGCAGGCCCCATGCCCCGACCGCACCGGTCTTGCCCTTGACGGACGAGCCGAGAGCGAGGTTCACCTTGGCCATCTGACCGGCGGTGAACTTCCGCTTGTACCCGGTCGCGGCCTGGGTCACCGGCCCGCCGACCGCGATGTCGTACCGGGTCGCGGCCCCCTTGGTCCACGTACCGATCCACTGCTGGGAGAGCGAGCCGTCCGTCACCTTCGGGCCCAGGTGCGCGGTGCGCAGACCCTTGTACGACTTCAGGTACCAGCCGTAGCCGTAGCCGGTCCCCTTGGTGTCGAACTGGATCTCCGGCGCGGCCAGCAGGTCCTTCGTGCCCGTGACGGGCAGGGTGATCTCCACCGGCTTCGTCGTGCGTGCGTCGAGGGTCACGCTGGTGTTCTTGTTGATGTCCAGCTTCGGCTGGGTCAGCCAGTCGGTGCCCTTGGTGCTGTCCTCCGGGTCGGTGTGCACGGCCGTGTTGAGCACGTAACCGCCCTTGGGCACGCGCAGCTTCACCGTGCCGTTGTCACCCGTCGGGTGGAGCCAGGTGCCGAGCGCCGGGCCGGAGAGTCCGGCCAGGTCGTTCTCGTAGAACGTGGCGGGCTTGCCGTCGCGTCCGATGACCTTGAGGGTGAGGTCGTACGACTCGATCTCGCGCTCGACCGCCGCGGCGGTGCGGACGGTCTGGCCGCCGCCGGTCCCGACGACGTACGCCGAGTAGCCGCCGTCGGCGTTGCCGCCGAGCCGGGTGTTCACGGTCAGCGGCACGTCGACGGTGCCGCCCGCGGGCACGGTCACCTTGTCGGAGCCGAGGGTGAAGAAGCCGGCCGGGGCGGGTGCGCCCTTCGGCCCGGTGGCGGTGACCGCGAGGTCGAGGGTGACGTCCGTCGTCCCCAGGTTGCGGTACGTGATCTGCTTGGTGACCGGGGCGTCGTCGGTGTGCGGCCACTGCTGCACGCCGAAGTTCAGCGACACCGGGTCGGCGACGACGGTCTGGGCGATCGCCCGGTCGACGGCGATCCGGCCCGAACCCTGCTGGAACGGGGTGTACGCGCCCGGCTTGGTCGAGGCCGTGAGGGCCCCCTTGAGCTCGGTGTACTTCCAGTCCGGGTGCTGCTGCTTGAGGAGCGCCGCGGCGCCCGCGACGTGCGGGGTCGCCATCGACGTACCGGAGATCGTCAGGTAGCCGGGCGGGTTCTGGCCCTCTTCCCGGTCGATGACGGAACCGGGGGCGGCGGCCGCCGTGATGTCCACGCCGGGGGCGGTGACGTCGGGCTTGATCGCACCGTCACCGACGCGCGGGCCGCGGCTGGAGAAGTCGGCCAGCTGGTCCTTGTCGTCCACCGCGCCGACGGTCAGCGCGGCGTCCGCGCTGCCCGGGGAGCCGACCGTACCGGGGTCGTCGCCCTCGTTGCCCGCCGCGATGGCGAACAGCACGCCCTTCTCGGCCGACAGCTTGTTGACCGCGGCTTCGAGCGGGTCGACCTCGGGGCTGTCCTGGCCGCCGAGGCTCAGGTTGACGACATCCGCGCCCTGCGCGACCGCCCACTCCATGCCCGCCAGGATGCCGGAGTCGTCGCCGAAGCCGCTGTCGTCGAGTACCTTGCCCGCGAGCAGCTTGGCGTCCGGGGCCACGCCCTTGAACTTCCCGCCGGACTTGGTGCCCGTACCGGCGGCGATCGATGCCACGTGGGTGCCGTGGCCGTACCGGTCCTTGGTGTCGGACGAGGTGGAGAAGTTCTTCGCCTCCAGGACCTGGCCCTTGAGGTCCGGGTGGGTGTCGTCCACGCCGGTGTCCAGGACGGCGATCTTGACGCCCTTGCCGGTGTAGCCCGCCTTCCAGGCGGCGGGGGTGCCGATCTGCGGGACGCTCTTGTCGAGGCTCGCCCTGCGTACGCCGTCCAGCCAGACCCGGTCGATCCCCGCGGCCGTGGTGCGCTGGACACCGCGCGACGACTTGTTGGTGAGCGCCTGCCAGATCTCCTGGGCGTCGTCCACCGGCGTGGTCACCGACTCGGCGTTCAGCGAGTTCAGGGTCCGGCCGACCCGGGTGGCGCCCGCGTCGTGGACCTCGGCCTTCGCGGCCGACGCCCGCGCACCCCGGTAGGAGACGATCAGCTTCAGGCCGGACTTCTGGGCCCTGCGGATCTCCGCGCGGTTCAGCTCGGTGATGTCGAACAGCCGGCGGTCCAGCTTCCCGGAGTTGATCAGCCGGTGGGCGTCGGCGGGGACGAGCAGGGTGTGCCCGTCGCGCATCTGCCGCTGCACGGGTATGTGTTCACGCCCCTTCGCGGGCAGGAACCGCAGCACCCGGCCCTTGGCGTCCACCGTGACGCGGTCGCCGGTGATGAGCGTCAGCTCGTGCGTCGCCCCGGCGGCGGTGCCCGCCGACCGGGCGGGCGTCGGCTGGGCCGCGGCCGGGGTGGTCATACCCGCCGCGAGGGCCACGGCGGCGGCCGCGGCGATGGTCGAGACACACGCGCTTCTCACGTGTTTGCGCAACTCTCCCCCTGGAGAATCAGGCGGCCCACGAGGGCCACTGGTCAGTCGGTCCGACGGCACGGCCGTGGCAGCCGAGCGACCGAGCAGCTGAAGGCTGAACAGCCGGGCGGCGAAAGGCCGAACCGTCGACCGCTGGTACAGACCGGTCGTGTAGCTAGAGGGGGAATTGATCGCACAGGTTTACAGGTGGCGCACAGATAAACGTAGTTGACGCAAGTTGTTCGCTGACGGAGCGCTTGCGGGCACCGAACGGGACCCGGAGGACGGGGTGCGGCCCGCCACGGGGCGGTGACGACGCCGCACTGCGCCGAGCGGACGGAAATCGGAAGCGATGAGTTTCGGCCGCGGGACCGGTCTGCCTGACGTGGAATCGATGACCCCGAACGTGCTCGTCGTCACCGGTCGCGTCACGCGGGCCGCGGTACCGGGACTCTGCGCCGAGCTGGAGTCCCTGCTGTACGACGCCGAGGGCGCCGTACGCGTCCCGGGCGACCGGGTGGACTGCGACGTGGGCGGCGTCGCGTGCGTGGACCTGGCCCTGGTCGAGGCCGTGGCACGCCTGGGACTGGTCGCCCGGCGCGCGGGCGGCAAGCGCCTGCGCCTGCGCAACGCACCCCCCGAACTGCTCGCCCTGCTCGACCTGTTGGGGCTGTCCGGTGCGCTGGACGTGACCCACGGGGCGGAACGTGGGGACCGCGGCCCGGGGCCCGCGGCGGGCGGGCCGACCCCCGAAGGCCGCGGCTCCGGACCGGGGCCCCGGGAGCCGGGGCCGTGACGTACGGGGGCGAGGGCCGGACCCTCGGGGCACATACGGGCGCGGGGCCGCCCCCCAGCCCGTCACGAGCCCGTTCCGTACACCGCGTCCCATGCCGCGTCGGCCGCGCTCGGTGTCGCGTCGGCCGGGTCTCACACCGCGTCGGTGTCGAGCCGGTCCGGCAGCCCGAACAGCGGGAACCAGCGGGGCGTGTCCAGGAAGCAGTGCATCCCCGTGATGGAGCCCTCCGAGATGTCGATGACCTGCACCGCCCACGGCACGAACCCCGGGCCGTCCGGATTCGGCTTGTAGTGCGCGAACGCCGGGGTGCCGTTCGCCTCCGTCGCCACCAGTCGCGAGCCCGCGCAGGCCGCGCCGATGGTCTGCATGAAGCCGGTGATGTCGGCGTGCCCCCGGAGCCAGAGGTCGAACGGCGGCATGGTCATCACGGCGTCCTCGTGGAGCAGCGCGGTCAGTGCCGCCATGTCGTACCCCTCGAAGGCGGCGACGTACCGTTCGAGGAGTTTGCGCTGCTCCTCGTCGAGCGGGTTCGCGGTGTCGACGGGCTTGCCCGCGTGCTCCGTGAGCGTGGCACGCGCCCGCTGGAGGGCGCTGTTCACTGAGGCGACCGAGGTGTCGAGCAGCTCGGCGACCTCGCTCGCCTTCCAGGCCAGCACCTCGCGCAGGATCAGCACGGCCCGCTGCTTGGGCGGCAGATGCTGCAACGCCGCGACGAACGCGAGCCGCACCGACTCGCGCGCCACCGCGGCCTCCGCCGGGTCGTCGACCGACGGCAGGATCCGCCCGTCCGGCATCAGCTCCAGCCAGGTGTTCTCCGGCAGCGGGTTGAGCGCCGCGTCGGCGAGCGGCGTCGGGCCCGACAGGTCGACCGGCCGGGCGCGCTTGCTGCCCGCGTTCAGCATGTCCAGGCAGACGTTGGTGGCGATGCGGTACAGCCAGGAGCGCAGTGACGAACGCCCTTCGAACTTCTCGAAGTTGCGCCAGGCGCGCACCAACGTGTCCTGTACGGCGTCCTCCGCCTCGAAGGCCGAGCCGAGCATCCGGTAGCAGTAGCCGGTCAGCTCGACCCGGTGCCCCTCCAGCCGGCTGTCGATGTCCGCCGTCCCCGCCGGCACCCTCGGATCACTCATCGCTCCACCCCTGTTGCCCTGTGACACCGATCACTTCGGTACTTCGGACGCTACCGGAGCCCACTGACAACGGCGGTGGGAAGCGGCCAAGCCGTGCCCGTTCCGGCACACCGCGTACGGGACGGCGAGGACGACGCGGTGCGGACGGGCCCGGATGTGGTCAGGGTCACGTGCCGACGGGTCCGGGCACGGAAGCGGTCGGACACCGACGCGCCCGGACGCCGACTCGGCTCAGGTGCCGGGCTTGCGCCCGTACACGTACACGTCGTCGCCGTTCTTCAGCAGCTTCCAGTACGCCTTCGCGTCGGCGTCCCGCATGTTGACGCAGCCGTGCGACCCCGGGTTGTTCCACATCTTCAGGCCGACCGAGTGGAACGCCTGCCCGCCGTCGAAGAACTGGGAGTACGGCATCCGCACGTGGTAGATCGACGACACGTGGTCGATGTTCCGCCAGTAGACCTTCTTCGGACCGGTGCGGGTCTCGTACCCGTCCCGCCCGGTCCGCACCGGCACCGGACCGAACTTCAGCTTCCCGCCGTCCTGGATCCAGCTCAGCTGCCGGGTCAGGTCCACACACGCGATGCGCCCCTTGTTCGTGGGGCACTTCTTGTCCTTGTTCGGGTTCTTGCCGGCCGCCTTCTGGGCCGTGAGCGTCTTCATCGTCCGCCAGGTGACCGTACCGGCGTAGCCGATCGCGGGGGTGACCCCGTAGGTGTTCTGGAAGGACCGGATCGCCTTGCAGTCGGCGGCGGACTGCTTGCCGTCGACCGGCCGGTGCAGGTACTTCTCGACCTGCTTCTGGTACGGCCCGGTGGACGCCGTGCAGGACGCGGCCTGCGCGGATCCGCCCGTGCCCAGGACGACGGCGGGCACCGCCGTCAGACCGGCCACGGACACCGCGAGTACGCGCCGCGTCCGGACCCCTCGTATCTTCCCTGCGACTCTCATGCCGCCGAACTCCTCTTCGCGCTCAGACAGGTGCTTTTGGCCACAGCACTAGACGCGCGTCGAGGAGTGGTTGGTTGTGCGCCGAATGTCTCAGTTCGATACAGGTGCCGACGTGCCTGGTCAGGTGCCGTGCCGGGTGCCCATGGACGTCGGCGTCAGTGCTGCGGGCACGCTGCCGGGGCCGTCGCGCGCCGCGCGGCCCGTGAGCCGTACAGCGTGACCGTGACGACGCCGAGAACCGCGAGCAGCCCCAGCGCAACGGTTCCGGACCAGCCGGCAGCGTGGAAGGCGACCGCGCCGAGCGTGCCGCCCGCGCTGGACCCCAGGTAGTACGCGGACTGGTAGAGCGCCGACGCCTGGGCCCGGCCCTTCGTCGCCGTACGGCTCACGGCCGAGGAGGCGACCGCGTGCCCGGCGAAGAAGCCCGCCGTGATCAGCACCAGTCCGAGGAGCACGGGGACCACGTCGTCGGCGAGCGAGAACAGCAGTCCGGCGGCGGTCGTGGACACGGCCAGGTACAGCGCGCCCCGGCGGCCGAGCCGGGCGACCAGCTTTCCGGCCGCGGCGGAGGAGACCGTACCCACGAGGTAGACGAGGAAGATCGAGCCGACGACACCCTGCGGAAGACCGAACGGCTCCGCCACCAGCCGGTAGCCGATCACGGTGTAGACCGCGCCGAATACCGTCATGAACAGCGCGCCGATCGCGTACAGCCGGCGCAGCAGCGGATCGGCGAGATGTCCGCACACCGTCCGCGCCACGGCCTTCGGGTTCAGCGAACCCGGGGTGAAGTGCCGCGCCTTGGGGATCATGAAGTGGAACGCGACCGCGCAGGCCGCGGCGAGCAGCCCGACCGCGCCGAGCGCCGCCCGCCAGCCCCACAGCTGGGCGATCCAGCCGGTGAGGATGCGGCCGCTCATACCGCCGATGCTGTTGCCCGCCACGAACAGTCCGATCGCGGCCACCAGCGCCTTGGGCCGCACCTCCTCCGCCAGGTACGCCATCGCGGAGGCGGGCAGCCCGGCCAGCGCCGCGCCCTGTACGGCGCGCAGCGCGACGAGCCAGCCCAGCGAGGGGGCGAAGGGCACGAGCAGCCCGACCAGTACGGCGACCGCCAGCGACGCGGTCATCATCTGCCGCCGCCCGAACCGCTCGGAGAGCGCGCTCAGCGGCAGCACGCACAGTGCCAGCGCACCCGTCGCGGCGGAGACCGTCCAACTGGCCTGCCCGGCCGTGGCGCCCAGCGAGGCGGAGACGGCGGGCAGCAGGGCCTGCGTGGAGTAGAGGAGCGCGAAGGTCGCGACACCCGCGGCGAAGAGGGCGAAGCTCATCCGGCGGTAGCCGGGGCGGCCGGGTTCGAGGCGGTCCGGCTCGGCGGGACCGGCCGCGGCGGCAGGTCCCGCAATGGCGGTCGCGGCGGGTACGGGGGACGGCTGGGGCGAGGCGACCACGGTGACCGTGGCCGCCCCGGTACTGGCAGGAGGCATGCTTCGAAGGTAGGCCCCACCGTTTCATGCGTCCAATGCATGAAACGGACATAATCAATCCCATGGTGCATGAACCCAGCTCACAGCCACGGCTGTCACCCAGCAGTTACGAAGAAGACATTCGGGCCGTCCTCGCACCACGCCTCGCCCACTTCGCGGCGGTGGCGCGCCACGAGCACGTCACCCGCGCCGCGCACGAACTGGGCGTTCCGCAGTCGACGCTCTCGCGGTCGATGGTCAGGCTCGAACAGGACCTGGGGGTCGCCCTGTTCGCCCGCAAGGGCCGTACCGTCTCGCTCACTCCCGCGGGCCGCACCTTCCTGGCCTCCGCGGAGCGGGCCCTGTCCGAGGTCGAGAAGGCCGCCGACTCGGTACGGGCCGACGCCGACCCAGCCACCGGCAAGGTCGCCTTCGGCTTCCTGCACACCATGGGCTCCGAGACCGTGCCCGCCCTGCTCCGCGCCTTCCGCGCCGATCATCCCGGCGTACGCTTCCAGCTCGTCCAGAACTACGGCGAGGCGATGATCGAACGCCTCCGGTCCGGCGGCCTCGACCTCTGCCTCACCTCACCCGTCCCGGACGCCCCCGACCTGGTCGCCCGCCGCCTCGACGAACAGCGGCTGCGCCTCGTCGTCCCCGAGGACCACCGTCTCGCCGCCCGCCGCCGCGTCCGCCTCGCGGAGGCCGCCGACGAGAAGTTCGTGACCCTCGAACCGGGCTACGGCCTGCGCCGGATCACCGACGACCTGTGCGCCCAGGCGGGCTTCAGGCCCCGGGTCGCCTTCGAGGGCGAGGAGGCGGAGACCCTGCGCGGTCTCGTCGCCGCCGGCCTCGGCGTGGCCCTGCTGCCCCCGCCCGCGGTGGCCCGCCCCGGCGTCGTCGAACTGACGGTGACGGCCCCGCGAGCGGCCCGTGAGATCGGGGTCGCCTGGCTCGACGGCCACCCGGACACCCCGCCCGTGGCGGCGTTCAAACGCTTCCTGCTGTCGCGCCGGGGGCACCTGCTGCCGGACTGACGGCGGGCACGCGCCGCAGAAGGGGGCGCCGCACAGCAGGCGGGTTTGACGACGCGGCTCGGGCCGCCCCGCGACGTACGGCCGCACAGTATGAGTAAAGCCCCGCCATGCCTCCCGAACCGGGGGCGTGGCGGGGCTGTGACCGTGGTCGAGATCGGTGCGTACGGGATCGGGCGGTCAGTCCGTGCCGAACTCTCCGGCCTTGACCCCCGCCACGAACGATGCGAACGCACTGGCAGGGATGATCAGCGCCGGGCCGTGCGGGTCCTTCGAGTCGCGAACGGGGACCATGCCGGTGGTGGCCGCGCTGCGCGGGGCCCACTCGACACAGGAACCGCCGTTGTTGCTGTAAGAGGATTTGACCCAGAAGAGGGACGCGGAGTCGGTCGTCACGGGGTGCCCTTTCGTAGCTCGTGAATCAGGTCCACGGAAGCTGTCTGTGACAGAGATGCGGCCTGCAACTGATGGTAGGCCCTCACCAGCGGCAACACGGACGGCAGTTCGCGGTCCAGATGCCCCTGTGTCTGTGACTCGACGTAGGAGACCACGGATCGGTCCTGAAGGGTCAGCAGGTTCACCAGCCGATCGAAGGGGCGACGCTCGCCAAGGCTGTAAGGGGCAAGCTGGAGCATGGTGTTCGGCTGCGCGGCGAAGTCGATCAGGTGTTGCAACTGTGCGTCCATGACTGCGGGGCCGCCGATAGGTCTGCGGATGCAGCTTTCGTCCAGCACCGCGACCACCAAGGGCGGCAAGGTGCGTACCAGCGCCGTCTGTCGCTCCATGAGGAACGAGACCCGTTCATCCGCCTGTTCACGTGTGATGGCACCCAACTCCACGGCGCTTTCGGCCAGGGCTTGGGCGTACTCGCGCGTCTGAAGCGGACCAGGTATCAGTCCCGACTCGAAGAGCTTGATCTCCGCGGCCCGGCCCTCAAGCCCGACGTACTCGGGGAACCCTTGCAGCAGCACACCGTGGCGGATCTCGCGCCACGCGCGTTCGAATGTGTCGGCCGTTCCTTCGAGTCCGAACGCGACATCAAGTCCGATCGAGAACTTGCGGGTTGGTGGTTTGCGACCATTTTCTACCCCGGAGACATGCCGCCCGGAATACCCGATCCGTGCGCCGAGGTCGTCCTGCTTCCAACCGCGTTCCTCCCGTGACTTGCGTAAACGTGCGCCGAACGCCGCTTCCGGGCTTGCTTCCGGGTTCAACTCATTGCGGTTTACCAATGTGCCCTCCGCTTCCGAGACGTTGAATACGGGCTCACTGTAGGCCGATGCTGAGGCGCCCTGGTAGTGGAAGCACTACGGAGAGGAGTGGCACATGCCTGCGAAGAACGACTCTTCGGGCAGCGGACAGGAGTCTCCTCAACTCCCGGCCCTCGGCGCGCTCATGGTGGATACCTCGCATGGTGCGCGGGTGGGGGAGTTCCGCGGAACCGCCGGCCCGTACTGGTCGTTGCGGCCGGTGCGGGGTGGCGCCGAGTGGGAAGCGGAGCCCGCCCACGTTCGACCCGCCGACCCTATAGAGCGACTGGGCGCCGAGATCGCCCGCGCCAATCGGCGCAGCCGTGGCGAACTTCTGTGACAGCACCGGTCCTTGCCGAGGTGTACGCGGGTGACGCACGGACGGTCATCCATCTCGGCGGAGTGCTCGTCGCGTCCCAGCACGGCTCGCCCTCCGGTGGCTGCGACGTCAGGCCGAACGGCTGGCGAACGGGCTGGACCCGGACCCCGGCACCCCGTGGATTCCCCGAGCGGCTTTACGAGCGGTGCCGCCGTCCGAACCCGACGCACCGGCCGAGTTACGCGTCTGGGCCGCCGACGACGAGTGCCAGGGCGAGGCACTTCACCGGCTCGCCTCGGGAGGCGAGTTCGAGTTCGTCGTTCGGGATGGGGTGTGCTGCTACGGGCTCACGGCTCGGCCCTTCCTCATACCGGATCTCACCCAAAGGATGGACGCGCTGATCAGCGCGTAGCCCCCGTTGCCGCACTGGGTGCTGACCACGGACCACGGGCAGACCAGCGAAAGAAGACCAGGAAAACCGTGCCTCTGCTGACCCCGTTCGTCGCCTTACGTAGTGGCGAACTAACCGTTGCTGTATCAGAGTTGACCATCGAACTCGCCACGCGCGGGCCCCAGCTCGCGTACCGCAGGCCCCGGCCGGGAGACCGCGACCATCACGGAAACCTGTGGGTTCGCATGTCGGAGTCCTCGGATGGGCGCCCCCTGTACGCGTCTATGCATGCCTGTCGGCAACGCCGGTGCATGGAAGGTCTGTTGTGTCAGGTGTGCGCCGAACCGGCCGACCGGAACGAACAGGGCTGGCTGTTCCTCGACTGGCGGCGCCTGGACGCGCCCCTGACCTGGCCCGAGAGGTCCATCACCTCCATGCCGCCCCTGTGCGCCGAACACGCCCGCGTTTCTGTCCGCCAGTGCCCGTATCTCCGCCGAGCCGAGTACGCCGTACTGCGCGTACGCAAACCCCAGCTCTACGGGGTCTCGGGCACCCTCTACCAACTCGCCGACACCGGATGGCACACCTCCGAGAACGACGTGCTCTCCCCTTACAGCAGTCCCCGTCTCCCCGGCATGCTCGCCTCCCGCCTCCACCGCCAGTTGCGCGGCGTGACGGTCGTCGACCTGCCGTAGCCCACATCGCTTCCGTCGGCGGTGAGGACTTTCCAGGGCTCCGGACCGGTCACGACTGCTGGCAGTTGCCGAGTAGTCTCCATGGCGCATGGCCGCTTTGCTGGGCATGAGCTTCGTGCGAGCTGAAGGGGGACGACTTGGTGGGCCAGATTGGTCTTTTGGTCGCAATGCCGCGATTCAAGGAAGTGAGTAAAATCGGCCATCCTGCCACTTAAACCCGCAGGTCAGGAACTGTGTTCCCCGCGCGTGCGGGGATGGTCCCTCGTTCGGGTCGGCGAACGCGATCTCACGGCAGTGTTCCCCGCGCGTGCGGGGATGGTCCCGCCGGGCGGCCCGTGGGAGTCGTCCACCCGCACTCCACGCTCAACCCGGCCTTCAAGCGCCTCGTCTCACCGCGCACGTCCCCTCACCCCCGCAGCGACTTCCCGAACCCTGCCGCAAGGGGCATCCGCAGGCCCAGTGGCGGCGGGGCCGCGAGGGCGTCGGCGACGGGGCGGGCGTAGGGGTGACCGAGGAGCGAGCCGCGGATGAAGTTCGTGGCCAGGGCCGTGACTTCGGCGCGGTGCTGGCGCAGCGAGTGGCCGTCGGAGTGGACCTCGAAGCGGCAGGTGTCGCGGTTGGTCTTCTTCGCGCGTGCGGCCAGGTGGAAGGAGAGTTCGGGGTCGGTGCGGGCGTCGTTCGTGCCGTGGACGAGCAGGACCCGGCGGCCGAGCAGGTGCTTGACCGGTTCTGGTTCCGGATTCGGTTCGTCCGTCGTGTTCGCGGGGAGCCAGGGGGCCATCGCCAGAACGGAGTTGACCGCCGTGTGGCCGCCCGCGCGGAGGGCGGCCCGGCCGCCCATGCCGTGGCCGGCGAGGCAGACGGGGACGTCGCCGTAGCGGCGTACGACTTCGTCCGCCGCCCATTCGGCGTCCGCCGAGAGCTGGGCGTCGGTCGTGTTCCAGCCGCGGCAGCGGTAGTGGACCACGTGGACGGCGAGGCCGTCCGTGCGGCCGGCGCGGGCCAGGGTCCGAGCCAGGGGGAGCTGGAAGGCGTACGAGAAGAGGGAAGGGCGGCGGTGCGAGGCGGGTTCGCCGTCCGGGAGCAGCAGGACCACGCCGCTGACCGCGGTCGGTGCTCCGGCCGTGCCGACGGCCCGTCCCAGTCTCGCGGCGGGTAGGGGGAGCGCGCGCTGTGCCATGACAGAACAGTGTCAGAAGGACGGGTGTACTCGACCCGTCTTCGCGGTCACTGTTATGTATCGACGAGCGACATTCTACGCGCGTAGGAGCTAGAGTGCCCTAATGATGAGTCCCACCCCGCACGTGCCCGGCCGGGATCAGATCCGGCGTGCTCCCAAGGTCCTTCTCCACGATCACCTCGACGGTGGTCTGCGCCCCGGAACGATCGTCGATCTCGCCCTCGCGAGCGGATACGACGGACTGCCCGAGACCGAGCCGGACAAGCTCGGCGTCTGGTTCCGCGAGGCGGCGGACTCCGGGTCGCTGGAACGCTACCTGGAGACGTTCGCGCACACCTGCGCCGTCATGCAGACCCGCGAGGCGCTGGTCCGGGTGGCCGCCGAGTGCGCCGAGGACCTCGCCGCGGACGGTGTGGTGTACGCCGAGGTGCGGTACGCCCCCGAGCAGCACCTGGAGGCCGGTCTGACGCTCGAAGAGGTCGTCGAGGCGGTCAACGAGGGGTTCCGCGAGGGCGAGCGGCGCGCTCGCCGGGACGGTCATCGCATCCGTGTCGGCGCGCTCCTCACCGCGATGCGGCACGCGGCCCGCTCCCTGGAGATCGCCGAACTCGCCAACCGCTACCGCGACCAGGGCGTCGTCGGCTTCGACATCGCGGGAGCCGAGGCGGGCTTCCCGCCCACCCGGCACCTCGACGCGTTCGAGTACCTCAAGCGCGAGAACAACCACTTCACCATCCACGCGGGCGAGGCGTTCGGTCTGCCGTCGATCTGGCAGGCCATCCAGTGGTGCGGCGCCGACCGGCTCGGCCACGGCGTCCGCATCATCGACGACATCCAGGTCGCCGAGGACGGCAGTGTGACGCTCGGCCGCCTCGCCTCGTACGTACGGGACAAGCGCATCCCGCTGGAGCTGTGCCCGACCTCCAACCTCCAGACCGGGGCCGCCGCCTCGTACGCCGAGCACCCCATCGGGCTGCTCCGGAAGCTGCATTTCCGTGCCACCGTGAACACGGACAACCGGCTGATGAGCGGCACGACCATGAGCCATGAATTCGAGAAGCTGAGCGAAGTCTTCGGATACACGCTCGACGACATGCAATGGTTCACCGTCAATGCGATGAAGTCAGCGTTCATCCCTTTTGATGAACGTCTGGCGATGATCAATGATGTGATCAAGCCCGGCTATGCCGAGCTCAAGTCGGAGTGGCTTTTCCAGCAGACCGCCGCAACCAGCGCTTCTTCCTCTCCGGGGGAGTGATACACGCGGATTTGAAGACGGCCGGTCCGCGCGGGCGTGCGGAATTCACCGGCCGTTTTCGCTGCGGGGGACGTTTGCGGGAGGGGCTGCGAGCTGACTACTTTTCAGAGCCGCTCGTTCCAGAGCCGCCCAGTCCCCCTCCCCAAGGATGAACTCCCCATGAAGCATTCTGCTGCCAGGACCCTCGGTGTCGCCGCTCTCGGTGCCGCCTTCGCCGCCGTCGCCGCGGGGACCGCCTCCGCCTCGGTGCTGCCGACCGACGCCGCGGCCACCGCGCTTCCGGTCGCCGGTTCCGCTCTCGGTGCCGCCGCCAAGCCCGGTCCGGTCGAGGAGACCGCGACCAAGCTCCTCGGCACCGGCCAGCAGAAGCTCGTCGGCAATGTCACCGCCCCGGCCAAGGGCCTCCTCGGCGGCCTGCCGGCGGGTGGCGCGAAGACCGGCGGCCTCCCGGCCGGCATCCCGCTCGGCTGATCCCGTAACGGCCACGTGTGGCACACGCCTGTGGGGCGGGCTTCCGGATTCGGCTGCCCGCCCCACAGGCGTGTCGTGTCACAGGTACGTCGTTCGTCTCGTGCGTACTGTCCCTGGTGCCCCCGCGTACCGCGGAGTCCTGCTACGCGGTCACCAGGCGGTGGCCGACGACTCCTCCTCGGACGGGAACAGCACCCACAGCGCCAGGTACAGCAGGAACTGCGGCCCGGGCAGCAGACAGGACAGCAGGAAGATCACCCGCATGGTTCCCGCGGAGGTGCCGAAGCGCCGTGCCAGCGCGGCGCACACTCCGCCGATCATGCGTCCGTCTCGGGGGCGGGCAAGTGCGGCCATGATGGGCTCCTTCGCGAACCGTTGGTGGGGAGCAGTTCCGTCGTACTCCCGATGTGTCCATCGTCGCTCGGCGAACGGGGGCAAAACGTCGCTCTACGGTGCCATCCCGACCCTGGGAATCGTCGGGGTCGAGCCCTGAGCCGTCTCGTCCGCCGGACGCGGAACGGGCTTCGTCCGCCGCCGCTTCCTGCGCCGCAGCCGCGCCCGGCACATGGGCACGACCAGGAGGTGGGCGAGTGCCACGCCGATGGTGTTCAGCAGCAGCGAGTCCACGTCGACCCGCTGCCCGGGCACCCCGGTCTGCGCCAGCTCGATGCCCAGCGAGATCAGCGCTCCGGCGGCGACCGTACGGGCCATCGAGGCCCACGGGGAGACGGACAGCCGACCCCCTGCCATGGGCAGCAGGACGCCGAGCGGGGCGAGCAGCAGCAGCCCCTCGCCGATCCGGCGGGCGGCCTCGACCGGGCCGAGGGAGAGGTCGGCTCTGATGCCGGCGAGTGGTCGCAGATTCGAAGCGGTCATCCACGGCACATCGAGTGGACGCAGGGTCAGCCACCCGACGAACAGCAGATGCGCGAGGAGGAGAAGGATCCCGGCCGCGCGGAAACGGATGACAGTCTGGCTGTCCGAACCTTGACGCACGCCCCCCTAGACGCGTCGGGCGGTGGGATCGGTTCCGGGCCCCGGCTCAGTCGCCCGTCTCCATCCCCGTTCCCGCGTCGGTGTCCGGCTCCGTACTCGCGCCCGTGCCCTGGCCCCGACCCTGGCCGGTGTCCCCGTCCGTGCGGGCCGTCAGCGGCGTCGCCGTCTGCGGCCTGGCCTTCGTCTCCGCGGTGCAGAGGTAGCCGCGCGCCGGGTACTTCCCGGGGCCGCCCAGGACCACCGTGCCGTTCGGCGCGAGTGCCGTGCTCTCCGCGTACGTGCACACGATCTGCGCGAGTGCCTCGGTCGGCAGGTCCTCCGGCTGTTCGCTCAGCCGCAGCGTGCCCCGGGGGTCGTCGGCGCGCGCCGCGCCCATCCGCAGCTTCTCCGGGACGGCCGTGGTGAACCCGGCCCGCCGCTCGTCGTCCGACGGTCTGCGCTGCAGCTCCTCCAGGAGCGCCCGCGCGACGCGGGTCCGGTCCGTGGTCGCCTCGTCGACCTGGACGGTGCGGTCCACTGTGGCCAGCTGCGAGGAGCAGACCAGATGGATCTGCATGGGTATGCCCTGAAGCGCCTGCGCGGTCACGTCCTGCGCGGGCATCGAGCACGGGACGCGGGACGGTGCGGGGCCGGCGTCCACCGGCACGGACGTGGTCCTGATCCCGCAGCCCGCGGCCAGCACAGCCGTGAGCGCGGCCCCGGCCAGCGCCGTCCCCGAACGGCGTGCCCGGTGGTTGCTGCCCATCACGTCGCGTCGTCCTCCTCGTCCGGGCACCTCGCGTCGTCCCCGCCGGTGCCGTCGGCCCCCTCGGTCCCGGAACGGGCGAGCGACTCGGCGTCGCGCGGCAGCCGCAGGACGAACACCGCGCCGTCGCCGTCCGGCGAGTTCGAGGCCGTGATGTCGCCGCCGTGGATGTGCGCGTTCTCCATCGCGATCGACAGACCGAGACCGCTGCCGTCGGAGCGCGGGCGCGAGGCGCTGGCCTTGTAGAAGCGGTCGAAGACGTGCGGCAGGACGTCCTCGGGGATGCCGGGGCCGTGGTCGCGGACCTCGATGACGAGTTCGTCGGCCTCGGTCCGCACCGCGACCCGTACCGGCGAGCCGCCGTGCTTGAGCGCGTTGCCGATCAGGTTCGCCAGGATCACGTCGAGCCGGCGCGGATCGAGACGGGCCATGATGCCGCGCTCGGCGTCCAGGTCCACCGCGTCCAGCCAGGCACGCGCGTCGACGCAGGCGGTCACCTGGTCGGAGACGTCGACCGTGTCGAGCACGAGCCGGGCCGTACCCGCGTCGAAGCGGGTGACCTCCATCAGGTTCTCCACCAGGTCGTTGAGGCGCCGCGTCTCGCTCACCACCAGATGCACCGCGGGCGCGATCATCGGATCGAGACCGTCCGCCTCGTCCTCCAGCACTTCGGTGACGGCCGTCAGCGCCGTGAGCGGGGTACGCAGTTCGTGCGACATGTCCGCTACGAACCGTCGGCTGGCCTCCTCCCGCGCGCTCATGTCCGCGACCCGCTTCTCCAGCGCGCCGGCGGTTCTGTTGAACGTCCGGGAGAGATCCGCGAGTTCGTCGGTGCCGGACACCACGAGCCGGGTGTCGAGCTTGCCCTCGCCGAGCTTGCGCGCGGCGTCGCCGAGCCGCTGCACGGGCCGCAGCACGGTCGTCGCCGCCGCCTGCGCCAACAGGGCCGAACCGATCAGCGCGAGCGCGGTGGCGATCCCCAGCGACCAGGCGAGGGAGTTCAGGTCCTGCCGCTCCTGGTCCAGCGACTTCAGCATGTAACCGGTCGGGCCGCCGCCGGTGATCCTCGTACCGCCCACCAGGTACGGCGTGCCGCGGATGCTGGTCCGCTGCCAGAACAGGTGGTACTCGTACGTGTTGTCCGCGCCCACCTTCTGTTCCTCGGTCACCGCCTTCTGCAGCGACGGCGGAACGTTGTCGAGCGTGAACGTGTCCAGGTCGGAGTTGCCGACGATGGGCTTGCCCGCGTCGCGCTCGTCGACCAGCAGCACGCTGTACCCGGGCGAACTGCTCGCCATCTGGACGGCGGCGTTCTGCAGATCGTCCTTGGTCGGCCGCAGCGGCAGCGACGCCGCCCGGTTCTGCATCTCCTGCCGGAAGTCCCCGAGCGCCGCGTCCTGGGTACGCGTCAGCACCGCCTCGCGGTTCAGCCAGTAGGCGATGCCCGAGGCCGACACCGCGGCGGTCAGCGCCACCAGTCCGAACACGACGACGAGGCGCAGACGCAGGCTCGTCCAGCGCAGCCCCGCGAGCAGGCTCCGTTCGGCGACACCGCTCACTGAGGCGAGTCCAGTCGGTAGCCCACGCCCCGAACCGTACGGATCAGGGTCGGCGACGACGGCACGTCCTCCACCTTGGCGCGCAGCCGCTGCACGCAGGCGTCCACCAGCCGGGAGTCGCCCAGGTAGTCGTGCTCCCAGACCAGCCGCAGCAACTGCTGCCGCGACAGGGCCTGGCCCGGCCGCCGGCTCAGCTCCAGCAGGAGCCGCAGCTCGGTCGGCGTGAGCTGGAGGTCCTCGCCGTTCTTCGTCACGGTCATCGCGGACCGGTCGATCACCAGGTTCCCGAAGACCGCGGAGTCGGTGGACTCGCGCTCGCCCCGGCGCAGCACCGCCCGGATGCGGGCGTCGAGCACCCGGCCCTGCACCGGCTTCACCACGTAGTCGTCGGCACCGGACTCCAGCCCGACCACCACGTCGATGTCGTCGCTGCGCGCCGTCAGCAGGATGATCGGCAGCTGGTCGGTGCGCCGGATGCGACGGCACACCTCGAAGCCGTCGATACCGGGCAGCATCACGTCCAGCACGATCAGATCGGGCCGCTGCTCGCGCAGCAGTTTCAGGCCGTCCTCTCCCGTCGCCGCGGTGGCCACACGGTGGCCCTGGCGTGACAGCGAGAGTTCGAGGGCCGTGCGGATGGAATCGTCGTCCTCGATCAGCAACAGGAAAGGCACGATGGTCATTCTGGCCCATGGTGGAGCCTCAGTTCGACCGGCGGCGCCCACACGTACACCCGCCGGGCGGGCCACGCGGCGACGACAGGCCCTGTGACAGGGCTGTGACAGTCGGGGGACAGCGTGATGAAACTGCCCCGGCAAGCTCGTTGGCACACGGACGGCCGGACTCCACCGATGGGGGGCGCGAGATGAACGCAACTCACAGCATCACCGCAAGCGCAGTTGTCACGCGTCTCCACGATGTCGGCCGGAGCGCCGAGAAGTCCGGTGCCGGAGCGGGTACGGCCCTGCTGGAACGGGGCCGGGAGCACGGGGGAG
This sequence comes from Streptomyces sp. NPDC001750, assembly GCF_042892615.1. NCBI lineage: Bacteria > Bacillati > Actinomycetota > Actinomycetes > Kitasatosporales > Streptomycetaceae > Streptomyces > Streptomyces sp. NPDC001750. The sequence continues at coordinate 234,769 of NZ_JBIAUE010000001.1, read as the reverse complement.
CACGGGGGTGCGCCCGCGGCGCCGGGCGTTCGCACACGTCGTCGTCCGCCTCCGCCGACCAGGGCCGACGGCCCTGGATGGCGGTGATCGACGCGTCCGTGGGGGGGAAGCACGGGGAAACCGCGTACGGGGAGGCCACGGGGGAGCGGAGGGCATCGGCGCGGGCCGAGGACGTCGACACGGCGTTCACGGCCTACGTCCGGGAGCGCCGCGCCTCCCTGTACGCGACCGCCTACCACCTGACCGGCGACCGGTTCGAGGCCGAGGACCTGCTGCAGAGCGCCCTCTTCTCGACGTACCGGGCCTGGGACCGGATCAGCGACAAGGCGGCGGTCGGTGGCTATCTGCGCCGCACCATGACCAATCTGCACATCAGCGCCTGGCGCAGGCGCAAGCTCAACGAGTACCCGACCGAGGAGCTGCCGGAGACGCCCGGTGACACGGACGCGATGCGCGGCACGGAGCTGCGCGCCGTGCTGTGGCAGGCGCTGGCCCGGCTGCCCGAACTCCAGCGCACGATGCTGGTCCTGCGTTACTACGAGGGCCGCACCGACCCGGAGATCGCGTCCATACTCGACATCAGTGTCGGCACGGTGAAGTCCAGCATCTGGCGGTCGCTCCGTCGGCTGCGCGAGGACGAGGTCCTCAGCTTCGGCCGTGACCAGCAGGAGTCCTTCGGCGAGTTGGTGGCCTGAGGGCGGGGGGAACGGGGATACGGGGGACCACGGGGGCGCCGCTTCGGGGGAGGCGGTGGAATACAGGGGGAAGGGAAACACCGCGGGGGCGGACGGGCTGGGGGGCCTGTCCGCCCCCGTCGGCGTGTGTGAGGGGTGGGCTGTCGCGCGTGGGGGTGTGCGGGGCACGTCGCCCGTGACGGTGTGCGCGGGCGTGGGCCTGTGGGGGTGTGCGCGGGGTACGACCGTGCGGGGCGTCGGCCGTCACACCGTTCCGCGTGCCGTGGGGGTGCGGCGGCAGCGGCCGGCCGCCGCGGCCGCCAGTCGCCCCAGCGCCTCCTCCTTGCCGCAGGGGTGGGCGCCCAGTGCCGCCTGCCGGGCCACGATCCGCCGCTCCGCCCGCATCAGCCGCCAACCGCGCCGCAGCAGGAACGGCACGGACTTGCGGCTCTCCCGCAGGTCCCGCAGCAGCCGGCGGCGGAACGTCGTCGTCGGGCGGCCGCGCAGGCACAGCGCGTCCGCGAGCACACCGAGCTCCTGGCAGCGCTCGACTATGTCCGCCGCGAAGATCCCCTCGGCCACGAACAGCGGTGTGCGCGCCATGTGGAGGGTCTCCCGGCCGACCCGGGAGCTCGTGGAGATGTCGTACACCGGGACGTCCGTGCGTCCGGTGCGGCACAGCTCCTGGATCGCCGCGACCGCCGCGTCGGCGTCCCAGGACCGTACGGAGTCCCAGTCGATGTCCGTGCTGCCGGGAACGAGCGGCAGCGTGGGGTCGTCGCCCTCCTTGTAGAAGTCGTCCAGCCGCAGCACCGGCAGTTCGGTGCGGGCGGCGAGGTGGGACTTGCCGGAGCCGGACGGTCCGGCGAGCAGCACGACACGGGTCGGGATCGGTTGGGAATTCACAGGACACGAGTGTGAGGCATTGACCCGGGCAGGGGATCCCCCGGTGGTCGTGTTGGTATCGAGCATCACACCTCAACTACGCTGCGCACTCAATTGATTACTCGACCGCATCGATCAGGTGGGAACTCATGGCACGTCACGCACTGAACACCTCCCGGCGCCACGCCCTGCTGAGGGCGGGTCTGGCCATCACCGCGGTGGGCGCCGCGCTGGGCGCGGGAGGCGCGGCGGCCCAGGCGGCTCCGCTGCCCCTCGTGCCGGCCACGGGTGCCGACACCGGCATCGAGGGGGCGGGCAGCGCGGTGACCGGGGCGGTCGGGCAGTCGCTCCGGAGCGGCATCGCGCCGGCCACGCAGCTGCGGCTCGACCCGCTGGCGGGCACCGGCACGGACCCGCTGGACAACACCGTCGGCACGCAGATCGCCGACTTCAAGCCGCTCACCACGGGCGTCGTCACCGACCCGCTGACCGGCGGGGGCACACTGAAGGACCTGCCGGTGGCGGGGCAGGCGGCGGGCCTCCTGAACGGCTGACATCGGCGCGCGGAGAAGGCGGCGGCCCGCTCCCCGGACTTCCGGGGAGCGGGCCGCCGCCGTGCTGCCGGAGCACTGCGGTGCGCAGTGCCGGGGCGCGCGGATGTGTACGGGAGTCAGGGGAGGGAGAGGGCGCTCGGGAACTCCGGGTGCCGACGGAACGGCAGCTCGGAGAACTACTCGTACATGTGGGCCAGGTCGTCGAACTGACTGGACATCGTGACAACCTCGTGTATTTCCGGATGATCTTCCCGGTGCCAGAAGGGTGAAACCCGTGTCCATGTCGACCGCCGTCCGGGCCCCGGCCGTCCCGCCCGGGCCCCGGCCCCGGCTCAGTACGAGGAACCCGACACGCCCAGCGCGCCCGTCGGGTGCCAGACCGTCTTGATCTCCAGGAAGGCCGTCAGCCGGTGGGTGCCCGGATCGGCCGACCAGTCGAGGGCGCCCTCCCCGCCCACAGGCTGTGGACGCAGCACGCGCTTCAGGTTGTCCGCCGCCGCGACCTCCAGCTCCTTCGCCAGGCCCGGGTCCGCGCCCGTGAGGTCGATGGCGTTGACGTCCTGGTGGGAGGCGAGCGGCGTCGCGATCTCCGCCGTCCTCCCGGACAGGATGTTCACCACGCCGCCCGGCACGTCGGAGGTGGCCAGCACCTCGCCCAGGGACAGGGCGGGCAGCGGGGACGCGGCCGAGGCGACGACGACCGCGGTGTTGCCGGTCGCGATCACCGGGGCGAGCACCGAGACCAGCCCCAGGAACGAGGACTCCTGCGGCGCCAGGACCGCGACAACCCCGGTCGGTTCGGGCGTCGACAGGTTGAAGAACGGGCCCGCGACCGGGTTCGCCCCGCCCACGATCTGGCCGATCTTGTCGGTCCAGCCCGCGTACCAGACCCAGCGGTCGACCGTCGCGTCCACGACCGCCGCCGCCTTGGACTTCGACAGGCCCTCCGCCTCCGCCACTTCGCGGACGAACTGGTCCCGGCGGCCCTCCAGCATCTCCGCGACGCGGTAGAGGACCTGACCGCGGTTGTACGCGGTCGCGCCCGACCAGCCGCCGAACGCCTTGCGGGCGGCCACGACCGCGTCCCGCGCGTCCTTGCGGGAGGACTGGGGGGCGTTCGCCAGCCACTTGCCCTTCCCCGCCGCGTCAGCGGCTGATGTTTTCGCCGTCACCTCGTACACCCGGCCGCTCTCGGAGCGGGGGAACTTGCCCCCGACGTACAGCTTGTAGGTCTTGAACACGCTCAGACGGTTCGGACGGTTATCGGACATCGAGGTACGCCTCCAGGCCGTGACGACCGCCCTCGCGGCCGAAGCCCGACTCCTTGTAGCCGCCGAACGGCGAGGTCGGGTCGAACTTGTTGAACGTGTTGGCCCAGACGACGCCCGCCCGGAGCTTGTTCGCCACCGCGAGGATGCGGGAGCCCTTCTCCGTCCAGATGCCCGCCGACAGGCCGTACTGGCTGTTGTTGGCCTTGGCGACCGCCTCGTCGGGGGTGCGGAACGTCAGCACGGACAGCACCGGGCCGAAGATCTCGTCGCGCGCGATGGTGTGCGCCTGGGTGACGTTCGTGAACAGCGTCGGCGCGAACCAGTAGCCGGCGGTGGGCAGTTCGCAGGGGGCGGTCCAGCGTTCGGCGCCCTCGGCCTCGCCCGTCTCGGTGAGCGCGGTGATCCGGGCGAGCTGCTCGGCGGAGTTGATCGCGCCGATGTCGGTGTTCTTGTCCAGCGGGTCGCCGAGCCGGAGCGTGGACAGCCGCCGCTTGAGCGCGTCCAGCAGCTCGTCCTGGACCGACTCCTGCACGAGCAGCCGCGAGCCGGCGCAGCAGACCTGGCCCTGGTTGAAGAAGATGCCCGTGACGATGCCCTCGACGGCCTGGTCGACCGGGGCGTCGTCGAAGACGATGTTGGCGCCCTTGCCGCCCAGTTCGAGGGTCACCTTCTTGGAGGTGCCGGCGACCGAGCGGGCGATCCGCTTGCCGACCGCCGTGGAGCCGGTGAACGCCACCTTGTCGACGTCCTGGTGCTCGACGAGCGCCGCGCCCGCGTCCCCGTAACCGGTGAGGATGTTCACGACGCCCTTGGGCAGGCCGGCCTGGCGGCAGATGTCCGCGAAGAACAGCGCGGACAACGGGGTCGTCTCGGCGGGCTTCAGTACCACCGTGTTGCCGGTGGCGAGCGCCGGGGCGACCTTCCACGCCAGCATCAGCAGCGGGAAGTTCCACGGGATGACCTGGCCCGCGACGCCGAGCGGGCGTGGGTCCGCGCCGAAACCGGCGTGATCCAGCTTGTCGGCCCAGCCCGCGTAGTAGAAGAAGTGCGCCGCGACCAGGGGCAGGTCCGCGTCCCGGGTCTCCTTGATCGGCTTGCCGTTGTCGAGGGTTTCGAGGACGGCGAGCTCGCGGCTGCGCTCCTGGATGATCCGGGCGATCCGGAAGAGGTACTTGGCGCGCTCGGAACCGGGCAGCGCCGACCACTTCTCGAATGCCTTGCGGGCCGCCCTCACGGCCCGGTCGACGTCCTCGGAGCCGGCCCGTGCGACCTCGGACAGCACCTCTTCGGTGCTCGGCGAGACCGTCTTGAAGACCCGGCCGTCGGCCGCGTCGGTGAACTCGCCGTCGATGAACAGGCCGTACGAGGGCGCGATGTCGACGACCGCGCGCGACTCGGGTGCGGGCGCGTACTCGAACGCGGAAGCGGATGCGCTTGCGGAAGCGGATGCGGATGTCATGGGGATCAGTCCACCGTCACGTAGTCGGGGCCGGAGTAACGGCCGGTGCTGAGCTTCTGACGTTGCATCAGCAGGTCGTTCAGCAGGCTGGAGGCGCCGAACCGGAACCAGTGGTTGTCCAGCCAGTCCGCGCCCACGGTCTCGTTCACCAGCACCAGGAACTTGATCGCGTCCTTGGACGTGCGGATGCCGCCGGCCGGCTTCACGCCGATCTGCACCCCGGTCTGCGCCCGGAAGTCGCGCACCGCCTCCAGCAGCAGCAGGGTGTTCGCGGGCGTGGCGTTCGTCCCGACCTTGCCGGTCGACGTCTTGATGAAGTCGGCGCCCGCCATCATGCCGAGCCAGGAGGCGCGGCGGATGTTGTCGTACGTGGACAGCTCGCCGGTCTCGAAGATCACCTTCAGCCGGGCGTCGGGGCCGTCGGCCCGCGCGCACTCGGCCTTCACGGCCAGGATCTCCTCGTAGACCTTGAGGTAGCGGCCGGAGAGGAAGGCGCCGCGGTCGATCACCATGTCGATCTCGTCGGCCCCGGCGGCCACGGCCTCGCGGACGTCCGCGAGCTTCACGTCGAGCGCGGCGCGCCCGGCCGGGAAGGCCGTCGCCACGGACGCCACCTTCACGCCGGAGCCGTCGAGCGCGGCGACGGCGGTCTCCACCATGTCGGGGTAGACGCAGACCGCCGCGGTGCGCGGGGTCGTGCGGTCGGGCTCGGCATCCAGGGGATCGGAGGAGAGCCGAGGCGAAGCGTAGCGAAGCGGGTCGGGGTGGACGGCCTTGGTGGCGAGGGCCCGGACCTTGCCCGGGGTGTCCGCGCCTTCCAGCGTCGTCAGGTCGATCATCGAGATGGCCAGATCGATGGCGTACGCCTTGGCCGTCGTCTTGATCGAACGGGTTCCGAGGGACGCGGCGCGCGCTTCGAGGCCGACGGCGTCGACGCCGGGCAGCCCGTGCAGGAAGCGGCGCAGCGCGCTGTCGGACGCGGTCACGTCCGAGAGAGGGGTGCCGCCCTGCTCGAACGCGGTCGAGAGCCTGGGGGAGGGAGCTGTGGTGGGCATGGTCACCAGATGAGCATATCTACGCGCGTAGCGGCGTGTACAGGGGGTGGGGTCCTCCGGGAACTCGCGCGGGGGCGACGGGGTCCGGCCCTTCCGGGGGCCCGGGGCTCCGGTTCCCGCGGGGGCTGCGGGGTCGGCGCCGGGGCGGGATCTGGTGAGATCCGGAGATCCGGCCGCCCTCCCGGACGCGGGCGACGTCAGGCAGAATCGGGCCCATGACGAGCCCCACACCGCCCGCAGAGCCGACCTACGCCGACCGGACCTTCCGGTCGTCCGCCGGGATCGTCGGCGGTGTCCTGCTGCTTCTGTTCCTCTGCTGGCTCGGCGGGGACGCCCTGGTCAAGGGGGACGGCCGGACGCCCTGGCTGGCCCTTGCCGGGCTGCTGACCGCGGTGCCGCTCGTCGTCGCGTTCTCCGTGCGGCCCGCCGTCTTCGCGAACGACCGGCGCATCCGGATCCGCAACCCGTTCCGGACGATCACGCTGCCCTGGACCGAGGTCGCGGATCTGCGCGCCGGGTATTCGAGCGAGCTGTTCACCGAGGACGGCACCAAGTACCAGATGTGGGCGGTTCCGGTGTCGCTGCGGCAGCGCAAGAGGGCGTCCCGGCAGCAGGCCCGGGACGCGGCGACGGATTCCCGCGGCCGGACCCCGGGGCTCGCCGACGTCGGCGACACCAAGTCCCGGATGGCACCGGCCGACCGGACCATGGCGGATCTGCGGGAGATGGCGGAGCGGGCCAAGGCGGTGGCTCCGGAGCCGACGGCCGAGGCTCCGGAAGCCCCCGGCTCGGTGCGGTGGGCGTACGAGGTGATCGCGCCGGCGGTGGCGGGCGTGGTGTTGTTCGTCGTGCTGCTCGCGACCGGCTGAGGCGCGCCGGGGCGGGAACGGGAAGCAGGACCGGGAAGCGGGCCCGGGGCGGGGCGTCCCGCCGCCGGGCGCGCTCCCGTCAGGCGCGTTCGAAGTGGTGCGTACGGCCGACGACCGAGAAGCCGCGGCGTTCGTACCAGTGGCGCGGCCAGTCGGCGGCATCGGCGGTGAGGAACCTCGTACCACAGTCCGCGTCGGCGGCCAGGCGCAGGGCGGTGGTCAGGACCGCGCCCGCGTGGCCTCGCCCGAGATGGGCCTCCGAGGTGATCAGGTCCTCGATCTGGGCCGTGCCCGTCGCCGGATCCAGGTAGAGGTCGGCCCAGGAGGCGACCTCTCCGTCCTCGGCACGGGCGCCGATGAAGTGCACGATGTCGGCCCCGCGGTGGCGGGCCTCGCGCCGGTCGACGAGGTGACGTATCACTTCGTCGTCGGCGTCCGGGAGGAAGCCCCGCCAGCGCCGGGCGAGCGGGATCCGGAACGCGTCGAGGTCCACCACCTCCGCGCCACCGCCCTGCGGGACCGGACCCGTGTGCTGCATGACCAGGCAGACGGAGTGGGAGTAGCCGGCCCGGACCAGCGGTCCCGCGCACGCGCTTCCGAGCTCGTCGTCGAGCACGGAGACCAGCCGGTACGGCAGATGCCCCAGCACCTCGTCCGCGACGGCGGGCAGCGCTTCGGGGCCGGCTGTCCCGTCGGCGGCCGGGTCGATGACGAGCTGGTTGTTCCCGCGGGAGTGGGCGAACGCGTCGTCGAGCACGGCGAATCCGCCCGGGACGTCGACGGTTCGAGCGGCCTGGCGGCGGGCGAAGCCCGACAGGAAGGTGTTGATCCGTTGCAGTTCCGGGGGAGGCATACGCGGCAGCCTAACGACCTCGTCCACGATTGGCAGTGGAGGAAGGAGCGGCGTCTGGAGCCTTCGAATCCAAGGCGGAGGAGGGAGTCGGATGGGGTCTCCCCTGCTCGAAAGCAGCTGAGAGCTCGGGGAAGGAGCGTCGGGGACTGACGACAACGCCGGAGGCGGAGGTCCCAGACGCCGCGACGCCGCTGACAATCGTGGACGAGGTCGTAAGGGCTGTCCCGTAATGCCTGTGTCATCAGACTGCCGCCTGCCGCCTGCCGCCTGCCGTGGTCTGACAGTGGCAGGCGGCGGGTGGCACTCCTGGGGCAGACCTACGACCCCTCGGTGGCCGGGCGGTAGACGCAGAGGTTCACGCCTGTGCCACTGGTGACGGTCGAGACCAGTTCCAGCGTGCGCAGTGCGCGATCGTCGGGGAAGATCGTCTTTCCGCCGCCGAGGAGCACCGGCATGACCATGAGCCGGAGTTCGTCGACCAATCCCTCGCCGAGCAGCGCGCGCACGAGCGTGGGACTGCCCATGACCAGCAGGTCGTCGCCGTCGGACGCGCGCAGCTCCCGGATGCGGTCCATGGCCCGGTCTCCGGGGACGCGAGTGGTGTTGTTCCAGGCCAGCGCGTCGTCGCCCAATGTATCGGACACGACGTACTTCGGGATGTCGTTCATCCGGTCGGCGAACGGGTCGCCCGCCCGCTCGGGCCAGGCGGCTGCCATCGCCTGCCAGGTCCGGCGCCCGAAGAGCAGGGCATCGGCCCGGTTCATGGACTCGCCGATGAAGCCGCCCATCACCTCCGGGTCGAAGAACGCGTGCGACCACCCGCCGTGCGCGAAGTTCCCGTCGGTGTCCTCGTCGGGTCCCCCCGGCGCCTGCACGATGCCGTCCAGGCTCATGAACTCACTGATCACGATGCGTCGCATGGGTCTCGGTTGCTCCTCGTTCGAATCGTCGGTGTACGCGAATGCCGGCGTAGGTAAGTGTCGGTGTACGCGTACCCAAGGGAGACCGCCCGGCCGTCCGGAACTCATCGGACGGTCGGGAAGCCGTGAGGTGCCTGGGGCCGGTGAGGGGCGCCGCTCGGGGGCCGACGACTGCTCACGCAGCGCGGTGAGCTGGTGCGAGGGCTCGACCGCGGGGCTCGTCGAGCGCGGCCGGCGCGAGCATCAGGGCGTCCGCGACGAGCAGTCCGGTCAGCGACTCCGCCGTGATCCCGGTCGGCGTGTGCGGCGCGGTCAGGACCGCCTCGACGCGGTCCGCGTAGGCCGCGCCCGGTTCGTCGGTCACCAGCACCACCCCGGCGGTCGGCCCCAAGACGCTGGTCCTCGACGAGGCGGTGGCCGCGCTGGACGTCTCGATCCGGGCGCAGATCCTCCAGCTCCTGGGCGAGATCCGCCGGGACACCGCAAGGCCCCGGTCTTCGTCGGCCACGACCTGGCGGCCGTCCGGCACATCACGGACGAGGTGCCGGTGATGCGCCGCGGCACGGTGGTGGAACAGGGGCCGACGGTACGGGTCCTGACGGAGGCCCGGGCACCGTACCGTCGGCCGCTGCCGGCCTCGGTGCCGCGGGCCGGATGGGGCCCGGCGGACGCGGTGGAGGTGCGGGCCGCCATGTCCTGAGAGCCAGGAGAAACCGGACAGTTCCGCGTCGGCTCAGCCCTTCCTCAGCCGTCGGCCGGGCCGCCGGTCCGGTACCCGGTCGCGGCGGCGGGCGGCGGCTGGGGCCGCGCGGGCGGGGTCACGCGGCGGTCCACCATGTCCCCGGCGCCGTCCGAGGGCGCCGGTACCGCCGCCGTCCGCCCGGAACCGGCCCGGCGAGGCGTGCGCGGGCGCGTGCGCCGGGAGGGGACGGTCAGCACCCCGAGACAGGCGACGACGAGGACGATCCCTGCCCAGCCGAGGACGGGCAGCCGCTCGCCCACGACCAGCACGGCGAACCCCGCCGCCACGGCGGGCTCCAGCAGGGACAGGGTGGTCGCCGTGCTGACCGGCACGCGGGCCAGGCCGAAGCCGAACAGGACGTACCCGGTGAACATCGGTACCAGCGCCATGTAGAGGCCCACGCCCGCGTTCGTCCAGGAGGCGACCAACGGTGCCCCGGTGGCGAACAGCACCGGCACGAGCATCAGCCCGCCCAGCCCGAAAACCGAGCCCATGGCCGCGCGCGACGGTACGCCGTGGGTGATGAGGCGGTGCGCCGCCCATGCGTACACGGCGTAGGTCGCACCCGCGAGCAGCCCGAGGCCCACGCCGACGACGGTCCGGGCGGCGGAGCCCGTACCTGGCCCGGATCCCGCGCCGGCCCCTGCCGCCTCGGCCGCGCACAGCAGCACGGTGCCGGCCACTCCCAGCGCCGCGCCCGCCATCCAGCGCCGCGACAGGCGCCGTCGGTCGATGACCCGCTCGATCAGCGCCGAGGCCAGCGGGGCGGAGCCGATGGAGACGACCGTGCCCACCGCGACACCGGCCAGACGCATGGAGGTGTAGAACGCCAGCGGGTACAGCGCCACCCCCGCCCCGCCGACGAGCACGGACCGCCACCGTGCCCGGAGGCTCGCGCGGAACCGCGCGATGCTCCGCCCGGCCACCGCCGCCTGGAGCAGCCCGCCCAGGCCCATCGCCGCGGCTCCGATCGCCAGCGGCCCCACCTGTGGCGCGAACGTCGCCGCCGTGCCCGTGGTGCCCCACAGCACCGAGGCCACCAGCACGGCGAGCGCGCCCGCCCCCGCGCCCGTGCCGACGGAGTGGTCGGCGGTCCGCGTCACAGGTCGTCCACCAGGCGCGCCGCCAGGTCGCGGGCGTGCCGCATCCGCGCGTCGTCCCCTTCGAGGCCCGCGCGCACGATGGCGCCTTCGAGCAGGAACGCCAGGTGCTCGGCCGTGGCGCGGACCTTCTCCTCCCGACCGGGCAGCAGCTCCGTCAGGTGGCTGGCCAGGATGGCCTCCACCTCTTCCTTGTGCCGCCGCACCACCGTCCGGCCCTCGTGACCGCCTGGCAGTTCGGCGGCGGCGTTGAGCAGCCCGCATCCCCGGAACCCGTGCTCGTAGGCGAGCCGGGCGTGATCGGCGTAGGCGTCGAAGACGGCGAGCACGGCCTCGCGCGGGCCCCGGGCTCCGGCCAGGCGCTCCCGGTAGAGGCCGAGCCACTCCTCGTGCCGGGCCTGGAGGTAGGCGCGGACCAGATCGGCCTTGGAGTCGAAGTTGTTGTAGAGGCTCATCTTCGCCACGCCGGCCTCGGCCGTGATCGTGTCGATCCCCGTCGCCGCCACGCCGTCGGCGTAGAACCGGCGCGCCGCGGCATCGAGGATCCGGGTCCGCGCGGCCCCGCGCCTGCGCGTCACCGGCAGTTTCCCGGTGGCTTCCGTATCGGGCATGGCTGCCCCCTCTCCGTTATTAGGTAGGTCAGTCTATCTAATAACGGAGAGGGGGCAGGATGGGCGAGGTATGTGGTGGGACCCGGCTCGATTCCGGCGATCCGGCGCCCGTGTCATGTCGTGTCGTGAGGGGGGGTGGCTCAGTAGTCCCAGTCGTCGCCCCAGCCGCCGCCGTAGCCGTGCCGGACCACCCGGAAGCTCGCGCCCACGCCGTTGAACACGGACACGCCTCCCTGGACGTGCTGCGGGATCACGCCCGAGGTGTCGCCGTACGGGCCGACGATCGCGATCGGGCCGCCGTTGTCGCAGGTCGCCCCGGAGAAGACCTCGACGGTCATCCGGCTCTCGTTGAAGATGTTGAAGCTGGTGGAACCGAGGCCGCTGGCCGCGGTGACGCAGCCGTCGGGGTAGGCGGGGTACGTGCGCTCGTTGAAGTGGATGCGGCCCACGCGGTGATGGTCCCCGCCGTGCCCTCCGTCGTGGCCCCGACCCTCGTCACCGCCCCCGCCCCCGCGCCCGCCGTCCTCGTCGTCGCCCCGGTCGCCGCCGCCGCGGCCCCGATCCTCGTCACCGCCCCCGCCCCTGCCGTTCTCGTCGTCGCCCCGGTCGCCCCCGCCGCCCTCTTCTCCTCCGCGCCCCTGTTCGTCGCCCCCGCTCTCGGCGCCGCCAGCTCCGGCAGCGTCCTTGCCTCCCTTCGGTGCGGTGGCCCCGTCGTGTGCGGCGGGCGCGGCGGGGGCCGCGGCGGCGACCGGGGGTTTCTCGGGCTTCTCCGGGGCGTCGGCCGAGGTGAGGCCGGAGCCGGTGGCGGCCAGGGCCGCCGCGGCCGCGGCGGCGACGGCGACGGTGGTGGTGGCCGTGATGATGGTGGAACGCGTGGCCATGTCACTTTCTCCTGTCTGGGAGCGGTCGGTTGAGTAATCGACCCGTGACTGAACGTACTTTTGCTCACCATTCGTGTCATGTCGGGGCATTCGAACGGATGGCGTCGGTGGGCCGCCGGGGCCGCGGACCGTGCTCGGCTCGGCGGCGCGGGGGCCGTGACGCCGCTGCCGGTGCTGCCCGGCCGGCTCCGGCCTCAGCAGGGCCCGCCCCGGTCGCAGGGGACCGGGAATCGGAGCAGGCCGCCGACCCCGGCCCGGGAACAGGGCCGAACAGGGCCAGGAACGGGTCCGGGAACGGGTCCGGGCCGTGCCCTCGTACCGGGGCCGCACAGCAGGCGGCAGTACGAGGACACGGCCCGGCGGGCCCCAAGGCGTCAGATCCCGGCGGCCACCGCCAGATCCCGCTTGATCGCGTCCAGCAGTCGCGCTCCCTCCGCGCGGGCCTCGGGCAGGCCGTCCGCCGAACCGACCGGCACCACGACCTCCAGGTAGCACTTGAGCTTCGGCTCGGTGCCGCTGGGGCGGACGATCACCCGGGCGCCCCGGAGGTGGTAGCGCAGCCCGTCCGTGGGCGGCAGCTGCGCGCTGCCCCGCGACAGGTCCTCGGCCGAGACGACGTCGAGGCCGCCGAGCGCGGCGGGCGGACTCTCGCGCAGCCGCCGCATGGCGTCGGCGATGACCGACAGGTCCTGCACCCGCACCGACAACTGGTCGGTCGCGTGCAGCCCGTGCTCGACCGCCAGGTCGTCGAGGAGATCGAGGAGCGTACGCCCGCGCTCCTTGAGCAAGGAGGCGAGTTCGGCGACGAGCAGCGCCGCTGTGATGCCGTCCTTGTCGCGTACGCCCTCCGGGTCGACGCAGTAGCCGAGTGCCTCCTCGTAGCCGTACCGCAGGCCGTCCACCCGGGCGATCCACTTGAAGCCGGTCAGCGTCTCCTCGTACCCGAGACCCGCCCGCTCGGCGATCCTCCCGAGCAGCGAGGAGGACACGATCGACTCGGCGAACACGCCCGCGGCGCCCCGGTCCACCAGATGGGCGGCGAGCAGCGCGCCGACCTCGTCGCCGCGCAGCATCCGCCAGCCGCCGTCGGCCGCCGGGTCCGGGACGGCGACGGCGCAGCGGTCGGCGTCCGGGTCGTTGGCGATGACGAGATCGGGCCCGGCCCGGCGCGCGGTCGCGAAGGCGAGATCCATCGCACCGGGCTCCTCCGGGTTGGGGAAGGCGACGGTGGGGAACGCCGGGTCGGGCTCGGCCTGTTCGGCGACGAGCACCGGCTCCGGGAACCCGGCGCGGGCGAAGGCGGCGGTCAGCACGGAGGTGCCGACGCCGTGCATCGCCGTGTACACGACCCGGGCGGTGCGCGGCGATCCGGCGGCGAGCACGGCGTCCGTACGGGCCAGGTACGCGTCCAGGACCTCGTCGCCGAGGATCTCCCAGCCGTCCTCGGGGCGGGGCACGGTGTCCAGCGGACCGACCGCGGCGATCTCGGCGGCGATCCGGGCGTCCGCCGGGGGGACGATCTGCGAGCCGTCGCCGAGGTAGACCTTGTAGCCGTTGTCGCGCGGCGGGTTGTGGCTGGCGGTCACCTCGACGCCCGCGACGGCCCCCAGATGCCGTATGGCGTACGCGAGCACGGGGGTGGGCAGCGGACGCGGGAGCACGGCCGCGCGCAGGCCCGCGCCGGTCATCACGGCGGCGGTGTCGCGCGCGAAGTCGGCCGACTTGTACCGGGCGTCGTACCCGATGACGACGAGCCCGTCGCCCTGCCCCTCGGCCTTGAGGTACGCGGCGAGCCCGGCCGCGGCCCGGATGACGACGGCGCGGTTCATCCGCATCGGCCCGGCCCCCAGCTCGCCGCGCAGCCCGGCCGTGCCGAACTGGAGCGTGCCGGCGAACCGCGCGGCGATCTCGGCGGCGCTCCCGGCGTCTTCGGCCTCGATGAGCGCGGCCAGCTCGTCACGGGTCTCGGGGTCGGGATCCTCGGCGAGCCACGTCCTGGCCCTGGCCATGAGGTCCTGCTGCATGGGTCCGCCTTTCTGCGGGGTGGGTTGGGGGAGCGGCGACGCGGGCGCGGAATCCGTTCCGGGTCCGTCGCGTCGGGTCCGTCACGCGCGCCGCGATCGGTGCCCGGCTCAGATGCGTTCGAGCACCCGGGCCAGCAGCGCGCCCATCCGCGTGGCGGAGTCCCGCCCCGCCTGGAGGACCTCCTCGTGGTTGAGCGGTTCGCCGCTCAGCCCGGCCGCCAGGTTGGTGACCAGCGAGATGCCCAGCACCTCGGCCCCCGCCTCGCGTGCGGCGATCGCCTCCAGCACGGTGGACATGCCGACCAGGTCGCCGCCCATGACCCGGACCATGTTGATCTCGGCGGGCGTCTCGTAGTGCGGGCCGGGGAACTGCACGTACACACCCTCTTCGAGGGTGTCGTCGATCTCCTTGCACAGCGTGCGCAGCCGCGGCGAGTAGAGGTCGGTCAGATCGACGAAGTTGGCGCCGACGATGGGCGACGCCGCGGTCAGATTGATGTGGTCGCTGATCAGGACCGGCTGGCCGGGACGCATGCCCTCGCGCAGCCCGCCGCATCCGTTGGTCAGGACGACTGTCTTGCAGCCCGCGGCGACAGCGGTGCGCACCCCGTGCGCGACGGCGGCGACGCCGCGGCCCTCGTAGAAGTGCGTACGGCCCAGGAAGACCAGGGCCCGCTTCTCGCCGATCCGGTACGAACGGATCGTGCCGCCGTGCCCCTGCACGGCGGGCGCCGGGAAACCGGGGAGTTCGGTCACCGGGAACTCGGCCTCCGGAATGCCGAGCGCGTCGCCCGCCGGAGCCCAGCCGGAACCCATCACGAGCGCGACGTCGTGGGTCTCGGTACCGGTCAGCTCGCGCAGGCGGGCGGCGGCGGCGTCGGCGGCGGCCCGGGGGTCGCCCTGGATGTGGTCCGGAATAACTGATGCGTTCACGCGGACGAGCGTAACCGCTGATTCCCTACGCGCGTAGATGCCCACGTGCAGAGACTGCGCAGGCTTTCTCGTGCAATCACACAAAATTGCCGGTGGCGAGGGGAATTTCGGGCGCGCGCGGGCCGGAAAGGCTCCCCGGCCCGCGGCCCGCGCGACCCGTGGCCCGTGGTCCGTGGCCGTACGGGATCGGTCACGGGGTGGGCGCGGCGCATCGCCGGGGTCAGCACCGGTGCCGGGCCCGGCGCGCGGCCGGGATCGGCGCGGGGTCGGGTCCGGCGCAGTAGCGGGTCGGGCGCGGCTCAGCAGATGTCCGGCACGGGCCGGCGGAGGGCCGGCACGGGTCAGCAGGGGCGCTTGCGCAGTTCCATCACGTAGTCGTGCGGTGCGCCCGCGGACTCCGCCGCGTCCGCGATCTCGCCGAGGTAGCGGGCGGAGGGCAGGCCGCCCTCGTATCCGTTCAGCACGTACATCCAGGCCGGTTCCTCACCGTCCAGGGTGTGCACGCGCACCCGCATCCGCCGGTAGATGTCGAGGCCGACACCCTCCCAGCGGTCCATGGAGTCCTCGTCCATCGGCGCGATGTCGTACAGCGCCACGAAGACCTGGGAGCGGGGGGCCTCCACCACCGTGGCGAGCGCGCCTTCCCAGCCCATCTGCTCGCCACCGAAGGTCAGCCGCCAGCCGTTGAGCCAGCCGGTGCCGCGCAGCGGGGAATGCGGTGCGCGGCGTGTCATCAGCCGCGCGTCGAGGTTGCCGGCGTACGCGGCGTAGAGCGACATGTGATCGAGGGTACGGGAGGTAGCGGCCGGATCGTCGATTCCGGGGCGCAAGACCCCTTACGGGGGTCGTCGGGGGCGCCGCGGGCCACCCGCTCGCGGCAGTCGGCGCGCGGGGTGACCGGGCCCCGCCCGCACGGATGGAGGGCCCCGGGGCGAAGCACCTTGGCGCGTGCGGGACAATGAAGTACGTACTGCATTCCCCCGGGGCGATCCCCCGGACCCCCGGCCGGGGTGGCGGACGGCCGCGGGATGACACATACGAGGCGGACTTTTCGTGACCCGGATCGTGATCATCGGCGGCGGACCCGGCGGCTACGAGGCGGCGCTGGTGGGCGCCCAGCTCGGTGCGGAGGTGACCGTCGTCGACTGCGACGGCCTCGGCGGAGCGTCCGTGCTCACCGACTGCGTGCCCTCGAAGACCCTGATCGCCACGGCGGAGGTGATGACCACCTTCGACTCCTCGTACGAGGAACTGGGCATCATCGTCGCCGACGACACCCCCCACATCGACCAGGCGGCCCGCGTGGTCGGCGTCGACCTCGGCAAGGTCAACCGGCGTGTGAAGCGCCTGGCGCTCGCCCAGTCCCACGACATCACGGCCTCCGTCACCCGCGCCGGGGCGCGCGTGCTGCGCGGCCGGGGCCGTCTGGAGGGCCTCCAGGCCGCAGACGGCTCCCGTACGGTCGTCGTGACCGCCGCCGACGGCACGGAGGAGCGGCTCACCGCCGACGCCGTGCTGATCGCGACCGGTGGCCACCCCCGGGAGATTCCGGACGCGCAGCCCGACGGCGAGCGCATCCTGAACTGGACCCAGGTCTACGACCTCGACGAACTCCCCGAGGAGCTCATCGTGGTCGGCTCCGGTGTGACGGGCGCCGAGTTCGCGGGCGCGTACCAGGCGCTCGGCTCGCGCGTCACCCTGGTCTCGTCCCGCGACCGGGTGCTGCCGGGCGAGGACCCGGACGCCGCCGCCGTGCTGGAGGACGTCTTCCGGCGCCGCGGCATGAACGTGATGGCCCGCTCCCGCGCCCAGGCCGCCAAGCGTGTCGGCGACCGCGTGGAGGTCACCCTGGCCGACGGACGGGTCATCTCCGGCACGCACTGCCTGATGGCCGTCGGAGCGATCCCGAACAGCGCGGGCATGGGCCTGGAGGAGGCCGGGGTCAGGCTCAAGGAGTCCGGCCACATCTGGACCGACAAGGTCTCCCGCACCACCGCCCCCGGTGTCTACGCGGCCGGTGACGTCACCGGGGTCTTCGCCCTCGCCTCGGTCGCCGCCATGCAGGGCCGGATCGCGATGTACCACTTCCTCGGCGACGCGGTGGCCCCGCTGGACCTGAAGACGGTGTCCTCCAACGTCTTCACCGACCCCGAGATCGCCACCGTCGGCTACACCCAGGCCGACGTCGACTCCGGCGCGATCGACGCCCGCGTGGTCAAGCTGCCGCTGCTGCGCAACCCGCGCGCCAAGATGCAGGGCATCCGCGACGGCTTCGTCAAGATCTTCTGCCGTCCCGGTACCGGCATCGTGGTCGGCGGCTGTGTCGTCGCGCCACGGGCGAGTGAACTGATCCACCCGATCTCGATCGCGGTCGACAACAATTTGACGGTGGAACAGATCGCAAACACGTTCACCGTGTACCCGTCCCTGTCGGGTTCGATCGCTGAGGTGGCACGGCAGTTGCACACCCGTAAGCGGGCGGGCGACGCGTAGGCCCCTCCGGACCTCGGGGAATCCGGCGGTCGCCGACGACACCCGGCAACTCGGGCGGTGGAACGACCGTCGGACGATCAGTACGGAACAACAACAGGGCCGCTTATACCACTTGGCGACCCCTTGTATGTGCAACTTCTGCTATTCGGTGCAAAGTGCTGAAAACGCTCGGGCGATCACGTTACTGTCAGTTTCGTGTTCGCTGCAGAACGTCGCCAATTGATCCTCGAAATGGTGCGCGCCAACGGGGCGGTATCGCTCCGTGAGCTCGCCCGTGTCGTCCAGACCTCCGAAGTGACCGTACGGCGGGACGTGCGGGCGTTGGAGGCGGAAGGACTCCTCGACCGCCGGCACGGTGGTGCGGTACTGCCGGGTGGGTTCACGCGGGAGTCCGGCTTCCCGCAGAAATCCCATCTCGCCACGGCGGAGAAGACCGCCATCGCCGATGTGGCCGCCGGACTCGTCGAAGAGGGCGAGGCCATCGTCGTGGGGGCCGGTACGACCACGCAGGAGCTGGCCCGCAGACTCGCGCGCGTGCCCGGCCTGACCGTCGTGACCAACTCCCTGCTGGTCGCCCAGGCGTTGGCCCATGCCAACCGGGTGGAGGTGGTGATGACCGGCGGCACGCTGCGCGGTTCGAACTACGCGCTGGTGGGCAGCGGGGCCGAGCAGTCCCTCCAGGGGCTGCGGGTCTCGCGGGCGTTCCTCTCGGGGAGCGGGCTCACCGCCGAGCGCGGCCTCTCCACGTCCAACATGCTCTCGGCGAGCGTGGACCGGGCCCTGGTGCAGGCCGCGGCGGAAGTGGTGGTCCTGGCGGACCACACCAAGCTCGGTTCCGACACCATGTTCCAGACGGTGCCGACGGATCTCATCACCCGTCTCGTGACGGACGAGCCGCCCGGCCACGACGACCGCGCCGCCACCGAACTCCAGGCCCTGGCGGACCAGGGCGTACAGATCGCGGTGGCCGGCGCGGGAAGCGGAAGCCCGGGGACGGCCGAGGCGCCGCCGTCGGGACGGCAGGTGCGCCGCGACATGCCGCTGCCCGGCCAGCGCCGTACCCGCGGTGGCCACGGGAAGCCGACAGCACCGCTGCGCGGCGCCGCGGCGCTGCCGGACCAGGGACAGGCGCAGGGGCAGGCGCAGCAGGACCGGGCGAGGGTGGCGGACCTGCGACGCCGATAGGCGCGCGCCCGAGAAGCCGCGCGTCCCATGGGTCCGGCAGCGGCCGGTACGGATTGGTGGGGCTGCTACGGGCCGCGGCATGGCCGGTACGGGACGGTCGCGCCCGATGCGGGCCGATGGGCATACGGGGCCGGGACCGGCCCCGTGCGGGGCCGCGGGGCGGTACCGATACGGCTCGATGGCGCCGACAGCGCCGACGAGGTCGTTACGGCGAGGTGTGCGCGGGTTCAACCGCCTTCCACGCCAGGCCCCTTCAGCCCACGCAGGGTCAACATCAGCAGTCGGTCCGCCAGTTCGGGGTCGTCCGGCGACTGCTCCGACGCCAGCGCGATCGCATTCGTCAGCTGCATCAGGTCGTCGATGGACACCTCGGTCCGTACGGCCCCGCACGCCTGAGCCCGCGCCAGCAGGGCCGCCCCCGCCTCGCGCAGCGGCACGTTGCACTGCGCGAGGGCCGAAGTCTCGTCCCGTGACGTCGACATGAGCGCCTGCGCCAGGCCCCGGTACGCGCCCGCGTGGGTGATGATCGCGCCCAGCCACTCCACCAGACCCCGGCACGGCTGCTCCGCCGCGGCGAGTTCGCGGGACCGGCCGATCAGCTCGGCCAGGGCCTCCTGGAAGACGGCGTTCATCAGCGCGTGCCGGTTCGGGAAGTGCCGGTACAACGTGCCGATCCCGACCCCCGCACGGCGTGCGATGTCCTCCAGGGCCGCGTCGGTGCCGTGCTCCGAGAAGGCGGTACGGGCCGCGCTCAGCAGCCGGTCGTAGTTGCGGCGAGCGTCCGCGCGCATGGGCCGGGACGGCGTCCGTGCCGTGCTCGTCACCATCAAGCCTCCCTCGTCATCCGCCCCGTGATCCAGGATGCCATCGCGGACGGGCGGCCCGGGGACTCCTCGCGCGAACGACCGGGCCCCCGCGGGTGCCTTTCGGCTTCGCGGGGGCCCGGTGCGCAACGTCCGACGGGAGACGTCCGGCGGGAGACGTCCGGCGGGAGACGTCCGGAAGGGAATGTCCGGAACGGAGCGTCCGACGTGGAACGTCCGGTGCGGGGCGGCCGGTGGCAGTCCGGCCGCCCGGACGGATGTCAGTCCTTGATCTCGCAGATCACGGCGCCGGAGGAGATGGAGCTGCCTACCTCGGTGGCGAGTCCCTTGATGGTGCCGGCACGGTGAGCGTTCAGCGGCTGCTCCATCTTCATGGCCTCCAGGACGACGACGAGGTCGCCCTCCTGCACCTGCTGGCCCTCCTCCACGGCGATCTTGACGATGGTGCCCTGCATCGGGGACGCCAGGGTGTCGCCGGAGACCGCGGAGCCGGACTTCTTCGCGGCGCGGCGCTTGGGCTTGGCGCCCGCCGCGAGACCGGTGCGGGCCAGGCTCATGCCCAGCGACGACGGCAGCGAGACCTCCAGGCGCTTGCCGCCGACCTCGACGACGACGGTCTCGCGACCCGCTTCCTCCTCGGCCTCCGCGTCGGCGGGGGCGGCGAAGGGCTTGATGTCGTTGACGAACTCGGTCTCGATCCAGCGGGTGTGGACCTTGAACGGGGTGCCGTCGGCCGGGGCGAACGCCGGGTCGGCGACGACCGCGCGGTGGAACGGGATGGCGGTGGCCATGCCCTCGACGTTGAACTCGGCCAGTGCGCGGGCCGCCCGCTGAAGGGCCTGCTCGCGGGTCGCGCCGGTCACGATCAGCTTCGCCAGCAGCGAGTCCCAGGCGGGGCCGATCACACTGCCGGACTCCACGCCCGCGTCCAGACGGACCCCGGGGCCGCTCGGCGGGGCGAAGACGGCCACCGTGCCCGGGGCGGGCAGGAAGTTCCGGCCCGGGTCCTCGCCGTTGATCCGGAACTCGAAGGAGTGACCCCTTATGACCGGGTCGCCGTAGCCGAGCTCCTCGCCGTCGGCGATGCGGAACATCTCGCGCACGAGGTCGAGACCGGTGACCTCCTCGGTGACCGGGTGCTCGACCTGGAGGCGGGTGTTGACCTCCAGGAAGGAGATGGTGCCGTCCGCGCCGACCAGGAACTCGACCGTGCCCGCGCCGACGTAACCGGCCTCCTTGAGGATGGCCTTCGACGCCGCGTACAGCTCGGCGTTCTGCTTCTCGGAGAGGAACGGCGCGGGGGCCTCCTCGACCAGCTTCTGGTGGCGGCGCTGGAGCGAGCAGTCACGGGTGGAGACCACGACCACATTGCCGTGCTTGTCGGCCAGGCACTGCGTCTCCACGTGGCGCGGCTTGTCCAGGTAGCGCTCCACGAAGCACTCGCCGCGGCCGAACGCGGCCACGGCCTCGCGGACGGCGGAGTCGTACAGCTCCGGGATCTCCTCCAGCGTGCGCGCCACCTTCAGACCGCGGCCGCCGCCACCGAACGCGGCCTTGATCGCGATCGGCAGTCCGTGCTGCTCGGCGAACGCCACGACCTCGGCGGAGCCCTCGACCGGGTCGGGCGTGCCGGCCACCAGCGGGGCACCGGCGCGCTGCGCGATGTGACGGGCGGCGACCTTGTCACCGAGGTCCCGGATCGCCTGCGGCGGCGGGCCGATCCACGTCAGGCCCGCGTCGATGACGGCCTGGGCGAACTCGGCGTTCTCCGACAGGAAGCCGTAGCCCGGGTGGATCGCGTCCGCCTCCGAGTCCTTGGCGGCCTGGAGCACCTTGGCCATGTCCAGGTAGCTGGTGGCGGGGGTGTCACCGCCCAGGGCGAACGCCTCGTCGGCCGCGCGGACGTGCAGAGCGTCACGGTCCGGGTCGGCGTAGACGGCTACGCTCCCGATCCCGGCATCCCGGCATGCCCGGGCTACGCGGACAGCGATTTCGCCACGGTTGGCGATGAGCACCTTGCGCACGATGGCTCCCTCCTTGAAACAAGCTGAGTTTAGGGACTACCGACACGGCGCTACGACCCGTCCCCAATGGTGAGCTTGCCCACACGGAGTGTGATTCGAGGCTTGCTCAAGTCGCGAAATCCCTTGTGGCACCACGGTACGCCGGGATTCATGACCGCACAGTAGCCACGAGGTGTGGTCCGGGTCTCTGTTCATGCGACCAGCCGCGTCCGGCTTTTCTTTGTGGAGTCCCCACTAATGGACGAACGATTCTTTGCCCGGCGCGCGAAAGGGTGCGAGCCGTGCGGGGCGCGCACGGGTGAGAGGCGGTGTGGCGCGGGTGCGGGAGAGGGTGTGGGCCGCACGAGGTCTTGTCCCAGGCGTTACCGGTTAGTAGGGTCCGCGCTGTCGGACGTACTGCAGGTAACACGTACTACGGGTGACAGGAGGTGTGCGCCGTGATGCGCAGACCGGTGGCGTTCGTGGCCGCGCTCGCGTTGTTCGCGGAGGCCGTGGGCGTCGTGCTCGTCAACGGCATCCTCGCGACGGTCGTCGAGAACCAGGACATGTCCCTGGCCGGTCTCGAACCCGGCGCCATGTCCGGCGGCACCTGGGCGATGGGCGGCGTGTCCGGGCTCTGCCTGCTGCTGTGCGGGATGGTCCTGCTGCTGACCGGCGTGCGCGACCGGGCCCCGGGCCGGCTCGGCCGCATCGCCCTCATCGTCTGCGCCGTGGCGCACGGGGTGCTGGGGGCGCTGGCGGTGGGGCTGCTCGGCTGGATCGCGTTCGCGTTCCTGATGACGGTGCTCGGGCTGATCGTGCTGACGCTGGTGGTGTACGGCCCCGAGGACGAGCGGCCCGCCGGCGTCGAACCGTCCGCCGTCCGGGGGCCCGCGGAGGACGGATCCGCGGACGGGACCGGGCCGGGTGCCCCGGCGGCGGTCTGACGGGCGGGTTCGACGGAAGGAGGCCGACCGGAGACGGTGCGGCCCGCGTGGGGCCGGACGAGCGGCGAGGACCGGCCCCGCCGCGATCGGCCGAAGGGGACGACGCCAGGGGCCTGCCGGGAGTGGCCCGATCGGGTGGCCCGCTGGAGGGGCCGACGGGGAGGGCTCAGGCCCAAAGGTCGGTGACGGAGATCCCCAGTTCGCCCAGGAGCCGGCGCAGCAGCGGCAGCGAGAGCCCGATGACGTTGCCGTGGTCGCCCTCGATCGAGTCGACGAACGGGGCCGAACGGCCGTCCAGGGTGAACGCACCCGCCACGTGGAGCGGCTCGCCGGAGGCCACGTAGGCGGCGATCTCGGCGTCCGTCGGTTCACCGAAACGCACGGTCGTGGACGCGGTCGCCGAGGCCGTGCGTCCGGTGGCGGTGTCGACCACGCTGTGGCCGGTGCGCAGCACCCCGGCGCGGCCGCGCATGGACTTCCAGCGGGCGGTTGCCTCCTCGGCGTCGGCGGGCTTGCCGAGTGCCTGACCGTCGAGTTCGAGTACCGAGTCGCACCCGACGACCAGGGCGCCGGCCGTCTCCGGCAGGCCGGCCACGGCCGCGGCCTTCGCCTCGGCGAGCACCAGCGCCAGTTCGGCCGGGGTCGGAGCGCTCAGCGCGTCCTCGTCCACGCCGCTGACGATCACCTCGGGCGCGAATCCGGCCTGTCGCAGCAGACCGAGACGGGCGGGGGAGGCGGAGGCGAGCACGAGACGGCGCTGATCTGTCATACGCGCCATCGTAGAAGGGGCAGAAGGTGGTCCGGCCCGCCGGTCGGCCCGCCCGGGCCGAAGTCCGCCGTGCCGGGGTCCGTCGGGCCGTTCCGCCGGTCGCGGATCCCGGCCGCTCCGGCTCTCAGCGGATTCCGAGCACCAGCATCCCGACGAGCATCGCGAGAGCGAGCACCAGGCCCGCGCGCCGGATCATGTCCTGGGCGTCGCGCAGTTCCTTCGGCGGCTTGTTCTCGGGATCGGACCACAGCATGATCCGATCCTGCTGCGACCGCGCATCACGGCGCCTGAGTACCCGTACTCAGGCGCCGTGATGCCTACGGGCCAGATCGTGCCCGGCGCGTCACCCGGGCCAGTACGTCCGTGCCCAGGCGCGCGGCCCCGGCACATGGCGCGCACGGCGGGCGATGCGCCCCGGGTCGGCCCACTGTCCGGGCAGCGCCGACCTGCCGGAGGACGCGTCGGACGCCGCTGCCGTCGTCGCTGCGGCGCGCGCCCGGACCACCGTGAGCGCGGCGGCCAGCTCCTCGGGGGTCGGGTTGCCCCGTACGACCTTGATCATGGCAATGACCCTTTCCGGAGGGGGAGTTGTGTGGAGCGGCACTAGAGAGGGATGTTGCCGTGCTTCTTCGGGGGCAGGGACTCGCGCTTCGTGCGCAGCTGGCGCAGCGCCTTCACGATGTGGGCGCGGGTGTCGGACGGCATGATCACCGCGTCGACGTAGCCGCGCTCGGCCGCCACGTACGGGTTGAGCAGCGTGTCCTCGTAGTCGGTGATGAGCTTGGCGCGGATCGCCTCCGCCTCCTGGGGATCCGTGGCCGCGGCGATCGTCCGGCGGTGCAGGATGTTCACCGCGCCCTGTGCGCCCATGACGGCGATCTGGGCGGTCGGCCAGGCCAGGTTGATGTCGGCGCCCAGGTGCTTGGAACCCATCACGTCGTACGCGCCGCCGAACGCCTTGCGGGTGATCACCGTGATCAGCGGGACGGTCGCCTCCGCGTAGGCGTAGATCAGCTTGGCGCCCCGGCGGATGATACCGCCGTACTCCTGGTCGACGCCGGGCAGGAAGCCGGGTACGTCGACGAAGGTCAGCACGGGCACGTTGAACGCGTCGCAGGTGCGGACGAACCGGGCCGCCTTCTCGCTCGCGTTGATGTCGAGGCAGCCCGCGAACTGCATCGGCTGGTTGGCGACGATGCCGACCGGAGCGCCCTCGACCCGTCCGAAGCCGGTAATGATGTTCGGCGCGAACAGAGCCTGGGTCTCCAGGAATTCGCCGTCGTCCAGCACGTGCTCGATGGCGGTGTGCATGTCGTACGGCTGGTTCGCGGAGTCCGGGATGAGCGTGTCGAGTTCGAGGTCCTCGCCACTGGTGGTGAGGTCCGCCTCCTCCGGGAAGACCGGCGGCTCGGAGAGGTTGTTCGAAGGGAGGTACGACAGCAGCGACTTGACGTACTCGATGGCGTCCTTCTCGTCGCCCGCCATGTGGTGCGCCACGCCGGAGACGGTGTTGTGCGTGCGGGCGCCGCCGAGCTGCTCGAAGCCGACGTCCTCGCCGGTGACGGTCTTGATGACGTCGGGGCCGGTGATGAACATGTGCGAGGTCTGGTCGACCATGACGGTGAAGTCGGTGATCGCGGGGGAGTAGACCGCCCCGCCCGCGCACGGTCCGACGATCAGCGAGATCTGCGGGACGACGCCCGAGGCGTGCACGTTGCGGCGGAAGATCTCCGCGAACAGACCGAGCGCGACGACCCCCTCCTGGATGCGCGCGCCGCCTCCGTCGTTGATGCCGATGACCGGGCAGCCGGTCTTCAGCGCGAGGTCCATCACCTTGACGATCTTCTCACCGTAGACCTCGCCGAGCGAGCCGCCGAAGATCGTGAAGTCCTGGGAGTACACGCACACGGGGCGGCCGTCGACCGTGCCGTAGCCGGTGACGACGCCGTCCCCGTACGGACGGTTCTTCTCGATGCCGAAGTTCGTCGACCGGTGCCGGGCGAACTCGTCGAGCTCCACGAAGGAACCCTCGTCGAGCAGCAGGCCGATCCGCTCCCGCGCGGTCAACTTGCCCTTCGCGTGCTGCTTCTCGACCGCCCGTGCGGAGCCCGCGTTCGTCGCCTCGTCGATGCGGCGCTGCAGATCCGCGATCTTGCCCGCGGTGGTGTGGATGTCGATCTCTTCCGGCTCGGACATCGGGTGGCGGCTCCCTGCCTGGTCACGGGGACGACTGTGGTGCTGATCATGATCAGGTGCTGGACACCGGCTGATCAGGTTCTGTCAGGTTCTCGAACACCTACTGATCCGTAGCGTATCGGCGCGGATACGGTTCAGCAGTGCGTCGTTTACCACACCTAGTCTGGCTTGCATGACACCTTCGGATGCGCCTCACAGCCGCTGGTCGGACCTGGAACGACCGCCCCTGAACGTCCCCGCGCTGCGGCGCGGGCTGCTGCGGCCGGGCGGCCTGTGGACCTCGCTCGACGTCGTGGAGACCACCGGGTCCACCAACTCCGATCTGGCCGCTCGGGCGGCGTCCGGGCTCGCCGAGGGCACGGTGCTGGTCGCCGAGGAGCAGACGGCGGGCCGCGGCCGGCTCGACCGCACCTGGACGGCCCCGGCCCGTTCGGGGCTGTTCTTCTCCGTCTTCCTCGAGCCCGGCGACATCCCGGTCGCGCGGTGGGGCTGGCTGCCGCTGCTCACCGGCGTCGCCGTGGCCACCGGGCTGGCCCGCGCGGCGGGCGTCGACACCGCCCTGAAGTGGCCCAACGACCTGCTCGTCACGGTGGCGGGCGAGGAACGCAAGGCGGGCGGCATCCTCGCCGAGCGGGCCGGGGACGGTGTCGTCGTCGGCACCGGCCTCAACGTCACCCTGCGCGCCGCCGAACTGCCCGCCCCCACCGCCGGATCCCTCGCCCTGGCCGGGGCCGTCTCCACCGACCGGGAGACCCTGCTGCGGGCCGTACTGCGCTCGCTGGAGCACTGGTACGGCCGCTGGCGGGAGGCCGACGGCGACGCGGCGGCCAGCGGGCTCCAGGAGGCGTACGCGGCGGGCTGCGCGACGCTCGGCCGGCCGGTACGCGCCGAGCTGCCCGGCGACCGCACGCTCACCGGCGAGGCCGTGGCGATCGACGGCGACGGCCGGCTGGTCCTGTCCACGGACGAGGGCCTGCGCGAACCCCTGTCCGCGGGCGACATCGTGCACCTGCGGGGAGCCGGGGGCGAGCTGACCTGACGCGCCCCGGGAGGTCCCACCGGGCCCACCCGCGCGCCGGGCCCCGGGACGTCCCGCTCGGCTGCCCTGGCATGTCCTGGACCGGTCCGCCCGGCGACCGGGACGTTCCGCCCGGCCGCCGCCCACTCGCGCGCGCCCCCAGGACGTCCCGTCCGGTCGTGGGGAGAGCTGCCGGCCGGTCGCCGCGGGGACGTCCCGCCTGGTCACCCCGCGACGTCGGAGTACGGCTCACGGACGTGAGCCACGGCACACCTGCCGTAAAGTTGAGGCGATCCACCGACAGATCGGCAGGGAAGTGCGCAGGGAACGGGCAGGAGGCGGCTGGTGACCGTCGACGACACGACCTCCGGCGCGGGCGAGGAGCCCCCGTCGGAACCCTCGGTCCACCCGACGCCGCATCACGAAGTCGACCATACGGCGGAACCGACCGACGACCCCCTCGCGATCCGGCTGGAACAGCTCATCCTGGGCGCCGACCGCCGTTATACGCCGTTCCAGGCGGCCCGGACCGCCGGTGTCTCGATGGACCTGGCCTCCCGGTTCTGGCGGGCCATGGGCTTCGCGGACATCGGTCAGGCCAGGGCGCTCACCGAGGCCGACGTGCTGGCGCTGCGCCGCCTCGCCGGTCTCGTCGAGGCCGGGCTGCTCAGCGAGCCGATGGCGATCCAGGTCGCCCGGTCCACCGGGCAGACCACCGCCCGGTTGGCGGAATGGCAGATCGATTCGTTCCTGGAAGGGCTGACCGAGCCGCCCGAGCCCGGTATGACCCGTACCGAGGTCACGTACCCGCTGGTCGAACTGCTCCTCCCGGAACTGCAGGAGTTCCTGGTGTACGTGTGGCGGCGCCAGCTCGCCGCCGCCACCGGCCGGGTCGTGCAGGCGGCCGACGACGAGGAGATGGTCGACCGGCGCCTGGCCGTGGGCTTCGCCGACCTGGTCGGCTTCACCCGGCTGACCAGGCGGCTGGAGGAGGAGGAACTCGGCGAACTGGTCGAGGCGTTCGAGACCACCGCCGCCGACCTGGTCGCCGCCCATGGCGGCCGGCTCATCAAGACCCTCGGCGACGAGGTCCTCTACTGCGCCGACGACGCCGGGACCGCCGCCGAGATCGCGCTGCGCCTGATCGAGGCGATGAACCAGGACGAGACGATGCCCGCGCTGCGCGTCGGCATCGCCTTCGGCACCGTCACCACCCGTATGGGCGATGTCTTCGGTACGACGGTGAACCTCGCCAGCCGGCTGACCTCCATAGCGCCGAAGGACGCCGTGCTGGTGGACGGCGCGTTCGCGGAGGAGCTGACCCGCACCGGCGACGCCCCGGCCTCCGAGGCGCAGGCCGCCGAACAGGCGGCGGCGGCCGAGAAGGAGCGCCAGGAGGGCCTGGAGCCGACGGCCCTGCCCACGTACCGCTACGGACTGCAGCCCATGTGGCAGCGGCCGGTGCGCGGCCTCGGAGTCGTCGAGCCCTGGTTGCTGGCCCGCCGCGGCAGGTCCTGACGCCGTCCGCAGCCCCTGCCGAACGTCCTGGAAGCCGGCCCCGCCGGCTGCGGCTGCTCGTGGCTCCTCGTGGTGGCAGGCCCGCGGCGCGTCCTGACACCGAGCGCACTCACTGCTCGCGGCACGGCCCCGCGGGGCCCTCGGGCGGGGGCCGGTGCCCCGGCGCCTCCGTGCGGCCTCGGCCGCCGCTGTCGGAGCCGCCCCATAGGATCCCTCCGGTAACGCTCGTTAACCGGAGGGGTGAAGTCATGACCGTCGCGTCCGTCACGTCCGAGCAACGGTTCGGGGAGTTCGTCGTCGTACGGGTCCACGAGGGGCAGGAGCACGTCGCCGAGCTGGTCCTCGACCGGCCCGGGGCCATGAACGCGGTGTCCACGGACATGGCCCGCTCGATCGCCGCCGCCTGCGCCGCGCTCGCCGCAGACCCCGCAGTCCGGGTCACCGTCCTCACCTCCAGCCACGAGCGGGCCTTCTGCGTGGGCGCCGACCTGAAGGAGCGGAACTCCTTCACCGACGCCGAACTGCTGCGCCAGCGCCCCGTCGCGCGCGCCGCCTACACCGGGGTGCTCGAACTGCCGATGCCGACGATCGCGGCGGTGCACGGCTTCGCGCTCGGCGGCGGGTTCGAGCTGGCCCTGTCCTGCGACCTGATCGTCGCCGACCGCACGGCCGTGGTCGGCCTGCCCGAGGTGTCGGTCGGCGTCATCCCGGGCGGTGGCGGCACGCAGCTGCTGCCGCGGCGGATCGGCGCGGCGCGTGCGGCCGAGCTGGTCTTCACGGCCCGGCGGGTGGAGGCGGCCGAGGCGCACGAGACCGGTCTGGTCGACGAACTGGTCGAGGCGGGCCGGGACCGCGAGGCGGCGCTCGCGCTCGCCGGGCGGATCGCCGCCAACTCCCCGGTGGGGCTGCGGGCCGCGAAGCGGGCGCTGCGGCTCGGGCACGGCCTCGATCTGCGGGCCGGCCTGGAGGTCGAGGACGCCGCGTGGCGGTCTGTGGCCTTCTCGGGCGACCGGGCCGAGGGCGTGGCCGCGTTCAACGAGAAGCGGAAGCCGAACTGGCCCGGCGAGTGATGCGCGCGCGGTGAGGCGGGCGATGCCGGGCGACGTGACGGGGGCGACGCCGACGGGACGCGAGCGACGGCGATGTTGACGCGAGTGGCGCCGGGCGACGCGGACCGGGCGGCGCTCCGAGCGGACCGGTCGAGCGGTGCCGCGCGGCGCCGAGCGAAGTTACGTTGAGTGTTCAAAGAGACACGCAGTGAATATTTTCCGCGCCTCAAGCAGATCAAATCACCACAAAACTACATAAGCTGTGGTGATGGGTGGTGAAGATGCACGGCTGCGGGCCGTGGTTGCGCTTGCGCAGGCGATGGCGGCGGCGCACACCCCTCGGGGGTCGTGGCGAGCGGCCGCGCTGGGGGCGTGCGAGGCGCTGGGCGGCACGTTCGCCGCGCTCTCCGTGTGGGAGCGCGGGGGCGGTCGGCTGCGTGTGCTGGTGAACGCGGGTGAACGGGGCGAGGGGGAGGAGGAGTTCCCCGAGGACGAGACCTATCCGGTGCACCGGTTCCCGGAGATCACCGAGTTCCTGCACGAGCGGTGGGCCGCCGGTGGCGAGCCCGACGCCTGGGTGGAGAGCGCCGACGGGCCGGTGGACGGTGCGTCGGGCGGGGGAGCGCCCGGGCGCGGGCGCGGCTACTGCCACCAGCGGGTGGTCGCCCTGCGCCGCCGCGGGCGCGGGTCCTGCGTGGTCGCGCCGATCGTCCTGCACGGGCGGGCCTGGGGCGAACTGTACGTGGCGCGCCCGGTGGGGGAGCCGGTGTTCGGGCGGGCGGACGCGGACTTCGCCACCGTGCTGGCCGCCGTCGTCGCCGCCGGGATCTCCCAGGCCGAACGGCTCGAAGAGGTCCGCAGGCTCGCGTTCACCGATCCGCTGACCGGGCTGGCCAACCGGCGCGCGGTCGACGTGCGGCTCGACGAGGCGGTGGAGCGGCATCGCGTGGACGGTGTGGTGGTCAGCCTGGTCGTCTGCGACGTCAACGGCCTGAAGCGGGTCAACGACACGCACGGCCATGCGGTCGGCGATCGCCTGCTGGAACGTTTCGGTTCGGTGCTGTCCCGTTGCGGTGCCATGCTTCCCGGCGCGCTCGCGGCACGGCTCGGCGGCGATGAGTTCTGCCTGCTCGCGGTGGGCCCCGAGACGGACGAGGTGGTCCGGGTGGCCGCCGAACTCTGCGAGCGCGCGGCCGGGTTGGAGCTGGGGGACGGGGTGGCGTGCGGGATCGCCTCGACCGGCGACCCGATCGGCCCGGTGATCTCGGCGCGGCGCCTCTTCCGGCTCGCGGACGCGGCGCAGTACCGGGCGAAGGCGGCCCGATCCACGGGGCCGGTGGTGGCGGGGCGCGACGGCGAGGTGCTGCGGCTGGCCGACGCACCGCCCCGGTCCCCGCACGAGCGACGCCATCTGCGCGGCAGCAACCGCTGAGCGGGCGTGCCCGCGGCCCGGCGGCGGACGTGCGACCGGCGGCGGACGTGCGACCGGCCCGGCGTCCGCACGGGCGGTGGTCCGTCGATCTGTCGGCGGGACGTCGGCCGCGCGCGCGGAGTGCGGGCCGCGCGAACAGGGCACGGGCGGTGCGAGCGGGGTGCGGGTGGAGTGGCGGGCCGGGTGACCTGATCGGTAAGGAGTCAACCGCACGACCACTGGTGACATGGCGGGATTCAGTCCGTACGCTGCTGAATATGGATATGCACACAGTCGTGGTGGGGACGTCCGGAACCACGGCCCAGGACGTCATCGCCGTGGCCCGCGACAACGCTCGCGTCGAGCTCTCCGAGGCCGCCGTGAAGGCGCTCGCCGCCGCTCGCGAGGTCGTGGACGCGCTCGCCGCCAAGCCCGAGCCGGTCTACGGCGTCTCCACCGGATTCGGGGCGCTCGCCACCCGGCACATCGGCCACGAACTCCGCACACAGCTCCAGCGCAACATCGTCCGTTCGCACGCCGCCGGCATGGGCCCGCGGGTCGAGCGCGAGGTGGTCCGCGCCCTGATGTTCCTGCGGCTCAAGACGGTCGCCTCGGGGCGCACCGGCGTACGCCCCGAGGTCGCGCAGACCATGGCCGACGTCCTCAACGCGGGCATCACTCCGGTCGTCCACGAGTACGGTTCGCTCGGCTGCTCCGGCGACCTGGCCCCGCTCTCCCACTGTGCCCTGACCCTCATGGGCGAGGGGGACGCGGAGGGCCCCGACGGCGTCGTGCGCCCCGCGGGCGAACTGCTCGCCGCCCACGGCATCACCCCGGTGGAGCTGCACGAGAAGGAGGGCCTCGCCCTTCTCAACGGCACCGACGGCATGCTCGGCATGCTCGTCATGGCCCTCGCCGACCTGCGCAATCTCTACACCTCCGCCGACATCACCGCCGCTCTCTCCCTGGAGGCGCTGCTCGGCACGGACAAGGTGCTCGCCCCCGAGCTGCACGCCATACGCCCCCACCCGGGCCAGGGCGCCAGCGCCGACAACATGCTGCGGGTCCTCGCCGGATCCGGCCTGACCGGCCATCACCAGGACGACGCCCCACGAGTGCAGGACGCCTACTCGGTGCGCTGCGCGCCCCAGGTCAATGGCGCCGGGCGCGACACCCTCGCCCACGCCGCGACGGTCGCGGACCGCGAACTGGCCGCCGCCGTCGACAACCCCGTCGTCCTGCCCGATGGACGGGTGGAGTCGAACGGGAACTTCCACGGCGCGCCCGTCGCGTACGTACTCGACTTCCTGGCGATCGTCGCCGCCGACCTCGGTTCGATCTCCGAGCGCCGTACCGACCGGCTGCTGGACAAGAACCGGTCGCACGGGCTGCCGCCGTTCCTCGCCGACGACGCGGGCGTGGACTCGGGCCTGATGATCGCCCAGTACACCCAGGCCGCCCTGGTCAGCGAGATGAAGCGGCTCGCCGTGCCCGCGTCGGCCGACTCGATCCCGTCCTCCGCGATGCAGGAGGACCACGTCTCCATGGGCTGGTCGGCGGCGCGCAAGCTCCGTACCGCCGTCGACAACCTCGCCCGGATCATCGCCGTCGAGCTGTATGCGGCGACGCGTGCCATCGAACTGCGGGCCGCCGAGGGGCTCACCCCCGCCCCCGCCTCACGGGCCGCCGTCGAGGCCCTGCGCGCGGCGGGCGTCGAGGGGCCAGGGCCGGACCGCTTCCTGTCGCCGGACCTGGCTGCGGCGGACGCGTTCGTCCGCAGGGGAGCGCTGGTCGCGGCGGTCGAGCCGGTCACCGGGCCGCTGGCCTGAGCGGACCTCGCGGGCGATCCCGGTCGGCGGCGCGGCCGTTCGGGGTCGGAGAGGGCTCTGCGCGACTTCGGGACGGGGCCGAGCGGGCCCGGTCGGCAACAGGGCGACTGTGTGTCGGCGCGGCGGATCGAGTAGGTGACGAAGGCCGCGCCGACACCCAGGAACGCGGCGCCGCCGAACAGGTACGGGGTGGTGTCGACCCCGCTCCCGGTGGCGGCGAGCTCCAGGCCGGACGACGACGCGCTCACGGCGGTGGCCGCCCCGTCGCCGTGGGCGTCCGGGGCGTCCGAGGTGCCCGGGGCGTCGGAGGTGCGGGGGGAGCCCGACGCACCAGGGGAGTTCGACGTCACCGGGGTGAGGGAAACGGCAGAGGCGTCGGACGCGGCCGAGACGACCGTCGGGTCCGTGCCCCGGCCCGTCGGATCCGTGCTCCGGTGCGCCGAGCCGGCGCTCCGGCCTGTCGGGCCCGTCACACTCGTCGTGGTTCCGCCCGTCCCGTCGGTCCGTTCGTCCGTCGCGTTGGCGGACGGGACGAACCACAGAGCGGCCAGCAACGTGCCCGCGGCAGTGGCGGTCAGAAGCGGGCGGCGAGCGACGGCCACGGATGAACCCCCTTGTCACAGCCGTGAGTCAGGCATGCGCACCGATGCTAGTGAAACCAGCGGGTCATGGGAAAGTCGCATGTTCGTGGACCCCGCGCCCCGCGCACGAGCCGTTCGCTCCGGAGGGATCACGGCGCATCGGGCTCCGGGCGGCATGGTGTCGGAAATCACGGCCCCCGCCGCCCTCGAAAGCCGCCGCGAAGGGGTTGTGGCGGGGGAGTTGTCGGCGGCGTCCCGCACAATGGGGGAAACCTCGACGGACACGACGACGCGAGCCGTGCCGCGGACCGGGGCCGACTCCCGGACGGCTCGGCTCCCGTGAACGGGACGCGGATCGGCATGGGACGGGGACACGGATCGGGACCGGGGCACAAGTCCGGGACCGGAACCGACCGGATCGGACCGTACCGGAGCGTGCTGTGTATCGGGCCCGCAACAATGGCAGGCGCCGGGGAACCGCCGCCGCCCGGGGCGCGTCGATCAGTGTTGTTCCCCACATCTTCAGGGGATGTGGAACGAAGGGCCCATTCCGTGGGTTCTAGGTGTGTTGACGGGTCTCGCCGGTCACCGGCGGCTCCGCTCGGGGTTTTTGGGGAATCGGCAACGATGGAGATGCGTGTGATGACGGACAGCAAGCGGCGCAGGGCCCTCTCGGTCGCGTCCGCACTGCTCGGTGGCGTACTGGCGCTCACGGCCTGCGACAGCGGCAACGCGGACGGTGGCGCCGAGGGCTCGAAGAAGTCGCAGGCGGCCGAGGTCGACAAGGCGGCCGCCAAGGACGCGTCGGAGGCGCAGATATCCATCGCGCCGAAGAACGGTGCGACCAACGCGAGCATCAACAACGCCGCCAGGGTCACCGTCGCCAAGGGCACGCTGACGCAGGTCGCCATGACCACGCAGGACGGTGCGGAGGTCAAGGGCACGCTCGCCGCCGACGGCAAGAGCTGGCAGCCGGACGCTCAGCTGGAGCGCTCGACCACGTACAAGATCAGCGCGACGGCCAAGGACTCCAAGGGCCGCGAGGCGCACGAGAACACCTCCTTCACCACCGTGTCGCCCGACAACAGCTTCATCGGCAACTTCACCCCCGAGGACGGCTCCACCGTCGGCGTCGGCATGCCGGTGTCGATCAACTTCAACAAGCCGATCACGGACCGGAAGGCCGTTCAGGCCGGTATCACCGTGACGTCCAGCAGCGGCCAGGAGGTCGCCGGCCACTGGTTCAACAACCAGCGCCTCGACCTGCGCCCCGAGAACTACTGGCAGGGCGGCTCCACCGTCACGCTGAAGCTGGACCTGGACGGTGTCGAGGGCGCGGACGGCGTCTACGGCGTGCAGCAGAAGACGGTCACCTTCAAGGTCGGCCGCAACCAGGTCTCGACGGTCGACGTCGCCGCGCGCACCATGACCGTCGCCCAGGACGGCAAGACGATCAAGACCATCCCGATATCCGCCGGTTCCTCCGCCAACCCCACGTACAACGGGCAGATGGTGATCTCCGAGAAGTACAAGGAGACCCGGATGAACGGTGACACCGTCGGCTTCGGTGGCGAGTACGACATCAAGGACGTCCCGCACGCCATGCGGCTGTCCACCTCCGGCACCTTCATCCACGGCAACTACTGGGGCGCGCGGTCGATCTTCGGCAGCGCCAACACCAGCCACGGCTGTGTCGGTCTCGCCGACGTGAAGGGCGCGGGCGACGCGAACCAGCCCGCTGCCTGGTTCTACAACAACTCGCTCATCGGCGACCTCGTCATCGTCAAGAACTCCCCGGACAAGACCATCACCCCCGACAACGGTCTCAACGGCTGGAACATGAACTGGGCGGAGTGGAAGGCGGGCTCCGCGGTCTGACGGCCACGCGGCTCCCTCCGCTCCTTTCCGCGGCGCCGGACGCGCCTCCGCAGCACCGGAGACGTTTCCGTCGCACCGGACGCAGCCGGACCCCGCGTCCGTACGGAACCCCTCTTCCGCACGCACGAAGGCGGCGGCACCCGGATCCTCCCGATCCGCGGTGCCGCCGCCTTCTGCGCGGCGCGGCGAACCGGCGCCGGCCTGAGCGCGCCGACGTGTGCCGGTCCGGCGGGGCCGGGACCGAAGTCGAACCGTCGACCGCGCAACGCGGTCCGTCGGCGCCAGGGCGTGTTTCGAAAATCCCGTCCGGCCCGCGGGCGAACGACGCTACTTTCGAAACACGCCCTACGCAGTGCTGCGACCGAAAGGTTCACCGGCTCGCGGCGTCCGGCACGGCACCTCGCCGCGTTGTCGCATCACCCGAGTACGTCCCGTGCGAGGGCGATCCTCCGGCTTGCGACGCACCGCACCGGACGCCGCGAGCTTCCCGGCAAACCTTTCCGGCCACAGCACCGGCGTGCTCATCGCCGCTCCTGCTCGACTACTGAACGGAACCATCCGTGCGACCCTCTGCGCAGCCCGTCGTCGAGACGGCCGGATCGTCCGCCCGGCGTGTGCGTCCAGGAGAGACCGAGCGGGGCCACTTCCTGCGGCGGTGCCGCGTGCCGCTCCTGGCCACCGCCCTGTCCGTGCCTCTGTACGCGTTCTGGGCGGCCTTCCTCGCCACCGGCGGCGGAGACCTCGCGGCCCAGGTGTTCTGGTCCGGTTTCGTGGCACGGCACCCGGGCGCTCCGTACAGCCTCTCCTGGTACGGCGGCATCCATGTCGGCAACTACAGCGTCATCGCACCGCAGTTGATGGCCCTGGTCGGGGTGCGGACCGTCACCGCGCTCTCGGGGGTGGCCGCCTCCTGGCTGGCGGCGGCCCTGTTCGTGCGCAGCGGGATGAGGAATCCCTTGTGGCCCGCCCTGGTGGCGACGCTGACGCTCTGGTGCAACGTGGCCTCCGGGCGGTCCACGTTCGCCCTGGGGGTGGCGCTCGCCCTGGTCTCGTGCCTGGTGCTGACGGGTGGTGCGTGCCGACCGGTCGTGGCCGCCGTCTTCAGCGCCCTGGCGACGATGGCGAGTCCGGTCGCCGGACTCTTCCTGCTGGTCGTGGGCGCGGGCCGGCTGCTGAACCGGGAGTGGCGGAAGGCGGCCGTGCTGTGTGCCCCGGCCGTGGCCGTGGTCGGACTGACCACGCTGCTGTTTCCCTTCAGCGGCGAGATGCCCATGGCCACCAGCGATGTCTGGAAGCCGGTCCTCTTCGGCGTCCTGCTCGTCGTGCTGGCGCCGCGGGAGTGGCGGGTGCTGCGGTTCGGCGCCGGGGTCTACGCGGTGGGGGTCGTGCTGACCGCTCTCGTTCCTTCGCCGGTGGGCTCGAACGTCATCCGGCTGGCCGAGCTGTTCGGGGCCCCGGTCCTGCTCGCCGCGCTCCTGGCCCACGGGGTGCGGCTCTGGCGGAAGGTCGCCCTCGGCGCCGCCCTGGCGCTGTCCCTGCAATGGGTCACCCAGCACGCCGTCCACGTACTGGAGATGTCGACGCCGGTCCCGGCGTGGGCCACCGGGACGAAGGGAGTGGTGGCCGCCCTCGATCGCCTCGGCGCCGACCGCACCCGCGTCGAGGCCGTACCGGCCATCGATCACCGGGAGACCACCGTCCTCGGCCCGCACGTCAACCTGGCCCGCGGCTGGAACCGTCAGCTCGACGTGGAGCGCGGAGCACTCTTCTACGACGGATCCTTCTCCGCCGGGAGCTATCGCTCCTGGCTCGACCACTGGGCGGTGGGGTACGTCGTCCTGCCGGAAGGCACCCCGGACTGGGCGGCGAAGGAGGAGGCCGCACTCGTGCGCGGCGAACCGGACTGGCTGCGGCTGGTCTGGCGCGACCCGCACTGGCGCGTCTACCGGGTCGAGCGGGCGACACCCATGGTCTCGGGCGTCGGCGCGTCCGTCGTCGGCGGCGACGGCGCCGGGCTCGTCGTACGGGCTCGCGAGCGCGGGTCGGTGACCGTCCGCGTCGCCTACTCGCCCTGGCTGCGGGCGGACGGCGGATGTCTGGAGCGCGCGGGTGAGTGGACCCGGCTGAGGGTGCCGGGGGCCGGCGACTACCGGATCGGTTCCTCGTACCTGCCCTCCCGGCAGGGGAAGTGCTGAACGCCACCCCGCCCTGCTGAGCGCCGCCGCACCATCCCGAATGGGTGCCGCCGCACCGTCCTGATGGGTGTCGCGGCCCCGATGGCTCATGCGCGACGCCGACCCGGTTCGTACCGGACGTCGTCGTGCGCGCGTCGGACATCGCGCGCGGACGGCCCGTACGGCCACGTCATGGTGTAGCCGGCTGCACCATGACTCCGGGTGGGCGGTCCCTCGTGGCGGAGCGTCCCGGCCGGTGATGATGAAGTCCTCACCCGTCGACCCCCGACCACGGAGGAAACACCATGAAGTCGCTGCTCTGGATCGTTCTCGTCGCCGCGCTCGCCGCCAATGTCTTCGCGAGCTTCGGCGTGCCGAAGGAGAGCACGCAGATAGTGCTGGGCGTCGTCTCCGGTCTGATCGCGATCGGATCCGGTACCGGACTGTGGATGCTGCGCGACCGCAAGGAAGCCTGAGCCGGACGCCGTAGCGATATGTCGCTTTTGTTGTGAATCCGAGGGTGGGTTCCGGTCGAGCCGGGACCACTATGTGGATGCCGTGGTGTACCTCGTGGGACGCACTGGGACAATCGAGGTGCCACACCGGTTCTGTACGTCGCCTTCGTGAGCCGCCGGAGCGTGCGATGTCTGGGCGACGCCCTCAATGGGGAGGGGGACCGCTGGTGTCCCCGGGACGGGGCACTTTCGCGCGCGACTCCGACCCATGGAAGGTCTTGATCAGATGCAGACCACCCCTGAACCCGTCACCCCGCACGCCACCGAGAGCCGGGTCATCGAGCCGCTGTACGCCGAGATCCTCCGCCGCAACCAGGGCGAGAAGGAGTTCCACCAGGCGGTGCGGGAGGTCCTGGAGACCCTCGGCCCGGTCCTCGTGAAGCGGCCGGAGTTCGTGGACGCCCGGATCGTCGAGCGGGTCTGCGAACCGGAGCGCCAGCTCATCTTCCGCGTGCCGTGGTCGGACGACTCCGGGGACATCCACGTCAACCGCGGTTTCCGCGTCGAGTTCAGCAGCTCGCTCGGCCCGTACAAGGGCGGCCTGCGCTTCCACCCCTCGGTCAACCTCGGCATCGTGAAGTTCCTCGGCTTCGAGCAGATCTTCAAGAACGCGCTCACCGGCATGCCCATCGGCGGCGGCAAGGGCGGCGCGGACTTCGACCCGAAGGGCCGCTCCGACGCCGAGATCATGCGGTTCTGCCAGTCGTTCATGACCGAACTCCACCGTCACCTCGGCGAGTACACGGACGTCCCCGCCGGTGACATCGGGGTCGGCGGCCGCGAGATCGGCTATCTGTTCGGCCAGTACAAGCGGATCACCAACCGCTACGAGTCCGGCGTCCTCACCGGAAAGGGCCTCGGCTGGGGCGGCGCCCAGGCGCGTACCGAGGCGACCGGCTACGGCTGTGTGCTCTTCACCGCCGAGATGCTGCGCAGCCGCGGCGAGTCCCTCGACGGACAGCGCATCGCCGTCTCGGGCTCCGGCAATGTCGCGATCTACGCCATAGAGAAGGCCCAGCAGCTCGGCGCCACCGTCGTGACCTGCTCCGACTCCGACGGCTACGTCGTGGACGACAAGGGCATCGACCTCGCCCTGCTCAAGGAGATCAAGGAGGCCGGCCGGGGCCGGATCTCCGAGTACGCCGCGCGCCGCGGCGAACACGTCACGTACGTCCCCGGCAGTGGCGTCTGGAACGTCCCCTGCGACGTGGCCCTGCCCTGCGCCACCCAGAACGAGCTGCACGAGGCCGACGCCCTCGTCCTCGTGCGCAACGGTGTGAAGGCGGTCGCCGAGGGCGCCAACATGCCCACCACGCCGGAGGCCGTGCGCGTCCTCCAGGAGGCGGGCGTCGCCTTCGCCCCCGGCAAGGCCGCGAACGCGGGCGGCGTGGCCACCAGCGCCCTGGAGATGCAGCAGAACGCCTCGCGCGACTCGTGGACCTTCGCCCACACCGAGGAACGCCTCGCGGAGATCATGCGCCACATCCACGACTCCTGCTACGAGACCGCCGAGCGCTACGGCAGCCCCGGCAACTACGTGGTCGGTGCCAACATCGCCGGCTTCGAACTGGTCGCGGACGCGATGCTGGCACAGGGCCTCATCTGATCCCTCGTGCCCGGCGACACCACGGGCCCCACCCTCTCCCGGGTGGGGGCCCGTGGTGCTCGGTGCTCGTCACTCCCCGGCGGGAGCGACCCCGATCGGGCAGGAGACGCCCGTGCCGCCGATGCCGCAGTAGCCGGCCGGGTTCTTGTCCAGGTACTGCTGGTGGTACGCCTCGGCGGGCCAGAACGTGCGGTCCTCGGCCGGGAGGATCTCCGTGGTGATCGTGCCGTGGCCGGAGCCGGTGAGCACCTGCTGGTACGCCTCGCGGGAGGACTCGGCGGCCGCCGCCTGCTCGGGGGAGTGGGTGTGGATCGCCGAGCGGTACTGCGTACCGACGTCGTTGCCCTGACGGAAGCCCTGGGTCGGGTCGTGGGACTCCCAGAACAGCTTCAGCAGCTGGGCGTACGAGACGGTGCTCGGGTCGAAGACGACGCGGACCGCCTCCGTGTGACCGGTCAGTCCCGAGCAGACCTCCTCGTACGTGGGGTTCTCGGTGTAGCCGCCCTGGTAGCCGACGAGCGTCGTCCAGACGCCCTCCGTCTGCCAGAACTTGCGCTCGGCGCCCCAGAAGCAGCCGAGCCCGAAGTCCGCGACCTCCAGGCCCTCCGGGTACGGGCCCAGCAGCGGGTTGCCGAGGACCGTGTGGCGGGACGGGACGGCGAACGTGGGCCCGGGTCGGCCCTTCAGGGCCTCCTCGGGGGTGGGGAGCTGGGGGGTGCGGCGGTACGGAAACATGCGGGGGCTCCTCCTGGCTGCGGATACATGGCCATAACGCGAGGAGGGCGCCGGGGATTCCGGCGCCCTCCTCGTACGCGTCGCACGGGCCCGTACGCGTCGCAGGGGCGGTGGTCGTGCCCGGCACGTGTGGGCGGTCGTCGGGCCGCGACGTCCTATCGCGGCAGTGTCGCCGGGTTCCCGCCGTTCGCCTCGTAACCCGCGACCGCCAGCGCGCGGTGGACCGTGTACGCGGCGGCCGGGTCGGGGTTGTGGGTCCACGGCAGCGCGCCCACATGGCCGTCGACGCGGACGATCTGGTTCATCGCCTCCGACCAGCGCTCCATCCGGACCAGGAAGAAGACCAGCAGATGGCGCACGTGGGCGAGCATCGGATCGTCCTGCCGGGCCGCGTGCACCGCGAACAGGGCGCCCTCGACCGCCTTGGTCACCACCGCGCTCCGGTAGAAGCCCTGGACGAGGTTGACCTCCGGCAGGTGTTCGTACACCGCGAAGAGCGGCAGCGCCGCCAGCAGCGAGCCCTGCGGGGCGCGGGCGGCGGCCGAGGTGGCGAAGCGGTCGGCCTCCTCGCGGGAGCCGTGCCACTTCTCGCACCAGTAGTGCAGCGCGGCGAGGTGCGCGCCCATGTGGGCCGGGGCGCGGTCGATCACCTTCGCCCACAGCCGGTCGAACTCCTCGTGGGAGTAACCGAGTCCGCGCGCCACGGCCAGCTCGACGAGGTACGGAACGGGGTCGCCGGGCGCCAGCAGCGCCGCCTCGCCGCAGACCGTACGGGCCTCCTCCAGGATGATCCGGAAGTCGTCCGTACCCGCGGTCGACGAACGCCACGCCTGCTGCACCAGGAACTCGGCGTGCACCGCCGCTCCTCCGGCGTCCTTCGGCGCCTCGGCCCGCCACGCGCGCAGCCACGCACCACCGACACCGGGCCGCTCCGCCAGTTCCAGCGAGGCCGCACCGGCGAACGCCTGCACCCGCTGCCAGCGCACCTCGCCCTCCTTGGGCGTGCCGGCCAGCAGCTGGGAGGCCGCACGCCAGTCCTGGGAACGCTGGACCACTTCGAGCACGTCGAGGAGGTCCTGGTCCGGACCCGGCAGCCGGATGTCCAGCTCCTCCTGGCGTGCGAAGCCGTAGGCGTCCGGGTCGGCGGCGTCCGGTGAACCGGGCGCGACCTGGCGGATTCCGCCGCGGCGGCGCAGCACGAAGGGGCCAATGACCGCGGTGAGCATGCACAGCGCGATCAGGAACCAGAGAATCTCCATGCCCCCATTGTCACCGGACGGCCCGGAAGCGGGGTGGGGGACCTCGTGACGAACTACGCTCGGGCCCCATGAGCGACCAGCACAGCTTCGAAACCCTCGCGATCCACGCGGGAAACACCGCCGATCCCCTCACCGGCGCCGTCGTCCCGCCCATCTACCAGGTATCCACGTACAAGCAGGACGGTGTGGGAGGGCTGCGCGGCGGCTACGAGTACAGCCGCAGCGCCAATCCGACCCGTACCGCCCTGGAGGAGAACCTCGCGGCCCTGGAGGGCGGCCGTCGGGGTCTGGCCTTCGCCTCCGGCCTCGCCGCCGAGGACTGCCTGCTCCGCACCCTGCTGACCCCCGGCGACCACGTGGTCATCCCGAACGACGCGTACGGCGGCACGTTCCGGCTGTTCGCGAAGGTCGTCTCGCGGTGGGGCGTGGAGTTCTCGGTCGCCGACACCTCGGACGTGTCGGCGGTACGGGAAGCGATCACCCCGCGCACCAAGGCGATCTGGGTGGAGACCCCGTCCAACCCGCTGCTCGGCATCACCGACATCGCCGCGATCGCCGATGTGGCCCGCTCGGCGGGGGCGCGGCTGGTCGTCGACAACACCTTCGCCAGCCCGTACCTCCAGCAGCCCCTCGCCCTGGGGGCCGACGTGGTGGTGCACTCCACCACCAAGTACATGGGCGGCCACTCGGACGTCGTCGGCGGCGCGCTGATCGTCAACGACCCCGGTCTGGCAGAGGAGTTGGCGTACCACCAGAACGCGATGGGGGCGGTGGCCGGACCGTTCGACGCATGGCTGGTGCTGCGCGGCATCAAGACGCTCGCGGTCCGCATGGACCGGCACAGCGAGAACGCCACGAAGATCGCCGATCTGCTGACCCGTCACCCCAAGGTCACCCAGGTCCTCTACCCGGGTCTGCCCGAGCACGCGGGGCACGAGGTCGCCGCCAAGCAGATGAAGGCGTTCGGGGGCATGGTGTCGTTCCGCGTCGCGGGCGGCGAGGAGGCGGCGATCCAGGTCTGCAACCGGGCCGAGCTGTTCACCCTCGGTGAGTCGCTGGGCGGTGTCGAGTCCCTGGTGGAGCACCCGGGCCGGATGACGCACGCCTCGGCGGCGGGCTCCCCGCTGGAGGTTCCGGCCGACCTCGTCCGGCTCTCCGTCGGCATCGAGTCCGCCGACGACCTGATCGCCGACCTGACGCAGGCGCTCGGCTGACGGACCCGGTCCGGGACCGGGTGTGTTCCGGGCCGGACGGGCATCGAGTGCGTGCCCAGGGGCGGGCCGGGCGTCGTGGCGTGTGTCCCGGGGCGGGTATCGGGATCCCTGTCGGGGCACAGGGATCCCTGTCAGGACGGGACCGGGACCTGTGCCCGGGGTGTCCGCCCGGGACACCTGCCCGGGACGCCCGGTCGGCGTGTCGCCCGGGAGGCCCGCCCGGGTGGCACGACCGGAACATCCGTCCGGGAACGACCGGCGGAGGCGTCGCCCCGGCTCCGCCGCGTATCCGCGCTCACCAGCCGTCCGCCGGGGTCGTCGCGGCGGGCGGCGTCCGCCACGGCTGTGCCGTGGCCGCCCACACCGCGAACGCGACCACCGCGGCGAACGCCACCACCAGCAGCATCCTGCGGGCGAGCCGCCGTCGGCGCAGCAGCCTGCCGCCGCGCGTCACGGCCCGTCGCGCCAGGTCGGCGGGCACCCGCGGGTGCGGGCCGTCCAGCATGCGCCGGACCTCGTCCTCCTTGTCGCCGCGGCGGCTCACGGCGCCGCCCGCATCGGCCGTCGTGGCTGCCGGGTCTCCCCGGGGCTTCGACGCGGTCGCCGCGGCAGCCACCGGGACGCCGGGCGGCGGGCGCCGCGCAACGTGGCCACCGAGCGGTGGCAGACAGCCCGGAGCCGGTCCACCGGAAGCCCCAGCAGCGCCGCCGCCTGTTCCTCCGCGACCCCTTCGTACAGACGCAGCACCAGTACCAGGCGCTCCTGCGGGGTCAGCGGGTCCAGCGGCCCGCCGCGCGGGCGGTGATGGCGCCAGACCTCGTGGGCGAACCGGACGACCAGTTCCCGCCGGGCGCGGTCGTACGGGTCCTCGCCGCGCAGCCGTTCCCACCGCGCGTACGTGCGGGCCAGCGCGGCGGTGAGCAGTCGCTGGGCCCGCGGGTTGGCGCCGGGCGGGCGCAGGGGTTCGGCGGTGAGCAGCGTGGCTGTGTGCAGCAGCCGGCCCGCCGCGCCCGCCACGAAGGACTCGAAGTCCCGGGCGCGGTGCCGTTCGTGGTCCGCTCGGCGCTCTCGCACACGGCACATCCGAGCCGCTGCCGGGGCCCCGGGTCAAGAGGCGTGCGCCGACCGGGCCCACCCGGTCGCCCGGCGCGTCGGCCGGTGCGTCCGGTCCTTCGGGGAGCGGTCAGCCCGACGGGGGCGTCTGGTGCGCGGTCTGCCGGGCGGCGAGCGCCGCGTTGAACCGGGTGAGCAGCGTGCAGAAGGTCTCGCGTTCCTCGGCCGTCCAGCCGTCCGTGACCTGCGTCATGAGTTCGCGTCGGGAGTCGCGCACCTCGTCCAGCCGTGCCTGGCCGCGCGGGGACAGCTGGAGCACCACGGCCCGGCCGTCCTCCGGGTGCGAGGTGCGCTTGACCAGGCCCGTGTCGACGAGCGGCGCGACCTGCCGGGTCACGGTCGAGGAATCGATCCCCATGCCCGCGGCCAGGGCCTTGACGCCCATCGGACCCTCCCGGTCCAGCCGGTTGAGCAGCAGATAGGCGGCCCGGTCCATGGAATTGCGCACCTGGCCGACGCCGCCGAGGCGGGTCTGCTCGGCACGGCGGGCGAACACCGCGACCTGGTGCTGGAGCGCGTCCAGGACGTGCTCGGTTTCCGTGGGCTCGGGGGCCGCGCCCCCGGAAGGAGACGCAGCTGTCGTCATGTCCTGAGGGGGCATGGCCGGGAGCTCTCTTCGTACGGTGTCGGATGGGTGGGGGACAGAGTACGCGGCCCCGGGGCAACGCGTACCAGTGCTGCACAAACCCGTGAACACCGGCGCAGGACGGGACCGTGGGTGACGCGGCGGATCTCCCTCGGGCTGCGAGACTTGCCGTATGGACTTCCGCACTCCCGGCCATCATCCCCCGCTCATCCTCGACGACGTCCGCGGGGCGCAGAAGATGCTCTCCGGCGTGGCCAGGGTGACGCCCATGGAAGGCAGCCGTCACCTGTCGGGCCTCGTCGGGGCGCCGGTCCATCTCAAGTGCGAGAACCTCCAGCGCACGGGTTCGTTCAAGCTGCGCGGCGCCTACGTGC
Organism: Streptomyces sp. NPDC001750; assembly: GCF_042892615.1. Classification (NCBI taxonomy): domain Bacteria; kingdom Bacillati; phylum Actinomycetota; class Actinomycetes; order Kitasatosporales; family Streptomycetaceae; genus Streptomyces; species Streptomyces sp. NPDC001750. Next base: position 190,661 of record NZ_JBIAUE010000001.1, on the reverse strand, counting down.
GGATCGCCGGCCTGTCCCCGGTGGAGCGGGCGGCCGGCGTCGTCGCGGCGAGCGCCGGGAACCACGCGCAGGGCGTCGCGCTCGCGTCCTCGCTGCTCGGCGTGGGCTCGACGGTCTTCATGCCGGTCGGGGCGCCGCTGCCGAAGGTGGCCGCCACCCGCCAGTACGGGGCGGAGGTCCGGCTGCACGGCCATGTCGTCGACGAGGCGCTGGCCGCCGCGCAGGAGTACGCGCGGGAGACCGGCGCGGTCTTCATCCACCCCTTCGACCACCCCGACATCATCGCCGGGCAGGGCACGGTCGGCCTGGAGATCCTCGAACAGTGCCCCGAGGTGCGCACGATCGTCGTCGGGGTCGGCGGCGGCGGGCTCGTCGCGGGTGTCGCGCTGGCGGTGAAGGCGCTGCGGCCCGACGTTCGGGTCGTGGGCGTGCAGGCGGCGGGCGCGGCCGGCTACCCGCCCTCGCTGGCCGCGGGACACCCGGTGTCGATCGGCTCGCTGAACACGATGGCCGACGGCATCAAGGTGGGGCGGCCCGGCGACGTGCCGTTCGAGATCGTCCGGGAGCTGGTCGACGAGGTCCGCACGGTCTCCGAGGACGAGCTGTCCAGCGCGCTGCTGCTCTGCCTGGAGCGGGCGAAGCTGGTGGTGGAACCGGCGGGCGCGAGTCCGGTCGCGGCGCTGCTGAGCGATCCGGGGTCGTTCCGCGGACCGGTGGTGGCGCTGCTGTCGGGCGGCAACGTGGACCCGTTGCTGATGCAGCGCGTCCTGACCCACGGCATGGTGGCGGCCGGGCGCTACCTGAGCCTGCGGCTGCGGCTGTCCGACCGGCCAGGGGCGCTGGCCACGCTGCTCGGCGTGCTCTCGGTGGTCGACGCCAACGTGCTCGACATCGGTCACGTCCGCACCGATCCCCGGCTCGGGCTGACCGAGGTCGAGGTGGAGCTCCAACTGGAGACGAAGGGCCCGGAGCACTGCGAGGAGGTCTCGGCGGCGCTGCACGAGGCCGGCTATCTGGTGATGGGCTGAGGTCCGGGCTGTGCCGGACCGGGCCGCGTCTGCCGTACGTGGTCCTGTGCGTGGCGCTTCACGCGTTCACGTACGCGGCGCTTCGCCCCGTGAACGCGCGGGTGCCGCCGGTCCCTTCCGGGTCGGCGGCACCCCGCGTCGTCGATGCCTGCGGATCAGCCGGTGTAGGGCTTCGCCGCGAGGATCTTCACGCTCGCCATCTTGCCGTTCGGCAGCTCGTACTCGGCCACGTCGCCCGTGCGCTTGCCGTTGACGCCGGTGCCGAGCGGCGACTGCGGGGAGTACGTCTCGATGTCCGAGCTCGCGTACTCGCGGGAGGCGAGCAGGAAGGTCAGGGTGTCGTCCGGGTCGTCGTCGAACGCGATGGTGACGACCATGCCGGGCTCGACCACGCCGTCGTCGGCGGGTGCCTCGCCGACCTTCGCGTGCTCCAGGAGCTGGGTGAGCTGGCGCACGCGCAGCTCCATCTTGCCCTGCTCCTCCTTGGCCGCGTGATACCCGCCATTCTCCCGGAGGTCACCCTCCTCACGGGCCGCCGCGATCTTTACGGAGATTTCCGTGCGCGCGGGACCAGACAGGTACTCCAGCTCGGCCTTGAGCTGGTTGTACGCCTCCTGCGTGAGCCAGGTGACGTTTTCGCTGGTCTGGGTCACAGGGTGCTCCTCGTCGGTACTGGGAATACAAAGCATCGCCCTACCCGTAAGCATGTGCCTCTACGGGTGGGCGAAACCACGAGCCTAACAATTCACCGGGAAAAGGGGGAGAAGGTAAATCATCAGGTCTGCGTACGTGCAGGTCAGCGGCTGTTGGAGTCGCCGGGTGTCGCTGTGCGGCGGGTCAGTTCGCCGGGCCGCCGTCGGCGGTGCAGCCGATCAGTTCGACGCTGGTCGCCCTCGCGGTCGTACGCAACGACACGATGCGGTCCACGCGGTCGGTGCGGTCGTCGAAGCGGAAGTCCTTGCGGGCCACGTCGCTGCCGTCCTCGTGCTGGGCGCGGAGGGTGCAGTAGCCCTTGGCGTCCGCTTCCTTGCGCACCTCCAGGTGCACGTCGACCCGCTCGTCGGAGACGACCTTGCGCTTGATCATCTCGGCGCTGATCTGCTGGCCGGAGACGTAGTCGTAGCCGAACCAGCCGACCACACCGAGGAAGGCGACGCCGAGCACCGCACCGATGATCCTGAGCCTGCGGTCGGCGCGCTCGTCCGCGGAGCGGCCGTAGCGGTTCTCCGGAAGCGCGTCGCGCACCGCCGTCATGATCGTTCCTCCCGTGCCGGGGACCGAGGAATTTTCCGCCCCCCGGTTCGGTCACTATAGAAGCCCCGGACCACCACCCGACCACCACCCCGCGCCCACGTCCCGCGGGGACGACACACCACGTCGACGTCGACGACACACGGCGTCGGCGTTGACGACACCGCGTAATCGCGACCGGATCGCGACCGATCACTGAGGACCCAGATTGACTGAGCAGCTGCGTTTGATGGCCGTTCACGCCCACCCCGACGACGAATCGAGCAAGGGCGCGGCAACGATGGCCAAGTATGTGTCCGAGGGGGTGGACGTGCTGGTCGTGACCTGCACGGGAGGCGAGCGCGGCTCCATCCTCAACCCGAAGCTCCAGGGGGACGCGTACATCGAGGAGAACATCCACGAGGTGCGCAGAAAGGAAATGGACGAGGCCCGGGAGATCCTGGGTGTCACGCAGGAGTGGCTCGGCTTCGTCGACTCGGGGCTGCCCGAGGGCGACCCGCTGCCGCCGCTGCCCGAGGGCTGCTTCGCGCTGGAGGACGAGGAGAAGGCCGCGGGACGGCTCGTCCGCAGCATCCGCGCGTTCCGGCCGCAGGTCATCACGACGTACGACGAGAACGGCGGGTACCCGCACCCCGACCACATCATGACCCACAAGATCTCGATGATCGCGTTCGAGGGAGCGACGGACACCGAGACCTTCCCGGAGTCGGAGTTCGGGCCGGCCTGGCAGCCGCAGAAGCTCTACTACAACCAGGGCTTCAACCGGCCGCGCACGGTGGCGCTCCACGAGGCCCTGCTGGCCCGGGGGCTGGAGTCCCCGTACGGCGAGTGGCTCAAGCGCTGGAAGGAGTTCGGGCAGGAGGAGCGGACCCTCACCACGCACATCCCGTGCGCGGACTTCTTCGAGATCCGCGACAAGGCGCTGATCGCGCATGCGACGCAGATCGACCCCGACGGCGGCTGGTTCCGCGTCCCGATGGACATCCAGAAGGAGGTCTGGCCGACCGAGGAGTACGAGCTGGCGAGGTCTCTCGTCGATACCTCCCTCCCCGAGAGCGACCTCTTCGCGGGCATCCGCGACAATGCCTGATATGTACGCGACTCAGGCACTGACCGACCTCGTCACGCTTGCCGACTCGTTCGACAAGAACAAGGTGACCCCCGGCGTCCTCGGCTTCATCGTCTTCGCGGCGCTCGCCGTCGGCGTGTGGATGCTGATGAAGTCCATGCACCGGCACATGGACAGGGTCGACTTCGAGGAGGCCCCGGATCCCGCGGTGACGGCCGACGCCACCGCGGGAGCGGGCGCCGCGAAGCGCAAGTAGGGCCGACGGAAGCGCGAGCGCGGAGGCGGAAGCGGCGCACGCGCGGAAGCGGGTGGAGCGGGCGCGGCGCGCCGTGCCCGCCGCGCCCTTGTGCCGCCGTGCCCGCCGCGCCCTTGTGCCGCCGTGCCCGCCGTGACCGTGATCTCCCGGGCGTGGCGGGCACAGCTTCATGCCCCGGGGCGGCCTCGTGCCCGCGCGCCGCGTCCGGGCTCATGACGCCGGGCGTCCTGCCCGTCGGCCGTGACGGGGTGTCATGCCCGTCGGCCGTACCCGGCGTCCGGCCGCGTTCCGCGGTCTCGCGACGCTGCACGGCCGGGAACCACCGTGTGATCCCGGGCACTCGCGTACGGCCGTGAACACCTCCATGCGCTCCTCCGGTCCGCCGTCGCGGTGCCCTCGGCGACTTCGGGCCGCACCGGCCGATGTGGCTACCGTCACACGACTTCTTCCGGGGCGATGTCGTCCGGACGCGGGGTGCCGGGCGTATGCCTGGTGAGACCGAGGAGATCCAGGAGCTGTTTGTTGACCGTCGAGGAGTTCGAAGAGTTCTACGCGCGGACGGTCGCCCGGCTGACGGGGCAGCTGTTCGTGATGCTCGGCGATCTGCACGAGGCGCAGGATGTGGTGCAGGAAGCTTTCGTCAGAGCGTGGAGCCGACGGCGTCAGCTCGACCGGGAGGGGCAGCCCGAGGCATGGATCCGCACGGTCGCCTGGCGTCTGGCGGTGAGCCGGTGGCGGGGCGTGCGCTGCACGGCGGACGCGTGGCGGCGCAGCGGCGTCCCGCCCCATGCGGAGGCGCCGGGGCCGGAGTCGGTGGCCCTGGTGGAGATGCTGCGGGCCCTGCCGCTCAAGCAGCGCCGCACGCTGGCCCTGTACTACGTGTGCGACCTGACCGTCGAGCAGATCGCGGCGGAGACCGGCCTGGCGCCCACCACCGTCAAGACGCACCTGGTCCGGGGCCGGGCCACGCTCTCGCACCGCCTGCAGGATCCGCGCACCGAGGAGGGGCCCAGTGCCTGATGCCCACGACCCGCTGCGGTCGCTGTTCCGGGAGGCCGCCGACATCGGCCGCTCCCGGGCCCGTTCCGCTCCGCCGTCGATCATCACCGAACGGGGGAGACGGGCGTACCGGCGCCGGCTCCTGACCCTCGCCGTCGGCGCCTGCCTGGCCGTCTCCGGCGCGGGCGCCGCTGCCGCCGCGCTCCTGCCCGGGGGCACGCGCACCGCCGTCCCCGCCACCACGCCCCCCGCGTCCGGCCGCTCGACGTCGTCCTCCTCCGCGCCCTCCCCGTCCGGGAGCAGCCTGCCGCCCAAAGCCCCGGCCACCGGATCCTCGACGACCGGATCCCCCGCGACCGGTCGTGGCGTCCTTTCCGACGGACCGGTCGCGCCGAGCCGGAGCACCAGTCCGCCTCCGTCCTCCCTGTCGACCCCGCCGCATCCGCCGTCCCCGTCGTCCTCCGGTCCCTGACCGCGTCAGCCGCGCGCACTTCGCGTCCGCCGTTCCTGTCCGCCCCTGTTTCTGCTTTCTCTCCTTCCTGTCCGACTGCCCGCTTCCCTCCGCTGTCCGCCTCCTGTCCTCGTCCGCCTCCGGTCCGTCCGCGGGCGGCGCCCGTCCGGCCCGCCGGCCCGTCCGAAGCACCCGAACCGTCCGGCCCGTCCGGCCCGCCCCACCCCGACCCCGGAGAACCCGAAGTGACCCTCCCTCCCCCCAGCCGGCAGCACGAGCACCGGCCAGCCCGGACCGGGACCGTCCCGAACCCGTCCGTCACCGCCACGGCACCGGACAAGGGCGGCCTCGGCCGGTTGCCGCGGCCGCTGCGGTGGCTCGCGCCCGCCGACCGCGAGGTGCTGTGGTTGTACCTGCTGTCCCGGGTGGGCATCTGGACCGTCGCGTACTGCACCCGCTGGCTGTTCGCCGACGACGGCCGGAGCCGGTATGCCGGTGAGTTCTTCTCGTCGTGGCAGCGGTGGGACTGGTGGCACTACCTGCACATAGCCCAGGAGGGCTACTTCCCGAACGGGCAGGGGCCCTGGATGTCCGAGTGGGACAACAGGGAGGCGTTCTTCCCCGGCTTCCCCTTCCTGCTGCGGGCCGTCCATGCGGTCGTCCCGAGCTGGCCCGCGGCCGGTGCCCTGATCTCCTTCGTCGCCGGGGGCGTCGCCGTGGTGGCCCTCGCCCGGATCGCCCGGCTGTACCTGCCGCAGGACGAGGCCGGGCCCCGGGCGGCCCTGTTCTTCCTGCTCTCCCCGTGCGCGGTCTTCCTGGCCGCCGGTTACACCGAGGCGCTCTTCCTCGCCCTGGCCCTGCCCGCCTGGCTGGCCGCCCAGCGCCTCAACTGGCCGCTCGCGGCCGTGCTGACGGCCCTGGCCACCACCGTCCGGGTCAGCGGCCTCTTCCTCGCCGCGGCCCTCGCCGTCCACTTCCTGGTCACCGCCCGCACCGCCGCCCACTGGCGCCGCCTCCCCTGGCTGTTCCTGCCCGCACTCGCCCCGCTCCTGTACAGCTGGTACCTGCACGCGCACACCGGCGACTGGATGGCCTGGAAGCACGCCGAGGAACGCGGCTGGTATCGCGACTTCCACGCCCCCTGGGAAGCCTGGGCGAACACCTGGCACGCCGCCTTCGGCCACTCCCAGGCCACCGGGTACGCCCTGATGAGCCAGGCCGAGCTGCTCACCATGCTGGTCGGCGTCGCCCTGTGCGGCCTGCTGCTGTGGCGCAGGCGCTGGCCGGAGGCCGCGTACATCGGGCTGAGCCTGTGGGCCCTGGGCACCTCCTACTGGTACACCTCCATCCCCCGGGCGACCCTCCTGTGGTGGCCCCTGTGGGTCGGGCTCGCCGTGTGGAGCCTGCGCAGGCCCCTCGTCAAGACCGCCTATCTCGCCGTCGCCGCCCCCCTGATGACCGTCGTCGCCGTCACCTTCCTCTCCGGGCGCTGGGCCGGCTGAGACGGCGCGCGCCGGGCCGGCCGGGACGGAGCGCGGTGGAGGGCGGGCCCGTTCGGGCCGTGGAGACCCGAGGCGTACGCCGCGCCCCGTGGCGTGGGCGCGCCGTTCCCCCGTGTGCGACAGGATGGAGTCATGGCCAACCGACTCGCGCACGCCACGTCCCCGTACCTGCTCCAGCACGCGGACAATCCCGTCGACTGGTGGCCGTGGGAGCCCGCCGCGTTCGAGGAGGCACGCCGGCGCGGCGTGCCCGTGTTCCTGAGCGTCGGGTACAGCTCCTGCCACTGGTGCCATGTCCTCGCCCACGAGAGCTTCGAGGACGAGGAGACGGCCGCCTTCATGAACGCGCACTTCGTGTCCGTGAAGGTGGACCGCGAGGAGCGCCCCGATGTCGACGCCGTCTACATGGAGGCGCTCCAGGCGGCGACGGGGCAGGGCGGCTGGCCGATGTCGGTGTTCATGACCTTCGAGGGCCGGCCGTTCTACTTCGGCACGTACTTCCCGCCCGAGCCGCGGCACGGCATGCCGTCGTTCAAGCAGGTGCTGGAGGGGGTGCGGGCTGCTTGGGCCGAGCGGCCCGACGAGGTGACCGAGGTGGCGGGGAGGATCGCGCGGGACCTGGCCGGGCGGCAGCTGGACCTCGCCCAGGCCGGACCGCCCGGCGGGGCGGAGCTCGCCCGAGCGCTGCTCGAACTCACCCGTACGTACGACCCGGAGACCGGGTGGTTCGGCGGGGACACGAAGTTCCCGGCGGGCATGGTCGTGGAGTTCCTGCTCCGCCACCACGCCCGGACCGAGTCCCGAGGAGCCCTCGACATGGCCGAGGGGCTGTGCCGGGCGATGGCCGGGTCGAGCCTGTTCGACCAGGCCGGGGGCGGCTTCCACCGGTACGTACTGCGTCAGCGCCCCGGTGGCCCCCTGGTACCGCACTTCGAGAAGATGCTCTACGACAACGCGCAGCTCTGCCGGGTGTACACGCACCTGTGGCGGGCGACGGGCTCGGAGGAGGCCCGCCGGGTCGCCCTGGAGACCGCCGACTTCATGGTGCGCGAACTGCGCACCGCCGAGGGCGGCTTCGCCTCCGCGCTCGACGCCGACAGCGTCGAGGACACCGACGGCGCCGAGAAGGCCGAGAACGCGGTCGGGTCCGGTCGCCATGTCGAGGGCGCCTACTACGTGTGGACTCCCCAGCAGCTGCGCGATGTCCTCGGGGAGCAGGACGCGGCCTTCGCCGCCGCGTACTTCGACGTGACGGAGGAGGGCACCTTCGAGGGGGGTGCCTCCGTCCTCCGGTCGGCCGGTGCGGAGTCCGACGCGGACGGGGAGCGGGTCGCCGACGTACGGGCCCGGCTGCTGGCCGCCCGTGAGGAGCGCCCCCGCCCCGGGCGGGACGACAAGGTGGTCGCCGCCTGGAACGGCCTGGCGATCGCCGCGCTCGCCGAGACGGGGGCCTGCTTCGACCGGCCCGACCTGGTCGAACGGGCCACCGAGGCGGCGGATCTGCTGGTCCGGGTCCACATGGGGGACACCGTCCGGCTGGTTCGTACCTCCAAGGACGGCCGGGCCGGCGGGCACGCCGGGGTCCTGGAGGACTACGGAGACGTGGCGGAGGGTTTCCTCGCCCTGGCAGCGGTCACCGGCGAGGGAGTCTGGCTGGAGTTCGCAGGCTTCCTGCTCGACATCGTGCTCCAGCACTTCACCGGCGAGGGCGGGCAGTTGTACGACACGGCGGACGACGCCGAGCAGCTGATCCGCCGCCCGCAGGACCCCACCGACAACGCGGCCCCGGCGGGCTGGACGGCGGCGGCCGGCGCGCTCCTCTCGTACGCCGCACACACCGGTTCGCAGGCCCATCGCGCCGCCGCGGAAGGGGCGTTGGGCGTGGTGAGGACCCTCGGCCCGCAGGTGCCCCGGTTCATCGGCTGGGGGCTCGCCGTCGCCGAGGCGCTGCTCGACGGGCCGCGCGAGGTGGCGGTCGTCGGTCCGGTCGGGGGCGAACTGCACCGTACGGCACTGCTGGGACGGGCGCCCGGCGCGGTGGTGGCGGCCGGGGAGACGGGCGGAGCGGAGTTCCCGCTGCTGGCCGACCGGCCGATGGTGGGCGGCGCGCCGACGGCGTACGTGTGCCGGCACTTCGTGTGCGACGCCCCGACGACGGATCCGGAGGAGCTGGCCCGGCACCTGGGATCAGGCCCGTCAGGCCCGTCCGGGGCGGGCCGCCGCTCGTCCTGAGAGGCGGGCGAAGGTACGCCACCGGCCGGACACCGGCCCGGGGCCCCGGACGCGCCCCCGGCCGGGGCCGGGAGGAACACCACGGCGTCGGGCCGCGGCATCGGGGGGACCGGTTACAGCGTCAGGCCGTCTCCGAGCGCATCCAGCGCCTGCCGGACGAGGGCCGGCAGATCGTCCTTCTGGCCGTGCTCGCCCCAGTACAGGGTCACCTCGCGGAGCACGCCCAGCGCCGCCGCGACGAACACCCGGACTACCAGGTCGTCGGCGCCGCGCCCGCTGCGCTCGGCCAGCACCCGGGCCAGCATCCTCGCCGTGTCCGACATGGTCTCCGTCATCCGTGCCCGGACGGCGGGGACCTCCACCACCAGCCGGGTGCGTCGGCGCACCTCCTCCTCGTCGCTCACGAGGAACGTCGGCAGCATCTCAGTCATGACGATCCGCAGCGACTCCAGCGGCGGTTCACCGGCCGGCCGCTCGCGCAGCCCGGCCTCCAGGACCGGGCCGTAGGCGTCGGTGAGGACGATGTCCTCCTTGGTCGCGAAGTAGCGGCACACCGTGCTCGGCGACACCTCGGCCGCCTCCGCGATCTGCTCGATCGTCGTCGTCTCGTACCCCTGCTCGGCGATCAGCCGGTACGCCGCCCGGCGGATCGCCGTCCGGGTCTTGAGCTTCTTCCGCTCGCGCAGCCCCGGCTGCGACGGAATCCCGGGCACGGCGGACGGTCCCCCGGACACGGCGGACGGCGCCCCGGAAACGGAAACGGAAGGGGTACGGGAGGTGACGGCCATGGTCGTCATTGTCGGCCATCCATGGGTCCGGGGCCATGGACGGCCATGAACACGGCCCCGAACGAGGAGCGGCCGCGGCTCGGGAGCCACGGCCACTGGGCGAGGACGACGGACAACGGCGGGAAACGGAAGGCCGGGGAGCGGGCCGGGCAGGTCGGCGGGGCCGCGAGGAGCGGGAAGCGGGGGAGCGGGCCGACATGGGAGTACGTGGGCGCCGCTGGGGAGGTGGGCGTGCGCGGCCGGGCGGGGCGGCTCAGGAGTGGTTGTAGGCCACCAGCGAGATGCCGACGTAGTGCACGATGAAGGCCGCCAGCGTCAGCGAGTGGAACACCTCGTGGAAGCCGAACCAGCGCGGTGACGGGTTCGGCCGCTTGATGCCGTAGATGACGCCGCCGGCGCTGTAGAGCAGCCCGCCGACGACGACCAGCACCAGCACCGCGATCCCCCCGGTGCGCAGGAAGTCCGGCAGGAAGAACACCGCGGCCCAGCCCATGGCTATGTAGCAGGGCGTGTAGAGCCAGCGCGGGGCGCCCACCCAGAACACCCGGAAGGCGATGCCCGCGGCCGCCGCCACCCACACCGCCCACAGCAGCGGCCGCCCGGTCGACTCGGGCAGCAGGAGCAGGGTCAGCGGGGTGTAGGTGCCCGCGATGATCAGGAAGATGTTGGCGTGGTCGAGGCGGCGCAGCACCGCCTCGCCGCGCGGGCCCCAGGTGCCGCGGTGGTAGAGCGCGCTCACCCCGAACAGCAGGCACGCGGTCAGGGTGTACACGGCACAGGCGATGCGCCCCCGGGCGCTGTCGGTCAGCGCGATCAGCGCGACCCCCGCGACGATCACGGCGGGGAACATCCCGGCGTGCAGCCAGCCACGCAGCCGTGGCTTCAGCGGGACGGTCGATGCGGTCGGGGCAGTCGAAACGGCGTCGGGTGCGGCCGTGTCCGGTCCGGCCGGCTCGGGCGCGGCTGTGGCGGCAGTCATTCCCGCATCGTACCTACGGGACCGTAGGTAACGGACAGAAGTGGCCATGCTCACGTGTGCGGTCCTCTGGACATATGGGCGCAAGGGTCGGATGATCAAATGAGTGCGGTCGGCACCGGATGAGCGCCAACGAATTCGAAGGGGACGAAGCGTCCGGGTCGCAGCCCCCACGGGGCCGAACAGCAAATACCCTCGACAAGGAGCGATCGTGGCGCGCGACATCGCGGCTCCCCTCACTGCCCCCACCAACCACCAGGCCCTCGTCTCCTGGGTGAACGAGATCGCTGCCCTCACCGAGCCGGACCGGGTGGTCTGGTGCGACGGTTCCGAGGCCGAGTACGAGCGCCTGTGCGGGGAGCTCGTGGCCAAGGGAACGTTCAAGAAGCTGGACGAGACCAAGCGTCCGAACTCGTACTACGCTGCCTCCGACCCCAGCGACGTCGCCCGAGTCGAGGACCGTACGTTCATCTGCTCCGAGAAGGAGGAGGACGCCGGTCCGACGAACCACTGGAAGGCTCCCGCCGAGATGCGGGCCATCTTCACCGGGGAAGAGGGAAACGGCTTCACCGGTGAGAAGGGGATCTTCCACGGCTCCATGCGCGGGCGGACGATGTACGTCGTGCCCTTCTGCATGGGTCCCGTCGGGTCCCCGCTCTCCGCGATCGGTGTCGAGATCACCGACTCCGCGTACGTCGCCGTCTCCATGCGCACCATGACGCGCATGGGCCAGGCCGTCCTCGACGAGCTGGGCACCGACGGCTTCTTCGTCAAGGCCGTCCACAGCGTGGGCGCGCCCCTGGAGGAGGGCCAGGAGGACGTCCCCTGGCCGTGCAACACCACCAAGTACATCTCGCACTTCCCCGAGGACCGCGAGATCTGGTCGTACGGCTCCGGCTACGGCGGCAACGCCCTGCTCGGCAAGAAGTGCTACGCGCTGCGCATCGCCTCCGTCATGGCGCGTGACGAGGGCTGGCTCGCCGAGCACATGCTGATCCTCAAGCTCACCCCGCCGCAGGGCGAGGCGAAGTACATCGCGGCGGCGTTCCCGTCCGCCTGCGGCAAGACCAACCTCGCCATGCTGGAGCCGACCGTCCCCGGCTGGACCGTCGAGACCATCGGCGACGACATCGCCTGGATGCGCTTCGGCGAGGACGGCCGCCTCTACGCCATCAACCCCGAGGCCGGCTTCTTCGGCGTCGCGCCCGGCACCGGCGAGCACACCAACGCCAACGCCATGAAGACCATGTGGGGCAACTCCGTCTTCACCAACGTCGCGCTCACCGACGACGGCGACGTCTGGTGGGAGGGCATGACGGAGACCGCTCCGGCCCACCTCACCGACTGGCGGGGCAACGACTGGACGCCCGCGTCCGACACCCCGGCCGCCCACCCCAACGCCCGCTTCACCGTCCCGGCCGGCCAGTGCCCGATCATCGCGCCCGAGTGGGAGGACCCCAAGGGCGTGCCGATCTCCGCGATCCTCTTCGGTGGCCGCCGCGCCTCGGCCGTTCCGCTGGTCACCGAGTCCTTCACCTGGCAGCACGGCGTCTTCCTCGGCGCCAACGTGGCCTCCGAGAAGACCGCCGCCGCCGAAGGCAAGGTCGGCGAGCTGCGCCGCGACCCGTTCGCCATGCTGCCGTTCTGCGGCTACAACATGGGCGACTACATGGCCCACTGGCTGAAGGTCGGCGCGGACAAGCCGGACCAGTCGAAGCTCCCGAGGATCTACTACGTCAACTGGTTCCGCAAGAACGACGCGGGCAAGTTCGTGTGGCCCGGCTTCGGCGAGAACAGCCGCGTCCTGAAGTGGATCGTCGAGCGCCTGGAGGGCAAGGCCGAGGGCGTCGAGACGCCGATCGGCATCCTGCCCACCAAGGACGCCCTGGACACCGAGGGCCTGGACCTCTCCGACGCCGACCTGGACTTCCTGCTCACGGTCGACAAGGACGTCTGGCGCGAGGAGGCGGGCCTCGTCCCCGAGCACCTCAACACCTTTGGCGACCACACTCCCAAGGAGCTGTGGGACGAGTACCGCGCCCTGGTCCAGCGCCTGGGCTGACCCCACGGGGCGCGTCCCGTGCGCGGGCGCGCCCGCACGCCCCGTGGCCGGGCCACTGGACATCCGCCCTGACCTGTGGGGTCGACGGCCCGCCGCGGTCCGGCCCCCGGAACCCCCTCACGGTTCCGGGGGCCGCTGTCCCGTCGATCCCTGGCGTGCGTGCCGATCCGCCACGGATGACGAGACACCCCTTGCCCGCCCGTCACCCCCGTACAACGGCGTACGGGGGTGACGGGTGTACGGTTCCGAGCCCGGGGTGGAGTACGGGCGGCGCACGTACGCAGGTGCGGGCCGGTCTTCGGCCGCACGTCATCCAGCCGCCCGCCGCCCAGTACGACTCCCGCTTCACCGGTGCCCTTTCCACCGCCCCGGGGCAGCCCGTGATCGGTGAACCCCTCGGCATCCGGGGCCGGTTGGAGCTGGACGGGCCCGCGCCCGCCGAGCCGGTCAGGGTCTCGGCGGTACGGCACGACGCGAACGGCGACCGTCGGCTCGCCGCCGTCGAGGCCGACGCCGACGGCTCGTTCACCGTTCTCGACGTACCGTCACTCGTGGGCGAGGCGACCTACACGGTCTCCTTCACCGGCGACGTCACCCACCGCCCGGCCGAGGACATCACGCTCTCCGCCAAGGCCCCGACCGCCATCACGCTCACGGCCCCCGCGGAGGCGGTCAGGAGCCAGGGCCTGACGATCACCGGCAGGCTCACCGGCCAGGGGCGCGCGCTCCCCACCGGTATCGCCGTCACCGTCCAGCGCACCGACAAGAAGGGCACCGGCAGGCTCACGTCCGCCCCCGTCGCGCCCGACGGGACCTTCGAGGAAGTCGGGTTGTGGCCGGGCCGTGGTTCGCCCATGGCCCGGTCGCGTACGCCGTGCACCGGGTCCGCAGTCCGCCGGGTACGCCGTCCGCCGGGTCCGCCGTGATCGTGTGCCGTGTGCGGGAGGCGGAGGGGCGTGGCCCGCACACGGATCAGCGGCGCCGCAGCCGCTTGCGGACCTTCCGCGCGACCGTGCGCCAGTCCACGGCGACCAGCACCATGCGCCCGTCCGGCCGCTGTGTCATCCGTGCCGCCATCGGCCGGACCCCGTGCGCGTACAGCCGCTTGGCGCGTGCCCGGTCCGGGAGGGGGCGCCGCTTCCCGCCCCCGTCGGGTGCCGGGAGCAGCAGTGGAACGTCGTGGCCGCCCCGGCCGTTGTCCGCCGTCACGCGAAGCAGGATCTCCCACCAGCCGGGGCGGTGGGCGTACCGGTGGAGGTCGAGCGGGTCCAGGACGACACGGGCGGTCAGCGGGTCGTCGGTGGGCGTGGCCCTCCCCACGGGGATCAGCACCTCGTAGCCGTCGGCGTGGCGCAGCACGACGCTGTGCCGGACCCGTCGCGAACCGGTGCCGCGGTAGTGCGAGCTGCGCACCAGCAGGGCCGCCCGTCGCCCGCCGTCGAGCCACTCCAGGGCGTCGGGGCCGGGTTCGAGCTCGGCCCAGGCGAGGCTGTCGTGGCGGGACAGGGAGAGCAGTTCATCGACCCGCCCGCCCTCGCGCAGCAGCCGGGCGCGCAGCTGGACGAGCGGTGAGAATCCGGTCATGACCTCCTGCGGAATGAACTCGCGCAGCACCTCGCCCGCGATGCGGGCGTACGACTCCTGGCGCTCGGCGGAGGTCCAACGATGGTAGTGGGGACCGAACTTCGCCATCAGGTCCACCTTGGCGAACCGCACGAGCAACGCGTTGCGCCGCTCGCCGGGCTCGGTCAGTTCCACGATCGAGCCCAGGGCCGCGCGCACCGCCGAGTAGAACGACTCGGCCGGTGGCTGCTGCTTCGTCAGATGGGCGAATCCCTCGCGGTCGACGAGGTAGTAGCAGTCGTAGTCGGCGACCACCGAGATCGCCCGCGCCCGCAGATAGGCGGGGACGATGAACGGCTGTTCCTCCGCCAGCCGCACCCCTTCGGCGAAGCGCAGACCGTGTTCGACCACGAGCGAGCGCCTGAAGAGTTTCTGCGGGGTCAAGCTGAACATCGCCCTGGTCGACCACACGTCGCCCCGTTCGACGGTCGCGGCGAACGGCTCGGTCGGGGCGCCCCGGCCCACGCCCCGGATCCGGCCCAGCACCACGTCCGAGTCGTTGCGCTCGGCGATCTCCACCATCCGCCGCAGCGCGTCCGGGCCCAGGTAGTCGTCCGGGTCGGCGAAGAACAGGAACTCGCCCCTCGCCATGTCGATACCCCGGTTGCGAGGACCGCCGGGCGCCCCGGAATTGCTCTGGTGCACGACCCTGACGTTGGGGTGCCGCTCGGCCCACCCGTCCAGTACCGCACCGCCGGCGTCGGTGGAGCCGTCGTTCACGGCCACGACCTCGACGCGCTCGAATCCCAGGCTCTGCCGCACGATCGACTCCAGGCATTCGTCCAGGAAGTCGGCGGCGTTGTAGACCGGGATGATCACGGTGACCGCTACGTCACTCATGTCGACCTCTCCGCAGTTGCTCTCACGCTCCGGACGGGCGTGACACCGTCCAGACCGTCGTCGTGCGGGGAGGGTTGCCCGCTGCGGACAGCGGATCCCAACGATGGCGCGCGCGACATCTGTCCGCCCGCAGCCATTCACCGGGGCGTTCGAAAAAAGCGGCGAAAGGGGCATTTCTCCGATAGTTGAATGGCGCCCGGTCCACGCGCCTCGGCGGGCCGTGGACCGGGGCCGTCAGAGGGCGCCGACCAGTCGTGACGGGGTGCCGGACGCGGTGGGCGAGGCCATCGCCGCCGTGTGGGCATCCATGCGCTCGGCCGCGAGGATCGCGACGACGGTGTCGGCGCGGGACGCGGCCACCACCAGCGCCCGGCCCGCGAGGGCGTGTGCGCGGCGGTGGAGGGCGGGTGCGGGCGCTTCGGTCCGGCCGGCGTGCCGGGCCGGCGGCGCACCGCGCAGCCGGGCGACCTGTTCGGCGATGCGGTCGCCCGCCGCGTCCAGCCCCAGTTCGTCGGTGACCGCGAGCAGTGCGGCCAGGTGTCCGGCGAGCTGGATGTCCAACTCCTCCTCGCGGGAGCGGTGCGGGAAGTCGCCGACGTGGTCGGCCGGTGTGTGGACCGATTTGGTGCGGATCGGTTCGTACATGGATGGCCTCCTGGTGTCGCTGTGAGACCATCCTACATTAGATTTAGTCTAAAGTTGTCTGTGATCGAGGCGCGGGTGGCGTCCGGCCGCGGCGGGGCCGGACGCCGCGGCAGGTCCGTTCGACGGGGCCGGGCCCGTTCGAAGGGGCGGGCATCGGCCCGTCAAGGCTGGCCGTATCCGTCCAGGAAGTGCGCGATCCTGGTCACCGCGTCCGCCAGGTCCTCGGCCGAGGGCAGGGTCACGACGCGGAAGTGATCGGGCTCCGGCCAGTTGAATCCGGTGCCGTGCACGACCATGATCTTCTCGGCCCGCAGCAGGTCGAGCACCATCTGCCGGTCGTCCTTGATCTTGTAGACCTTGGGGTCGAGGCGCGGGAAGAGATACAGCGCCCCCTTCGGCTTCACGCACGTCACGCCCGGGATCCGGGTCAGCAGGTCGTACGCGACGTCCCGCTGCTCCCGCATCCGACCGCCCGGCAGCACCAGCTCGTCGATCGACTGCCGTCCGCCGAGGGCGGTGGCCACGGCGTGCTGGGACGGCATGTTGGCGCAGAGCCGCATGTTGGCGAGGATCGTCAGACCCTCGATGTACGAGGCGGCGTGCCCCTTCGGGCCGCACACCGTCAGCCAGCCCGACCGGTATCCGGCCACCCGGTAGTTCTTGGAGAGCCCGTTGAAGGTGAGCACCAGCAGGTCGGGGGCGATCGTCGCGGTGGGGGTGTGGGTGGCGCCGTCGTACAGGATCCGGTCGTAGATCTCGTCCGAGCAGACGACCAGGTTGTGCCGCCGGGCGATCTCCGTGAGCCCGCGCAGCATCGCGTCGTCATAGACCGCGCCCGTCGGATTGTTCGGGTTGATGATCACGAGCGCCTTGGTGCGGTCGGTGATCCTCCGTTCGATGTCGGCGAGGTCCGGCATCCAGTCGGACTGCTCGTCGCAGCGGTAGTGCACCGCCGTGCCGCCCGCCAGCGAGACCGACGCCGTCCACAGCGGGTAGTCCGGAGCGGGTACCAGCACCTCGTCGCCGTCGTCGAGCAGCGCCTGCATCGACATCTGGATCAGCTCGGAGACGCCGTTGCCCAGATAGACGTCCTCGACATCGAGGTCGATGCCCTTGGTCTGGTAGTGCTGCACCACCGCCCGCCGCGCGGACAGCAGTCCTTTCGCGTCGCCGTAGCCGTGTGCCCCGGAGAGGTTGCGCAGTATGTCCTCGAGGATCTCGGGCGGGCACTCGAACCCGAACGCGGCGGGGTTGCCGGTGTTGAGCTTGAGGATGCGATGACCGGCCGCCTCCAGCCGCATCGCCTCCTCCAGCACGGGGCCCCGGATTTCGTAACAGACGTTGGCGAGCTTCGTGGACTGGATGACCTGCATGTCCCGGAGCTTACGGCCGGGCCTTGGGGGGCGCCGGGCTTTCGTCGCCCGTTGCCCCGCCCGGCGCATCGGGCCGCCGTCACCGTGTCTTCCATAGCCATGCGTCCCCCGTCCCCGGACCGTGGGATCGCCGGTCGGGGACGGGGGCGGGGCTTGGAATGGGCCGGAACGGGGACGTGACGCACACGGACGGGTGAGATGGGACACGTGCGTGTGCCGGACGCTCGCGTGGACGGGGCGTCCCCGGTTCGGCCCGGCACGCGCCGGACCGGGGACCCGACCGGACCGGGCACGGACTGTCGGGTCCGCGGGGAGTCGCATTCCCTAGCGTGACTGCTCGTAAGGGAAGGAGTCCGGGGTGCTGGAGCGGCTGAATCAGGCCATGGAGCACATCGAGGGCCGCCTCGGCCAGCGGATCGAGGCGGCCGAGCTGGCGCGGATCGCGATGACGTCGGAGTACCACTTCCGGCGGATGTTCTCGGCGCTGGCCGGGATCCCGCTGTCCGAGTACGTCCGGCGCAGGCGGCTCACGCTCGCGGGGGCCGAGGTGCTGGCGGGGGAGCGGACGCTGCTGGAGATCGCGGTGCGCTACGGCTACGGCTCGGGGGAGGCGTTCGCGCGGGCGTTCCGGGCGATGCACGGCGTCGGTCCGGGCGAGGCCAGGCGGACCGGTGCGGTTCTGCGCTCCCAGCCCCGGATGTCCTTCCGGCTCGTGGTCGAAGGGAGCGGGAGTATGCGATACCGGATCGTGGAGAAGGAGGCGTTCCGCGTGGTCGGCAGGAAGGCGCGGGTTCCGCTGGTGCACGAGGGGGCGAACCCGGCCATCGTCGCGTTCGTCCGGGGCATCGGCGAGGACACCGTGCGGCGCATCGGGGAACTGTCCGATCAGGAACCGCGCGGAATCGTCGGGGTGAGCGACGATCTCGCCGCGAGCAGGGCGGAGGGGACCGAACTCGACTACTACCACGGCGTGGTGACGGGCGCGGCCGTGCCCGAGGACCTGGACGCGCTGGAGGTCCCGGCGGGCACCTGGGCCGTCTTCGGGAGTTCGGGGCCCTTCCCGCAGACGCTCCAGTATCTGTGGCGGGACGTCTTCACCCAGTGGTTCCCGTCCAATCCGTACCGGAGCCGGCCGGGGCCCGAGATCCTGAGCACCCGGCTGTCGCAGGACGGCGGCCGGGCCGACGCCGAACTCTGGATCCCGGTGGAGCACGTGACCGGCTGAGGCGGTCGGCGCCGGGTCCGGGTGGGGCACATGGCGGCTCTGGGGCAGCCCGCCGAGGACCGGGCCCGAGCATTGGCCGGAAACCGCCCCTTGTTGGGGGTCCCCTCCATGCGCAAGCATGCGCATGTCAAACCGAAGGAACTTCGGTAGTCGGGGTCGTCGAGGCCCCGCGCATGTCGCTGGAGGGGACCCCCACATGAAAAAGCCTCTCGTCGGTGCGCTCTTCGCCGTTCTGCTCCTCGGGGCGGGAACCGCACCCGCCGTCGCGGCCACCGGCCAGGAAGCGGCGACGGCCGGCAAGGCGGCGGCCGGCACGGCCGCGGCCGACACGGTCAAGGCGAAGGTCACGCCCCAGGCGGTCAACTTCGCCGGGACCGTGGCGCTCAGCAACTGTTCCGGCTCCGTCGTCCGCACGCCCGACTCCCAGCCCTCCGACCCCGCGCTGGTGCTCTCCAACGGGCACTGCATGGAGACGGGCTTCCCGGGCCCCGGTCAGGTGGTGTTCAACCGGTCGTCCAGTCGTAGCTTCACCCTGCTGAACGCCTCCGGCAGCGGCGTCGCCACGCTGCGGGCCAGCAAGATCGCGTACGGGACGATGACGGACACCGACATCTCGGTGTACCAACTCACCAGCACCTACGCGCAGATCGAGAGCAACTACGGCATCAAGGCGCTGGAGCTCAACACCGCGCACCCCGTCCAGGGCACCGCGATCACGGTGGTCTCCGGCTACTGGAAGCGCACGTACTCCTGCAACGTGGACGGGTTCGTCTACCGGCTCAAGGAAGGCCAGTGGACCTGGAAGGACTCGGTCCGCTACACCTCCGCCTGCCAGACCATCGGCGGCACGTCCGGGTCCCCGGTGATCGACAACGCCACCGGCAAGGTCGTCGCGGTCAACAACACCGGCAACGAGGACGGCCAGAGCTGCACGGACAACAACCCGTGCGAGGTGGACGAGAGCGGCAATGTGACGGTGCGTGAGGGAATCAACTACGCCCAGCAGACCTACGGCATCGTGCCGTGCATCGGCCCGGGCAACAAGTTCGACCTCAACCGGGCGGGATGCGCCCTGCCCAAGCCGTGAGCCGCTGAGCGCTCCGTCGCCGTGACCGCCCGTGCCGACCGGGCGGCCGCGGCGACGTCGTGCGTCGGGGCCCGGGGGCTCGCGGGCTCAGGGCTTGCGGGCCCGGGGCTTGCGGGCTCAGGGCTTGCGGGCTCGGGGCACACCGGTTCAGGGCCTGCCCGTGCGCCTGGTCGCTGCCTCGATCCCGTCGAGCAGTACGTCGAGGCCGACGGCGAACGTCTTCCGTGCCTCGCGCTCCAGGAACGGCATCGTCTCCTCGTCGCCCTCGGCCGAGCCTCCGCCCGCCTCCCCGCTGTACTCGCCTCCGCCTTCTCTCTCGTCCTCGCCCTTGTCCGTGGCGGACGGCGGTCGCGGCGCGCCGGCGCGTTCCATCGCGCTCAGGCTCGGATAACGGTCCGCGAAGTCCGGAGCCACCTCGCCCAGCAGCGCCGAGCGGGCGAACCACCACTCCTCGTCCGGCTCGCCCGTCGCCACCGCCGCCTCCCGTGCCTCGGCGACCGTTCCGGCGCAGCCCCGCACGAAGTGGGTCAGCGTGCCCACCAGTCGCCGCACCAGCCGCGCTTCGAGCCCGGTTCCGGTCAGCAGGCGTACGAGGGTGTCCAGTGCGGCGTACTCGTGCGGGCCGAGGACCGGACGGGCCTGGGAGACCTGGAGCACCCAGGGGTGGCGCAGAAGGAATTCGAGCGTGTCCCGCGCCCATGCGGTCAGCCCGGCCCGCCAGTCGTCGCCGCCCGGCCGCTCCCCTTCGGCGCTCGGGCGCCTGCCGCCCCCCGGTGCGTGTGCCTCGGTGAAGGCCGCGTAGTCCCGGGGCAGTTCGGCGTGGACCGCGTCGTACATGAGGTCCAGCAGCTCGCCCTTGCTGGGGACGTACGTGTACAGCGCCATCGCCGTGCGGCCCAGCCGCTCGCCCACCGCGCGCATCGAGAGCGCGGCCATGCCCTCCTCGTCGGCGACGGAAATCGCGGCGGTCACGATGGCGTCCACGCTCAGCCCCGGCCGGGGGCCCGGACCGGGGGTGCGGCGCGGTTGCTCCGGTCGCTCCGCGCGCCACAACAGGGACATCGAACGCCGGGCGTCGCCCTGTCCGGCATAGACCACCACTTGCAACTCCTTACGCCATAAAGTAATTTCGCCGAGGCGATTTCAATTCCTTATGGCGTAAAGTATCAGGAGAGGTCGGTGTCGGGATGGGCCACGTGTTGCCTGTGTCGTACGTACGGGTCGTGGGCGTGGAGCGGATCACCCCACGGGTCGCGCGCGTCTCCTTCGCCTCGGACGTGGGCATGGGCGCGGGCGTGCAGAGTCTCGCGGAGATCCTGGAGGACCGCCCCGATCAGCAGATGAAACTGTGCTTCCCCCGGGAGGGGCAGGACGTGCCCCGGCTCCCGGTGCCCGACGCCGACGACGCGCACGGCATGCGGTGGTACGAGGCGTACCTCGCGATCCCCGAGCCCGAACGTCCGCTCATGCGCAGCTTCACCGTGCGCGGGTACGACCGCGCGAGCGGTGTGATGACGGTCGACTTCGTGCTGCACGGTGACGACGGCCCCGCCGCCCGCTGGGGCCGGGTCGCGCGCCCGGGGGACGTGCTCGGCATGGTCGGCCCGTCGGCGGCGTACGCCCGGCCGCTGCCGGCGGCCGACTGGTTGCTGCTGGCCGGTGACGAGACGGCGCTCCCGGCGATCGGGACGCTCCTGGAGTCCCTGCCGGCCGGGTCGCGCGCGGTCGTCTACGCCGAGGTCGCCGGCGCGGCGGAGCACCAGATGCTGCACTCGCCGGGCGAGGTGTCCGTCCACTGGGTGGACCGGGACCGGGGCGGGGCGCTGGTGGACGCGGTACGGGCGGCCGAGCTGCCCGTCGGGCCGGGGGCCGCCTGGCTGGCCGGTGAGGCCGGGGCGGTACGGGCGCTGCGCCGTCACCTCGTCGGGGAACGCGCACTGCCCCGGAACGCCGTGGAGTTCAGCGGTTACTGGCGGGCGAACCTGACCCAGGACGACGCGCCGACCGAGGAAGACCTGGCCTGGGCCAGGGACCGGGCGGCGGAGGTGGCAGCAGCGGCCAAGGCGGCGGAGACCTCGTAGCTCCCATAGGCCTCATGGCCCTCGTGGCCCTCGTGGACCTCGTGGGCTCCGTCGGGGCCGGGGGCACCGCTGCGGCCTTCATGCGAGGGCCCAGCCCTCGCCCCCGCCCGTCACCCCCGTTCGGTCCGCCCCTCACCCCCGTACGGTCCGTCCCTCACCCCCGTACGGTCCGTCCCTCACCGCGTACGGCGCGGCCCGCCAGTACCTGGGTCCGGAGGCCGTCCTCGATGACGAAGCGGCCGTCGATCAGTACGTGCGGGATGCCGGTCGGAAGCGTGCGCGGCTTCTCGAACGTCGAACCCGCCGCCACCGTCGCCGGATCGAACAGGACCAGATCGGCGCGGTGGCCCTCGCGGACGTACCCGCGGTCGGCCAGGCGCAGCCGACGTGCGGGGCGGGAGGTGAGGTGGGCGACGCACTCCTCCAGCGACAGGATGCCCAACTCCCGTACGTACCGGCCGAGATACCGCGGGAAGGTGCCATAGGCGCGGGGGTGCGGCTTGTCGCCCTGGAGGATGCCGTCGCTGCCCCCGGTGTGCACCCGGTGCCGCATGATCCGCCGGACGTTCTCCTCGTGGCCCACGTGCTGGAGGATCGTGGAGCCGAGCCGGTCCTCGACGAGCAGCCGGCGGGCGGTCGCCCAGGGTGCCTCGCCGCGCAGCCGGGCCGACTCGGCCACCGTACGGCCGACGTACTCGCCGAGGCCCGGCGCGGTGACTCCCGAGATCTCGATCGTGTCCCACTCGATCGGCACGCCGTGGCAGCCGTCCGAGCCGACCACCTCCATGTCGTGCCGTATGCGTTCCGCGATGGTGTCGTCGGCGAGGCGGGCCAGCACCGCGTCGGGGCCGCCCTCGCCCGCCCAGCTCGGCAGCATCGCGACGAGGGTGGTGCTGCCGGGGGTGTACGGGTAGCTGTCGAGGGAGATGTCGGCGCCCGCGTCCAGCGCCGCGTCGAGCAGGGCCAGCAGCTCCGGGGCCCGCCCCTCGTTCACCCCGAAGTTCATGGTGGCGTGGGCGAGATGGAGCGCGCAGCCCGCGTTCCTGGTCAGCCGCACCATCTCCTCGTACGCGGCCAGCGCACCCGCCCCGTACGAGCGGTGATGGGGGCAGTAGTAGCCGCCGTACCGGGCCACCACCCGGCAGAGTTCGGTGAGTTCGGCGTCGTCCGCGTACATGCCGGGCGTGTAGGTGAGGCCGGAGGACATGCCGACCGCGCCCTCCGCCATGCCCTGGGCGACGAGTTCCCTCATGCGGTTCAGCTCGGCCTCGGTGGGCGGGCGGTCCACCCAGCCCATCGCGTGCATCCTGACCGTGCCCTGCGGGACGAGATAGGCGGCGTTGACGGCGATGCCCCGGCCGTCGAAACCGTGGTCCAGACGGTCCAGGTACTCGCCGACCGTGCGCCAGTCGAAGTCGACGCCGGGGTCCTCGGGTCCGCCCCCGTTCCAGCCGGCGATGGTGCGGCGCACCTCGGCGAGCGTCCGGTCGTCGGCCGGGGCGTACGACAGGCCGTCCTGGCCGAGGACTTCGAGCGTGACGCCCTGTGCGGCCTTGGCGCTGTGGTCGGGGTCGCGCAGCAGGGCCAGGTCGCTGTGCGCGTGCATGTCGATGAAGCCGGGGGAGAGGGCGAGTCCGTCGGCGTCGAGCACGCGGCGGCCCGAGGGGCGCGGGCCGGGCGCGTCCTGGGGGTGGATCGCGGCGATCCGGCCGCCGTCGACCGCCACGTCGGCGCGCCGGCCGGGAGAGCCGGTGCCGTCGATGACGTACGC
Organism: Streptomyces sp. NPDC001750; assembly: GCF_042892615.1. Taxonomy (NCBI): domain Bacteria; kingdom Bacillati; phylum Actinomycetota; class Actinomycetes; order Kitasatosporales; family Streptomycetaceae; genus Streptomyces; species Streptomyces sp. NPDC001750. The sequence continues at coordinate 167,402 of NZ_JBIAUE010000001.1, read as the reverse complement.
GTCGCGGATGACCAGGTCCATGGGATCGCCTGTCTGTGGATCGAGCGACTGATCGGGATCGGGGCCGATGCGGATCGGGAGCGATCGGGGATCAGAAGAAGGTACGGATGTAGTCGGTGACGGTGCCGTCCGCCTCGACCAGCGGGATCAGCTGCCACTTGTCGAAGCTGGTGCACGGATGCGACAGACCCATGCCGACCCAGTCGCCGACCTCCAGTTCGGCACCGGGTTCGGTGCGCAGCCAGGTGTGCTGGTCGGAGAGCCCGCCGACCGTGATGCCCGTCGCGGGCCGGACCGTACCGTCGCGCCCGGAGCGTACGACCTGGGCCTGCGGCAGATCGAGGTCGTACGCCGCGTCCCGCTTGCCCGCGTTGAGGAACGCCTGCCCGGGGGAGGGCCGGGACACGACCTGGGCCCAGAGCCGGAAGGCGGGCCGCAGGGCTCCCTCCTCGGGGACGCGGTTGAACGGGGTGAGGTGGCGGTAGTGGCCGTCGTCGTGCGAGACGTACGCCCCCGAGCGCAGCAGCTTCAGTACGGGGCGGGAGAGTTCGGGGATCTGCGCGAAGACGTCCGCCACCGCGTCGAACCACGCACTGCCGCCCGCACTGATCACGATGCCGTCGTCGGTGGCATCCGCCACGCGCCGCATGGCCGCTCCAGCCTCTCCCGCAGCCGGTTCGGATTCTCCCCTCGCCGGTTCGGCTGCTTCCCCGGCCGCTCCGGCCTCTCCCGCAGCCGCTCCGGCCTTTGCCGGTACCGTCCTTGATGCCGCGAGCCGGTCTCCCCGGTCCTTCCGGCCGAACCTGCCCTCCCGGTCGAAGGCGACGGCCAGCGCGACGAGCCGCCGCAGCCACTCGCGGACCCGCTCGCCCGTCGCGTCCGGCACCTCGCCCTCGTACCCGGCCACGCCCACCAGCCGCAGGGTCCCGGTCGCGGCCACCGCGTCGGCGACCGCAGCGCACTCCGCCTCGGTGCGTGCGCCGGTGCGCGCACCCTCGCCCGCACCCAGCTCCACGACGACGTCCACGGGGCGGGAGGCGCCCGCCGCCCGCAACGCCTCGTCCATCAGCTCCACGCCGCGCACCGAGTCGACGTAGCAGACGAAGCGGAACTCCGGGTCGCGGTCCAGCTCGCCGGCGAGCCAGCGCAGGGCCGCGGCGTCGACGAGTTCGTTGGCGAGGAAGATCCGCCGGATCCCGTACGCCCGGTAGACCCGCGCCTGGTGCGGTACGGCCGCCGTGATGCCCCAGGCGCCGTGCTCCAGCTGGCGGGCGAAGAGTTGCGGGGACATGGAGGTCTTGCCGTGCGGGGCGAAGGCCAGCCCGTGGCGCTCCGCGTACGACTCCAGCAGCGCGAGGTTGTGTTCGACGGACTCGGCGGACAGGGCGAGCACCGGGGTGGTGAAGCCGCCCGTGAAGAGATCGCGCCGTTCGGCGGCGAGGGCGCCGACGGTCAGGCCCTCGGCGTCGGGCGGGAGCGCCTTGAAGCGGTGGTCGATCAGCTCGTCGGCGAGTCCGGCCACTGGGCGGTCGGCGGCCAAGGGTGCCTCCTCGATCGAAGTGGTTGTCACGGCGGAAGCCGCTGTTGCATCATATGCAACGTCCGTTGCGTATATCGCTTGTCGGTGTCTAACATCCGAGCCGACACCGGGTCAATGGCAGCACGGCGCCGGGGGATCCGCGAGACCGGGCGCCACTCTCCGGGATCCGTCGCACCATCCTGGCCGTTCGCACCGCCCCGACCACCGCACGGGCCGCTCACCGGCCGCCCACCGCCATGTCAGCCGCCCCGAACGAACGCACCACCGATCACGCGAGGAGCCCCGAGTGCCCGGAACCCCGGCCAGGACCGCCGACACCGGCTCCGTCCCGCCCGTCGACGCGCCCGCCAGTACGGAGACGCTCGTCGGCGCGTCCGTCCGCGCGTTCGCCGGGACGCGCACGCGCACCGGTGAGACCGGCGGCTCCGTCCCGCCCGTCGACGTCGTGTGCCTCGGCGAGTCCATGGTGACGTTCCTGCCGTCGCGGCCCGGCCGTCTCGCCGACGTGCCCTCCTTCAGCCGCGGCATCGGCGGCGCCGAGTCCAACGTCGCCTGCGCGCTCGCCGCGGCCGGCCACCGGACGGCCTGGGTCAGCAGGGTCGGTTCGGACGGGTTCGGGGACCACCTCGTCGAGGCCGTCGCGGGATACGGGGTCGACACCTCCGCGGTGCGGCGCGACCCGGCGCGGCCCACCGGCATCTACTTCCGTACCGCGACGGACCGGGGTACCGACGTGCACGAGGTCGCCTACTACCGGGCCGGTTCCGCCGCCTCCGCGATGTCCCCGGACAACGTCCCGTACGAGGCGCTGTTCGCGGCCCGCGTCCTGCACCTGTCCGGCATCACGGCGGCGCTCTCCGCCGACTGTCTGGCCCTGCTCCGCGACCTGACCTCGCCCCGCCCCGGACGCCCGCTGGTCTCCTTCGACGTCAACCACCGGCCGGGCCTGTGGCGCGACGCCGCCGCGGGCCCCGGAGTGCTGCTGGACCTGGCCCGCGGCTGCGATCTGGTCTTCGTCGGCGAGGACGAGGCGGAGGAGGCATGGGGGCTGAACGGGGCCGAGGCGATCCGCGCGGCGCTCCCGGGGCCGGCGGTCCTGGTCGTGAAGCGCGGGGCCGAGGGGGCCACGGTCTTCTCGCGTACGGGAGGCGCCGTCGTCGGAGAGGCGGGCAACGCAGCGGCGGATGCCGGAGCGGCGGACTCCGGACGGACCGACACCGGGCGGACGGACACCGTCACCGGCGTCCCCGCCCTCCGCGTCGATGTCGTCGCACCCGTCGGCGCCGGTGACGCCTTCGCCGCCGGGTTCCTCTCCGCCACCCTGCGGGGCCTGGGCGTACGCGACCGGGTCCGGCACGGCCACCTCATGGCCGCCGCCGTGCTCACCGTCCCCGGGGACCTCACGGCCCCGCCGTCCCGCGCCCGCGCCGACGCCCTGGCCGCGCTGGACGACGACGCCTGGGGGAGACTTCGTCTCGGCCCCGGGTGGACGGGGGAGGAACAGGAGGTGCGTACGACGTGAGCGACCGCGACCAGCGAACGGGCGGGACGGGCCGGCCGGGCGCCCCGAGCGGGCATCCGGCCGAGCGCCCCTTTGGGCCTTCGGCCGAGCACCGGTCCAGGCATCCGGCCATGGGTGGCGAGGGCCACAGGAGCGGCGAGGACCGCAGGGACAGTGAGGCGCGCGCATGAGCCAGACCGTCGACCGCGCGCTGAGCATCCTGCCGTTGCTCGCCCAGGGGCCCGCCGACCTCGGACAGGTGGCCGAGCGGCTCGGCGTCCACAAGTCCACCGCGCTGCGCCTGCTCCGTACGCTCCACGAACACGGCCTCGTCTACCGCCAGCAGGACCAGCGCTACCGCCTCGGTGCCCGCCTCTTCGCCCTCGCGCAGGAGGCCGTGGAGAACCTCGACGTACGCGAGATCGCCCACCCCCATCTCGTCGAACTCAACGAGAGCTGCGGCCACACCGTGCACCTCGCGGTGTACGAGGAGAACGAGGTCCTCTACATCGACAAGGTCGAGAGCCGCTACCCGGTCCGCATGTACTCCCGGATCGGGAAGCCCGTCGCGATCACCGTCGCCGCCGTGGCGAAACTGCTCCTCGCCGACCTTCCCGAACCCGAGCGGCGTGCCGTCGCCGAGAGGCTCGACTACCCCATGTACACGCCCCGTTCGACCCCGAACGCCGGTGCCTTCCTCAAGGAACTCGCCGTCGTCCGCGAACAGGGCTGGGCCACCGACCTCGGCGGCCACGAGGAGTCCATCAACTGTGTCGCCGCCCCCGTCCGGGGCGCGGACGGACGCGTGGTCGCCGCGATGTCGGTCTCCGCGCCCAACGTGGTCGTCACGGCCGAGGAACTCCTCACCCTGCTCCCGCTGGTGCGCCGCACCGCCGACGCCATCAGCCGGGACTACTCCGGCACCAACCAACCCAGGAGAGCCTGAACAGCCATGACCGAGAAGATCGCCCTCACCCCGAGCACCCACACCACGCCGCCCGCGAAGTTCTCGCACGGGGTGAAGAAGGGGAACATCCTCCAGGTCGCCGGCCAGGTCGGTTTCCTCCCCGCCGTCGAGGGCCAGGCACCGACCCCGGCCGGTCCGACGCTGCGGGAGCAGACCCTCCAGACCTTCGCCAACGTCAAGGCGATCCTGGAGGAGGGCGGCGCGACCTGGGACGACGTGATGATGATGCGCGTCTACCTCACGGACGTGGACCACTTCGCCGAGATGAACGAGATCTACAACGCCTACTTCGCCGGGCAGGACCTGAAGGCCCCGCCCGCCGCCCGCACCACGGTCTACGTCGGGCTTCCCAAGGGCCTGCTCATCGAGATCGACGCGCTCGCGATCCTCGGCTGATCCGACCCCGTACGGGACCGCGGGGCCGCGGAGCACCGCGCCGCGCTCCTGCGGCCCTGGCCGGCCGACCGGCCGACCGTCCGGCCGACGCCGGCCCCCGGGAACCGCCCGTCGGGCGTCGGCGGCCGTACCGCTCGGGCCTCAGCGGCTGTACGTCGTGCACAGGACGTTCTTGCCGCCGTCCACGTCGTAGATCCAGTAGTAGTTCCGGTCGTCCCGGCTCCGGGAGCAGTAGCCCTGCGGATAGGTCTTCTGCGCCCGGTGGTACCCGGTGATCCGCAGGGTCGCGTTGAAGCCTGCGGGAACCTTCTCCGCGTCGCAGCTCCAGACGTTCATGAGGCGTGACTTGGTGACCTTCGTGCCGCTGATCCTGGCCACGAAGCACTGGCCCGTGCGGAACTGGCGCTCCACGCACAACGACACGCCGAAGTCCGGCACCGAGCCCGAGTGGTACCAGTAGGTACGGCCGTTGCCCACCGGGCAGTCGCCGAAGCGGATTCCCTTCCGCGCGGACGTCACCCGCGTGTAGGCGTCGGCGGCGCCGCAGGACACCGTGCGCGGCACGGACGTGGACCAGTCCTCGTAGCCGTCGTCGTACGCGGTGAGGCAGTCCCCGGTCGAAACGTCGCGGAAGGCGGTGTCGGCGGCGTCGGGCGTGGGGGCGGGGTCGTCGGCGGTGGTGGAGGAGGACGAACGGGAGCCGCTTCCGGTTCCGCCGCCACCACCGGAGGACGAGGTGTACCCGCCGCCGGACGAGCTGGTGGACGTGCTGGTGGCGCCGCCGGTGCTGCCGTCGGAGTCCGGTTTCCACGGCTGCCAGACCAGCAGCACGACGAGGATCACCGGCAGGAGCCACCAGCCGCCGGAGGAGCCGTTCCCCGTCGCCGGGGCGGCGGCACGCGAGCCGGAGCCGGTGGCCGAGCCGGAGCCCGCGCCGGAGGAGGCCGACGGGCGCGAGGACGACGAGGCCCTGGTGCGGGCCCGCTCCTGACGGAGCCGTTCCTCGCGCCGCCGCTTCTCGGCCCGTTCGGCGTCGAGCCGGGCGGCCCGCTCGCGCGCGGCCCGCTTCTCGGCCCGTTCCCGTTCCGCACGCTCGTGCTCACGGGCCGCCCGCTCCCGTTCCCGCGCACGCTTCCGTTCCTCCTCCCGCTGCCGCTCCCGTTCGCGCTCCCGTTCCCGGGCCTGCTCCTGTTCCCGCGCCTCCCGTTCGCGCTCCCCGGCCCTCTCCCGTTCCGCACGTGCCCTCTCCTCCGCCGCGACGTCCCCGGTGTACACACGGGTCCGGGGCGGCGGCGGCACCGCCGACGTGCGCTGGTCCACGGTCGGCCCGTCGGGGCCGGCCGTCGCGGAGCGGCGCAGTTCGTGGCCTCGTCGCTCGTACTCCTCGATCAGTGCCGTCCAGCGCGGCGGCAGCCAGCGACTCCCGCTCTGCGAGAGCGGCAGCCCGGCCATCGACCGCCGGAACTCGCGCAGCACGTCCGCCGGTGCGGGACGGTCCGCCGGCCGCACCTCCAGGCAGGGACGGATCAGCGGGACGAGGTCCTTCGGCAGCCCGTCGAGGTGCAGTTCACCGCGCTGCACCCGCGCGAGCAGCGCGAGCGTGTCGCCGTCGGCCCGGTACGGAGGCCGCCCCGTGGCCAGATGGAAGAGGGTCGCGCCCAGTGAGTACACGTCGGACGCCGCCGTCGAGCCCTCGCCGCGAGCCTGCTCGGGCGAGGTGAAGGCGATCGTGCCGAGGGTGAGTCCGGTCAGGGTGAGGTCGTTGGCGTGCGAGATGCCGAAGTCGATCAGGCGGGGGCCGGTCAACGGCAGCAGGATGTTCTGCGGCTTCACGTCCCGGTGGACGACGTTCCCGCGATGCAGCACGACGAGCGCCTCGGCCGTCCCGGCCGCCAGCCACCGCACCGCGGATGCGGGTAACACCCCTGCGGAACGCACCAGTTCGGACAGGGAGGGGGCGGGTATGTAGTCGATGGCCATCCAGGGGACCTCGGCGTCCGGATCGGCCTCCCGCACGCGCGCCGTGAACGCGCTGTCGATCCGTTGCGCCACCTTCACCTCGCGGGCGAACCTGCGCCGGTCGACGGGGCCGGCCTCCCCTTCCGCCAACAGCGTCTTGACCGCCACGAGTTGTCCGTTTGCGGCCTGCGCGAGGTAGATCCGCCCCATCCCGCCGGAGGCCAGCCGCCCGAGCAGCCGGTACGCCCCGAGCGTCGTCGGATCGCTCTCGCCCAGTGCCTCCAGCCGTGGCCCCGCCATGTCGCTCCCCCGTCGCCGCATGGTGTGCCGAACAGGGTCCCACGGGAACCCCGCGGCCGTCCCGTGCCGCGACGGCGCGACATCCATGACGGGCTCGTTCGGGACGGGAGGTGTGGAAGCGCGCGCCGGGCACGAGTCCGGCATTCCTCCGCGCACCGCGTGTCGCGCGCTGCCGGACCGCCCGCTCAGTCGTCCCCCCTCCAGTACATGGGACCGCTCTGCATCCCGTAGTACCCCTCCGCGACATAGGGCCCAGGGTGTGAAGCGGGGTCGTCGCTGATGCCGCCGGCGGCCGTGTATTCGCCCGCCGCCGGCGCGCTCACCTTCAGAGGACCGCAGAGGTGCTGCTCGGCGGCGATCGGGCGCGGGCACACCTTCGGTTGGGACTTGTCCATGTCCGACTTGCGGACCAGCCACAGCCACATCCGCTTTCCCTCGGTACCGGCTCCCGGGTCGGCCCGGTAGTGGGCCGCGAGGACCAGTCGGCCACCGGACTCCCCGATGCAGGTCCGATAGGTGACCCCGTGGTCCGGCTTCCAGGCGCCGCACTGGAGCGAGTCGTTCGGGACCGGAGAAGCGGCCGGGGGCGAGGTGGGGGGAGGGACCGGTGGCTCGACGGCCGGTGGCGCGGGTGGGGTGGTGGGCGCGGCCGACGAAGGTGCTGAGGAAGGCGTCGGCGAGGGCGGAGCGGAGGCCGGGCCGGGGAGCGAGGGCGCCGGCGCGGGCGGGGCCGCGGCCCCCGGCTCGCCGGTGTCCCTGTTCCGGAGCGGTGCGAGCCCCCACACGCACAGCACCACGAGCGCCACCACGGCACCCACGTACCCCAGGGCCAGGCCCGGGTTGTGGCGCACCGAGCCGCCCGCGTACCGCATCGAGACCCTGTGACGGGACCGGTGCCCGTTGTTGAGGACCACCGGACCGTGGTTGCCGGTGATGTTGATGTACGGGCCGGGCGGGACCGGGGCGGGGTCCGGGGAACCCGGCATCGTGCCCGCGGAGCCCGGTGCGGGCGTCGCGCCCCCGGCCGGAGCGGCGGCGTCCCCCCGCTTGACCGTCGACAGCCGCCGTCCTTCCCCTGCCCCCTCGGGCGGCCCGGCCGCTCGCGCGTCGCCCGTCGCCCCGGGACCCGTCGTGGAACCGGGCGAGGGGGCGGCGGGCCCGCCCGCGCCGTCCGGCGCTCCGGCCCGCCCGCCCCGGCCGGACCGTGCGTCGGCCGCGTGCTGCAGCAACAGCGAGCACATCCCGATGCATGTGCTCACGACTGATGCCACATTGCCCGACGCGTCCCAGTCGGCCAGGAACGCCACCGGCAGCGGGCACACCGCCAGCAAGAACATGCCCCAGCGCAGGAGTCGGCCGCGCAGCCGGTATCGGTCGGGTGTGTGCTCCACAGATCCGTCCCTCATTCGTGCTCCGCCGCCCCGTGACCGGCGGAGCCGGGTGCACAGCGTGCACCGGAACGGAATTGATTTCAGGCGAGTGGTGAGGACGTGAACAGGCTCCGGTCACAATGAAATCAACGAAATCAACGGAATCGACCGAGCAGTGAATCCGATGTCCCGACGTTTCGACGGCCGGGCAGGCGGGAGACACGGAGGGCGACGTGGGCCGGCAGGAGAAACCGCTGAGCGCGGAAACCGGGGGTGTCGGCGAACTAGCCGCATCCTTAAGGAAGTTACGTGCCGCGAGCGGCAACGTTCCGTACCGGACACTGGCCGCCAGAGTCCATGTGGCGCCGTCCACCCTCTCCGCCGCGGCCTCCGGACATCGCCTTCCGACCTGGCAGGTGCTCAGCGCCTACCTGCGGGCCTGCGGCGTCACGGACGACACCGCCTGGCGCGAGCTGTGGACGCGGCTGAACGGACGGTCCCCGGCCACCGTCGCAGGCCCTGTGCCGGAACCGTACGCAGGAGGTGGCGGGCCGGGGGCGGTGTACGTTCCGGAGACACCCACGTCCTTCGTCGGCAGGGCGCGGGAGGTGGGCCGGGCGCACGAACTCCTCGCCACCACAAGGCTGCTGACGCTCACGGGGCTCGGCGGGGTGGGGAAGACGAGGCTCGCCCAGCAGGTCGCCCGCACCGCGGCCCTGCACCACCGCGACGGGGCGCGCTGGGTGGAGCTCTCCGAGGTGGCCGGCCCCGGGGCGGTCGTGCTTCAGACCCTCGCGGCCCTGGGCGAGGTGACGGCGCCCGGCACCCGGCCGCTCACCGGGCTGGTCGAACTCCTGCGGGACCGCAACCTGTTGCTGGTGCTCGACAACTGCGAGCACGCCCTCGCGCCCACTGCCGAAGTCGTCGCCGGCGTCCTGCGGCACGCCCCAGGGGTCACCGTCCTCGCCACCAGCAGGCGCCCCCTCGGCGTCGGCGGCGAACACCTCTACGAGGTGCTTCCGCTGCCGCTCACCACCGGGCCCGGTGGCGCGCTCGACCTGCTCGGGGCACGGGCCCGCGCGATCCTCCCGGGACTCGACTGGAACAGCCGCGACCAGGAGTGCGCCCAGCGGATCTGCCGACGCCTGGACGGGGTTCCTCTCGCGCTGGAGATCACCGCACGGCGCCTGCGCTTCCTGTCCCCGGCCCAGTTGCTGAGCCGTCTCGACAGCGGACTGAGGGACGCGCGCGACCTGCGCAACGCGGACCCGGCGGCGCCCCGGCGGCACAGTTCGATGCGGGCGGTGCTCGACTGGAGCCACGAGCTGTGCAGCCCCGAGGAGCAGTGGGCCTGGGCGGCGTTCTCGGTCTTCGTCGGCCAGGTGGAACCGGACGCCGCGGAGGCCGTCTGCGCTCCGGTGCGTGCCGCCGGGACGGCCGGTGGGGCGGCCGGTGGGGCGGCGCTCACCACCGAGGCGGCCCGCGGCCCGTCGTCCGCCACCGGGACGGGCCCCTCCTCGGTGACCGCCGCCGGGGCCACCCTGGACGCGCTCGCCGGGCTCGTCGACCATTCCGTGCTCACCGCCGTCCGCATGCCGGACGGCTCGCACCGGCTGACCATGCTGGACTCGGTGCGCGAGTACGGGCGCTCCCGGCTGGCCGAACGCGGACGCACCGCACTGGTCCAGGGCCGGCACCTCGCGTGGTGGGTCCGCTTCGCGCGACGGGCGTGCGAACGCTGGCACGGCGCGGGCCAGGCCGAGCTGATCAAGGCCGTCCGGGCCGAACTCACCCACCTGCGCCGCGCGGTCGAGTACGGCCTGGTGGAATCCACCGATCCGGCGGCGGCGCGCGCGGCCCTGGAGCTCGTCGCCGATCTGTGGTGGCACTGCGTCGCCGCCGGATCGCTCGACGAGGGGCGCCGGTGGACCGCCCGGGCCCTGGAGCGCACCGCCGACCCGTCCCGCGGCCTCGCTCCGGATCGGTCGCGCACGCGCGTCCTGTGGATGGGGGCCTATCTCGACGCGATATGCGGGGACATGCGGGCGGCCATGCGAGGCGCGGGCACCGCAGCGAGCCGCGCGCGGCGTTCCGGGGACACCGGGGCGCTCGCCTGGAGCCTTCTGGTACAGGGCTTGGTCCGTCTGCTGCGTGGGGAGACGGACCGCGCCGTGGCGCTGACCGAGCGCTCCCTGGCACAGTTCCGGACGACGGGGGACCCCGAGGGGTTGCAGTACGCGCACAACCAGCTCGGCACGGCCTACGGGCAGGCAGGCGACACCGACCGGGCGCTGACCCATCTGACCGACGCCCTGGAGGTCGCCCGCCGCACCGGCGAGGAATGGCACCGCGGCTACATCCTGTGGTCGGTGTCCGTGGTGCGGCTCGACCGAGGTGAGACCGGCGCCGCGCGGGAGGTGCTGGCCGAGGCCCTGACCGGCCGGCACCGCTTTCCGGGCCGCCGCTGCCCGGCCATGCTGCTGGACGCGGTGGTCCGCTGCGCCCTCGCCGAGGGGCGCTCGTTGCGGGAGGCCGCCGTCCTGCACGCCGCCACGGCGGCCATCTGGCCCGGCGGCGCGGAGAGCCTGCTGTTCGCCTTCCGGGCCGTGGTCGACCGCAGGGAGGAGAGCCGGGCCGCCCTGCGGAACGCCCTGGGCGCCGAGGCGCTCGCCGCCGCCGAGGCCGAGGGTGCGGCGCTCACCCCCGTGGAGGCGATGGAACGCGCCGCGCGGCACTGCGCGGCGGAAACCCTCTGACACACGCAGCAGCGCCGCCGGGGGAGCGGCGGCGCTGCTGGTCGGGGATCCTGCGCGGCGGTCGACGCCGTGGCGGGGTTACGGCAGTCCGTGGACGTGCGGGGCCACCGCGTTCGACCAGGCGTTGCCCGACTTGGCGTCCCAGTTGGTCGACCAGGTCATCGCACCGCGGATGCCCGGGTACTTCTTCGAGGGCTTGAAGCTGCCGCAGTTGGTGCCCGAGGCCAGGCAGTCCAGGGCCGCGTTCACGACCGACGGGGAGACGTAGCCGCCGCCCGCGCCGCTGGTGGAGGCGGGGAGGCCGAGGCCGACCTGCGACGGGTCGAGACCGCCCTCCAGCTGGATGCAGGCGAGCGCGGTCAGGAAGTCCACCGAGCCCTGCGAGTACACCTTGCCGTCGCAGCCGAGCATCGAACCGCTGTTGTAGTACTGCGTGTTGACGACGGTCAGGATGTCCTTGACGTTGAGCGCCGTCTTGAAGTATTCGCCCGAGGTCGACTGCATGTCGATCGTCTGCGGCGCCATCGTGATGACGAGGCCGGAGCCCACCTTCTGCGACAGCTGGCGCAGCGCCTTCGTCATGTAGGTGGAGTTGAGGCCGTTCTCCAGGTCGATGTCGACGCCGTTGAAGCCGTACTCCTGGATGAGGGTGTGGATCGAGTTCGCGAAGTTGGTGGCGGAGGCGTCGTTGTTGACCGAGACGGTCCCCTTCTCGCCGCCGACCGAGATGATGACGTTCTTCCCGGCGGCCTGCTTGGCCTTGATGTCGGCCTTGAACTGGTCGACGGTGTAACCGTTCAGCCCGGCCGTGTCCAGGTTGAAGGTGACGGCGCCCGGCGTGGTCGTGGCGTCGGCGAAGGAGACCGCGATGATGTCGTAGTTCGCGGGCACGTCGCTGAGCTTCTGCACGGTCGCGCCGTTGTTGAAGTTCTGCCAGTAGCCGGTCACCGCGTGCTTGGGCACGGAGGGGTTCGGGTTGGGAGTGCCGCCGCCGTCCTTGGCCGTACGGGCGCTGACGGACGCGGACTTGACGGACTCGCCGGCCGCGTTGGTGGCGCTCACGGCGAACTGGTACGCCGTGTCGGCGGCCAGGCCCGTGATGGTGGCGGAGGTCCCGGTGGTCGTGGTGGCCTTGGCGCCGTCCTTGTAGACCGTGTAGCCGGTCGCGCCGGACACCGCGTTCCAGGAGAGCGACACGGAGGAGGTCGTGGCCGTGCCGACCGCGAGACCGGCGGGCGCGCCGGGAACCTGCGGCGTCTCGCCGCCACCGTCGCCGCCGTCGGGGCCGCTGACCGAGACGTCGTCGACCAGGTAGGCGGCCTGCCCGTACCAGCCGTGCGTGTACACCGTGACCGAGGTGGTGCTCGGGCCGGTCTTGAACGTGGTCGTGAGCTGGGTCCAGCCGGTGGAGCCGGGCGACCAGGTGGAGACGTCGGTGGTCCCGGTGCCGCCGGCGCCGAGGTACGCGTACCCGCCCTGCACCCAGGAGCTGAGCGTGTAGGTCGAGTCCGGCTTCACCTTGACGGTCTGGGAGCAGCGCGCGTTGTCCTGTCCGGCCGGGGTGGCCTTGAGGGCGCCGGTGCCGCCGTGCACGGGGGAGGAGACCACCTCGCCGGTGCCGCCGGAACACGTCCAGTCGGCCAGTCCCGCCTCGAAGCCCGGGTTCTTGGCGACGTTGACGTCGGCGGCCTGGGCGCTGCCGACGAGGGCGGTGGCGGTGAGCGCGCCGGCCGCGAGGATGGCCATCGCGGTGCCGAGCAGCGGCTGGGTGTGGCGCATCCGGGCTCTGGGCCCGTGGGCGGGGGAGAGTTCCACTGTGCTGCCTCCGTGGGGGAGTCGGGGGATTCGGACGGTGAGGGCCGACGGGTGGGGTCCGGCGGGTGGGGAAGGCGGACGCGGCTCACGGGCCGTTGTCCGGGGGCGGACCGGAGAGCGGGCGGGGCGGGCTGACGGGGAGTTGGTGCTGCGGCGGTGCGTCCCAGGGCGCGGAAATGGGGGTGAGGTTCGGGGACGGGGCCGGGGATGGGGGACGACTGGCGGGGAAGTGGGGGAGAACGGGGGCGTGTTCGACCGTGTCGGCCGGCGGTACCGCTGCTGTCCGGGGAGTGACGGGGGATGGAGGGGCGGGGGATCCGGACGGCGTCGGTCGCCGCTGGCCGCTAAAGCTGGTCCAGACCAATCGAGTTGTCAAGACCTCTGGCAGCGACCGCGGTCGGGTACCCGGCCGCCGGGCCGGCTTCCCGGTCGCCCCGCCGGTCGTTCGCGAACGTCCCGTGAACACCCCGCGAACCCTTCACGATCACCGCCGGGCCTCCATGAATTGACGTTTTGTTGACCCTGTCCCGCCCCGTGCGGGTGACGTGGTCCAGGTGCTCGGACAGTGACCGCCCGCCCGTCGCCGGTCGTCGGGCGCCCCGGTTCCGCATCCGGCCTGACATGCGGAGACGAATTCGGGGTCGCGGGCCACCGGAAGGGCGATCCGTAACTCTCCGCAGTGGTACAGAAGTTAACGATTTTCGATTTGATCCGATTTGACGCGCGAGCGTTGACCCGGCTTCTTCCTCACGTTGTCGTACTGGCCTCCGGAAAGTGTTCTCTGCCAGGTAAGACGTGGATAAAGTGCTGAGGCAGAGCGCGGATCAGAAGTAATTGCGGCCGGCGTCATGACCGATGTTTGGCCGGAGTTGAAACGGGGAACGGTGTGCCGACCGCAATAGCAGTGACAAGTGCTGATCTGGTACTGCCTCCGACCGACCAGCAGACGCCGACCGCCGCGCTGCTGCAGGCTCCGGATGCCCAGCCGCTGGAGATGGCCATCGGGGACATGCACGTGCTGCTGGAGCAGCACGGCTACGTCGTCGTTGTCTACCCGAGTAGCATCGCTCCCGCCCATGAACGTCGGCTATACTCCGTGCGTTCCGTTCTGGAGAGCGATCGCATCGCTCTGCTCAAGGTGGACCTTCCTCCACTGGGCATCGCCGTGCTCGTGCGGCAACTGCGCCAGTTGTCCATCTGCGACTTCAGCCCGGGAGTGGTCGCCTCCGCCGCCCGGCTGCTGTCCCACTACATCCATGCGGGCGCGCTGCTGCACTCCGTCACCAAGTTCGACAGGGTGCCGGTCGACCTCCGCACCCATGCCAAGTCCTGGGTCCCCGGCTCCCAGTTCGCGGTGGTCGCGAGTCCGGAGCCACAGCTCGTCACGATCGGCCCGAAGGCGGAACCGCCGACCGGCCCGGAATTCCCCACCGAACTGATGACCGCCAAGGGGCAGTCGCAGTCCGAGTGGGTCAAACAGACCCTCGCGCCCGCGTGGAAGGTCCAGACCATTCACGAGGCCGCACTTCCCTCCGGCTCCCCTGGCTGGTGGGGAACCGGAAAGCTGGTGGAATTCGCCGCCTATCTGCCAGACATCTCCGTCCTGTACCAACTGGTGTGCTCCGTACGTCGGGACATCTGCCACTGGTGCGGAATGGAACTCATAGGTGACCTCTGCGGGTTCTGCTCCTCGCCGCTGCCCGCGGCGGAGAACCGAATGCCACACGCCGGTGTCCTCAGCCACGGAGCGCCCGCACCACCACGGTCCTAGCGCTTCCGCTTTCCTCCGTGGACGCCCTCCTGTCCGCTGCCCCACGCATCCGAATCGAACGAGGTTGTCCGGCCCATGAACTCCCGCCAGCGCCGCGGCGTGATACTCCTGCTCCTGTCGGTTCTGTGCGCCTTCGGCGCCTTCGCCGGCGTGCTCTCGGTGATCAGCGACGTCAACTCCAAGGTGGGCCCCGAGGTTTCGGCCTACCAGCTCAAGTCCGACGTCGCCCCCTACACCGCCCTGTCGTCCGGGCAGTTCGAGAAGATCTCGATGCCCAAGCGCTGGCTCTCGACGAACGCCGTGACCGACCTCTCCGAGGTGAACGGCAAGATCGCCGTCACCCAGCTGCGCAAGGGCTCCCTGCTCCAGTCCGACATGATGCAGAAGCGCCCCGAACTCCAGCCCGGGGAGCAGGAGATCGCCATCATGATCGACGCCGCGACCGGCGTCGCCGGCAAGATCACGCCCGGTGCCACCGTCAACATCTACGCCACGTTCGCCGGTGAGCGCGACGGGGACCCCTCCCAGTCGAAGGTCATCGTCTCCAACGCCAAGGTGCTGGACGTCGGCAAGCTGACGGCCCTGGAGCCGAGCCGCGACGGCAAGTCCAACATGGGCACCGAGGCCGTCCCGATCACCTTCGCCCTGAACACGCTCGACACCCAGCGCATCGCCTACGCCGAGTCCTTCGCGCAGCACGTACGCCTCGCGCTCCTGGCCTCCGGAAGCGACAGCACCATCCGTCCGGGCGACCGCACCTACACGCTCGACAAGGACAAGTGAGGATCGGATGACCACGAGGATCCTCCCGGCCGTCGGTGACGTCGACGCGGCCAGATCCGTCACCACCCTGCTCAGCCAGCTCCCCGACGCCGAACCGGCCGCCCCGGTCGGCGACTCGACCCAGCTCATCGACACCCTCGCCCGGCTGGCCGGCGAGTCGCTCGACGAGCTGCCCGAGGTCGTGCTGGTCCACGAGCGGATCGGTCCGGTGCCGGCACTGGAACTGATCCGGGAGGTCTCGCTGCGCTTCCCCGCGATCGGGGTCGTGCTGATCACCGCCGACGTCACCCCCGGCCTGTTCTCGTCCGCGATGGAATCGGGTGCGCGAGGCGTCGTCACCCTGCCCCTGAGCTACGAGGAACTCGTCAACCGCGTCCAGTCCGCGGCCCAGTGGTCCGCAGGCGTCCGCCGCCACCTGAGCACCGGCGCCGAGGTCTTCACCGGCCCCGGCGGCGCCGTCGTCACGGTCAGCGGCGCCAAGGGCGGCGTCGGGACCACCGTCACCGCCGTACAACTCGCCCTGGCGGCCCAGGCGTCCGGGCGCAATGTCGCCCTGGTCGACATGGACCTCCAGGCCGGCGACGTCGGCTCGTACCTCGACGTGCAGTTCCGGCGGTCCGTCGTCGACCTCTCCACGATCACCGACATCACGCCGCGGGTCCTGTCCGACGTCGTCTTCACCCACAACACCGGACTGTCCCTGCTCCTGGCACCGGGCGAGGGCGAGAGCGCCGAGGAGGTCAGCGACCGCTCGGCCCGGCAGATCGTGAGCGCGCTGCGCACCCGCTACGAGGTCGTGGTGATCGACTGCGGCAGCCAGCTCCAGGGCGCGAACGCGGCGGCCATCGAGATGGCCGACACGGCCCTGCTGGTCACCACCCCGGACGTCATCGCGGTGCGCGGTGCCAAGCGCCTCGTACGGATGTGGGACCGGCTCCAGATCCGCAAGGCGGAGGAGACGGTCACCCTCGTCAACCGTTTCACCCGCAACACCGAGATCCAGCCGCCCCTCGTCGAGAAGATCACCGGAACGCGGATGGCCGAGACGGCCGTTCCCGCCAACTTCAAGGAACTCCAGGCCGTCGTCGACGCCGGCCGACTCCACGAACTCGACTCCAAGAGCACGGTCAAACAGGCCCTCTGGGCCCTTGCGGGCGAGCTCGGCATCGTCAAGGTTCCTGAGAAGGCGGAGAAGAACGGCGCGAGGAGCGGCGCGAAGTTCAAGAACGACCGGGGCTCGATCGGCCGCCCACGCGGCGGCCGACGCGACGGCGACTCCCGGAACCGGGCGACGACCAAGGGGGCAAGTTGACCAATGGCACTCACCGAGACGACAGACACGGGGATACCGGGAAGGCATCGCGCCGATCCTTCCCGGCCGGGCGCCCACGGGTCTTCCCGGGTGCGCGGCCGGTCGCGTGACGGGCTGAACGGACGCGAGCGGGCGCATGGGCGGCCGCGGCTGCGAGAGCGGATGTCCGGGCGCGAGCGCGACCGGGGCCAGACCGCGATCGAGGGCCTGGGCATGACCCCGCTGATCATCCTGCTCGGCATCGCGCTCTGGCAGTGCGCCCTGATCGGCTACACCTTCTCCCTCGCGGGCAACGCCGCCGACCAGGCGGCGCACCAGGGCGCCATCACGGAGGGGATCCGGACGCTGGAATGCCAGGAGGCGGCCAGGAAGGATCTCCCGGACGCCTGGGAGGAGACGATGAGGACGACGTGCAGGCGGAACTCGTCGGGCATGTACACGGCCCAGGTGAGGCTCAAGGTTCCGGTGCTGGCGCCTGGAGTACTCAACTGGCCGTTCACCGTCACAGGCCGCGGCGCGTACCCGATGGAGGGCTGAGCGATGAGCGTGCGCACACCCGGCGGCACGGCCCCGAACCCCACTGTGGCCACCCGCCGCGACCGCGGACAGGTCGCCATCGAGTACCTGGGCTTCCTGCCCCTGCTGCTCCTGGTCGGCCTCCTCACGATCCAGACCGGCATCGCCGCGTACGCCGCCAACCAGGCGGGCACCGGGGCCCGTGCGGGGGCCCGTTCGGCCAGCATGTCCATGGGCGGCTGCGACGAGGACGCCGCCAGGGACGCGATGAGCGGCTGGACCGCCGACCGGGCCGAATTCGTCCCGGAAGGCTCCTCCTTCGACGAGGTCACCTGCACGGTCAGGGTCGAAGTGCCCGACATCATCCCCGGCGTCAACATCTGGGGCAAGGCCGAACGCAGTTCCACGATGCCCCGCACCTGACCCCGGGCCGTACGGCACGGCCGTCCCGTAGGCGGTTCAACAAGCAAGTCGGAACGAGGAGTGAGCAATGAGTCTGCGGGCACGCATGAACGCCCCCGAGAAGAACGGCGGGGGGCGGGAGGACAGCCACATGGTGGCGGCCTACCGTGCCAAGCTGCTCGAAGAGATCGACCTGGCCGAGATGTCCTCGCTCGCCGCCGCAGACCGGCGGGCGAGGCTGGAGCGCGTCCTCAGCCACATCATCAGCCGCGAAGGTCCGGTCCTCTCGACCGTCGAACGCACTCAGCTGATCCGCCGGGTCGTCGACGAGGCACTCGGTCTCGGCATCCTGGAACCGCTCCTGGAGGACGCGTCCATCACCGAGATCATGGTGAACGGGCCGGACCAGATCTTCGTCGAACGCAGCGGCAGGGTCGAACAGCTCCCGATGCGCTTCAGCTCGCACGAGCAGCTGATGCAGACCATCGAGCGCATCGTGTCGACCGTCAACCGCCGCGTCGACGAGTCGAATCCGATGGTTGACGCGCGTCTACCCAGTGGTGAGCGTGTCAACGTGATCATCCCGCCGCTGTCGCTGACCGGCGCGACGCTCACCATCCGACGGTTCCCCAGGGCCTTCACGCTCCAGGAGATGATCAGCATCGGCTCGCTCGACGAGCAGATGCTGATCCTGCTGTCCGGCTTCGTCCAGGCCAAGCTCAACGTCATCGTCTCCGGCGCCACCGGTACCGGCAAGACGACCCTGCTCAACGCGCTCTCCGGACTCATCCCGAACAGCGAGCGCATCGTCACCATCGAGGACTCCGCCGAACTCCAGCTCCAGCAGAGCCATGTGATCCGATTGGAGTCCCGCCCGGCCAACGTCGAGGGCAAGGGCCAGATCACCATCCGCGACCTGGTCCGCAACTCCCTGCGTATGCGCCCCGACCGCATCGTCGTCGGTGAGGTCCGAGGCGGCGAGTCGCTCGACATGCTCCAGGCCATGTCCACCGGTCACGACGGTTCGCTCGCCACCGTCCACGCCAACAACGCCGAGGACGCGCTGATGCGTCTGCAGACCCTGGCGTCGATGTCCGAGATCGACGTCCCGTTCGAGGCGCTGCACGACCAGATCAACAGCGCCGTCGACGTCATCGTCCAGCTCACCCGGCACGCCGACGGTTCCCGAAAGATCACCGAGATCGCCGTCCTGGACTCGCACGGCCGCGACCCGTACCGCATCGTCTCCGTCGCCCGCTTCAACGCCCGGCCGATGGACTCCGAGGGGCGGATCAACGGCGAGTTCCAGTACCTCCCGATCCCGCGCAGGATCGCCCAGCGCCTCTACATGGCCAGCCAGCCCATCCCGCAGGCCTTCGGGGTCGCCGATTCCGCCGAACAGCTCGCCACCCGAGAGGCCAACTAGGTACCGAGCCATGACCAATCTCCCTCTTCTCACGATCGGCGTCACCCTGCTGGCCGGTGTCACGGGCGTCGCCGGTCTGCACGCCTACTCCGGCGGCAAGGCCGACAGCGACGCCCTGGTGGACCGGCTCTCGCGCACCGGCCCGGTCACGGAGGGCGGGCGCCACCGCCGCTTCCGGGCCATCGACAGGAGGCTGCGCAAGACCGCCCTCGGCGCGAAGCTCGAACTGAAGCTGGCCGCCACCGGCCTGGAGATCACCCCCGGCGAGTTCTTCGTCTACGCGATCCTCGCCATGGCCGCGCTGTGGATGATCGCCTCGTCCATGCTCGCCAGCTTCTTCGGTCCGGTCGCCGCCCTCATCGGCCTCTGGGGCACCAACGCCTTCCTGAACTGGCAGCGGACCAAGCGCACCGAACGCTTCATCAACCAACTGCCCGAACTCGCCCGCATCCTGGCCAACGCCACCCAGGCCGGCCTCGCCCTGCGCACGTCCATCGGCATGGCCGCCGACGAGATGGAG
The DNA here is from genome assembly GCF_042892615.1 of Streptomyces sp. NPDC001750. Classification (NCBI taxonomy): domain Bacteria; kingdom Bacillati; phylum Actinomycetota; class Actinomycetes; order Kitasatosporales; family Streptomycetaceae; genus Streptomyces; species Streptomyces sp. NPDC001750. Next base: position 148,068 of record NZ_JBIAUE010000001.1, on the reverse strand, counting down.
AACCCGGCGGGAGAGGAACTGGCCAGGGTCGCCCGCCGTCTCGCCGTCGGCGAACCCCTCGAGGACGCGCTGAGCGAGATGACCGACCGGCTGCCCTCCCGCGAACTCGTCGTCCTCGTCACCACCCTCGTCCTGTCCAACCGGGCCGGCGGTACGGTCGTCAGCTCCCTGCGCAACCTCACGGAGACGCTGGAGGAGCGCAAGGAGACCCGGCGCGAGGTCAAGACCCAGCTGTCGCAGGTGACCGTCACCGCCTACGCCGTCCCGATATTCGGCCTCGGCGCCATGCTCCTGATGAACGCGGTGATGCCCGGCGCGCTCGACCGCATGACCGGCGCCTTCATCGGCCAGGTCGCGGTGGTCATCTCCATCGCCCTCTACACGATCGGATTCATCGTGATCCGCCGTATGTCCCGGATCGACGTCTGATGGGCGGGGGAAACATGGACCTGCTGCTCGCCGGCCTGATGGGCCTCGCGGTGTACGGAATCACCGCCGGTATCCGTATGTACCGGCGCGATGCGAAGCTCCCGGGCGACCTCGCGATCGCCCTGGAGGTCGGCGCCACCCGTACCAGTGCCGTCGGCTCCGGCATCGACCGGCTCGGCATGCGCTGGGCGCCCGCGGTGCTGCGCATGATGGGCCCCAAGGCCGTCAACAAGAAGCGCCGCCAGATCGACCTCGCGGGCAATCCCGGCGGTCTGACCATCGACCGCTACGCCGCCCGCCGCGCCGTCTACGGCGGCCTCGGCGCGTTCGGCGCCCTCACGATGCTCATGCGCGGTCAGCTCTTCCTGGCCCTGGTGCTGATCGCGTTCGGCCTGTTCTGGGTCGAGGTCGGCATCTGGGCCGCGGTGCGCGTGCGCCGTGACCACATCGACCGCACCCTCCCCGACTTCCTCGACGTGCTGGCCGTCGTGGTGTCGGCCGGCCTCGGCTTCCGCCAGGCCCTGGCCCGCGTCGCCGACAAGTACGAGGGCCCCTGGGCCGACGAACTCCGCATCACGCTGCGTCAGATGGACATGGGTGTCAGCCGCCGCGAGGCATTCGACCAGCTCCGCAAGCGCAACGACTCGGAGCAGGTCGCCATGTTCGTGACGACGCTCCAGCAGGGTGAGGAGCTCGGTGCCCCGATCGTCGAGACGCTGATCCAGATCGCGAACGACATGCGGCGCACCGACGCCCAGAACGCGCGCCGCAAGGCCGCCAGGGCCGTCCCCAAGGCGACCTTCGCGGTCACGACCTTCCTGCTCCCCGGAACGCTGGTGCTGCTGACGGTGGGCTTCGTCTACGGGGCCAACGTCGACTTCGGCTTCCTCACGGGCGGATGACGTGAACGGCGAGTCCGGCGAGTCCGGCGGGCAGGGCGGGGCGGAGGAGGTGACAGGCTCATGTCTTTTCCACTCGGGGGAACCCAGACCGGACTGGACGCCGAGGTGCGCCGGGCGATAGCCGACCCCGGCTCGCGCCCGGCGTTCGCGATCCAGCTCAACGCGCTCCAGGCGATGTGCCGGCAGGTCTTCGGCTTCCGGCTCGCGATGATCGCCATGGCCACGCCGTTCGCGATCGCCCATACCGCCCCGGGCGCGCCCATGTGGCTGATCGGCTCGGCCATCCTCGTCACATTCATGGGCAGCTACGTCCTGTTCCGCGACTGGGAGCGCTTCGGCCCTGTGCTGCTGCGCCACCCCTGGCTGCTCGGCATCGACACCTTCTTCGGGGCCTTGTTGCTGGTCACGGCCACACCCGAATCCACACTCGCCTATGTCACCGTGTGCACCCCGCTGCTGGCCGGTCTCGTCTCCGGCTGGCGGGGTGCGGCGGTCTTCGCCGTTCTCCAGGCCGTCATCGTTCTGGGCGTGTACGCCACCGGTCCGAAGTTGTACTCCGTCGATGCCACGGCGGTCCTCCTGCCGGGCTTCTGCGTCATCGCGGGCGCCCTCGGTGTCGCCCTGCGCAATCTGCTCCTCCGTTTCGGAACGGCCAGCCAGGCCCTGACCGAGGCCCGCGCCCGCCTCGCGGTCAGCGAGGCCGTGGAGAGCGAACGCACCCGCCTCGCCCGCGAGATGCACGACTCGGTCGCCAAGACTCTGCACGGCCTGGCTCTGGCCGCCGACGGTCTGGCCGGATCGTCCGACCGTATGGACCCGTCCACGATCAAGCACCAGGCCGAGCTGGTCGCCCGCGCCGCTCGGCGCGCCGCTGCCGAATCCCGGGAGCTCCTCTCCGACCTGCGCCGCGAGTCCGGACTCGACGGAGGCGTGGACGTCGTACGCGAACTCCAGGCCCGGACCGAGGACTTCAGTCGTCGTCACGGCCTCACGGCCACCTTCCGCCTGTGCAACGACATCCCCGTGCCGAAGGTCCCCCAGGCGGTCGCGCGCCAGCTGCTCACGGTCGCCTCCGAGGCGATGGAGAACGCCCACCGCCACGCCTGCCCCACCTACCTCGTCGTGCTCGCGGGCGTGAAGGGCGACGTCCTGCGCGTCAGCGTGTACGACGACGGCTGCGGCCTGCCCGCGGGCATCACCCTCGACGACCTGCGGCACGCCGGACACTTCGGCCTCGTCGGCATGGTCGAACGGGCCGCGACCATCGGCGCCCGTATACGCATCGGAAAGGGTCAGGCGGCCAAGGGCACCGAGGTCCGCCTGGAACTTCCGATCGCCGCTCTCAGCACCACGCCAGAAGCCAAGCAACCCGGATGACCGGCCACTGAACCCGAACAGCGGCCAGACCCAACCGATCGAAACCCACCCTCACGCCCCCATAGAACCCTGAGAGGAGGTCGCAGATGCCGGACGACGTCTCCCGCGCGTCGGACCAGGACTGGACGGCGCGTAACCACGCCTCCCAGCACATGTCCTCGCACGTCACCCCGCTCACCTCAAAGACCGGTGCCCAAGCGTTCCCGGTCCCGGTCCCCGTACCCGTCACCCAGCAGTCCGCGGCATCCGAGTCCCTGCCCCCCTTCCCCGCGCCGCCGGCCCCACCGGCCGTCGGCGCCCTTCGGGTCGTCGTCGCGGACGACAACCCCGTGGTCCGGGCCGGCCTGGGCGTCCTGCTGTCCGGCCGGGACGACATCGACGTCGTCGCCGAGGCCGTGGACGGACGGCAGGCCTACGACATGGCCGTCCGGCACCGCCCGGACGTCGTCCTGCTCGACGTCCGGATGCCCGGCGTCGACGGCATATCCGCGCTGCCGCACCTCGTACAGGTCGCACCGGTCATGATGCTGACCTACAGCCGCGAGAACGAGATAGTCCACGAGGCGCTGCGTCTGGGCGCGAGCGGCTATCTGGTCCACGGCGAATTCACGGCCGACCAACTGGTACAGGCGGTACGCGACACGAAGAACGGTCGCGCCCACTTCACCGCCACCGCGGCCAACGCCCTCCTCGCCCACATGCGTCAGGGCCCGGTCCCGCAGGGACGGTCTCTTCCGGAGGGGCTCGGCACGGCCCTGACCACGGCCGTTCCGTACCAGGGCACGGGCGCCGACGGCCACGGTCCGGGCCTCGCCAAGCATCACGATGCGCCTGCATACACCCCCGAGCCCGAAGCCGCCCCACCTGCGACGCGACAAGCTCGACCGCCGCAGGGTCTTTCGCATCTGCAACCGGTTGTGGCACAGTCTTCCATGGCCGGGGGAGCAAGCGCACCCCTCAACAGACAGCAGTACGGGCTGAGTTCACGGGAGGTGGAGGTCATGGAGCTGATCGCGTCCGGCATGAGCAATCAGCAGATCGCCGCCACCTGCTTCATCAGCGAGAAGACGGTCAAGAACCACATCAACCGCATCTTCACCAAGTTGCACAGCGCAAGCCGCAGCGAGGCCATCGCCCGCTGGCTCGGCACGGCTCCCGCGACGGTGCCCGGGGCGCGTGGGTCCGGTGGTCGCCGTGGCTGATCGTGCGAGCGTGAACGGCAACCGGATCGCCGGCGTATGTGCGGGGCGTGGGGCCCAGCACGCGTCGGCCGAGACCCAACTGACGCTTTGGGCCCGGGAATGGGCCCTGGGACCCTCCGGCGGGCAGGGTGCCTCGCCGTATGTTTCTCACGTCGCCGGCGGCTCCGGCCAGGAGGAAGCCGGATCCGCGGGCGACACCCAGGAAACGTGCGAGTCGGCCGTCCACCGGTCGGCCGAACCCGGAGGGGAACCCCATGTCGAACATCACCCTGAAGACCGCCGTTCGCGTCAACGGTTGGGCCAACACGGCGGTCAGCGCCATCCAGAAGCGCTACGAGGCCAAGGACCGCGGCCAGACGGCGTTCGAGTACCTGGGCATCATCCTGGTGGTCGTGGCGATCATCGGTGCGATCGTCGCCACGGGCATCGGCAGCGCGATCTCGGAGCGCATCAAGGGCCTGGTGGATTCCATCACCGCCAGCTGATGATTGGTCGCCAAGGCCGCGATGCAGGGCAGGTCTTCCCCATCTACATGATGATGGTGGCGGGCCTGCTCTTCCTCGCGTTCGTCTTCTTCGCCGTCGGTAAGGCTGCGGCCTTGCGTAATGAGGCCCAAGGTGCGGCGGATGCCGCCGCGCTGGCTGCTGCCCAGAAGACTCGTGAGGACTTCGAAGCACCCTTCCTCGCCTCGCTGCCCGAAGACCTGCTGGATCCTTTCCTGCAGAACCACATGGTCACCGGTTGCCCTGCGGCTCACAGCATGGCTTCTGCGAACAACGCTCGGGTTGTCGCTGGCGGTTGCACCTGGTCGCACAGCGGATATCGCGACAGGATCACGGTGGAGGTCGAGGGGCGCAAGGCTGTGGACTCGTCCGTGCTGGAAGGTTCGGAGGAAACCAAGGCGAAAGCCGAGTCCACCGCCATCGTGGAGTTTCGCTGCTCATGGACGTCCGTGGATCTCAATGAAGACAGCATCCGGGACATCTTCTTCTTCACGTGCAAGGGTGGCGAGTTCCTCGAAATCCGGCCGAGCAGTCCGCCCCCGTGGGACCGGGTGAGCAAGATCCTCTTTGACGTGCGTCTGGTCGACGACTGACAGCGAACGACGAGTAAAGGAATCAGAATCCATGAGCATTCGGTGCTCCACCAGGTCCCGAAGAGTCGTGGCGGCCGTCTCGCTGACGGCGGCCCTGGCTCTCGCTGTGGCCGGTTGCGGTACAGATGACGGCGGAAAGTCGGAGAGCAACGGTTCACCGTCCTCCGCCATGCCGTCCACGTCCTCCGACTCCTCCGACTCCTCCGACGAGGAGAATGGCGCCAAGCAGGAGGACACCGCTGCCGGGGAAAACGTGGACCCGAATGTGAAGCTCGCTGAGGTCAGGGGCCAGAACGGGGTCACGCTCATCGTTCACCAGGTCAAGCGCGACTCCGGCGGCTTCGTCACGGTGCAGGGCGAGATCAAGAACGAGAGCGGCGAAGCCCGGCCCGTAGCGGGGTGGGCCGGTTCCGAGAGTCTGATCGTGCAGAAGAATCCGAACTCCGTCGCAGGCGCCGCGCTGATCGACAAGGTCGGGAAGAAGCGCTACTACGTTCTTCGCGACACCGAGAACCGCTGCTTGTGCACGACAAACCTCGTACCGCTCCAAGCCGGTAAGTCGGCCTCGGTGTTCATGCAGTTCCCGGCGCCCCCTGCCACCACCACCGAGGTCGACTTCATGCTGCCGACCTTCGCCACCACCTCGCTGAAGATCTCTGGGTGATGGCCGACATGACCCACACCTCGACCCGCCGCAGGCCGACGCGGCTCGCGGGCCATGTCGTCGCGGTCGCTCTGCTCGCGGCGAGTTCCATGGTCCTGGGGGCGTCGAACGCGGTCGCCGACGACCCGAGCGTGCCGCCCGGCATGGAGGCCAATTCCGTGCCTCCCGTCCACATCGACCCCAATGATCCCGACCTGAAGATGCCCGAGGGCGGCACGCTCGCACCCGCGAAGGTCCTCGACATCGTCCAGGTGATCGAGGACGAGGGCGGTGAGGAGCGCCGCGAGGACAGCAACGCGAACGTCAAGTTCGCGCTCCAGGCCGAGGTCCTCTTCGGCAAGGACAGCGCGAAGCTGAGCCCCGCGGCGCACTCCCGCATCGCGGCCATCGCGGCCGAGATCAAGAAGCAGAACGCCACGAAGGTGCGGGTGTTCGGCTTCACCGACAACCTCGGTTCGGCGGCCCACGGTGACGTGCTGTCCAAGCAGCGCGCCAACGCGGTGCAGTCGGTGCTGGTCAAGGACCTGGGCTCGACCGTTGCCTTCGACATCCGGGGGTACGGCGAGCAGTACCCGGTCGCGAGCAACAGCACGGAGGAAGGCCGCAAGAAGAACCGTCGCGTGGAGGTCTCCTTCCCGCGCGGTACGTCTTCCTGACGCACCCGAGCTCACAGAGGGGTCCGGCACCGCGAGCGCGTCTCGCGGTGCCGGACCCCTGCTGTTACAGCAGGTGGTCGGCTTTGCCGGCCTTGATGTCGCGGATCATCTGCTGAAGCGCCTCGCGGCTGTCGGTGAGGAAGTGTTCCTCCTCGCCCCGTATGGCGATGAAGCCATTTCCCTCTGCGTCTGTCCCCAGGCGGAAGCAGTTGTTTCCTTCGCCGCAGAAGGCTTCTTCCCAGCTGATCTCTGGCATCTTGAAATCCCCTAGATTTGACGAGCGATAGTGTGAATGAAATCCCGGGACTCGGCGGAGGGGAGTGAGGCATCCTCCATCCAGTCCAGGTGCGCACGATATTTGGCCAGCTGTGCATGCGCGTGCATGAACTCGGGGCCGTGAGCCGAGTCGAGCTGGACGGTGTCGAGCTGGGGTACAGCGCCGTGCGCGTAGAGGAGGGCGTGCCCGGCTCCGGGGAACGCGCCTCGGTCCACCGGAATCACACGTACGTCGACATGCTCGCGTTCCGACATGTGGCAGAGATGGAGCAGCTGCTCACGCGTGACGCCCCGGCCGCCGAACTGCATGTGCAGGGCGGCTTCGTGGACGTATCCCACGTAGGGGACGGGCGATTCACGGTCGAGTACCTGCTGCCTCTCCATCCGGTGCGTCACCCGCAACTCAATCTCCAGGCGCGACAGTTCGGGTAGCACTGCGCCGAATACAGCGCGGGCGTATCCGTCGGTGTGGAGCAGGCCAGGGAGGTGCACGGTCTGCGCTGTGCGGATGCGAGCCGCGTGCCATTCGAGCTCGGCGATATCCAGCAGGCCTGACGGAAGCGTGCCCCTGTACTGCTCCCACCATCCACGCTCGCGCTGCTCGGCCATCTCTACAAGCGCTTCGACGTATACAGCGTCCGGGCAAGCGTAGTTGCAGGCCAACGTGCGGACGCGCGCGGGGGTGATCGGGCGGACGCCGACCTCCATGTTGGAGATTTTCGTTCGGTCGATGCCCAGCAATCCGGCCGCGTAAGCAGTGGTCGCCTCGGCTGCGATGCGCATCTTGCGGAGTTCGGCGCCAAGTCGCTTCTGGCGCTCCGTAGGAGTGGAACTGCTCGGCATGTGCCCTCTCTTCCACGGACTGTGGGCACAGTCTGCCGTCGCGCAAGGCGCCTCGTCCAACAACAGGGAGGCAATTGCCTCTGATTCGAGGGCACGAGTGCCGCTGCTGCGCTACGTTGGGTGACGCACCGCTCACGCAGCGATGAGTCGGAAGTGCATCGCGCGGTTCTGCCCGCAGCCTCCTGCCCTGGGAGGGGCAGGTCCGTGTCAGGGAGACAGGCCACTGCTCGTCCGTAATGCGAGAGCCAATCGTGCGCGCCCACGCCCAGAGAGTATCCGTCAACTCGCCGTGTAGATCGAGGAGTTCGCCATGCGTACATATCCGCTCACCCGCCTGTGCCCGGTTGCCGCCGAGTCAGGAATGCCATGCCCGAGTCCGTATCCGCATCCGTATCCGCATCCCGGTGGTCGTTCGGACGCGCGGCAGTCCCCGGGGCCGTATCTGCACTCCAAGGGGCGCTCCCCCGGGGTGCTCGCGATGGGCTTCACGCTTCCCGGTGACGTCCGCAGCGCCTCCATCAGCCGTACGGCGGTCGGCGCCGGCTTGGCGGGGCACGGGCTCGGCCCGTACGTCTGGCCGACCGTGCACGTGGTGTCCGAGCTGGTCGCGGTGGCGGTCAGGGTGAGTCCGGGCAAGGAGGTCTACGTATCCGTCCGCCATCGTGACGACGCGCTGCGCATCGTCGTGTGGGACCAGCATCCGCAGCACGCCGACCCGGACATGACCGCGCTCTGCGGGGCGCGTCGCAGGCAGGCGCTCTGGCTGATGGAGGCCGTCGTGGACGACTGGGGTGGTGAGTGGGGCGCCTGTGACGCCCCCTCGCCGCATCGTGGCACCAAGTCGTGGGTGGCGTTGCCGCGTTGACCGGAAGGGGTGCGTGGGCACTTGCTCCGCGAGGGGACACGGCAGAGAGCCCCGTGGCCCCTCAAGCGGCTTCGATCAGTCGGAAGTGGACTTCGCAGCGCCGACCGTACCGGAGGGGCGGGGTCCGGTGGAGGCCGGTGGGGTGGGGCACGGCGCGGATGCGACCTCTTAGGGTGGTCGGTGGAGGCCACGGCACCGGCCGGGGAGCGAGAGGAGGGCGCGGAGCGTGAGCGGCGACGGGCGGGAGTTGGGCGAGGCCCGGCGCGAGCACTGGCGGCGGACCTACGGCTCGCATCCGGGCATGTACGGGCAGGAGCCCACCCCGCCCGCGGGTCTCACCGTCGACGGCACCGGACTGCTCTGCGTCACGCTCCTGCTCCGCCTGCGGAAGGCGATCGACGGCGCGGAGGCGGGCACCGTCGTGCATGTGATCGCCACCGACCCGGCCGCCCCGCTCGACCTGCCCGCCTGGTGCCACATGACCGGTCACGAGTACCTCGGCCCCGTCCCCGGCGAGCAGCCGGTGTACGCCTTGCGGCTGTCCGCGGACGCTCGCCCCACCCGGCCCGACCGGCCGTGGCACCGGGCCAGGGACTGACCCGTAGCGCTGTGGGCACGGGTTCTTCGTGCACGGGCTCTCCGGGCACGGGTTCTCCGGCCCGGCAGGCGCCCGCCTCTCCGGCCACCGTCCCTGACCCGTTTGCTTCGGCCGGGCGGCGGCGGGCGCGCGGCCTCGCATAGCGTGAACCATCGGGCACCCGGAGCAGTCGGCGACGTGCGGGTGGCCTGCGGGCCGGCCTCCGTCCCCGGCCGGCCTCCCCGACCCGCGGAGGCCGTACATGAAGCTCGGCTTGCACTACTGGAACTACTCGACCCCGGCCGACCCCGCCCTCATCGCGCCGACCCTCGCGGAGTCCGTACGCGTCGCTGAACAGGCGGACATCGCCTCGTTCACCGTGATGGACCACTACTTTCAGATGGAGACCGGGCAGACCGTCGCCGACGATCCGATGCTGGAGGGGTACACCACCCTCGGCTACGCGGCGGCGCTGAGCGAACGGATGACGCTCGGCCTGATGGTCACGGGCGTGATGTACCGGCACCCCGGCCTGTTGGCGAAGATCGTCACCACGCTCGACGTGCTGTCCGGCGGCCGGGCCAGGCTCGGCATCGGGGCCTCCTGGTACGAGCGGGAGCAGTACGGGCTCGGCGTGCCGGTCGTCCCGGTCGCCGAACGGTTCGAACGGCTGGAGGAGACGATCCTCATCTGCCTGCAGATGTGGAGCGACGACAATGGTCCGTTCCGGGGCCGTCATTACCAGCTCGCCGAGACCCTGTGCGTACCCGAACCGATCGGCGAACGCCCGCCGATCATGATCGGCGGCGGAGGCGAGCGGAAGACGCTGCGTCTGGTCGCCCGGTACGCGGACGCCTGCAACCTGTTCGCCACCGGCCCGGAGGAGGTCGCCCACAAGCTAGGGGTGCTGCGCGCGCACTGCGCGGCGGAGGGCCGCGACTACGACGCCGTCGAGAAGACCGTGATGTACAACGGGCCGGTACTGGAGAGACCGGACAGGTTCCTCGCCGACGCGGAGGCGTACGCGCGTCTGGGCATCGGGGAGATCCAGGTCCTCCCGGACCGCCATCCGGTCAGCTTCACCCACCAGATCGCCGAGCACATCGCGCCCCGGGCGGCGACGATCTGACCGGTCCCACGCCGGTGCGGGGTTCAAACGGGGCCACGCCACAGGGCGGACGGGCCCCGGGTGGGCAGGGCTCAGGGTGGACAGGGCCCCGGGTGGACAGGGCACCGGGTGGACCGGCGCCGAGGGCCCGGGGGACCGGGGCACAGAGGTGGACAGGGGCCGAGGGGGCGGGCGAACAGGCCAGGGCCCACGCGTCCGGGCCCGGGCCCGTGCGTCCGGGGCGGGCCCCGAGGGGCCGGACGGACGGGCAGGGGCTTGTGTGTCCGGCCGGGGCCCGTGCGTCCCGAGCAGGGCCCCGGCCCGTTGCTCAGACCCCGGTGGTGCCGTCGACGATCTCCCGGATCAGGTCGAGATGGCCGTTGTGCCGGGCGGTCTCCTCGATCAGATGCAGAACGATCCAGCGCAGGTCGGGATGTCTGCCGTCGGCGCGCGGACGCTTGGCGGGCGTGTCCAGGTCGTGGGACGCGACCAGTTCGCGGTAGCGGGCGGTCCGTGCCTGGTACGCCGACAGCACGTCCGCGAGTGGCATGTCCACCGCGATGCGCATCTCGCGGTCGGGGTCCTCCTCCGTCCAGGGCCCCTCGTCCTCACCGCCGAGGAACGCCACCTCGAACCAGTAGTACTCGACCCAGCTGAGGTGGTTGATCAGCCCGGCGATCGTCATCAGGGGAGAGCCGGGGAGCGGGGCCCGGCGGGCGTCCTCCGGCGAGAGCCCCTCGCATTTGGCGCGCGCCGTGTCGCGTGCGTAGTCGAGGAAGGTGGCCAGCTGGGTGCGCTCGTCCCAAGCGGGAGGCGAATCGGTGCGTGTCATCGGCGTACACGATCTGGCATCCGGGGACCCCTGTCCACCGCATTGTCCCAATGGGGCCCGTGGCTGGGTCCGTGGGCCCACGCCCGCGCGGGCGTGGCTCATTACGCTCGTACCGACCAACCGTGAGCCCCTGGACGGCGCCGCCACGAGCGCCCGTCCGGCGCGCCCACGCGCACCTTGATCTGCACGCTCCACCTGATTCCGTTTCATGGGGTGATGTGTCGATGAGTGATGGTTTCTTCTACTCGTACCACCTCGGCTGGAGCCGCCCCGACGCCGAGTCGCTTCTCGGCGACCTCGACGCGGCGGGACTCCGGCTCAACCACCCCGTCACCAGGCGGGTCACGCTGATCGGGCCGGGGCCCGACCCGTGGGGCACCCTGTCGTGGGTGACCCGGGAACAACTCGTGCTGCTGGCCGGTCTGCAACGGATCGACAGCGTCGACTTCCTGCTCTGGACGGACGGCGGGACCGACGTTCCGGCACGGGTCAGGAAGACGGGCGACGGCGTCGTCGCGCTCGAATTCGGCCTCGGACAACTGACGCGGGACGAGCAGGAACTCGCCGCGCGGGCCATCCGGGAGGCGATAGGGCGGGCATCGGTACTCTGCATCGGCTTCGTCGTCGACCGGGAGGGCGCCTCCGTCGCGACCGACTGGAACGGGGTCGTCGTCAACGGGACGACGTTCTTCGACAGTTGGCCCGACACTCTCGCCGTGCGGCACGAGATCGCCGCGATGCAGCCGCAGTTGTCCGGGGTCGCGTCCTTCCACCAGTCGCCGTGGATGCTGTTCGGGAGCGAGGTCCCCAGCCGATAGGTGGCGGGGCGGTCCACGCGGACGAAGTGTCCGGCCGACGTCGGCCCGTTCGACTTGCCTGCCGCCTGCCGCCTGCCGCCTGCCGCCTGCCGCCTGCCGCCTGCCGCCTGCCGTCGGTTCCGGTCGTCGGTTCGCCGGTTCGGCGTCCGCGCCTGCCGACGAACCCATAGCCGTGGACGGGCCCGTCCAATCCGTGGCCGCAGACGCCACCGCCACCGCCCCCGCGACCGTTGCCGCGGACCGCCACCGACCCGCGTCCCCGCGGACCGTCACGTCCTCAGAGCCAGCCCCGCATCGCCGCGAAGCCCGCCAGCAGCCCTATCGCGAACGCCCCCAGCATGAGCGCGAACAGCGCGGGCATCACCACCGGACCCCATGCCCCCGGCCCGGCCACCGTGGCGTGCTTCGCCGGGTCGGCCGGGTCGTAGCTGACCCGGACGGGCGCCCCGACCTCAAAGCCGAACGGTCCCGGGGCGTGGTCGGTGAATTCGATCTCGCGGCCGTCGCGGGTCCGGAACGCGAAGACGTACTCGACGGCGTAGCCGCGGTCCGAGCCCGGGCCCCGGTCGACCGTACGGTGGTCCGCGCACCGCCCCTCGACGTGCTCACCGTGCCGGATCAGCCGCAGCACCCGGCGCAGCCGCAGCGCGGACCGGACGGCGAACGCGCCGAGGAGCAGGCCGAACAGAAGCAGGAAGGTGGCCGTGCCCCCGGGCAGGATCTGCATGAACGAGTGCCCCTGATCCGCCGACTCGACCGGGGTGCTCCTGATCCGTCGACTCGACTCCGTGAGTGTGCTGCTGCCGAGTGCGCCGATACGCGGCCGGACTGCTCCACGGACGCGCCGCCGCGTGTCCGCCCGACGCTACTTGACCGTGATCGACTCGACGAACGCGTCGAGGTCCTGCCGGCTCAGCGAGCCCTTGACCGCGTTGATCCGCACGGCGAACGGGATGTGCTTCGAATCGACGCCCGCGACCACGACGCCCGTCATCGGCGTGCCCTGCGCCGGGGTCCGGTCCTTGCCGCTCGATGTGAACTCGTAGTCGATCCTTCGGGCGTCCCGGGCGCTCTCCGGCCCCGTGAGCCGCACGTCCGAGGTCTCCTTGCGGGTCGTTCCGAGGCCGATGCCCGCACCCGCGGCGGCCGCGGCCTCCGCGGCGTCGTCCACGCCCGTGGCGAAGTCGAGCTGCACGGAGACCATGCCGGTGCGCAGCCCGTCCTCCTCCTTGAGCGCCACGGCGGCGTTCGACTTCGCGCGCTCGGCGGCGGGCTGCTCCTTGTACCCCTTCTTCTCGGGGTACCCGACGGACAGGCTCTTCGTGTCCAGCGTGCCCCAGCCCTCCGGGACGGAAGCGGCCTCGTCGCCGCAGCCCGTGAGCAGGGTCAGACCGATGGCGGCGGCGGTGACCGCGCCGATTGCCCGGGACATCTTCATCGTCGTCGTCATCGTCCATCGCCTCTTCGTCGTGCGTGATTTCCGTGCGCCGTCCGTCGAACGGGCGGCCGTACCCGTGGCCGGTGCCCTTTCCGGCGCCGGTGCCTCTCACGGCACCCGCGCCCTTCCCGGCACTACAGCTACAGGTACGGCCGCCCCTTTGGCTACCCGCGCCGGCGACCCGCGCCGGCACGGCCGTGCTCCCTCGGCCGGCGGCTCCGCGCTACTTCGCGCAGTAGCTGTACGGGAGGTAGGAGCGCTTGTCGCCGTTCGGGGCCCCGAGGAACTCCGCGTCCGTCAGGGTCTCCTTCTTGTGCTCGTCCGAGATCGAGAAGCCGAGGCTCATGCCGAGCGAGACCTCGAAGCCGAACTCCTGGGCATCCGTCTGACCGTGGTACTTCATGGTGCTCGACAGGCCGTCCTGGAACATCAGCTGCTCGAACGGGTCGGTTCCGGACGGCTTCTGCTGCATGGAGTGGTCGCCGAACATGTACTCGAACGGAGCGGTGTTGTTGCCGGAGCCGTTCAGCCACTGCTCCGCGACGGCCCGCTTGTCCTCGGTGGCCTGGTCGGTGTCCTTGCCGAAGATGATCGAGTTCGTCGTCACCTCGATGCCGGTGTCGCCGGAGGAGTCGGTGCCACTGACCTTGCCGCCGCGCTTGTCGCCGTCCTTCTTGCCGTTGTCGCCGCTGATGTCGCCCTTGTTGGCGGTCGAACCGCCCTCATGGGTCTGGGTCATGTCGATGCGGACGATCTTGCCGGTCTTCTGGTCGCGGGTGACGGTGATCGCCCCGGTCCGGCTGTCCTTCGCGGAGGCGGCGCCGCCGTACGGGCCGGCCGTGCTGCTGACCTTGCCCTCCAGTTCGAGCTTGGCGGTGTACGTGTACGACTCGTTGCCGTTGATGTCGTCCTTGGTGATGGTCACCTCGGGGGAGAACTTGGCCTTGCCGCCCAGCTTGGCACCCAGCCTGGACTCGTCGCCCGAGCTGATGGAGAGACCGCCGTCGGCGTACGCGTTGAGACCGATCGTCGAGTACGAGATCTTCTTGTCGCCGATCTTCTTCTCGACGTCCTTCTTCTTGTCGGCCCACTTCATGCCGGAGTACCAGCCACCGCCGTAGCCACCGCTGTACTTGGTGGAGGTCTCCCACATCTTCATCTCTTCGATGTCGTCGCGCATCTTCTGGGCCTCTTCCTCGCTCTTGAAGACCCAGGTGTCACCATTGGTGATCTTGATGCCGCCGCCGACGTCCACGTCCGCCTTGCCTAGCTTGCCGAGCTTGACGCCGGGGGTGCTGGCGGTGGCTCCGGCGGACGCGGCGTCCGTGAACGTCATGTAGACCAGCTTGTCGTTGTCGTCGACCTTGCCGTCGCCGTTCACGTCCGTGTTGGCCTGGCTGACCTTCTGCTGGAAGCCGTACTCGTTGCCCCACTCGAACCAGCCGATCTTGACCTTGCCGCCGACGGTGTCGGAGATGCTGGAGACCTGGCACATCTTGGGCTCGTAGTCGGCGTCCGTCTTCGGCTTCGCGGTGGTGTCGCCGCCGCCGCCCGAGGAGCAGCTGCCACCGCCGCCGCCCATCGAGCTGATCACACAGAGGATGCGCTCGCCGATCTGGCCGCCGATGCCCGCCACGGCCATCGCGCCGATCATGGTGACGACGAGGACGATCACCCCGAGGTACTCCATCGCGGTGGCCCCGCTGTCCCGCCAGGAGTACGGGTAGGACGTGGGCGACTCCTGGTCCTCGCGGTCCTCCAGCAGCCGGTGCACGGCCAGTCCCGCGGCGGAGCCGGTCGCCAGTGTGACGATCGGCATCAACGTGCCCTCGAAGCCCACGAGATGCCAGGAGACGGCGAGTCCGTAGACGACCGCGGCCACCGGGACACCCAGCGCGGCGAGCAGCGTCAGCACCCGGGACTCGCGCCGCTCGTACGGGAGCACACGGACCGAGGCGAGGACCGTGAGCACCGTGGTGATGACGTTCGGCACGTGCAGCAGGCCGAGGCGCCAGCCGAACGAGGCGAGTCGCTCCTCGGTGGCGAGCAGCTCGACGAGCCCGCGCGACACCAGGTATCCGGCGGCGATGTAGACCAGGGCACCGGCGGCCCAACTGCGGGTCAGGGCGAAGAAGACGCCGCTGCCCGCACCGGAGGCACCACCTCCGCCCCCCGGTGGTATGTGGCCCGCGTTTCCGCTTCCCCAGCCCCCGCCACCCGTCACGGTTCTTCCTCTCCGACGCCCACGTGCCCTGCCCGTACCCGCTGTTGTGCATGCGGGTGTGGACGTGAGCGTACGGACGTACGAGCCGGGTGACCTGGGCCCTTGGCCCCAAAGTCGGGCCCAACGGCCGATGCCCCGCACCGCCCGCGAGGGATGCGGGGGAGAGCGGGGCAGCGGCGCGGGGAGGGCCAGGGGCGGGAGGTACGGGACGGGTGGCGGAGGTCAGTCCAGGTCGTCCGCGAACGTTCCCGCCCGCTCCGCCACTTCCGGCTTCCGAACCCGCAGCACCGCGAAGCCGACGACTCCGAGGACCAGCGCGCCGACGAACACGTACGGCAGCACGTTCAGCGGCCACTCAGGCACGGGCCACAGGTTGCGGTAGAAGACGTAGATCATCGCGGCGGCGCCGATCAGCCCCAGGCCCCAGGTGAGAAGCAGACCGCGGGCTCCGATCCGGCGCACGAACAGGGGCGCGGCCAGACACACCAGGGTGTAGCTCAGCATGTAGCCGAAGACGCCGATGGTGTCGATGTACGTCGTCGCGTCCAGCGGCGCGGTCCCGGCGCCGACCACGAGCACCGCCGGGAGGGCGATGAACGGGGTGACGGCCCAGATCGCCGCGGACGGGGTCCGGTGGCGCGGGTGGGCGACACCGAGCCGGGCCGGCATCACGCCCTCGTTCGCCATGCCGAACAGCAGCCGGGCGGCGACGGTGACACAGGCCATGACCACGGCCACGAACGACGCGGCGAAGCCCGCGTGCAGGAAGAACTTCAGGAAGCCGAGACCGGACATCTCCGCCAGCTCGTCCATCGGGTCGGAGCTCTTCCCCAGCGCGTCCGCGCCGCCGAACCCGGCGACCTGCGCGTACGTCGCGAACATGTAGAGCACGCCGGCCAGCACCGCGCTGCCCATCACGGAGCGGGGAATCGCCTTGTACGGGTCGGTGGCCTCGGCGCCGAGCGAGGCGGCGCCCTCGAAGCCGACGAAGCCGAGCACGCCCAGCACCACGGCGAAGACGATCCCGTCGAGGGTGGAGCCGCTCAGGCTCAGCTGGTCGGTGTCGATGACGTTCCCGCTCTTGAAGAAGGCGGGGAGCAGGACGACGACGATGAGGACGATCGACACGACCTCCAGCACGGAGGCGACCCGCGCTGCCGTCCGCACACTGGCGATCGTCAGCCGCACGGCGACGGCGGCCAGCAGCACGTCGAGCAGGATCTGGCCGGTGACCCCGGTGAACAGGCCGATGCCGATCTGGTCGAGGGCGCGCGCCGTGTAGTACCCGGCGCCCGCGAGGGAGCCCGAGCCGATGCACACCGCCCCGATGAGCAGCGCCCATCCGGTCACGAAGGATCCGGGCGCCCCGAGCGAGAGCCGGGAGAACGCGTACAGCGAACCCACCCCGGCGCGCCTGCGGGCGAAGACGCAGATGCAGTACGCGATGGCCAGGACGGCGGCCATGGCCAGGAAGAACGAGAACCAGGCGCCGTTGCCCGCGGACGCCGCCATGCTGGCGGGCGCGAACGCGATGACGGCGCTGGGCGCGACGTTCGCGACGCTCTGCGCGCCGACCTCGAACGTGGAGACGGAGCGGTGGGCCAGCCCGTCGGCCTGCTGGTGCGCGGACTGCGATCCGGTCCGGGGACCGGGCTGCTGCCCGGTCTGCTGTTCGGCGGTGCTCATCTGCGGTTCTCCTCCTTCTCCGTCTCCATCATCAGCAGCTGGCGCAGGGCGTGGCCCGAGGCGAGGTCGGCCAGGGCGTCGCCCGCCTCGTCCAGCGGACGGCGGGCCGAGATCATCGACTCCACGTCGAGGTCGCCGGACACCACGAGGTCCACCAGGGCCGGGATGTCACGGGCGGCGTCGACCGAGCCGTAGTTGGAACCGAGGATGCGCTGGTCGGCCTCGGCGAGCGCGAGCGGGTCGAAGCGCGCGGTGCGGCCGGCCGGCGGCAGGCCGACGATCACGGCGGCGCCGCCCTGCCCGAGGGCCGCGATGGACTGCTCGGTGGTCTCGATCTTGCCGATGGCGTCGAACACGTAGTCCAGGCCCTCCGGGACCAGGGCCCGCAGTGCCTCGACGACATCGCCGTCCCGCGCGTCGACCGCGTCCGTTGCACCGAGCCTACGTGCCAGCTCCAGCTTTTCCGGTACGACGTCGACGGCGACGATCCGGCCGGCCTTCGCCAGCCGGGCGCCCTGCACGCAGGACAGCCCGACACCGCCGCACCCGATGACGGCGACCGTGGCCCCCGGCTCGACGCCCGCGGTGTTGCGCACCGCGCCGACACCGGTGGCGATGGCGCAGCCGACCAGCGCGATCACGTCGAGCGGCGCGTCCTCGCGCACCTTGATCGCACCGGAGGCGGGGACGACGACCCGCTCGGCGAACGAGGAGACGCCGAGGTAGTGGTGGGCCGGCTCGCCGTCGATCGAGAGCCGGCTGGTGCCGTCGTACAGCACCCCGCCGGGCGCGACGACCTCGGCGACCAGGCTGCACGCGGCCGGGCGTCCGGAGACACAGAATCGGCAGGTGCCGCAGGACGGGACCCAGGAGAGCACGACGTGGTCGCCCGGTTCGAGGCTGGTGACGCCCTCGCCGACCGA
Source organism: Streptomyces sp. NPDC001750 (assembly GCF_042892615.1). Lineage (NCBI taxonomy): Bacteria > Bacillati > Actinomycetota > Actinomycetes > Kitasatosporales > Streptomycetaceae > Streptomyces > Streptomyces sp. NPDC001750. The sequence goes on along the minus strand of NZ_JBIAUE010000001.1, from coordinate 130,152 downwards.
GGTGACCACGCCCGAGCCCTCGTGCCCCAGCACGACGGGGACGGGGTGGTCCCACTCGCCGCGGATGACGTGCAGATCGGAGTGGCAGACGCCGGCCGCGGCGACGGCGACCTCGACCTCTCCGGGGCCGGGCGGGGCCAGGGTGACGTCGGTGACGGTCACCTCCTGCCCGGGTGAGCGGAAGACGACGCCGCGTACGGTGCGTGCGGTGTTCTTCTGGGAGGACGGGGAGCTCATGGGCTACTCCTCGGGTGGTGCGGGACAAGCAGGGGGGAGGGGGAGGGCGGGCGTCACGGGAGACGGGACGGCCACCGGGGCGCCTTGTTTAGCGCCATTAAACTTTCGTCAGAGTTTTACAGCACTAAACTCGACGGGTAAAGACCCTTCCGACATGTGCTCCGATATGTGTTCGTCCCCGGCCACTCCCCGTGACCCCACCGCCAGGTAGCGTGTCCGCCATGTCCGCAGCCCCTGACAGCCACATGTCCACGATCGGTCCGCGGCTGCGCGAGCTCCGCCTGGCGCAGCGGCTGACGCTCGCTCAGATCGCCGAGGCGGCGGGCGTCACCAAGGGCTTCGTCAGCCTCGCCGAGCGCGGCAAGACCTCGGTCTCCGTGCCCACCCTGATCCGCATCTGCGAGGCGCTGGGCACGGGCATCGCCACGCTCTTCGACTATCCGGACCAGGATGTCGTCAAGAGCGGCCGGGGCGCCAGGCTGGAGATGGGCGGGCACGGCATCGAGGAGTTCCTCCTCACGCCCGCCGAGGAGCGGCACGTCCAGGTCATGCGGACGATCCTGAGCCCCGGCGGCGGCTCGGGCGGCGCGTACAGCCTGGAGGCCGAGACGGTCTTCGCCTATCTGGTACGGGGCACGCTGCGGCTGACGGTGGACGGCGAGCCCAGGTTCCTGGAGGCGGGGGACTCGACGACGTTCTCGGCGCGTGCCGCCCACGCCTGGGACAACCCGGGCGGGGACGAGGCCGAGGTCCTGTGGTCGATCGCCCCGGCGCTGCCGCGCTCCCGTACCAAGCTGCGGTCATAGGGCGGCCGGGCGCGTACCCGCCCCATCCGTGCGCGGCTGCTGCGCCCCGGTGCGTGCCCGTCGCCCTCCGTCCGGCACCTGCCCATCACCGTCCGCGCACGGCCGGGCACCGTCTTCGAACCGCGCCCGCCGTGCGGCGCCGACGGCACCTCGAAGACGTCGACGGCGGGAAGACGCGGTCTAACGCACCCGGTCCGTCTCCTCCTGGACGATGCTCACCCGCGTCCCCGGCCGCAGCCCCCACGCCTCCATCGCCCCCGCCTCCGACTCGATCACGTGCCGGGCCCGCAGCCGGGGCAGCCCGAGCCGTCCCGGCTTCATCGTGCGGACAGCGATCACGTTGAACTTCCGGTCCACGTACGCGACATCGATGGTGAACCGCATCCCGAAGGTGTGCACGCTCCCGCACGGGGTGATCAGCAGGGCGCCGTCGATCCCGTCCTGTCCGAGCAGCCCCCGGCTCCTGGTCCGGTACGTGGCCGCGATCCGCAGCGGTATCGCCGGTGCCTCCGGTGCCTCCGGTGTCTCCAGTGCTCTTGGCCCCTGCCCCTCCCGTGCGTCGGTGACCGTCAACGTGCCGTTGCCATTGCGCCATTGAGCCATGGCCACGACGGTAGCGTCCGGTGACGGCCGCTGGGTCCGGAACGGTACGAGGTGGGCCCCAGGACCCATGACCCGTGTCCGGCGCCCGCCTAGGGTCGGCAACGTGTACGCCATGCTGACAGCGCTCGCCGCACTCTGGGGAGCGGCGTCGGGGCTGCTGGTCCCGCGCGCCGCCTACCGGTTCTCCGTCGAACCGGAGGAGACCTGGCGCGACACCTGCCCCGAGGGCCACGCCCTGACCGGGGCTCTCGGCGGCTGGCTCGGCTCCGCGCGGTGTGCCGCCTGCGCGGAGGCGGTGCCGGTGACGACCGCCACGGCCGCCGGGTCCGGAGCCGAGGGCGGCGGCACGGGCGAGCCGGTCGGTGCTGCGGGGGATACGGCCGCCGGGCCGAAGGACGCGGATCCGGATCCGGCCCCGGACCCGGGCGACGCGCCGGGTGACGCGGACGCCGTGCGGGCCGTCCGTTACGCGCCCGGTGTGCTCGTGCCCCTGGTCACCGCCCTCGCCTGCGCCGTCCTCGCGGCGGCCGTCGGCCCCCGCCCCGAACTCGCCGTGTGGCTGCTGCTGGCTCCCGTCGGCGTGCTCCTCGCGGCCATCGACCGCCGGGTCCACCGGCTCCCCGACCAGCTGACCCTGCCCGCCGCCGGAGCGGTCACCGCGCTGCTCGGCGTCGCCGCGCTGCTTCCGGCGCACGCCGGGAACTGGGTGTCCGGCCTCCTCGGCGGGGCGGCTCTCGGCGGCTTCTACTTCCTGCTCTTCCTGATCAACCCCAACGGAATGGGCTTCGGGGACGTCAAGCTCGCCCTGTCCCTGGGCGTGGCCCTCGGCTGGTACGGCTGGACGGTCCTGTTCGTCGGCGGGTTCGCGGGCTTCCTGCTCGGCGCGGTGTACGGGTTCGGGCTGATGGTCCTGAAGCGGGCCGGGCGCAAGACGGGCATCCCGTTCGGCCCCTTCATGATCACGGGCGCGCTGGTCGGCATCCTTCTCGGCGGCCTGGCCGCCTGACCCAGCCCGCCGAATCGCGGTGGCGCCCGTCGTGCCCCGGCTGGCACGATCCCCGTATGTCCGGGACACCCGCAGAAGCGCCACGACCAGAGCCAGGACCGGGAGCAGAAGCGACGGGAGCGGCGGCAACGGCGACAGGGGTGACAGGGGCGCGAACGGCGGCGGAACGCGCGCGTTTCGACGCCCTCGTCGCCGAGGCGGCCGCCGTCCCCGTCGACGGCTGGGACTTCTCCTGGCTCGACGGCCGGGCCACCGAACAGCGCCCCTCCTGGGGCTACGCCCGCGCCATGGCCGACCGGATGGGCCGCGCCGGGGCGGCGCTCGACATCCAGACCGGCGGGGGCGAGGTCCTCGCCTCCGTACCGAGGCTGCCGCCCCTCGTCGTGGCCACCGAGGCGTGGCCGCCGAACGTCGCCCGCGCCACCGCCCTGCTGCACCCGCTCGGCGTGGCCGTGGTCGCCGACCCGGACGAGCCGCCGCTGCCGTTCGGGGACGGCGCCTTCGACCTGGTGGTCAGCCGGCATCCGGTGACCACCTGGTGGCCGGAGATCGCACGGGTGCTCGTGCCCGGGGGCACGTACTTCTCGCAGCAGGTCGGCCCGGCCAGCGTCTTCGAACTGGTCGAGTACTTCCTCGGCCCGCAGCCGCCCGAGGTGCGCGGCGCCCGCGACCCGGAACGGGCCCGGGCCGAGGCCGAGGCGGCCGGGCTCGACGTCGTCGATCTGCGGATGGAGGAGCTGCGTACCGAGTTCTTCGACATCGGCGCCGTCGTCTACTTCCTGCGGAAGGTGATCTGGATGGTGCCGGGCTTCACCGTCGAGGAGTACCGCCCGCGACTCGCCGAACTGCACCACCGGATCGAGACCGAGGGTCCGTTCGTCGCCCACACCACGCGGTTCCTGATCGAGGCCCGCAAACCCGGGTAGGCCGCGGCCTCTGCTCACGGACAGGGGTGCGACCCTGTACGGAGAGTACGTGGGAGGGAACTGGCCATGAGGACGGGCGACGAACGGGGAGCGCCGCGGGTGCCGCGGCAGGGCAGGGCGGACTGGCTCAGGGGTGCGCGCATCGTCGGGGTGTACGGCGTCCGCTACCGGCCGGAGGGTCTGATGGGGGAGCCCGAGGCCGTCGAGTTCCTGCTGGCCGACGGGCAATCGGTGCTGCTGACCTGCGCCTCCGACTGGACCCTGCGGGTCGGCCCCGGTTCGTGGCCGCGGCTGCCCACCTGGTGCGTGCCGTCCGGGCAGTGGGAGTTCGCCGCCGTGCCGAACCTGCCGCGGCCCCCCGAGGGCGGCTGGACCGTCACCCGTACCGAGGAACGCAGGGACGAGCGGGGCGAGGTGCGCGAGGCCGTCATCCGGTGCGAGGACGGGCGTTTCGTCGTCATCGGCGGCGAGACCCTGGCGGTCCGTTTCACCCGCGACCACCGCGGCGCACCGGCCACCGCCTGAGAGCCTGTCGGGTGACCTTCGATCGGAAAGCGGACGCGGCATGGTGCGTGCCATTCCAAGACGCCGGGATGTCTTTTTAGTGGAGCTACGAGGGCATTCCGGCAACGCCGGAAGCGTGCGTGCCAGGGCGTGGCCGCCCGGTCAGAGGTCGCCCGACGGGCTCTGAGCCCTTCCGGCCCCGTGGCGCGCCGCTCCGGGGCCGGGAGCGCACCGGAGTCCCGCAAGTTCGCAGAGTAATTGTGGAGTGGCGTGGCACGCAGCACCACTTACGAAGGGTTATGGTGGAAACCCCCCCTCGGGCCGGTCCGTAACCCCCCCCACGGACCGGCCCGTTTTTTGTGCGCCGGATCCGGGCCCGGTGTCCAGGCGCCGTATCCGCGCCGAGCCCTGTGCCACGGCCCTCCGCGCCGCCCCGTCCTGGGGAAGACCGTCCGCCAGCCGGAGGAAGACCGCTCGCCGGTCCGGAGGAGGGCGCCCGTCCGGCCGGGGCCGTCAACGCGGATCGTCAAGGCCGCACCCCGAAGGCCATCCGCCTCCCGAACTCCGTCCCGTCCCCGGCTCCGGCCCCGGCCCCGCGCGGGACCGGGGCCGGGACCGGGCATCTCCCTCTCCCCGTCCCCGGCCTCGTCCGTCAGCCGCGCCCGGCCCAGATGTTGGTGCCCTCGGTGTCCACGGCGAAGGTGTCGATCTCCCGCAGCTCCTCGGCGGACAGCGGCGGACCGGCGAGCGCCGCGACGTTCTCCTCCAGCTGTCGCACATTCGACGCGCCGATCAGCGCCGAGGTCATGCGGCCGTCCCGCAGCACCCAGTTCAGCGCCAGCTGGGCCAGCGACTGGCCGCGCCGGGCCGCGATGTCGTTCAGCCCGTTCAACCGGCGGACCACCTCCTGGGAGAGCAGCCCGGGGTCCAGCGACTTGCCCTGGGTGGCGCGCGAGCCCTCCGGGATGCCCGCCAGGTACTTGTCCGTGAGCAGGCCCTGGGCCAGCGGCACGAAGGAGATGCAGCCCATGCCGGCCGCCTCCAGGGTGTCGAGCAGCCCGTCGTCCTCGATCCAGCGGTTGATCAACGAGTAGGACGGCTGATGGATCAGGGCCGGTACGCCCATCTCCCTCAGCAGCCGGGCGGCCTCGGCGGTCTGCTCCGCGTCGTACGAGGACACACCCACGTACAGGGCCTTGCCCTGCCGGACCGCGGAGGCCAGCGCCCCCATCGTCTCCTCCAGCGGGGTGTCCGGGTCGAAGCGGTGCGAGTAGAAGATGTCGACGTAGTCGAGCCCCGTCCGTCGCAGCGAGGCATCCAGCGACGACAGCAGGTACTTGCGGGATCCCCACTCCCCGTACGGGCCGGGGTGCATCTCGTAACCGGCCTTGGTGGAGACGATCAGCTCGTCCCGGTACGGGGCGAAGTCCTGCCGGAATATCTTGCCGAAGTTGAGCTCGGCGGAGCCCGGCGGAGGCCCGTAGTTGTTCGCCAGGTCGAAGTGGGTCACACCGAGATCGAAGGCGCGGCGCAGGATCGCACGCTGGGAGTCGAGCGTGCGGTCGTCGCCGAAGTTGTGCCAGAGGCCGAGGGAGACGGCGGGGAGCTTGAGCCCGCTGCGTCCGGTGCGGCGGTATTCCATGGATTCGTAGCGCGAACCGGCAGCCCGGTAGAAGAGAGGAGAATCAGTCACGTTTCCCTCCTTATCACGGACTTGTGACAGGCCGGGTTGGGCCGGTCTGCCGCCCGCGCAGTAATGTTGCGGTCCCGGGGACAGCGAGGGCACGCGCGGAGCGATGGACTTTGCGGGGCGGTGCGGCGATCCCCAGAGAGGCCACCTCGGACCCCGGTCGACGGGGCGGGCGGGCCCGCATGGAACCGAGAGGTGAACTCAGTGAACTTGCGCGACCTGGTGTACAGGCTCTATGCGCGCCGGGTGGAGGCCCGCCTCGACCACACCCAGGTGCCCAAGCACATCGGCGTCATCCTCGACGGCAACCGGCGCTGGGCGAAGGCGTCCGGCGGCACGGCCGCGCAGGGGCACCAGGCCGGGGCCGACAAGATCCAGGAACTGCTCGGCTGGTGCAGCGAGACCGATGTGGAGGTCGTCACTCTCTGGCTCCTGTCCACGGACAACTTCGACCGGCCCGAGTCCGAGCTGACCCCGCTCCTTCGCATCATCGAGAACACCGTGCGCGACCTCGCCGCGGACGGCCGCTGGCGCGTCCACCACGTCGGCACGCTCGACCTGCTGCCCGCGCACACCCAGACCGTGCTCAAGGAGGCCGAACAGGCCACCCTCGGAGTCGACGGAATACTGGTCAACGTCGCCGTCGGCTACGGCGGGCGCCAGGAGATCGCGGACGCGGTCCGCTCGCTGCTGCTGGAGCACTCGGACAAGGGCACCTCCTTCGAGGAGCTCGCGGAGATCGTCTCCACCGACCTGATCTCCGAGCACCTCTACACCCGGGGCCAGCCCGACCCCGACCTGGTCATCCGCACCAGCGGCGAGCAGCGGCTGTCCGGCTTCATGCTCTGGCAGAGCGCCCACTCCGAGTACTACTTCTGCGAGGTCTTCTGGCCGGCCTTCCGCCGCGTCGACTTCCTGCGCGCCCTGCGCGACTACGCGGCCCGCCACCGCCGCTTCGGCGGCTGACACCGCACGGCGCGGGGCACCGCCGCCCCCGGAACACCGCCCGCGGGGAACGGCACCCTGCAAGGACGCCACCCGAGCGGGGGACAGCATCCGCGGGACAGCATTCGCGGAGACACCACCTGCCGGAACGTCATATGCCCCGGACAGCGGCACCGCACAACCGGGCCGTCACATGCCCGGGACACCTCACCCGGCCCGCCCGCGCCCACGACGCGGCATGGCTTCGCGTGTTCGAGGGAATACCTCTGGCAGGTCGACGTCCGGTCGCAGGCAAGGCGGACGTCGTGTCCAAGTGAGCGGCATGGAGTCCGCTCGCCCGGGAGGCCCTTTGCACACGAAGGACCGTACACAGTGCGTCCGACACGGAGGGCCGGTGCTCGGCCCGTGCATCGGGGCCGCAGCCCGGTCCGTCCTCTCCCCTAGGGATGTTCCGCGACGCCGTCCACCCCAACCTCGTCCGAGGGGGTACGTCCTTCCGTGGTGACCAGCACAAAGCGCCGCATGTCCGACAGGCGCACCTACGTTCTCGACACCAGCGTCCTGCTGGCCGATCCCAACGCCATGGCCCGGTTCGACGAGCACGAGGTCGTGCTCCCGATCGTGGTGGTCACGGAACTGGAGGCCAAGAGGCACCACCCGGAGCTGGGGTACTTCGCCCGGCAGGCCCTGCGCCGGCTGGACGACATGCGGACCCGGTACGGCCGCCTGGACGACCCCCTCCCGCTGGGGGACCTGGGCGGGACGCTGCGCGTCGAGCTCAACCACTCCGACCCCGGCGTGCTGCCCGCCGGCTACCGGTTGGGTGACAACGACTCACGGATCCTCGCGGTCGCGCGCAACCTCCAGGCCGAGGGGTACGACGTCACGGTCGTGTCGAAGGACCTGCCGCTGCGCATCAAGGCGTCCTCGGTCGGGCTCCTCGCCGAGGAGTACCGTGCCGAGCTGGCCATCACCGACTCGGGCTGGACGGGCATGTCGGAACTGCCCTTGGCCGCCGAGCAGGTGGACCTGCTCTATGGGGAGGAGACGCTGTACGTCCCCGAGGCGGCGGACCTGCCGGTGCACACCGGGCTGGTCCTCCAGTCCGAGCGCGGCAAGGCCCTCGGCCGGGTCACCGCCGACGGGAACATCCGCCTGGTGCGCGGCGACCGCGAGGTCTTCGGCATCCACGGCCGCAGCGCCGAGCAGCGCATCGCGCTCGACCTCCTCCTCGACCAGGACGTCGGCATCGTGTCGCTGGGCGGCCGGGCCGGCACCGGCAAGTCGGCGCTGGCGCTCTGCGCCGGTCTCGAAGCCGTGCTGGAACGCAGGCAGCACCGGAAGGTGATGGTCTTCCGCCCGCTGTACGCGGTCGGCGGGCAGGAACTGGGCTATCTCCCCGGCACCGAGGCCGAGAAGATGAGTCCCTGGGCGCAGGCCGTCTTCGACACCCTGTCCGCGGTCGCAGGGCGCGAGGTGATCGAGGAGGTGCTGGGGCGGGGGATGCTGGAGATCCTGCCGCTCACCCACATCCGGGGCCGCTCGCTGCATGACTCCTTCGTGATCGTCGACGAGGCGCAGTCCCTCGAACGGAACGTCCTTTTGACTGTGTTGTCGCGGATCGGGTCGAATTCCCGCGTGGTCCTCACGCACGACGTGGCCCAGCGGGACAACCTGAGGGTCGGCCGGTACGACGGAGTCGTCGCCGTGGTCGAGAAGCTGAAGGGACATCCGCTCTTCGCGCACGTCACGCTCACCCGTTCCGAGCGCTCCCCGATCGCCGCACTGGTGACCGAAATGCTGGAGGAAGGCCAGATCTGATACGGGATACGACCGTTGGTGCCGCCCGGCGAGCGCAGCAGCTTAGCCGGGCGGCATCGCGCTGCGGTGGCTTTTCCGTAAATCACTTGCTCCAAACGAGGTGTGAGCTTTCCCACGCAACGGAGAATTGCTTCCTGGCGTGACGTTCCGGCAGAGTCTTGCTTCCGTCAGGCCCCGCATACGGCACACCCGCACCTCCAGAGGTGCCATGCACCACACAACTCAACAACCGTCCGCCGTATGCCGCCCGCGAGTACCACGCGGCGCTCCCCCTCCGGGGGCGCCCACCGGGCCCGTGCCTCCCGTGACCCAAGCAGTAGGGAGGCCAGTGTCAGGGGCACGATTGCGCCCGCGAGGTCACCTAAGCGGGCGGTGCTGGAAGGAAACCGTGTGAGCCGGATCTCGGTCCGGGGGTTCGCAGTGGCATCGGCCACCGCGGTCACCACCGTCGGCGCCGTCGTAGGCGTTGCCTCGGGCAGCACTCCCGCTGCCGACGACAACAACTTCGAGGCGACCGCAGCCGACACCACGCTGCTCGCAGACATCCCCGCCGGTCAGCAGGCCCAGGTGCAGACCGCCTCGCTCACGCAGCAGGCCGACGCCCAGGCGTCCGCGGCCGACGCGGCGGCGAAGAAGTCCGCAGAGGAAGCGGCCCGTATCCAGGCCGCCAAGGACGCCAAGACGAAGAAGCAGGCGGCCGAGGCGAAGCTGGAGCAGGAACGCCAGGCGAAGAAGGCGAAGGAAGCCGAGCGCGCCAGCCGTTCCGAGGTGCGCAGCACGGCCACGTTCGCCCAGCAGAGCTCGTACACCGTGGCCCAGGTCCAGGCGATCGCGCGGCAGATCGTGCCCGCCGACCAGTTCCAGTGCTTCAGCAACATCGTGAACCACGAGTCCACCTGGAACTACCGGGCGAGCAACCCGTCCTCCGGCGCCTACGGTCTCGTGCAGGCGCTGCCCGGCTCGAAGATGTCCTCCGCCGGTGCCGACTGGCAGACCAACCCGGCCACCCAGATCAAGTGGGGTCTCAGCTACATGGACGGCCGCTACGGCAGTCCCTGCGGCGCCTGGTCGTTCTGGCAGGCCAACCACTGGTACTGAGTTCCGGTACCGGGATCTCAACCTTCCGAAGCCCCTCACTGTCCTACGGTGAGGGGCTTCGCGCGTGTACGGTCGGGTCCGGACGGCCGGGCGGGCGCGGGAGCGCGGCGCGTGGCGCGTGGCGGGGAGAGGGAGCGGGGGAAGAGAAACGATCATGTCGAGACTTCCGGGGTGGCTCGGCCGCCTTGGCACGGAACTGACCGTACTGGGCGAGCGGCTGGAACGGCGCACGGCCGGGGCCGAGGGGGGCGGGGCTGCCATGGCTGACGAGGGCGCGCCGGTCGGGCCGCCGATGACGAGCACGTTCGTACCGGACGACGCGGTCCGGCGCGAACCCGCCGACCATGTGCCGCCCCCTCCCACGTACGCCCCGTCGGTCGCCGCCCGGCCCGATCCGGTCGCGGCGATCCCCTGGAGCATGCGGGTCGCCGCCGAGGCGGGCTGGCGGCTGCTCGTCCTGGCGGGCACGCTCTGGGTGCTGGCGAAGGTCATCAGCACCGTGCAGCTGGTGGTGCTGGCGTTCGTCGCCGCGCTGCTCGTCACCGCGATGCTCCAGCCCACCGTCGCCTGGCTGAAGCGGCGCGGGCTGCCGCGTGGTCTCGCCACCGCGGTCACCGCGGTCCTGGGCTTCGTCATCATCGGCCTGGTCGGCTGGTTCGTGGTCTGGCAGGTGATGGACAACCTCGACACCCTCTCCGACAAGGTGCGGGCGGGGATCGAGGAACTGAAGCACTGGCTGCTCGACAGCCCCTTCCACGTCACCGAGCAGCAGATCAACGATGTCGCGAAGAACCTCAGCGACACCATCGGCACCAACACCGAGGAGATCACCTCCGCCGGGCTGCAGGGCGTCACCGTGATGGTGGAGTTCCTGACCGGGACGCTGCTGGCGATGTTCTCGACGCTCTTCCTGCTGTACGACGGGAAGCGCATCTGGCAGTGGGTGCTCAAGCTGGTGCCCGCCCAGGCCCGTCCGGGCTTCGCCGGGGCCGGGCCGCGGGCCTGGCGGACGCTGACCGCCTATGTGCGGGGCACGGTGATAGTGGCGATGATCGACGCGATCTTCATCGGACTGGGGATCTGGTTCCTCAATGTGCCGATGGCGGTGCCGATCGCCGTGTTCATCTTCCTCTTCGCCTTCATTCCGCTGGTCGGCGCGGTGATCTCCGGGGCGCTCGCGGTGGTCGTGGCGCTGGTCACCGAGGGCGTGTTCACGGCGCTGATGGTGCTGGCCGTGGTGCTCGCGGTGCAACAGATCGAGGGCCACGTACTGCAGCCGTTCATCCTGGGGCGCGCGGTGCGCGTGCATCCGCTCGCCGTCGTCCTGTCCGTCGCGGCCGGCGGCATGGTCGCGGGCATCGGGGGAGCGGTCGTCGCGGTGCCGCTGGTCGCGGTCACCAACACGGTGGTCGGCTATCTGCGCGCCTACGGGCAGGAGGAGGCGCTGCGGCACTCCCCGCCGCCGCGCGGGGCGACCGCGCTGGACATCGCTCCCACACCCGCGCCGGGCTCACCGCCCGAGGGCCGGGACGGCGACGCCGGGAACGGCGGTGGCGGGAAGCACGGCGCCGACGGGCCGTGACCGGCGGCGACCGGTGCCGGGGAGCCTCTTGCGGGAAACGCGAAGCGGGAAGCGGGGCAGCAGGAGAAGCGGCGCGGGACGCACGGGAAGAGCCCCGGGGACGGTCGGTCGTCCTCGGGGCTCTTCCCGTGCCAGGGGCGGTGCCGGTCCTACTCGGCGAGCACAGCCTCGGCATCGAGGGTCACGCCGACCGCCTGGATCACCGCAGCGATCTTGAAGGCTTCCTGGATCGTCTCACGGTCCACGCCGGCCTTGCGCAGCACCTGCTCGTGGGAGTCCAGGCACTGGCCGCAGCCGTTGATCGCGGAGACGGCGAGCGACCACAGTTCGAAGTCGGTCTTCTCCACACCGGGGTTGCCGATGACGTTCATCCGCAGACCCGCGCGCAGCGTCCCGTACTCGGGGTCCGACAGCAGGTGCCGGGTCCGGTAGAAGACGTTGTTCATCGCCATGATGGCGGCGGCCGACTTCGCGGCGGAGTACGCCTCCGCGGAGAGGTTGGCCTTCGCCTCCGGCTCCAGCTCGCGCAGCACCCTCGGCGAGCGCGAGGCGATCGCGCAGGCGAGGACGGTGCCCCACAGCTGCTGCTGCGGGAGACCGCTGTTCCCGATGACCGAACCGAGGTTCAGCTTCAGGTCCTTGGCGAAGTCCGGGACGGCGGCCTTCAGTTCGTCGAGTGCCATGGTGCTGTCAGCTCACTCGCCCGCGAGGAGCGCGACCGGGTCGAGGGTGTCGTCGCCCTTGGACCAGTTGCACGGGCACAGCTCGTCGGTCTGCAGCGCGTCGAGGACCCGCAGGACCTCCTTGGGGTTACGGCCCACGGAACCGGCGGTCACCATCGTGAACTGGATCTCGTTGTTCTGGTCGACGATGAAGACGGCGCGCTGGGCGAAGCCGTCCTCGCCCTCGATGCCGAGCGCGCGCATGAGCTCGTGCTTCGAGTCGGCCAGCATCGGGAAGGGCAGGTCGGTCAGGTCCGGGTGGTCCTTGCGCCAGGCGTGGTGCACGAACTCGGAGTCACCGGAGAAGCCGAGGACCTGGGCGTCACGGTCGGCGAACTCGTCGTTCAGCTTGCCAAAGGCGGCGATCTCGGTGGGGCACACGAAGGTGAAGTCCTTCGGCCACGCGAAGACGATCTTCCACTTGCCCTCGTAGGTCTTGTGGTTGATCTGCTCGAACTCCTTGCCCTTCTCCAGCGAGACACAGGCGGTCAGGTCGAACTCGGGGAACTTGTCACCGACAGTGAGCACGCGCTCTCCTTGCAGCGTGGAACTCCCGGGTCGGGGGAGTTCCTGAGGGTTGGACGATCACCACCTTGGCACAGAGTGCATTGATAGCGGAAATAGCTACAATCGGTCGTGATGATCGGAGGTGCCTATCAGTGGCGCGAGGTAATCACGGCGGCCAGGGGCACCGGACGAAGCAGCCCAGCCTGTCACAGCTGCGGGCCTTCACGGCCGTCGCGGAGCATCTGCACTTCAGGGACGCCGCGGCGGCCATCGGGATGAGCCAGCCGGCGCTCTCCGGGGCCGTGTCGGCGCTGGAGGACGCGCTGGGCGTGCAGCTCATCGAGCGTACGACGCGCAAGGTACTGCTCTCGTCGGCGGGGGAGCGGCTCGCGGTCCGGGCGCGGGCGGTGCTGGACGCGGTCGGCGAGCTGATGGAGGAGGCCGAGGCGGTCCGGGCCCCCTTCACCGGAGTGCTCAGGCTCGGCGTGATCCCCACCGTCGCCCCGTATCTGCTGCCGACCGTGCTGCGCCTGGTCCACGACCGCTATCCGGAACTCGACCTCCAGGTGCACGAGGAGCAGACCTCCTCGCTGTTGGAGGGGCTGGCCGCCGGCCGGCTGGATCTGCTGCTGCTCGCCGTGCCGCTCGGGGTGCCGGGGGTGAGCGAACTCCCGCTCTTCGACGAGGACTTCGTGCTGGTCACGGAGCGGGACCACTGGTTGGGCGGACGCGCCGACATTCCGCGCGAGGCGCTGCGCGAGCTGCCGCTGCTGCTGCTCGACGAGGGGCACTGCCTGCGTGACCAGGCGCTCGACATATGCCGGGAGGCGGGGCGCGCGGCGGGCGCGGCGGGCACCACGTCCGCGGCCGGGCTCTCCACGCTGGTGCAGCTGGTGGCTGGCGGCCTCGGGGTGACGCTGCTGCCGCGTACCGCGGTGACGGTCGAGACCGGCCGCAACGACGCGCTGGCCACCGGGTACTTCGCGGAGCCCGCGCCCTCGCGCCGGGTGGCGCTGGGGATGCGTACGGGCGCCGCGCGGCACGAGGAGTTCGAGGAGTTCGCGGTCGCGCTGCGCGAGGCGATGCGGACGCTTCCGGTGCGGGTGACGGCGGGGACGTAGCCGCACGGAGAGCGGTCGTCACGAGAGAGCTGCCGTACGGGGCGGTCGTGCGGGAGAGCAGTCGTACGGCAGAGCTGTCGTGCGGCAGAGCTGTCGTGCGGGGACGGCCGTGCGGAGAAGGGGCGCGGCTCCCCGGAGGACCGGGAACCGCGCCCCGGCGGCCGGGCGGCCGCACCCCTCACGGCGCGGGGCGGACGCCGTCACTCCGTACGCAGGCCGTCCGGCCGCATCATGCGCCACAGCGGCGGCAGCGACAGCAGGGTGACGAGCAGGACGAGTCCCGCGCCCGCCCCCGCCAGCGGCAGGAACAGCCACCAGTCGGTCACCCGCATGCCGATCATGCGGACCAGCACGGCGCCCAGACCGACGCCGCCCGCGACCGCGACCGTGACACCGATGAGCACGGGGACGGCCGTCTGCCAGAGGACCGACCAGGCGAGCGTCGTGCGGCGGGTGCCGAAGGCGACCAGCACCGACAGCAGGCGCTTGCGCTCCCGCAGCTGCTCCAGCTGCGAGACCAGCATCGCGGCGGCGATCAGCAGCAGGGTCAGGGTCGCGCCGACCTGGAGACCGCGCTGCACACTGGCGTACTTCTTGTCGCGGGCCACCGACGTCAGGGTCGTGACCCTCATCGCGGGGTCGATCCTGGCCGCCGTGTTCCGTACGTGCTCCGCGACGTCCTCGACGCTCTCGTCCACCCGGATCTGCGTGTTGGTCGTCGCGCCCGGCAGCTTGCCGGGGTCGAGTGCGCCGATGGTGGCCATGATGCCCATGGATTCCTCCCCCAGCGGGCTGCGGCGGGTGACGACCGTCCGGGAGTCGGCGGGCAGGGTCCACCGCGTCGCCTTCCGGCCGAGCTCCGTGCCGATCTCGACCTCCTTGCCCTTGCGGGCCGTCCGGTCGACCCAGTCGGACATCTTCTTGTTGTTCCGGGGGTGGACCACGAAGGTGTCGCCGTCCTCGCAGGAGTCGATCCGGGCCAGTTCGCGCAGGGTCCCGCAGTCGCCGACGACGAGACTGGTGGTCGGCTGGACCTCGTGGTCGGCGTACCGGCCGGGCCGGGTGACATACACCTCGACCTTGCCGATGACGGCCTTCACTCCCTTGGTGGCCCTGAACTCCTCGATGGTCCGGGTGGCCGCCCGAGGGCTGACCTTCTCGGAGAATGTGTGGAACTGGGCCCGCGACGGGTCCTGTCCGGTCATCTCGGTGAACTCGTCGCCCACCGCGGCGAACAGCATCTGCAGCGCTACCGCGCCCGCGACCGCGACCGTGATGCCGCTGACCGCGCGGGCGGCGGCCCCGCTGCTCAACTGGAGCCTGCGGGTGGCGAGCTGCCAGGGCACCGGGCCGCCGTGCAGCCGGTTCACGCACGCCCCGACCAGCCAGGGCAGCAGCAGCGCGAGCCCGACCAGGACCAGCACGGCACCGCCAGCGATCGGGTACGGATCGACCGGGGTGTACGGGTCGACCTTGCCGGTCAGCCCGAGCACCGCCAGGCCCGCGACCGGCACCAACAGCCGCCACCAGAGCCGGCGCCCGCGGTCGCGGCCGTTGCGCACGACACCGAGCGGTTCGATCACCACCGAGCGCAGGGCGGCCAGCGTGACCAGTACCGCCGCCACCGGAACGGCGACGACGACCAGCGTCGTCAGCAACGGGTCGGGCACCAGGTCGGACGGGAAGGCGCTGACGTCCCACACTTCCACGTACCCGACGAGCCGACGCCCCGTAAGGAAGATCGCCGCCCCGGTCAGCAGACCGAGCAGCGCCCCGAACAGGGCCTCGCCGGCCGCGATCCGGCGGGTCATCCGGATGTCCGTGCCGACCAGGCGCAGCGCGGCGAGCCGACGGTCGCGGCGGTCGCCGCCGAACCGCACCGCCGTCGCGATGAAGATCGCGACCGGCACCAGCAGCACCACGTAGATCATGACGACCAGCACGATGAGGACGGGCGGCATATTCTCGCCCAGCCCCGGGTCGCCGTAACCGGCCATCCGGTGACCGCCGTCGGCGGCGGTCAGGGTGTCGCTGCCCGCGTAGTAGAAGAACTCCCCCGGCGAGACCAGGCCGGGGTCGGCGATCGTGCCGGTGATCCGGTACGGCAGCCGTTGCTTGAGGAGGGCGCCCTCCGAGGAGTCCAGCAGTTTCTTCAGCGCGGGGGAGGCCACCATCTCGTCCGCGCCGGGGAAGCGCGCGACGCCCGGCGGGAGCACCGGGTGCGCGCCGTCCGCGCGCATCAGGTAGCCCTCGACGACGCGGCCGCGGAACTCGGTCTCCGTGCCGACCCGCAGGACCGAGGTGTCCGACTTCTCGGCCGGGACGCCGGGGCCGCCGGCGGCGACGCTCTCGGCGCGGGCGGCGCTGCGCGCGTGGCGTTCCTGGAGCAGGTGCGGTGCGGAGGCGGCGGTCAGGAGCAGGGCCACCCCGAGACCGACGCCGAGCGCGGTCAGTACGGTGCGGGCCCAGCCCTCGCGCCCGCCGCCTACGGCGAACCGGATGCCGAGGCCGAGGTCGCGCAGCAGTGCGGCGATGCCGGTGGGCGCGGTGGTGGCGGGCCGGGGCGGGGCCGCGGCCGGTGCCTTCCCGCGGTCGGGCAGGGTCATGTGGCGTGCTCCAGATCGCGGGTCCGCCCGTCGCGCACGGTGACGTCGCGGTCGGAGTACGCGGCGACGCGGGCCTCGTGGGTCACCAGGACCACGGCGACATTGGTGGACCGGGCCGCCTCGGTGAGCAGTTCCATGACCCGTTCGCCGTTGAGGGAGTCCAGGGCGCCGGTCGGCTCGTCGGCGAAGATCACCTCGGGGGAGGCGGCCAGTGCGCGGGCCACGGCGACGCGTTGGCCCTGACCGCCGGAGACCTCGCCGGGGCGCTTGGCGCCGACGGTGTCCACCTCCAGGCGCTCCAGCCAGTGGAGGGCGGTGCGCTCGGCCTCCTTGCGCCCGGCGCCGGCCAGCCGGAGCGGCAGGGCGACGTTCTCCACACAGGTCAGCTCCGGGACGAGCTGCCCGAACTGGAAGACGAAGCCGAACTCGGTGCGGCGCAGGGCGCTGCGTTCGGCGTCGGACATCGCGGTGAGCTCGCGGCCCGCGTAGGTGATCGTGCCCCGGTCGGGGGTGACGATGCCGGCGAGGCAGTGCAGCAGGGTGGACTTGCCGGAGCCGGAGGGGCCCATCACGGCGACGACCTCGCCGGGGTGGATGGAGAACGAGGCGCCGTCGAGCGCCGGGGTGGAGCCGTAGGACTTGTACAGGCCGTCGGCGGCGAGCAGGGAACCGTCGGGGGTCACGGCCGGACCTCCTCGGCCAGCCGGTCCAGCCGGACGGCGGTCAGTTCGAGCCAGCGCAGATCGGCTTCCAGGTGGAAGAGCGCGTGGTCGCAGATCAGCTGGTCGGCGAGGTCGCCGCGGCGCTTGCGGTCGGTGAGGGCGCGCATGAGCCGCAGGTGCTCGGTCCGCTGGGTGTCCAGCAGGGCCTCGGCGCTGCGGCCGGTGAGCAGGGCCAGGACGACCTTGGTGTAGAGCGTCGACTGGAGGTACGGCTCGGGCTGCTCCGGCCGGGCGAGCCAGGCGTCGACGTCGGTGATCCCGGCCTCGGTGATGGCGTAGCGCTTGCGCTCGGGTCCGCTGCCGCTCTCGATGCCGTCGACCTCCACGAGGCCGTTCTTCAGCAGCCGGGACATGGTCGAGTAGACCTGGCCGTAGTGCAGGGGCCGGTCGTGGCCGAACTTCTCGTCGAACGTGCGCTTGAGGTCGTAGCCGTGGCGGGGGCCGGACTCCAGAAGTCCGAGCAGGGTGTGGCCGATAGACATGCCCAGCACTGTACATGGTGTGTATACATCGGGTTTATACGCGGGTGGAGGCGGGGGGCGGAGAGGGAAGGCGGGGGAACGGCGGACGACGGGGCCCGGAGCGGGTTCCGTCCGCTCCGGGCCCCGTCGTCGACAGGGTGCGATGCCCTACTCCCTAGTCCCGCTCCGGGGGCTTGGGCGGGCGTCCCCGGCGTGGGATCGGGCGGGCCGTGCCCGGCAGGCGGCCCGCCTCCGCCAGCGCCTTGCGCAGCAGGAACTCGATCTGGGCGTTCGCGCTGCGCAGTTCGTCGGAGGCCCAGCGGGCCAGCGCGTCGTGCACCGCGGGGTCCAGCCGCAGCAGCGTCTGCTTGCGCCGCGGCGGTGTCCGGCGTGCCGGGGAGCCGGAGGTCCCGGACGGGGTCGAAGACCGCTCCGGAGGCCCGGGAGAGCCGGCCGGTCCCGGAGGGCCGGGCGGCTCCGAGGGCTCCGGAGGTCCGGGGGTCTCGTCCGTCACTGGTAGAGGGTGCCCGTGTTGAGGACCGGCTGTGCGGCCCGGTCGCCGCACAGCACCACCATCAGATTGCTGACCATGGCCGCCTTCCGCTCCGAGTCCAGCTCGACGATGTCCTGTTCGGCGATGCGGGTCAGCGCCATCTCGACCATGCCGACGGCGCCCTCCACGATCTGCTGCCGGGCCGCGACGACCGCGCCCGCCTGCTGGCGCTGGAGCATCGCGGAGGCGATCTCGGGCGCGTACGCGAGATGGCTGAAGCGCGACTCGATGATCCGCACGCCGGCGGCCCGCACCCGGGCGGTGAGCTCCGCGGCCAGCTTCTCGGTGATCTCCTCGGCGTTGCCCCGCAGCGAGAGGCCGTCCTCCTCGTGCGCGTCGTACGGGTACTCGATCGCGATGTGCCGCACGGCCGCCTCGGTCTGGGTGGCGACGAACTCCAGGAAGTCGTCGACCTCGAACAGCGCCTGCGCGGTGTCCTCGACCTTCCAGACGACGATCGCGGCGAGCTCGATCGGATTGCCGTAGGCGTCGTTGACCTTCAGGACCGCGGTCTCGTGGTTGCGCACCCGGGTGGAGATCTTCTGGCTGCTGGTGAGCGGGTTGATCCAGCGCAGTCCGTCGGTGCGGATCGTGCCGACGTACCGGCCGAACAGCTGGATGACCCTCGCCTCGCCCGGTGCGACCATCTTCACGCCCGTCATGCAGAAGAACGAGGCGATGGCGAGCAGGAGCCCGAGGACGATGACCAGGGCCCCCGCGGCGTCGCTCCCGTTCGAGCCGACGACGACGCCGACGATCACCAGGGCGATACCGGCGAACACCCCCAGCACGGTCAGCAACAGGCCGAGTCCACCGGGAATGCTGTGCGCCGTCACCTCCCTCACCTGCGGATCGGGCAGTTGCGGAGCGTCCGGCGCGAGGTCGGTGGCCGGCGCGGACACCGTGTGTCCGGCGCTTCGGTCGGTCATGGGGTCCCCCCGTGTGCTAGGCATTCAACGTGTAATCAATGTGATAACACATTTTCTGCTTTCGCAACCCTGGGCGCCTCTCGTGAGTCGGTTCCCTAGAGAGCGCGTGCTGATTGTCACGTCCGGAAAAGTCCGCATCGCTTGCTTTCCGTCCGTGTGGACGGTGTTAGCTGAGTCGAGCCGACCGTCCGGTCGAGCGGAGAAACAGGAGCGGAACAGCGATGGGTCGAGCGGATGCGCGACGAGCCCAGCGGCGCGGAGCGCGGCGGGCGCCGAAGAGGGGCGGCATACGCGGACTCTTCACCTGGCGGAAGATGCTGGGCGCCTTCTTCGGGCTCTGCCTGCTGGTCATGGGTGCCTGCGTGGGGCTCTACCTGTACGTGGACATACCCAAGGCCAACGCTCTGGCGGAGCGGCAGAGCAACGTCTACCGCTACAGCGACGGCAGCCTGCTGACCCGTACCGGCGACGGGGTCAACCGCCAGAACGTGGATCTCTCCGAGGTCCCCAAGGACGTGCAGTACACCTTCGTCGCCGCCGAGAACAAGACGTTCTACGACGACCAGGGCATCGACCTGAAGGGCACCACGCGCGGCATCCTGAACACGCTCATGGGCAAGGGCAAGCAGGGCGGCTCGACCATCACCCAGCAGTACGTGAAGAACTACTACCTGTCGCAGGAGCCGACGGTCAGCCGCAAGCTCCAGGAACTGGTGATCGCTCTCAAGATCGACCAGAAGATGGGCAAAAAGGACATCCTCGCCGGGTACATCAACACCGCCTTCTACGGGCGCGGCGCCAGCGGGGTCCAAGCCGCGGCCCAGGCGTACTACGGGGTCGACGCCAAGGATCTGAACGTCGCCCAGGGCGCCTACCTGGCCTCGCTGCTCCAGGCCCCCAGCCAGTACGACTGGGCGACCGCCACGCCGACCGGCCGCAAGCTCGTCCGGGAGCGCTGGGACTACACGCTCGACAACATGGTCGAGATGCACTGGCTCGACAAGGCGAAGCGCGACACCCTGAAGTTCCCCGTCCCGATGAAGCCCAAGCCCGCCCCCGGCATGGAGGGCCAGACCGGTTACCTCGTCGAGGCCGCCAACCAGGAGCTCGACAAGCAGGGCATCACGGAGGAGGTGCGGCAGGCCGGCGGCTGGACGTTCACCCTCAACATCGACAAGAAGCGCCAGAAGGAGCTGGAGAAGGCCGTCGACCAGCGGCTGGAGTCCAAGCTCGACCGCAAGGGCAACAAGGTCGACGCGACCGTCCAGGCGGGCGCGACCTCCGTCGACCCGAAGTCCGGAGCGGTCGTCGCCCTCTACGGTGGGGTTGACTACGTCAAGCACTACCGGTCCAACGCCACCCGCCAGGACTACCAGCCCGCCTCCACGTTCAAGCCGCTGGTGTTCGCCTCCGCGCTGGAGAACGGGGCGAAGACCCAGAACGGCGACCTGATCGGCGTCAACACCCGGTACGACGGCACCAGCAAGCGGCCCGTCGTGGGCAGCAGCACCCCGTTCGCCCCGCAGAACGAGGACGACGTCAGCTACGGCGACGTCACCGTGCAGAAGGCCATGAACAAGTCGATCAACTCGGTCTTCGCGCAGATGGTCGTGGACGTCGGCCCGGCGGAGGTGAAGAAGACCGCGCTGGCGCTCGGTGTGCCCGACAAGAACTTCCCCGAGCGCCCCGCCATCACGCTCGGCACGATGAACGCCTCCACCTGGGACATGGCGGGCGTCTACGCCACACTCGACAACCACGGCAAGAAGGTCAACCCCTTCATCGTGAAGTCCGCCAAGCACAGCAGCCGGACGTACGAGCCGGTCGAGGGCATCGGCGAGCAGGCGATCAGCCGCAAGTCCGCCGACACCGTGACCTCGGTCCTGCGGGGCGTCGTGGACGAGGGCTCCGGTCATGAGGCCAACACCACGGCCTACGACGCGGCGGGCAAGACGGGTACGGCGGAGGAGAACAAGGCCGCGCTGTTCGCGGGCTACACCCCCGAGCTCACCACGGTCGTCGCGCTGTTCGGCGAGAACCCGCAGGGCGGTGCCCAGGTCAGCCTCACCGGCACCGCCAACGCAGGCCGGGCCAACGGCGGCGGCTTCCCGGCGCAGATCTGGGCGGACTACACGCTGGCCGCGCTGAACGGCGGCTCCGACGCGAAGTTCGATCTGGAGGACGTCGAACAGGGCGAGTCGACCGTGCGGCAGACCCCGTCGAACACGCCGTCGGCGCCGGAGAGTCCGGCGCAGTCGCCGACCCGGGACCCCAACCCGCCGGAGCAGAGCCCGAGCCGGACGCAGGAGCCGCCGCCCGCCGAGACGCCCGACGTACCGTCGTCGAGCCAGTCGCCGGAGAGCCCGGCGAGCGAGACCCCGGGCCTGCCGGGCGGCGACGGCCCGGACCCGGGCCGACCGGGTGACAACGGCGCCAACAACGTCGTCGGCAACAACCCGCCCGCCCGGTGAGCGGGTGAACCGGCCATGACGGCACGGGGCGGGGGGGGGGCCCCCCGGGGGGCCCCCCCCCCCCCCGCGGGGGGGCCCCCCGGGGCCAAGGGCCGCGGGGGGGGGGGGCAACCCCCCCCGCCCCAGATTGGGGGCCCGGGGCCCCGGGGCGGGTGGCACAGGGGCCCCC